>CAMJRR010000003.1 GCA_946408345.1 uncultured Bacteroidales bacterium | reverse complement strand
GAGCGTGGCGACACGTTGAGCCGAGCGGCACTAATGGCCCGAGCGCTTCCGCCCGGGTGTGCGGTTGCCCTTGTGTCCGGTTTCACCCCATCCGGGAAGGCCGGGAGGCCGGACCGAGAGAGACAAGTGGCGGCTATGGCGCGGGGGCGCACCTCTTCCCATTCCGAACAGAGAAGTTAAGCCCCGCCGCGACGATGATACTGCGGGAGACCGTGGGAAAGTAGTTCGCCGCCCACCCTAAACGGAGACCCCGACAGCAGCAAGCTGCCGGGGCTTTCTGTTTTTAGATGATATGGTTACTCCTCGAAGAACTCCTCCTTGAAATTCACGAAATATACCCGTTCCTGTGCACGCGTTAATGCGGTGTAAAGCCAACGAAGGTCTTCCACCTCAAGCGTTTCCTTCTGGTTCAACGAAGAATCAATGAATATGCTTGCCCATTGCCCGCCTTGGGTCTTGTGACAAGTGAGGGCGTAGGCAAACTTCACCTGCAAGGCGTTGAACCAAGGATTCTTCTTCATCTCCTTGTAACGTTCCCTTCGGTTCGGTATGTCCATATAGTCTTCTTCAATGGCTGAATACATTTTTTTGTTTTCCTCTTCCGTCAGCGAAGGACTATTGCTATTCAAGGTGTCAAGTAGGATTTTGGCTTCTACATTCGGAGCGCCGGGATAGTCGGTGAAGCTGAGTTCCACATCGGCAAAACTGAATCCATACATTTCATCGAAATGCTTGATTTTTCTAATCTCAGCCATGTCGCCATTGGCGATGAAACTCATCGTGTCATTGCCTTCTGTCCAATAATAATTGTTTTTTACCACCATCAGCTTGTCCCCCGTGGCTATTTCTCCTTCGATATTGAGAATGCGGCCGCGAATGGCTTGATTGAACATGTTGGCGCGTTTATTCGATTTGCAGATGATAACGGCTTCATTGTCTGAAGTGTTGGAGAATACATTGTGTAGTATCTCTTCAAAGGTCTCTGGCTCAATCTTTTGGATGTCATTGAAACCTTGCAGATGAAAAAGTGGCAACTCGTATTCGTAGAGATTTTGACCGAGCAATTGACGAATATCTGTCGCATTGTACAAGATGCCCGATTCCAAGGCTTGACGCTTGACTTCAGTCAACTCAAAGGTAGCTGCTGTAATCGGAAACTCGGATTTCAAGTATTCGCAGTCCAAGGCGGGACTCTTTACGCTTCCAACGGGTGGCAGTTGTGCCGTGTCGCCAATGAGCAGCAGTCTACAATTTTCGCCGCTGAAGACATAGCCTAAGAGGTCGTCAAGCAGACTTGATTCGCCAAAGTCTTTCATTTCTCCAATCATGGAAGCCTCATCTACGATGAAAAGCGCATTTTTGTATTTGTTTTCGGCTCGCGTAATATGAATGCTCCCATCCGGGAAGGTCTTGGCCTGATAGATTCTGCGATGGATGGTGGACGCATCTTTTCCCGTATAGATGCTGAGTACCTTGGCCGCTCTTCCAGTAGGTGCCATCAATACGTACTTCATTCCGAGTGAAGGCAAAGTCCTCACCAAAGTTTTGACCAATGTGGTCTTGCCAGTTCCTGCGTAGCCTCTTAAGATATAGGTCGGGTTTTCTTTTTGTGAAAGTAGGAAGGCGGACAAATGATACATTACGATAGCCTGTCCGTCGGTGGGCTCGAAACCGAAGGATTGCACCAGTTTTCCATATAGCTCGCTGCGGCTTAACATGGATTAAAAAGGATAGCCAATTCCGGCTTGCAATCTGAAGTTGTTGCCTTGGCCGAAACGCCAATGGCTACCTGTCTCATTGTTCATGTAGGGATTGCGCATGGCGTAAGCGATGTCGAAGCGGAGTATGAGGAAAGAAACATCCAGTCTGAAACCGATGCCCGCGTCAACTGCGAATTGTTTGTAGAAGGTATCGAATCTAAACTCGCTGTTGGGCATGGATTCGTTGGGATGATAGGTCCAAACATTACCGGCATCAACAAAGATAGCACCGTTGACGATGTTGTATAATGGAAAACGATATTCGGCATTGAACTCCAGCTGCAAGTCACCAGTCTTTTCGATATCGTCGGAAACGGGAATATAACCACCTGGTCCCACCGTACGATATAGCCAACCACGCAGGCCATTGGCACCACCACCGTAGAAACTGCGTTCGAAAGGCATGTCTTGTGAATTACCATAGGGCAAGCCAATACCCACGAATTGTCGAAACACAAACCAGTTGTCTTTGCCAAGGTCGAGGTGCTGCCTAAAGTCGAAACTGCTTCTGACGTATTGGGCATAACGAATGCCGAAGATTTCGTGGGAACCATCTTCATTCTCAGTAATGAGTTTGGTCTTGTTGAACAAGGAAAGCAGGTTTCCACTCGTCTCAAAATCGGCTCTAACGTAAAAGAAGCTGCCAGTTTTGTTGATTCTTTGCGTGTTGTAAGTCAGCGAATAGCGTGTGCCAAACAGCAAATGACTCGTGTATTGGGCTTTCTTCCTTTGACTGGTCTCAGCATCAAGGTATTCTTGGAAAATTGGATTAATGTTGTCGATTTTCACGCTGTTGAGATAAAAGGGAGTGAGCGTTTGCCCTAACCGATAGTTCTTTTTCCAGTCATAGCTGTAGGAAGCGGTGGTAACATATCGGGAATAATAGAATCTGGTCTGCGAGTTGAAACCCAATGAAACCGTGGTGGTGGGCTGATAGTCTCTTGCGAAGGTGAGCGAGGAGAAGGGACCTAAAAACCTTGGGAAGAGCACACTAGCTGTCAGTCCAAATTCCCATGTGTTGAAAACACTATTGCCAGATTCAGGGTTTTCGCCACCTGCCAGTTTCTGGACTTCCAGCCCGCCTTTTAGGCTGAGTTGAAAAGTCTCAGCCCCGTGGAAAATGTTTTTGTTGGAATAGGAAAGGCTACCTTTGATGCCCAAATCACCTTCCGAATTGGTGCCTTCAGCTTGCACAGTAAACGAATGCCGATCATTTTGCTGCATGGTGATGCGACAGTCAAGCAGATTGAGAGTGTCTTTTGGCCCCGAAACGGTATCAAACTCAATGTTGATATTTCGAAACAATCTGAAATTGCCCAAAGATTGATAGGTGCTGGTGATGCTCCTTAGGTTATAGGGAAATCCTTCTATGATATGGATGGATTGTTTGAAGGTTTGAGGGTCCACATCGGGTTTGCCAAAGTAGTAGAAATCCCAAGTGTTTTTTCGTTTTCTTGGGCCCACTTCTACATCAAGCTTGATAGAATCGGTAGGTTTTTCACCCATTCTTAAGACACTGAAGTTAGGATAAACACTGATATTGCGAATATAGTACTTCTTATATGACAATTTGTTGTCTTTCAATCGCATGGTGATGTCCATGCTATGGTTCATGAAGTTGCTGTCCACTTCAAAAAAGATGTCGTCCCGATTGAAGAAGAAGTACCCCGAGTTTTTCATTCTTTCAGTGATGATTTCGCGCTGGTCGTCAAGGGAATAGGCGTTGTAGATGTCGCCTTTTTTGGGCTCAAATTTGGTGCTGTCACGCATGATGTATCTCTCTATGAGTGTGTCATTGATGACATAGTCGAACTGTTTGATATGATAAGGCTTGGCGGGGTAGACATGATAGGTGACAGTAGCTTTTTTTCGACTCGTTTTCACCGTGTGGTTCACTTTGGAATGGAAGTAACCTACGTTGTCGAGATAACGCATCATTTGGGTGGACGAATTGTTGGCTTCTTTCACATCGTAATATACGGGTGCCTTACCGAAAGTTTCATTCATCCAAGCCCACATCTTGCTCTTAGGTCTTTGTTCCGCCTTGTAGTAAATCCATGTGGGAAAATTGGTTTGGAATGCATCTTTATAGGGTTTGAGGGTGATATAGGACGACAGCCCCGACTTGCTGATTTTGGTCTTTTTTCCCTCGATGGCGATGCTGTTTTTCTTCACCAAATATTTCCCCTCAGGGACAAAACGGTTGATATTGCACGAAGACATGGCGACAGCCACGAACAATAGAAGAATGATATGGAGCCGTTTGACTGACATGCCGCGTAGATTTTTTGCAAAAATAACGTTTTTGAATGAGCGGTAATAGGTGAATGAGTGTTTTTTGCAATGAATTCGTTTCAAAGTTTTGATTCTGAAAGCTTTTCTTCTCCAAATCGCCTCAACTCCACTGACTCTCCATCAAAAACCGCGTATGTGAAATCATAAATCCAATTTCCTACGACGGTCGTCAAGGCATGGTTGCCAGTTTTATACTGCATGGGCTTGTGTTGGTGGCCGAAGACGAAGAAATCAATCGTTGGGTCGAGCTTTGCTTGTTCTTGGGCGTACTGATATAGGCGCGTTTTTGGGATGTCGTTGTAATAGCCACGCTCCACTTCGTTCTTAAGCTTTTTCAAGCGATGATTATGCGACCATTTCAAAGCCAAACCGATGCCCAAATCAGGATGCAACCAGCGGAACAGCCATTGGTTGAACTTGCATTCGAACACTTTCTTCAGGAACTTATAGCCCTTATCGCCAGGACCTCTGCCGTCACCATGAACCAAAAAGAACTTCTTGCCCTTGATGTTCTTGACGACCGGCTCGCGATGCATCTCAAGTCCTAGTTCATCATGCAAATAGCCAAAACTCCAAAGGTCATGGTTGCCGATGAACATATGCACCGGGATGCCTGCGTCAGTGAACTCAGCCAATTTACCTTGGAGCCTTACAAAGCCCTTGGGAATCACCGTCTTGTATTCGAACCAAAAGTCAAACAAGTCACCCATTAGGTAAAGTTCTTCACAATTTGGACGAATGCCATCAAGGAAGCGCAGTAACTTGCGCTCGCGCATTTGGCTGTCCTCAAGCGAGGGGATGCCTAAATGGAAGTCGGTGACGAAATAAACGGCCATCAGAACTGGATTTCTTTCGAGCGGCGGATGAGTTCCGTGATGAGGGTGATGAGTTTGGGCTCGACAGCGTTTACGGCCTTGATGACTTCCTCATGCGTAATGGTGATAGGATGGTCCAAACCATAGATATTGGCCATGTCGGAAACGATGGACAAACCGAAGACGGGCAACTTGCCTTGTCTTGCCACGATGACCTCAGGCGTCGTCGACATGCCGATGGTGTCGGCACCGATGATACGGAAGTAACGGCATTCGGCAGGCGTCTCGTAGGTCGGGCCCGAAGTGGAACAATATACGCCGTGCTGCACCCAAATGCCTTTTTCCAAAGCAATCTCGTCGGCCAACTTGATGAGGCGTTTGTCGTAAGGCTCACTCATGTCGGGGAAGCGCTCGCCAAAACGCTCGTCGTGCGGACCAATCAAGGGATTGGGCATGGCATGGATATGGTCGTTGATGATCATGATATCACCCACGTGGAAGGTCGGGTTGAGTCCACCAGCGGCGTTGCTGAGGATGAGGAACTGGATGCCCAGTTGCATCATCATGCGGATGGGGAAGGCGACTTCGCTCATCGGATAGCCCTCGTAATAGTGGAAACGGCCTTGCATGGCGATGACTTTTCGACCTGCGATGGTGCCAAAAAGCAACTGTCCCTGGTGTCCTTTCACCGTGGAAACGGGGAAGTTCGGAATGTCCGAATAGGGAATGGCATATTCGACGTCGATGCCGCTGGCCAAGCCACCTAAGCCAGAGCCCAACACCACCCCGACTTCAGGCTGAAAATCATTGGTTTTTAGTTTGATATAACCAACAGTCGTGAGAATTCTTTCGTACATAATTCAATATTTCTTTGTTAAACTTTTCTTCTTCATGGAAACGCACACTGACAGGCAATGCGTACAACGGTGTGGTTTTAAACTGACAAAGATAGGGAGAATTTGTCAATCGCGCGGCATCTTTTTCGGTGGTGACGATGATTTTCTTTTCTCTGCTCATGTTTTCAAAGAGCTTGAGGATAGCATTTACATCGTTTTCCGAATAGGGATGATGGTCTGCAAAAGTCATTACCTCAAGATGCTTGTATTGTTTATTTAGACTGTCAATCAACGGGTTGGGGTTTGCGATGCCACAGAATAGAAGGACAGATGCTGCGGAATCGGCATCAAATTGTCTTGCGCTGGCAGTCAAAGGTTTCAGTTGGTTGTATTCCAAATAGGAAAAGAAAACCTTTTGTTTCTCTGTAGGCTTCAACTTATTGGCAACCTGCTGTTTTTCTTCTTCATTCATGGATTTGGGTGCCTTGCTGACAACAATGATGTCGGCTCGTTTGGCAGCAGACTTCACATCGCGCAAATTGCCGGCAGGGAAGAGAAAGTCATCGCAGTAAAGATGTTGGTAATCTGTCAATAAGATGTTTAAGCCTGCATCTATTCTGCGATGTTGGAAGGCGTCGTCCAAAAGAACGATTTCGACCCCCTGCTCCCAAAGCAGGTGCACTATACCTTCTGCACGATTCTTGTCAACGACAACTTGAATATCAGGGTATTTCGTGAAATATTGAAGCGGTTCGTCGCCCAAATCCTCATAGGTGCATGACGCATCGGCCAATCTGAAACCTTTTGACCGTCGTCCATAGCCACTGCTGAGGGTGGCCAAATGATAGTCATTTTTCAATAATTCAATAAGGTATTCCGTATGTGGTGTTTTGCCTGTCCCGCCAAGGTTGAGGTTGCCCACGCAAATTACAGGCTTCTCGAACCGTGTGGATTTCAAGATGTGCCAATCGTATAGTTTGTGTCTGATAGTCAGAACAATATGATAAATTAGTGCTATGGGCAAAAGTAAAATTCTCATTATGGGGTCAAAATTAGGCAAAATTTGCTAATTTTGAGCCTCAATTTTGAAAATATGACCGTAAAAGACATTTTGAATTGTATTACAGAGGTCGCACCGTTGCAATGGCAGGAGAGTTACGACAATGCTGGCCTACAAGTCGGTGATCTCAATGCCGATGCCCGTAAGGCCTTGATTTGCTTGGACATTACCGAAGAAATTGTTGATGAGGCTGTGGCCAAAAACTGTGACTTTATCATCAGCCACCATCCTTTGATTTTTCGTGGATTGAAGCATCTGACGCCCGAAACCTATATCGAGCGCGCCGTGGTGAAGGCCATCAAGCATGACATCGCTATGATTTCGATGCATACAAATTTGGACAACAGCTATTTGGGCGTGAGTCGTGTTTTGGCGGAACGGCTTGGCTTGAAAAATCTGCATCTTCTTCAACCATCAGCTGCTGATCCTGAGCAATGTGGTGCAGGAATGATTGGTGAATTTGAAAATCCCATGGAAGAGGCCGATTTTCTTGAACTCGTTGCCAAAACCATAGGCTCACCTTGCCTGCGTCATTCCGCCTTGACTAGCCGTAAAATCCAAAAAGTGGCACTTTGTGGTGGCTCAGGAGTTCCGTTTATGCAGGATGCTTTACATCAAAAAGCAGATGCCTATCTCACCGCCGACATCAAATACCATGATTTTTTTGTCCCGGAAGGACATATTTTGCTGGTTGACGGCGGTCATTTTGAGACCGAGCAATTCACGAAAGAATTAATATGTGAGTTGATTCGGAAAAAATTTCCTACCTTTGCAGCCGAAATTGCCGAAACGCAGACAAATTCGGTCCATTATTTTGTAAAAAAATAAGTAATCACAATATGGCTAAGAAAGAAAATAAAGAAGTTGCTGAGGTAACTGAAGTTGCTGAAGTAGAAGAGGTTAAGGAAGCAAAGAAGACGGTAAAGAAAACCACTAAAGCTAAAGCACAATCCGATGAAGAAGAAGTTCCTGCTGCTCCTCAAGAAGAGGTACAACCTGTAAAAGAGGAAGAACCCAAGCCGGCGGAAGATTCTATAGAAGTGAGTGTTGAGCGGAAACTGGTAGCCCTTTATACTTTGCAGAAAGTCGATTCTAAGATTGACGAAATCAGAGCCTATCGTGGCAATCTGCCTTTGGAAATCCAAGATATGGAGGACGAAATTGCTGGTTTGGAGACCCGTATCGCCAACTTCAAGGAAGAGAGCAAGAAACATCAAAAGGACATCTCAGATTATAAAATCAAGATTAAGGAAACAGAAGCCCTCATCAAGAAATACGAGGAACAGCAGAACAACGTCCGCAACAACCGTGAATACGATTCTTTGACGAAGGAAATCGAATATCAGACCCTTGATATTCAACTTTCAGAAAAGCGCATCAAAGAAATTACGGCTAAGGACAATGAGGTGGCTGCTAAGGTGGCAGATGCCCAAATGCGTCTTACCGAGCTGAATGCCACGTTGAAAGAGAAGAAAGACGAGCTGCATTCGTTGGTGGAAGGCACTGAAAAAGAAGAAGAACTGTTGCTGCAACGTTCAGCCGAGTGCGAAAAGCTGGTTGAGGATCGTCTTTTGGTGGCCTACAAGCGCATCCGCAAGAACGCCCGCAATGGTCTCGCCGTGGTTGGCATCTTTGATGAGGCTTGTGGAGGTTGCTTCAATCGCATTCCCCCTCAACATCAGTTGGACATCTGTACGCATAAGAAGATTATCGTTTGCGAATATTGCGGTCGAATTCTTGTCGACAAAGGCATTATTGCGCAATACAAAGATTGATTGTGACAAAAGTGGATCAGGAAAGGCTGTCTTCGGGCAGCCTTTCCTGTTTAAAACCTCACTTTGAGGGTTGTGGTCAGAATATGCTTGAATTGCGTTTGAGTGATGGGTTCAATACCAAGGTCACCGGCATCATATAGGAAAGTATAGGTCTTTCCATGGCTGAACTCGTATGCAAAATCAAAGGTGGTGCTTTCTGAAACGGGAACGCTAATGCCACATGAAGCTTTTTTGACGCTACCGCCTGATTCACCCAAGCCGAAGGGACTGCCGTAGTAGGCAGCTCCTGCTCTTAGATAGGAAGTACCCAACGACCATTCAGTGCCCAAACGGAAATTGAATGTCTTTCCGTAGGTTTCCCTTATTTTATCATTTTTTGGCGTGTAATCATAATAGTCAGGATCGTTTTCATCTTTTGTGTCTTTGAAATACGCAGCACCGAAATTGGTGTATTCCGCATCGAGGCTGATAATACCTTGCTGTCCGATAACGAAAGCCATGCTACCCACCCATTTCAGCGGTTTGATGAAGGTGTATTCGTAGTTGTATTCTTGGCTGGTATAAGTGTGCAGCCCTGAGGTTTCAAATTGGGATTTCGTCATGGTTTGCCTCGATTCGTCGAAAGAGTAGAGTGAAGGGGTATGGAAAGCACAACCTAGTCGGATAAGTCTGTTAAGGTGATAAATAACTCCAATTTTTGCATTGCAACCCATAGCGTTGCTGCAGAGTTCTTCTGAGAAACTCCATGACTCGAAGTCGACGTTGTCACCTTGTTTCTTGTTTTCCCCTGTAACCATGTTGCCTGTCCGTTTGATGTGGGTCAGATTGAGGCTGATGCCGACAAACAACTTTTCGGAAAAATTGGCGCTTCCCGAAAAGCTCCATTCCTCGGAACGGCCTTTGAAGTCGCACTCAAGCGATTGCCAAACATTGTTTTCTGGGACGTTGCTGGTGTAATACCAGTGGTCGCTATACTGATGGTCGATGAGATATGTGTTCCAATAAGGCCAGATGTCGGACGGCAAGTCCTCATAATGGATGCCTTCTATTTGCGATAGAAAAGTGGGGTTGTTCGTTCTCGAGCTGGTAGGGTTTAGCCCTTGGGCGTAGGTGCGGATGTTGTAGTCGTTGATACGGGTTAGTCCTATGCCGAATTGGGTGGAACGGAGAGGGCGGTAGTTGCTCCTTTGTTTTGTGCTGATCCATCCGATGTTAGGAATCGAGAGGCGAGTCTTGTTCCCACTTGTTTGGGTCCCATAATAGTGTGATGAATGGTAATTATCGAGCAGGTTGAGTGAAGTGGTGAATTCGTTGCTGCGATAAATGCCCATTCCAGCGGGGTTGATGTTGATGGCGGTCATGTCGCCTCCTACAGCGCCCATGGCATTGCCCATGCCCAAAGCCTTGGCCGTGCCTTGATAATAAGTTTGCGAAAACAGGCAAGCGTCATCTGCACCTTGGGCAAAGGCTGACAGAAAACAAAGGAGAGTAATGACGGTCGTAAAAATTCTCTTCATGGTCGACAGAATAAAAAAAGACTACCTTGCAATTTAAACCGCAAAGGTAGTCTTTTATTCTCAATCAATTGATGTGGCTCTCAAATTATCTTCTTCCACCACCTGAGCTACGGCCACCGCCAGAGGAACTGTGACTGCCACCGCCTCCTGAGCTGCCGCGGCTGACACCTGAGCTTGAGCTTGAGCTGCGGCTTCCGCCACTGTAGCTGCTGCTTGAACTACGTCCCGAACTTGAAGAGGAACTTCTCGAAGGCGAACTGCTTCTGTTATAGCTGCTGCTTGATGAGTTGCTTCTGTTGTAGGAACCGCTTGAGCTGTTGCTTCTGCTACCTCTGTTGATGCTCGTTGAAGAGGAATGTGAAGAGGATGAGTTTTGCGGGCGCACATATTCAGAGCTTGAGCGTGAGGGACGGCTACTGCTGGGCGAGGTGTAGCTCTGACGTTCGCTGCTTTGGCTGCCTGTGCGGGCGCTGCTTGAGCCAGAAGGACGGCTGGCCGATGCATTGCCCGTGCGACCGCTGGTGCCTGCAGTAGGTCTGTTACTGCTAGCGGGACGGCTGCTCACCGTGGGTCTGCTTGTATTAGTCCGGCTTGAAGCACTGGCACCGACACGTCCTGTTGTGTTACTGTTGGCTGTAGGACGGCTCATAGATACGCCGCTACCTACTCTTGCATTGGCACTGCTGGCACTGCCCGACATGCTACCACCATTTATTGTCCTGGGATCATTTTGCACACTGTGACTCATAGAGCCTGCCGTGCTGTTGCCGTGACGTACACTAGCCACATAGTTGCTTAAACCGCTTCCGCCGTGTCCGCCATGGTTTCCACCATGACCATCCCAGTGGTGGTGCGGGTGATGCCAATAGTGGTCGTGATAACCCCAATCATAGGCCCAATAAGGATTGCTCCAATAGTAGGAATAGGGATACCAAGAATAACCCCAGTAGGAGTAAGGATACCAAGAGTAGCTCCAATATGGATCCCAGCCCCAATAGGTTCTCCAGTAAGGACGATAGCCCCAGCCGACGTAAACGCTAGGATAATAATCCCAATAGAAAGGATCGTAGCTGTCCACATAGATGTAGGTGTTGCCACTGCCACCAGTATAATAATCGTCATAATAGTCTAAGGAAGAGGATGCTTGCGTGCCAAAACGCTTGATGCGCGTGGCAAAGTCGGCATCATAATAAGTCTCAGTGGTAGTGTAAACTACGCCGTTGGTGTCGGTCACTGTTTCCGTGGTTTGATAAACAGGTTCGGCATTATTGACGTAATTCTTGCTGTCGGAATAGTAGGCTTGATAATCGTATTCCGAGTTGCTGCTGATGCTTGGACTCACATAAGATCCGTTACCTGAAGCCATTCGATTGCCCGTATTGCCATAAGGCGAATAGTAGACATCGTCTTGAGCCATCTGACGGTTTGCTGAGCAGCTGGCGAAAACCATCAAGGCAATGATAGGGATAAGTCTTAACGCTTTCATTTTATTGAGTATTTATTTGTTCGTGAAAATAGTTAAATCTTTCGTTTAAAACATGCAAATTTCATACCAAAATCTGATATTCAAATGCGGATTCACAAAATTATTCTAATTTATAAACTCGACCGTCGTTGGTGCATTCTTGTATGACCCATGGGTTCCCTTTATAATACACGTTTCCAATACTATGGAGCCATACGGTAAGCTTGGATCTTGCCCAAACGTAGGCATCGTTGGTGGAATGCGATTGCATTCTGACGAAGTTGGAATTGAGGTTTTCGGCATGTACTGCACCATAACTCCTCATCATGATTTCTGTATATTGGGCAATGCCTCTCAGAGTTACCAAAGATGTGCCATTGCTGAAGTCGCATTTTATCACGTCGCAGCTGAAAGTCAAATCAATGTCGCCACAACCTTCTTTAATGTTGAGATTGAAAGCTTGCGTCCAAACGGTATCAATGATAGCCTCGATGGTGTCAATAGTAGACTCTCTGATGCCTCTGATAGAGTCGGTGCAAATGAGGTTTCCGACTGAGGCGAAGTCGATTTGGCGCAGACTATCGTAATACACGGTCAGGTCGATGCTGTAGTCGAAACTTCTAAGCCAGTTGTAGTCATTCTCGTTTTTGATGACCAAGGTATCGTCATCGATTTCGGTTGTTACTTTATCGATGAGGTTTTCGGGACAAGTCAGTTCCAAACGCGGATGATCATCGTGCACCAACTTGACATTCACGTTGTTGTACATTTTGATGACATTAAAACGTTGGCCAAGACTGCGCTGCTCGGTAACGGGTTCGCCATTGGTGAACAATGTCTCCACCTTACTGCATGACGCAACTATCAGGCTAACGAGGAAAAACAGGGCTACGATGGCGTTTCTTTTCATAGCGAGGTAAATAGTACTTGTGTTGGATATGGTAGCCAATGCCGAAGCTAATGAAGTCGGCCTTGATGTCATAGGTGGTAAAGGCAAGCGTGGCAAACAGGTTCTCGTTGAAATAGTATCGGGCAGCGACTTTTTGATAGAACAGCAACCCGTATGTCGGTGAGTTTAAGGGAACGTTGTTGCGAATGCCAAGATTGAACATGAAGCTGACGCGGTCGAGCATCATTTCGTAAGCTAACAGGAAGCCTGGTTTCAGGTAGATATCCCAATCGGGCTTGGTGATTTTGTCAGAGTTGTCGTAAACCAATTCGATTCCAAGTCCCAATCGGTCGCGTTCAGTGATTTGGAACATAAAGTTGGCGGCCAAATCATGGACAAGGAAATACTCGTGTGTGCCATATTGCTGGCTCATGTCTTTGATGCCCATTGTATATTGATAATCTGTGACGAAATGCCGCTTGCCGTCAAATTCAAAGAGGTAGTTTTTAGGGCGCAATTTCTTGTCGATGTGCTTTTTGGGCGATGCCAGATACCACGATAGGCCTGTGGCTGCACTGAGGATGTTGATGCCCATGTTTGGGGAGCGTGTGGCCCCGTTGGAAAAGTGGGTCAAGCCAGCTGAGGTTACCCAATGCAAGCGGTCAACGATACGCTGACGGTACTCAAACGACAGGTTAATGGCTGCGTTCACATGCGAGCCTATGGCATAGTTGTGGTAATTCTCCTTGGGGTCAAATTTGTTGGTGAGATAGGACACGCCCACGCCCAATTTAAAGGTCAACCTACTCGATTCGCCAGGAGTGATGGGAAAATTGATGAAGGGATAAAGGGCAAACACTTTTCCCAGCTCGGCAGAGATGCTGTCGTTGCCGAAGCCTGAATAGTAGAAGGTAAGTCCGATGGAAGGGTAGTTGTGCAACACTTCCCAGCGGTGCTGCCCGTAAGTGTTGCGGTGCAGCGAGAATTCGTAACTTGGTGTGTGGCGGCTATAACGTCCTAAGGCAGAGTGGTATTCATCGTTTTGGAAATACATGTAGCCATAGTGTACCCGAGCCTCGATTTCATAGTTGCGGTGACTCAGTTGTGCTTCTGCTGTCTTTACAAATGCCAATAAGGACAGGAGGAAGAATAAGATATGGAACTTTTGTTTTTCCATTGAGTCTGCAAAAATACAAAATTCCTTACTTTTGCGCTCAAAATCAAGTGTAGTCATGGACGAAAGATTAGTTGCATTCAAGCGTTTGCTGGATATTATGGACGCAGTGCGTGCGGGTTGCCCGTGGGATAGTACCCAGACGATCCACAGCTTGCGCCATCTTACCATCGAGGAAACCTATGAACTTAGTCAAGCCATCCTTAACGATGACCTCAATGAGGTAAAGAAGGAACTCGGTGACCTCATGTTGCACCTTGTCTTCTATGCTAAGATAGGGCAGGAACAGGGTGCCTTCGACATTGCCGATGTGCTCAATGGAATTTGTGAGAAGATGATTGTGCGTCATCCGCATATCTTTGGTAACGAGAAAGTTGAAAATGCAGAACAGGTGGAGCAGAATTGGGAGAAAATCAAGTTGGAACGGGAACACAATCGTAGTGTGTTGGGTGGAGTCCCCGACGGCTTGCCCTCACTATTGAAAGCCTACCGTATGGCTCAGAAAACCGCTGGCGTGGGATTTCGTTGGCCCGAGACAAGTCAGGCTTGGCAAAAGGTGGAAGAGGAGAAAGACGAGCTCTTTGAAGAATTGCAAAAACCAGACAATACGGCCAAGATTGAGTCGGAATATGGCGACTTGCTGTTTGCTTTGGCTGCCTATGGCAACTATATCGGTGTGAACCCCGACGATGCTTTGGAGAAAACCAATAAGAAATTCCGTGAACGCTTTGGTCATGTCGAGCAGCGCGCACGCGAACAAGGCAAAGGTGTACAACACCTCAACCTAGAAGAGATGATTTCATATTGGAAAGATGCTAAGAATCTTTGCCCGTAAATAGTAGAAACAAGCTTACACCACCTCGGCAACGGTGAAATTGCTGCCGCCGATGAAGACCACATCACCGAAATGGGCGTTGTTGACAGCAGAACGATAGGCATGGTTGACGGACTCAAACACTTGTCCACGCAAGCCCATGTCAAAGGCTTTCTGTGCTAAGACATTGGCATCCAATCCTCTGGGAATATCAGCCTTGCAGAAATAGTATTCGGCTCCGCGAGGAAGCAATTGCAATACACTTTCGATGTCTTTGTCGTTGACCATGCCAAGGACAAAATGCAGTTTTCCGTAGCTCATTTCAGCCAATTGACGTACGACTTCGGTGATACCTGCCACGTTGTGTCCCGTATCGGCGATGGTGAGTGGATCTTTGCATAAGATTTGCCAGCGACCCATCAGATGGGTGTTGCGAATAACCTTGGCGATGCCGTCGCGGATGTTGTCTTCGGTGAGATTGAACTTATCACGCAGCAGATCGAGGGCACACATCACCGTGGTCAGGTTTTTTTGTTGGTAGTTACCCATCAGCGGAATCTCAAGAGCTTCCATGTAAAGCTCGCTGTTTTTCCAAACATCGTATTGTTGTTCGGTGTCCGACTCGATATGGATTTTGTCGCAATCAAAGATTTGATCGGCGAAGAAGATAGGACTATTGCATTCTTTGGCCTTGTCGATGAAAACCTGCTGGGTTTCGGGATGCGTCTCTCCTATGACAACAGGAATGTTGGGCTTGATGATGCCCGCCTTTTCGTAGGCGATTTTGGCTCTTGTGTCACCCAAAAACTTCATGTGGTCGAAATCGATGTTGGTGATGATGCTTAGTTCAGGCGTGATGAGATTGGTAGAGTCTAATCTGCCACCCATGCCCACCTCGACGATAGCAATGTCAATTTTTTCTTTTGAGAAATAATCGAATGCCATGCTTACGGTCATCTCGAAGAAGGAGAGCTCCATGGCTTCAAACTTTTCCTTGTAGTTGTCGATGAACTGCACCACATTCTCTTCAGGGATCATCTCCCCGTTGATGCGGATGCGTTCGCGAAAGTCACGGAGGTGAGGCGAGGTGTAAAGCCCTGTCTTATAACCTGCTTCTTGAAACACAGAAGCCAACATGTGGGAAGTGGAGCCCTTGCCGTTGGTGCCAGCCACATGCACCGACTTGAAGTTGTTTTGTGGGTTGTCTAATAGATTGAGGAGTTGTATGGTGTTATTTAAGTCCGCTTTGTAGGCGGCGGCTCCGATGCGTTGGTACATCGGGAGCTTGTTGAACATCCAGTCGAGAGTCTCGGAGTAATTCATAGGCGATTATTTAATAATGATGAATGCTGAATGATGAATGCTGAATGATGAATGCTGAATGAGGCTAAGACTAGCGTCGCTTCGCGTCATTCAGCATTTCACATTCATAATTCCATATTTCTCTTATTGATTGATGACAAAAGTATAAGTGATGGTGCCGTGTTGCTCTTCGGGAGCATTGGGGTCGGAAGCAAAAGACGAGCGCAAAGCAGCCTGTTTGGCCTTTTGACGCATGTCGCTGTTGATTACGGTTGTGCCTTTGGTGGCGACTTCAGCTCGCGTCACTTTGCCATGACGATCCACCCAGATATCTACTACCACGATGCCTTCCTCACTGAAGTCATCATTGGGGCGGTGCAACGATTTGGCACCACGGCCTCCAAGGTCGTAACCGGTTCCGTTGCCTTTGCCACCATTTCCATCATATTTCTTGATGCCAGCTAGTCCATTTGGATTACCTTGGTCGCCAGGTTGCCCAGTGACGCCTTCCGAACCGCCTGCTTGGGGATTGTTGTTGCCTTTGAACAAAGCCCTTTGGTTGACGGTAGGTTTAGGTTCTTCGGTAGGTTTTTCCTGCTTTGGCTTGGTGTTTTTGGGCTTTTCGATGGCAGGTGCCTCATCGTCATTTTGGGTGACGATATCTTCCTTGCTCTTGTTTTGTTGTTGCTGAGGTTGAGCAGCCATGGGAATGGCAGGCTTCTCGGGTTGGATATTGCCCATGCCTTGATCCATCATGCCCAAGTCGACCTCAACACCTTCTTCTCCTGGAAGTGGCAAAGGTGTCCTGAATGCCATCAAGAACAAGACGAGCACAATCAAAGCATGGACGACGATCGTCCCTGCTATAGCTACGCTCTTGTCTTTCTTTTCGTTATTGTTCATATCACCTCCTATTTCTTTGGCGATGTGGCGAGAATGACTTTGTGGTTGTTGCCAGTGGCGTTGTTGATTTCGTTGACGGCATCAATCACATTCACAACATATTGCACGGGTACAGTCTTGTCGGAACGGAGCACCACTGTGGCTTGACTGTCGTTGCCGATCTTGCTGTTGATAAGGTCGGTGAGTTGGGTTTCATCGGCGGGATTGTCGTCAACGAAATATTGGTATTGGTCGTTGATGTAAACCGTGACGGTCTGCTTGGCCATGGTCTTGCTGTTGCTTGAAGGCAGCATGAGCTTGATGGCATTGGGCGCGACCAAGGTCGAAGTCAGCATGAAGAAAATCAGCAGCAGAAACACCAAGTCCGACATGGACGAGGAGTTAAATGTAGGTTCGACCTTATTTCTTGATCTGATAGCCATAATGCACTAATTCTAGGCAGGTTCGTTCAAAACGTCCATGAATTCGGTAGCCTTGCCTTCGAGCAGGTTGACGACTTTCTGGATTTTTGTCGATAAGATAGCATGGAAGAAATAAGCGATGATGCCTACAATCAAACCACCAACGGTGGTTACCATAGCTTCGTAGATGCCCGATGAAAGCAATTCGATATCGATGTTGTTTCCAGCCATCGACATGTCGTAGAAAGCACGAATCATGCCAATCACAGTACCTAAGAAACCAATCATCGGGGCGGCACTGGCAATCATGGCAAGGATGTTGACACCGCGTTCCAGTTGCGCCACTTCAAGGTTACCCACGTTTTCAATGGCCGAGTTGATGTCGCCCAAAGGCCGTCCGATGCGGGAGATACCTTTTTCGATCATGCGTGAGATAGGGGTGGAGTTGCCGCGGCACAAAGCCTTTGCCGAATCCAACTTGCCGTCTTTCATGTATTCGCGGATGCGTTCCATGAAACCGTTGTCGTATTTCGTGGCGCGTGAAACGGCGATGTAGCGTTCGATGAAAATATAAACCGCAATGATGGATAAAACGGCTAGTAATATCATAATCCATCCGCCTTTGGAGGCAAGGTCAAGGAGGGAAAGTTTGACTTCTGTAGGTTGGGCAACGGTTTCTGTTGCGGCTGCACCTAAATCATTGGCAGCTTGTTGGATTTGAAGAAGATTCATATTTTGTTGAATTGTTGATCTGTTGAATTGTTGATTGTTGGCCTGTCACACTGCGGCAGCCGTTTTTTAATACGTAAACAATCGTTTTTTATTGCGCTAACGCATGTCAATCACATCTACATTAGGGTGCTTTTTCGTGTCAAAGGTGAAGAATTTGTCGCCTAGTTCCTGGTCGAATTTCATTTCCTCCACATCAATGACAAACTTGTTGCCATCTTCGAAATAGATGTCGGCACTCTTAAGCTCAGCTTTTTTTGTGTTGATTTTCAGGGTTACTCGTTTGTATTGTCCCGCGGGATTGGCTAATTCAACAGTGGCTATGCCTTGCGCATTGATGCCGGTAAGGGTGGCCACATAGTTTTCATCCAAAGAGGTGAGGATTTTCAAAGGCGTGTTATCGGTGCCTTCGCTGGCATTGCTGACCATGACCTCCTCAGCGTCAATGAAGTAGGTCCAAATGGTCTTGCCATCGGAAATGGTCTGTTGATCAGTCATTTCTGTTTTGTAAGCTTCGCCTTGAAGCCATGCGTGACCTTTTTCACTGTTGCCCACTTTTTCTCCTTGGGAGCTGATTTGATAGTTGAAAGTCATCTCCACGTTTTTGTGACTCTTGATTTGGTCGACCAAACCACTAATGAGCGCATCTGCATTGTTTTGCGCGTTAATTACCTGTGTTACAAATAAAAAAAGCAGGCAAATGATGGTGTTTTTCGTTTTCATTTTCAAATTCCGTTATCTTTGTTGTAAAGATCCTGCAAAATCTGTTCCAAAGCAGCTTCCGTGCCTACTTTCACTTCACGCGATTTACTACCAGAGAACGGTCCGACGATGCCGGCAGCTTCCAATTGGTCGATGATGCGGCCCGCACGGTTGTAGCCGAGTTTCAGTTTGCGTTGAATCATCGAGGTGGAGCCTTGTTGGGTCTGTACCACGATACGAGCTGCTTCTTCAAAGAGACTGTCGCGCTCACCGTCTTCTTCTATGTCGATGCCTTCACCTTCTTCATCAGGAACTTCTGGTAGCAGGAATGGTTCAGCATAGCCTCTTTGTGCTCCAATGAACTCGGTGACGGTTTCCACTTCGGGTGTGTCGATGAAAGCGCATTGCAGACGCACAAGGTCGTTGCCCGTGGAGAGCAACATGTCGCCGCGACCAATGAGTTGGTTGGCGCCGCTTTGGTCGAGGATGGTCTTGGAGTCGACTTGCGAGATGACGCGGAAAGCGATACGGGCGGGGAAGTTGGCCTTGATGGAACCCGTGATGATGTTGACGGAAGGACGTTGTGTTGCGATAATCAAGTGGATGCCGACGGCACGGGCCAGTTGAGCGATACGTGCAATAGGTGCTTCCACCTCGCGACCGGCGGTCATGATGAGGTCGGCGAACTCGTCGACGACAAGCACGATGTAAGGAAGGAAACGGTGCCCCTCTGTGGGCAGCAGTCTGCGTGATTTGAACTTCTCGTTGTATTCGATGATGTTGCGGCATTCAGCAGCTTTGAGTAGGTCGTAGCGTTGGTCCATCTCGATGCACAAGGAGTTGAGCGTGCGTACCACTTTCTTCACGTCGGTGATAATGGCATCTTCTGAGTCTGGAAGCTTGGCCAAATAATGGCGCTCAATTCGGTTATATAACGTCAGCTCCACCTTCTTCGGGTCGACCATGACAAACTTTAGCTCGGAAGGATGCTTGCTGTAAAGCAAGGAAGCGATGATGGCGTTCAGTCCCACCGATTTACCTTGACCTGTAGCACCGGCCATCAGAATGTGCGGCATTTTGGCAAGGTCGAAGACGTAGGTCTCGTTGGAAATGGTCTTACCGATAGCGCAAGGCAAGGCATATTTCGAGTTTTGGAATTTTTCAGAGCTCAAAACACTACGCATGGAAACCGTCTCAGGCTTGCTGTTCGGAACCTCGATACCGATGGTGCCCTTACCTGGGATAGGCGCGATGATACGGATGCCCAAAGCAGCCAAGCTCAAGGCAATGTCGTCTTCCAAGTTCTTGATTTTCGAGATGCGAATACCGGCTGCGGGGACGATTTCATACAGCGTGACCGTGGGGCCAATGGTAGCCTTGATTTTGTCGATGGCGATGCCGTAGTTGCCCAAAGTCTCCACAATCTTGTTCTTATTGGCATTGAGCTCCTCTTCATCAATTTCCGACTTCTTGCCGCCGTAGTCGTTGAGCATGTCTAAGGTGGGGAACTTATAGTCGCGCAATTCGTAACGCGGGTCAAAAGGAGTGTCAATGGTGTGATGGACACGGTCTTGGCCTTTGTCGACGGTCTCTTCAGCAGGAGTGTCCTCGATAACTAGCTCCACTTTTTCGGATTCCGTGTCAGATTTTTGAGGTACTGCATCTTGAGTCTTGATCTCGTTGGTAGTTGTCGAAACAGGGTTCAATGTTATTTCCGAGTCTTGGGCTTCTTTTGGCTTGTCATCATTGTTCTGAATGAAAACATTTTCTTTTTGTGACTGTTTTTCGGGGTTGTTCTCTGAAGTGACAATCTCAAACGAAGGATCTTTAGTGAACGAAGTGACTGGAGGCATATGGTCTTCCTCTTCATCATCAATGGAATCAGGGTCGATGTCTTCACCATCGTCGGTCATGTGGCTTCTCTCTCTTTCCAACTCTTCCTGGATACGTTGTTCGGCAAGGAGGGCGGCCTTGTGTCGACGCTCATCCTCGCGTTTCTCTCGCAATTGCTTGAAATAGTTGAGCGTAAGATTAAACTGATATACGGCGAAAACCAAGAACAAGAAAGCAAGGATGATGATGACACCTGTTTTACCGACGTATTGGGTAAGTAAAGTGTTGAGCCATTGACCAACTGCACCTCCAAAAATGGCACATTTGGGTGCAGCTGTAGCGATGAATGCGAAGAATAATGGCAACCATACCAAACAAAGGAGCGCCCATTTCCAAAGGCTCCACATTTTTATTTTGGCCGAGTCGTTCAGTCGTAATCCAATAAGGGTCAGTAGGTAAACAAAGAAGAATGCGCCAATACCAAAAGACTCTTTAATAAGTGTCTGAGCCAAGAATACACCAGCACGACCGGTTCGGTTTTCTATGTTGACCTTTTGGCTGAAGATTTGGTATCCATACTCTTGATGATGACCGCTAAAGAAACTTACCAGGTATGAAATTAGGGCAATGCCCAAGAACACTGCTAAGCATAGAAACAAAATGCCGATGATTTTGCTGAGTCGGCCATCTGACTCTTGCTTCACTTTGTTTTTCTGTGGCTTGGATTCCTTGTTTTTAGGTGATTTATCGCTCTTTTTTTTAGGTTTTTCTTCTTTTTTATTCTCCTCTGTATCAATTAATTGCGGCTCAAAAGGCTCAATATCGGTAGTCCCTTTTGTCTTAAAGGTGTTCTCTCTACGGTTGTTTTTCTCTGCCATTTTCAATCTTCATTATTGGAGTGCAAAAATACGCAAAATAGTTGGTTAATGGAGGCTTTTATGAGCAAAAAAACAGGCCACCTGAAATGGTAGCCTGTCTGGTCGTTTTTTGTCTTTTGTTCAAGCGAATTTCAAATCACGAGCGAGCTTTTGGCGATGGTGTTTTAATACCTATGTTTATACTCCTCGCGAATTTTCTCTTCTGAATTACCTGCGATTGCAAGAAATATGTAAGCAAGAATTGGGCTTGTCACAAATGCAATGACTACCCACCAAAAACCGCTTCGTCCTCGATTATGAGCCATTTTTATTGGAATGTAAAAATATAATAAAATAAGTAACCCAATTAAAACTATTATTCCTAATGTTGTTTGAATTGTTTCGTTAGCGGCAATATTTGAATCAAGTAAATTCATAGTTTATCATTTAGGAATCCTGAACATCCGCTTCCAGCGAATGCCGCCGTTCTCCTTGTCCAAAGAGAGCCAGACGAGCACGGGTTTACCAACGATATGGTTTTCAGGAACAAATCCCCAATAGCGTGAGTCGGCGGAGTTGTGGCGGTTGTCGCCCATCATCCAATAGTAGTCCATCTCGAAGGTGTAGCTGTCGGCAGGTTTTCCGTCAATGAGGATTTGGTTGCCTTGCACTTTCAAGTCGTGGAGTTCATAAGCATGGATGATGCGCTCGTAGAGCGGCAAGGTGTTGAGGTTGAGTTTCACTGTCACGCCTTTCTTCGGGATGTAGAGCGGTCCGAAGTTGTCGACGTTCCAAGGATAAAGGTCGGGACGGTTGGGGAAGATGCTCGTATTGGTACCTTCGCCAGGAGCTTGTATGTTGCGCATTACTGAGGTGATGTAAGGCAGCTTGATCAACTCGTCTGCCACCTTCGCGCTGATGTTAAGGATGAAAGTGTTGGGGTCGGCGGTACGGTAGCCTTCGGTGATGCTGTATTTGTCCAAGGTCTGTTTATTGATGCCACCACTGGTGGTTACCACGGTGTAATTGTGTTGCATATTCTCGGGCTCAAAAGCCTTCTCGCCATTGATAAACACCACGCCATCAACGATTTTCAAACTATCGCCAGGCATGCCAATGAGACGCTTGACATAGTTCTCACGTTTGTCGACAGGATGAGAGATCACCTTGCCGAAGTTTTGATGGTCGTTCCATACCCTTTGTCGACCGTATTCTCTAACAAGATCGTAATAGTTGATACTGCTTTGGAAAATGTCGCAGACCGTGTCGCCAGCAGGGTAGTTGAACACGATGGGGTCGTAGCGCTTCATCGTTGACACGCCAGGATAACGGTGATAGGGCAATTTAATCCATTCCACATACGACTTCGCGGTCTTGCTGCCCGGCAAGGTGTTGTGTACAAATGGGAATGAAAGCGGAGTGTTGGGGCGTTTGGGGCCATAATGTATCTTGCTGACAATCAAATAATCGCCAACGCAAAGTGATTTTTCCATACTCGAAGTGGGGATGGTGAAGGCCTCGAAGACATAGGTTCTGATGATTAAAGCAGCGACCACGGCAAAGATAATGGCATCGAACCATTCGCGTGCCGTAGATTTTTTGGGTCTCGTAGCTGTGGTAGGGTCTTGGTATTTGTCGTCTTTGGCGATGATGGGGAAGAAAATGAAAGGCAAAATGGCGGCCATGCCTTCCTCCCAAATCTTGAACCTTCCGAAGCACTTCCCTAACTCGACGAGCATGAGTAGCAGCATGAAGACGTTGATGTAGGGGAAGATGATGAAGAACCACCACCAAAATTTCTTCTGTTTGCCGATGATTTTCAGCATGATATAGATGTTGTAATAGGGGATGAGGCTGTAATAGCCCTTTTGTCCAGCTTTCTCAAATTGTTTCCAGCAGAACGCAATCGGGATAGTAAATAGTGCCGGAACGATTAAAATGAAAAGTAATAGTGACATTTTATGTAAATTTCTAATTTAACGATGTTAATTGTGTATTATTATTTGGATGCTTGGATTATTCTTGGAACAAATCCTCCATCCCAAACACCCCAACTTTGCCAATGAGGAACTCAGCGGCAGCAAGGGCGCCCATGGCAAAACCTTGCCTGTTAAATGCCTCATGGGTGAGGGTGATTTTGTCGGCAGGCGACTCTGCCATTACGCTGTGGATGCCGTTCACCTCGCCTTCGCGCGTTACCTTAATATATAATGTGTGGTCGGCGGGCTCATCGATGCTCCAATTATTGTAGTCATGGTTGACAGTAATGATGTCGTTGGCCAGTTTCACAGCTGTGCCGCTGGGTTTGTCCAATTTATGGATGTGATGGGTTTCGGCCATAGAGAGTTGGTAGCCGTATTTCTCAGCAAATTTCGCCAACTGTTTGTTGAGCACAAACATGATGTTCATGCCGATGCTGAAGTTGGGGGCGGTGAATAAGCTCTGCTTTTCGGCCAAGCATCTCGCCTTGATTTCCTCAAATTGATTTTGCCATGCTGTAGTTCCAACAACAACAGGGATGTGCAAATCGAAACAGTGATGAATATTGCCCACCACTTGGTCGGGCTGGCTGAAGTCGATGGCGACATCGGCTTGTTTCAGTTGGTCATGGCGCTCTTCCCATTCTTTTGGGTTGTCAATAGTGACCACTATTTCATGCTGACGGGAGAGGGCGGCTTTTTCCACCTCGTGCCCCATCTTTCCATATCCGATTATAGCGATTTTCATAAAACTAAAAATTCAATTGAAACGACAGCCCGACTTGGGCATATTGCGGTATCTTTATTGGTGATTCCATTTGTTGCCGTATATACGGATCGACGCTGAGGCTGAGGTCATCACTGATGTCGTAGCTATATAAATGCCCGTCGACACAAGCGTCAAGAATATTCAATCCATACCAAGCGACGGTCAGAATGGTATAAAACTCAAAGTCGCGGCGATACGATTCCTTGTAGGTTTGCAACTGACTATCAGAGTATTTGCCGGCCAACTCGGTCTCATGTTCATTGAGGGTCACGCCTTCGGGTAGGTCGCCGGTTTTGAATTCGTAGGCATGGAGATATGAGCTGTATTCAGAATAGTTGCTGTAAACCAAATAGCCCAATCCGCCCAAACCAGCATACACGATAGGCACTTTCCACCATTTACCATTGTAAATTTGTCCTAACCCAGGCAGACAGGCCGACATAATAGTGGCTTTGGTCGGGCTGTGTGGCTTTTTCGCTTTGGCGGACTTGGCAGGCTTTTGTTGCTTGATTACGGTATCTGCAGTGATGATGGCGTTGCCAACGGTGTCAAACACCACGTTTTGCGCTTCCGTTTGCTGAAAGGCGACAAACATAAGGATGCCCAAAAGAAACAGGAAGCGGCGCGGCATAGTAGTTATTTGTTGTTGAACAGTTCCATGATGCGGTCAAACTCGGCCTCGTCCTTGAAGTCGATGACTACGCTGCCTTGACCACTGATGTTGCGCTTCACCTTCACCTTGGTGTTGAGCGTTTGCGAGAGCTTCTTGATTTTGCTCTTGAAATGCTCGGGGATGAAGTTGGTCTGCTTTCTTTCCTTAGCCTCTGGGTTCTTGGCTTTCTCGGCCAATTCCTCGGTTTGGCGCACATTCATCTCCTCCATGATGATTTGTTGGAGAAGTTTCAATTGCTCTTCCTTGTCGTTGATGTTGATGAGTGCTCGGGCATGTCCCATGGTGATGTGTCCATCCCGGATGGCAAGCTGGATTTCTGGTGGCAGCTTCAGCAATCTCAAGAAGTTGGCTACGGCGCTACGGCTCTTGCCCACCTTCTCGCTCACTTCCTCTTGAGTGAGGTTGCACTCATCGATGAGGCGTTGGTAGGAGATGGCCACTTCGATGGCGTTAAGGTTCTCGCGGTGAATGTTTTCAATCAAGGCGAGTTCGAGCATCTGCTCATCGTTGGCAACGCGAATGAAGGCGGGAATCTTGGCTAGGCCAGCCATCTTGGAGGCTCTCAAACGGCGTTCACCGGAGATGAGTTGGTATTTGTTGTAGCCCAGTTTCCTGACGGTAACAGGTTGAATCACACCTTGCTCTTTGATGGATTGTGCCAATTCACGCAAAGCGGTCTCGTCAAATTCGGTGCGGGGTTGGAAAGGATTGGTTTCAATGAGGTTGATATCGATTTCGGCGATGGCACCAGCCACGAAATCGCCGCTGATGTCTCTGCTGGTGATGTCGGTTTCGGGGCTTTGCATGATGGCGTCAAGGCCGCGCCCTAAGGCTCTTCTGTTTTTGTCAGGCATGGTGTTATTCTGTTGTGGCTAAGTTGTTCTTTTCGAGGATTTCGCGAGCAAGGTTGAGATAATTGATGGCTCCTGTGCTGTTGGCATCGTACATGACGATGGTCTTGCCGAAGCTGGGCGCTTCGCTCAAGCGGGTGTTGCGGTTGATGATGGTGTTGAACACCATGTCTTGGAAGTGCATCTTGACTTCTTCCACCACTTGTTTCGACAGGCGCAGGCGCGTATCGAACATGGTGAGCAGGATGCCTTCGATTTCAAGGTTGGGGTTCAAGCGGGTTTGCACAATCTTGATGGTGTTGAGCAGTTTGCCAAGACCTTCAAGGGCAAAGTATTCGCATTGCACAGGAATAATGACTGAATCGGAAGCAGTGAGCGAATTGACAGTGACAAGACCTAAGGAGGGAGAACAATCGATGATGATGAAATCATAATCTTTTTTGATGGGGGCCAGCAACTTCTTCATCATCAGCTCGCGCTCGGGCAGATTGATCATCTCAATTTCGGCACCAACGAGGTCGATATGGGCGGGCAAGAGGAAAAGATGGGGTGTCTCGGTCTCTGTGATGACCGTCTTTGGATCCACCTGGTCGATGATGCACTCGTAAATGCTAGTCTCCACGGTTCTCGGGTCGATGCCTACGCCTGATGTAGCGTTGGCTTGAGGGTCGGCATCGATGAGAAGAGTCTTGTATTCAAGAACAGCCAAACTGGCCGCTAGGTTAATGGCGGAAGTGGTTTTGCCCACGCCACCTTTCTGATTTGCAATCGCTATGGTCTTACACATTTCAGTCAAAAATTTACGCTACAAAATTACGAGTTTTGAAGGGATTTATTGCCGCCCAAAACGGAAAGTTATCAACAATGGATGAAAATGTTGAAAAGTTTAGATGGACAAAGTAAATTTCAACAAAAAAGGCCGCAGCTTGTGACCGCGGCCTTTGTTTTTGATTGATGTAAGTTTATTTTTCCAATTCGTCAAACCATTTGTCGATGGCGTTGTCAATCTCGGTGTGTTGTTCGCCATTCTCACGGTCGTAGCGACGCGGCTCCGGCTGGTCGTAATAGTCGGCAGGGTATTCGCCTGTTTCAATGTATTTGATGGCATCACTCAAGCCTTTCGAAACCTTCTCGAAGTCTTCCTTGTAGAGGAAAATCTTGTGTTTCTCGTAAAAGAAACGGTTCAGACCTTCGTCAAAACGGCGCTTGCTTTCGGTTATGGTGATGTACTTCTCGTCGTTCTTCGTGGATTTGACATCAAAAAAGTAAGTTCTCTTACCTGCTTTCACTGCCTTGGAGAACAACTCCTCTTTTCCTTTCATTTCATTTTCTTCCATCATGTCTTTCAATAATTTGATACTTTCTAATAGTTCTTTTATGTTTGAAAAGTGGGGCAAAAATAGGAAAAAATTGGATATTGCTGCCTTTTATGTATTATTTTTGCACTCAAATTTACTATCTTTATGGAACTGAATCTGAAACGTCCTATCGCCTTTTTTGACTTAGAAACAACAGGCCTTAATCCCTCGCATGATCGCATCGTTGAGATGAGTGTGCTGAAAATCAATGTAAACGGTGAAGAAGAGCAGCGTGTATGGCTGCTTAATCCCGAAATGCCCATTTCTGAGGAGTCCACCTCGGTGCATGGTTACACCGACGAGATGGTGGCTGACAAACCTACCTTTCGCGATAAGGCTAAGGAAATCGCTTTGTTTATCGGTAATGCCGACTTGGCGGGTTATAATATCTTGAAGTTCGACCTCCCAATGCTGATGGAGGAATTCCTTCGTGTAGACTACGACTTCGATCTCAAGAGTCGCGACTTCATCGATGTGATGAACATTTATATGAAGATGGAACCACGCAACTTGAAAAGCGCTTACCGATATTTCTGTCATGCGGAATTGGAGGGCGCGCATGGAGCCATGGCCGACACCAAAGCCACTTATGACGTGCTTCGTGCGATGCTTGATAAATATCAAGGCGTTGAATACGAGGATGGTAAAGGAAACAAGTCGCAAGGCCCTGTCAATGATATGAAGCAGCTTTCTGAGTTTTCGGCGCATCATAAGAATGCTGACCTTTCGGGACAAATCATCTTCGATGAGGAGGGCAAGGAGGTCTTCATGTTTGGCAAGCACAAAGGCAAGCGGGTAGAAGATGTCTTCCGCATAGAGCCGCCTTATTATGATTGGATTATGAAAAACGATTTCCCGCGCTATACGAAGAAGGTGGTGACCGCCATCAAGTTGCGTATGGGCGGAAAGAATGTAAAACGATAAAACCATGAAAATCATCTGTATAGGCCGTAACTATCTGGCGCATGTCAAAGAACTAGACAACGACTTACCGACTGAACCCATGTTTTTCATGAAGCCTGAGACGGCACTATTGCCTATTGGTGAGCCTTTCTCGTATCCTGATTTCAGTAAGAAAGTCCATTATGAGACGGAACTTGTGCTACGCATCTGCAAGACGGGCAAGGCGATTGACGAGAAGTTGGCTTCTGAATACTACGATGCCATCACCGTGGGCATTGATTTTACCGCCCGGGACTTGCAAAGCCAATGTAAGGCCAAAGGTCATCCTTGGGAAATCGCTAAAGCTTTCGATTATTCTGCTCCGATAGGAAAGTTTAAGAAAATCAGCGAATTGAAAAATGCGGACGATATTTCCTTCGGCATGAAACTCAATGGTGAATGTGTACAGCAAGGCCATAGCCGGGACATGATTTTCAGCTTTGACAAAATCATTGCCCATGTTTCGCGCTTCGTAACACTGAAAGAAGGCGATATTATTTTCACGGGTACACCACAAGGTGTAGGTGAAGTGCATGTCGGGGATAGGCTGGAGCTTTTTTTGGAAGGGAATTCTATGTTTATGTTTCAAGTAAACTGAAAATGAGTATATTTGCGGCATAAAATTAAATGAAATGAGTACGCACACTTTGTCGATGATTCAGATTATTGCTGATTATTTCAAGACCCAACCGGTGTTGAAGGCATGGCTTTTTGGTTCATTTGCCAGAGGAGAGGAGAAACCATGGAGTGATATGGATATTCTTGTGCAATATGATCGTACACAACCTATAGGGCTCCTGAAAATAGCAGGGATGCAACTTGACCTTGAAGATTTACTAGGTTTGGAAGTTGATCTTGTCGAAGAAGGTACCCTTCGTCCTTGGGCTGTTGAAAGTGTCAACAATGATAAACAACTGATATATGAGAGAGCATAGCAGAGATAAGGGCAGGTATGGAGATTACGGGCCTTACTGAGAAAGAAATTAACGAGCTGTAAAATAATTGTTTCAAAATCTTTATGAAAAAACTATTCCTAATCATTCTAATGGCGGTAGGTTTGAGCCTCTCTGCCCAACCGCTGTGGCTCCGCCACAATGTGATTTCGCCTCAGGGCGACAAGATTGCCTTTTGCTATAAAGGCGATGTGTATGTAGTGAACACCAATGGCGGTAAAGCACTGCAAATTACAACAAACGCTGCATACGATGGCGACCCGATTTGGTCGCCCGATGGCAAACAGATTGCCTTTGCCACCGACCGCAATGGTAATTTTGATGTTTATTTGGTTCCTGCTGAAGGTGGTGTGGCCCAGCGCGTTACAACTAACTCAGTCACCGAAATTCCTTTGGCATTTTCACCCGATGGCAAGGAAATCTATTTCTCAGCTCAGATTCAGAAATCGGCTGAGAATGTGCAATTTGCCTCAGGCTGGATTACTGAATTATATAAGGTGAGCACTGAAGGCGGTCGTCCCGAGCAGGTGGTGGCTGTGCCCGTGAGCAGCATGTCGTTCGACAAGGACGGCAAGTCGTTCCTTTACTACGACCGCAAAGGCAGCGAAAATGTGTGGCGCAAGCATCATGTCTCTTCCGTGGCTCGCGATGTGGTGTACTATAATGCAAAGAAAAAGACTCATACGATTCTCACCACCAATGTCGGTGAAGACCGCGACCCGTGCTATTTGCCTGGCTATAAGGATGTCGTGTTCCTAAGTGAACGCAACAATGGAAGCTTCAATGTCTATAAGGCACCTGCCAACAATCTCGAACAGGTGGAGGCCGTGACCCACTTCAAGACCCATCCGGTGCGTTTTTTGAGTGTGGCCAACGATGGTCTGTTGTGCTACGGCTACATGGGTGAGATTTATACCCAGCGCATTGGTAGTGAGCCACAAAAGGTGAATATCGAAATTGTGAACGACCAGGCGTTGGAGCAGTTGGTCAAGCAGGATTTCAAAGGCATCGGCGACTTTGATCTGAGTCAGGATGGAAAGTTGATTGCCTTTATCTCGCGTGGAGAACTCTTCGTGACAGGTGTCGACGAATATGCCACCACCAAGCAAATCACGCACACTGCTCAAGCTGAGCGTAACCCATCGTTTTCGAAAGACGGTCGTTCCATCGTCTATGCTTCTGAGCGTGATGGCTACTGGAACCTCTATCAAGCCACAATCGAACGTAAAGAAGACTATAACTTCGCCTACGCTACCTTGATTGAAGAAAAGCCGCTGTTCGACAACGATGGAATAGAGCGCATAGCCCCTTGCTATTCTCCTGATGGCAAGGAGATTGCCTTCATCGAGAATCGCAGTGTCTTGAAAGTTTATAATTTGGCTTCAAAACAGGTGCGCCAAATCACAGATGGACGCCAGCACTACGAAACCGACGACTACGGCTTCTCCTACGAGTGGTCGCCTGACGGACAATGGTTTGCCCTGACTTTGATTTCCCATATGCGCGACCCTTATTCTGATATAGGCATCGTGAAAGCTGACGGCTCGAAGACTATCTACAACATCACCGAAAGTGCCTACATCGATGGTAGTCCTCATTGGGCTATGGAAGGTAATGCCATCATTTATCGCTCAAATCGTTATGGAATGCGCTCCCATGCTTCGTGGGGCAGTCAAAACGACGCTTTCATCGCTTTCTTGAATCAGGATGCCTACGACAAATTCCGCCTCAGCAAAGAGGAATATGCCCTGCTGAAAGAGACGGAAAAAGGCAAGAAGGATGAAAAGAAAGACGAGGCGAAGAAAGAGGAGAAGAGTGACAAGAAAAAAGGTAAGAAAGACGATAAAAAAGATGACCCTTCGACAGGCTCAGGGACCTCAAAAGATGAAAAGCCCAAGGAAACCAAGAAGATTGAGGTGGACTTGGAGCATTTGCAAGACCGAGTTATCCGTCTGACCCCGATGTCATCGAACTTAAGCGGTATGGCACTCACTAATGACGGAGAAAAGTTCTATTTCATGACTTCTTTCGAGAAGGGTTATGACCTGTGGGAAATGGATGTGCGCGAAAAGTCGATGAAGATTACGAAAAAGCTGGGGCAGGGTGGTGCGCAGCTGAGGATGCAGGGTGATAACCTCTTTGTGCTCTCAGGCAACAACTTGCAGAAATTCGACAAGAGCGGCAAATCCTCTTCGATAAAATACGACGCTACCATGGAACTCAATCTTGCCGAAGAGCGCGAATACATGTTCAACCATGTGTTTTTGCAAATAGAGAATCGTTTCTTTATGAAGGACCATCACGGCGTGGATTTGGCACTGATGAAAGAGGCCTACCAGCCTTTCCTGCCACATATCAACAACAACTACGACTTCTCCGAGATGCTGAGTGAGATCCTCGGCGAGCTGAATGTGTCCCACACGGGTTCGGGTTACCGGCCTGGGAACAAAGGCGATGCCACAGCTGAGTTTGGCGTGCTGCTCGACCTCGACTACAACGGTGACGGCCTGAAGATCGCTGAGGTAGTGGAAGGCGGTCCTTTCGATAAGAAAAGTTCAAAGGTGAAAGCGGGAACCGTGATTAAAAAGATTGATGGCGTGGAGATCAAGAAAGGCATGGACTACTATCCGCTCCTCAACAACAAGCGTGGCAAAACTGTCCTGGTGACTCTATCCGATGGCGGCAAGACCTGGGATGAGACCGTGAAGCCCATCAGCCATGGCGCAATGAATGATTTGCTCTACAACCGTTGGGTGAAGCATAACGAGGAAACGGTGAAGAAGCTATCCAACGGTCGCTTGGGCTATGTCCACATCAAGAGCATGGGCGACGCCAGTTATCGCGATGTATATTCACAAATTCTTGGCAAGTACAACCTCTGTGATGGTATTGTCATCGACACACGCTTCAACGGCGGTGGGCGTCTGCATGAAGACATCGAAATCCTCTTCAGTGGTGAGAAATATCTTGAACAGGTCATCAACGACAGCGTGGCCTGTGTGATGCCTTCGCGACGCTACAACAAGCCTTCGATTATGCTCATCGGCGAGGCTAACTACAGCAATGCGCATGGCACGCCTTGGGTCTACAAGTACAAGAAGATGGGCAGCCTCGTCGGTATGCCTGTGCCTGGCACCATGTCGAGCGTGACATGGGAAACCTTGCAAGATCCTTCCTTGTATTTTGGCTTACCCGTCATCGGCTACCGCACCGAACAAGGCAACTGGTTGGAAAACACACAGTTGGAACCTGATATCAAGGTGCGCAATACGCCCGAGAAGATGGCTGAAGGTGTTGACGAACAGCTGGAGGCCGCCGTTAAGGAACTGCTGAAAGAGGTAAAGGATTTCCATTATTGGGGAAAATAAAGAATGTGTTGAAGGCCTCAACAGGTATGTCATCCCAACGCAGACACGTGTGCGAAGGCATGGGATCTATACCTGATGAGGCCGTAAATTAGGTTTTTACCTCTTGAAATGCCTTCTATAGATTCCTTTGTCTGCCCACAAACTTAGCCCGCGGAATGACATAGAAGGCTGGCTCTATTACAATTTTAGCACGATTCTTGCGTTAGCATGGGAAAACAACTCTCCCATGTGTTTCCGTTTGCATCTAATAATTGTCTTTGCATTCTTCAGCCTCACAGCCTTTGCCCATTCTGTGGTGGAGCAGGACGGCTTTTATGAGGTGGAGCATTCATGGACGTGCAACGGTAAACAATGTTCCATTACACTGAATATCAGCACAAATCTATACGATTATTACCAAAACGAGCGTGAACATTTGGCTTATCGATACCAGTTCAATGGTGGCGAGATACCGCCGAATTACTATGGTTTCATGCTCTCCGAACATGACCGCTCTGTGTTAGGGGCTTTGGCTGATGAATTTAGCACTAACAGCACTACAGAGAAGGAAGAAGTTGAATTGGCGTTGACGTTTGTGCAATCTTTGCCTTACGCATACGATTCCACCACAAAAGGTACAGATGAATACTTGCGTTACCCCATTGAGACCTTGGTGGACGGTTGCGGCGATTGCGAGGACAAGGTGGCTTTATTGACAGCCTTGCTCTATGAAATGGAGGTGGATTTCATCCTATTGGTGCTACCTGAGCACATGGCCATCGGGGTACATTGTGATGGGATTGAAGCCAGCCGCTATCTTTCGTTTCGAGACAAGAGGTATTATTATATGGAAACCACCATGGAAGGCTGGCGGATTGGACAGATCCCAGAGGGTTATTATAATGTTGAAATGGAGGCCGTTCCTGTCGACGACACACCGAGCCTACTCATTCAAGGAGTGCGTTTTGAGTCGCAGCCGACCTTCGTATTTGAGAAAGCCAACTGCACATTAGAACTCGACCTGCACAATCTGGGTCCAGGCAAAGTGACTGGACTTCGGGTGCATGTGTGGATTGTAGAAAAAGGGAGACGAAACCGCTTGCTGGCCGAAGAATCCTATTGGCTCAATGACCTGCAGGAAGGCCAACAACGCACTGAAACATTTTTGCTTAAGAGTTTGATTAAGGAAAATTGTATTATGCAGGTAGAAGTGACGGGCGACGAGGTCCTGCCCCAATCCTATGAGGTGGAATTGAGTTATAGTCGCACGAGGATCAAATAATCATTCCACCATCACCTCATCCATAAAAATCCAAGAATCGTAGCCGCTGCCAGGCAGGCCCTCGGGCAATTTTCCTGGGTTTTTCACCACAATGCGCAGGTAACGCGTCGGAAGATTAGGCAATTCGAAACGCTCACGGAAAGTATGGTTGCCTGTCAATGGTGTTTCTGTCGTGAGGGTGAAGGATTTGTAAGGCTTGTAGTTCTTGCCATCATTTGAGGTGTAGACTTCAATCTCGTTGGGACTCAAAATCCAATCGTGGGCATTCACCAGGAAACCTATATTTAGTGCATCGACTTTTTGATATTTGCCGAAGTCCAGTTCGAGGTCGGCGTCGATACCATAGAAACCTTGCCAATGTCCGTCAGTGTAGTCATCGCTGCCGAGGCTGCCGTCAACGAGGGCATTGTCACCACCACCCGAATACTCGGGGCGGTAGTTGCCTGCTGGACTGTTGAGCTGTTTCAGCCGCCCCATGCCCTTGTGATAGCAGAAATACCGCTCAGAGCAAACGGCTTTGCCCAGGACATCGAAACAAGCCGCTTTCAAAAGGCATGGACGCTCCAAGACGATAGGATTGTGATAAATGGAATCGTTTCGCTTCACTTCTTTTCCATCAACGGTATAGTGGATTTCCTTGTCACCGAAAACGGTCTTCAAAGCCATAGTGGCATTGCCTTCATCATTTGTTGCTGGCTCAATAAACGGGACATATTCAAGTTGTTGCAACTCAATAGCAATGTCATCATATTTCTTCATGTTGACATCAAGCCAATAGGGGCGACTCTCGATGTTCCATACCATGACATACTCTTTTTTCAACTCATGCAGCGAGGAAATCAGCTCTTGAACCATCTGTTGGCTTTCGGTGATGTTGGCCTTGCTGGGTTCGTTGAAAGTGCGATAGAGTTGGCAACGGGTGAGGTTGCGATTGGCACACCACAGCATGCGATGCACGGCATAAAGGGCGTTATCGAAAAGGTCGGCGTTTTTCTTGACCTGTTTTTTGTCGTTGATCAAAGCCTTCTCTAAAACGGACAATGCCACAGATGCCCTTTGGTTCAATGCCTTGATGGAGTCGTTGACAAGGGCAGGGTAGAAGGGTACCATGGGTTCGGTCATGGTGCTGAATTTGCCGATGCCGTCGATTTTCGACCATTCGGAGATTTCATCCAAATGTTGGCAGATTTCATCGGAAAGGCTTCCTAAGAAATGCGCTGTGAAGTTGGCTTCGGTGTTGCGTTCTTGTTTCGTGGCGGGGTTCCAACTTGTTTCTGCGCCCAAGGCCAAACCATATAACGCGCAGTTGATCAGCGACTCACCGAAGTCGTCCCAACAGGTGTTGATGACACCCAATGCACCGTTTTTGTAACCATCGCGGCACAGGTTGGTGATGTTAGCCTTGAATTCATAATGCTTGGGCCAAACCCTTTCGGAGAGGCTTACGCCAGGTGCTACAAAGTAGTTGCGTCCCGATTTGACATAGGGTTGCAGGAAGTTGTCGAAGCTGTCGATACCCACATAGCTCCAAGCGATGAGGAAGATGTCTTTGTCCAAGTTATCAAGGATTTCTGGGTGTTGGTCAGCAATGTCGCCCCACATCATCACGCGCTTGCGATAGGGGCGTAGCATCCGATTGACGCGGTTGATATGTTGGTAATACACAGTTTCCTCTCCAATGGAATCGACATAGGCCTTGGCATAGCCTTGGCCGAGGCTTTCGGTCTCGTCGCAGTTGATATTGAAATAGGGTGATTTATAGGCTCTTGCCACTTCGCGGAGATGGTCTTCAAGGAATTGGTAGGTTTCCTCCTTGGCGGGGTTGAGGTTCCATTTCGTGTCGGCCAAATGGCTGTAGAAGGGATTGCACAAAATCTCCTCGAAATGTCCGAAACATTGCTGGTTGCCAATGATTTGGATATGATATGGCTTGCAAAAATCCTCCAATTCCTTGATTTCCTCGGCAGTGAAGGCATCGATGGGGGCAATGTCGGGGTGGCATTTGGTCTTGAAAGTGTGTTCGGTGTAGAGCGAGAATGCGTTAAGCTTGCATTCCGCCATCTGCGGGATGAGGCGTTTCAGGTAGTCTATGCTGACGATGGGACCACGGCTGATGTCGTCCTGCCAGGCGCGAATCTTGAAGTTGGGCCAGTCAGTAATAGTCATGCAAGGGATATTGATCTCGCCTTTGTTTTTCAGGAAGGAGTAACGGTAGAGCTGTTTCAGGCTTTGGACAGCGTAGAAAAGCCCCGTGTTGGTAGTAGCTTCAAGTCGAATGAAATTGTTGTTGACGGTCAAGCGATAGGCTTGGTCCTCGTTTTCGCTCACGCCTAAATGGTCGGTTTTTATCAGCTCAATAAAGTTCTTGCCTTTGATGACGCCGCGCGAAAACTGCACTTGCTTGCCGCTGATGCGGTCCAAGTCGTTGCGGAAGAGCAAAATGATTTGGTTGATTTCGGCATCGGAGGCATCGTATGTCAGCACGACACTTTCATCCCAAATAAACTGCCCCTCGGTGGTTTCGACTTGCTGAGGGGTAGGGAGGATATGGGTGTTTTGCGCAAAAGCGCTTAGCGTGAAAAAGCTGAGAAGAAATGAGATAAGGAGTTTGGCTTTCATGGTTATACGACAATTCTAAGTTTGCGCCATTTATTCGATAATCTGTCTAGCCCATTCAGGCAGTTCTTTTACATATCTTTTCGCAATGATGCCGTCAGAGAGGCGCAGAAGCAACGAAGCATCGGCGCGGTCAATGGAGTTGTCATATAGATAGGTGCGGTCGGTCTTATCGGAAAGGAACTTGCAATTCGCGATTGACTTCTGGTAACGCGAAATAACCTTTGTGATAGGAACATCATGGCCGCCCTCCATCACTCGCTTTGCAATTCGAGATGCATTAATAATAGGAGAGTTGGTGCAAACGAAAAACAATCTGACAAAGAACCCCGCTTCTTTGGCTCTTATAATGTAATCCACTTTGTCTGTCGCAGAAAGAACGGTTTCAAAAATCAAACTCTGCTTTTCTTTCAGGCATTGTTCTCGCCAATCTTCGCAATACTTTACGGCTTGCATAATGGCTTCCTTTGAGTTCCAATCTCCAAACCGCTCTTGAGCCACAATGTCAGGATTGATATAAACCGAGTCTTCCATCCATTCGTGATGAAGGATTTTCCCAGTAATTGAGGTCTTTCCGCTGCCGTTAGGACCAGCAATAACTATCAGAACCGGTTTTCTTTCGTGCAAGGTCATGCTCTATTGCCGTACTGTTTTTGATACAACTCCTTGATTTCGTTGAAATAGCGTTCAAGTGCCTCGTCATATTTTTGATTGGCTTCCTCCGCCACTTCCCGCATGATATACGCCAACATCTCGTCCGTCGGTTCCTCCAACGAAGTCAAGCGGTAGGCATTGATTTCTTTCTCTGACATGGTTTTCTGTCTTTATGTTGCGCAAAAATAGTGTTTTTTTCACAATTTGCGTCCTTTTCCACCAACAATTCAACAATTCAACAATCAACACTTCAACAATTTCAATATCTTTGCCCCCAAAATTCTAAAACTATGATACGATTAGAAATCTGTGCCAACGGCATCAAGTCGTTGCAGAACGCGATGGACGGCTGCGCCCAGTGCGTGGAGTTGTGCGAATGCCTCGAAGTGGGTGGCGTGACGCCCTCTTTCGGCACCTTGGCCAAGGCCATCGATATTTCGTTTATCCCGATGCGGGTACTCATCCGTCCGCGACCTGGCAACTACATCTACGATGAGGAAGAAGTCGAGATGATGAAGACAGACATCATGCTCTGCAAGAAACTCGGTTTCGAGGGCGTGGTCATCGGTGCCTTGAACGACAAGGGTGAACTCGATGTGGAGACCATTAAGGCCTTGATGGGGGCAGGCGAGGGACTGAAGTTCACCTTCCATCGCGCCATCGATGCCTGCGTGAAGCCATTCGAGGCGGTTGAACAATTGATTGAACTCGGCTTCGATAAACTCCTGACCTCGGGTGGCAAGCCTACGGCCCTTGAAGGTGTTCCGATGATTGCAGAGATGCAGTTGCGCTATGGCGACAAAATCGGCATCATGCCAGGTGGCGGCATTAACCTCGGCAACGTGAAGGAGATTCTTGACATGACGGGCGCGGTGCATTGCCACGCCTCGCTGGCGCATTGGGTGCCGCGCTTTAATGAGAAACTCTATCCGAACCAGAAGGACAACACGGGTGCCACTATGGTTTGGACCGAGTCGAACAAGGACTTGATTTACGAGATGGAAAAGATATTGAATCCGTTTTGATTGTCTCACGCAGGAATATTTATCTCACGCAGAATACGCAGAATACGCAGAATACGCAGAAGCGCGAAGCGACCAATAATAGGCGTCCGGTAGGTTCATAAAATTCAGCGATTTCTGCGTGCCAAAAAAACTCAAAATGAAAAAACTACTTCCTTTAATTCTCCTGATAATCGCTTTTACAGCGTGTCAACAAGTTGAAAAGCAAAACGTCGTTGTGCAACTCCTCAACCAAGGCTGGACGCTCACGGGCGACACCTTAGATATTAATATGCAGATCGATGTGCCCTCTGTGGTGCAGCAGAGCCTTTATGACAACGGCCTGATTCTCCATCCTTATCTCGGCACGGTGGAAAACCAATTGCTCTGGATTTCAGACCATCCTTGGAATTACACCTTGCATTTCGATGCGAGCAAGGATTTGCTTGAAAAACAAGTGGTTGAATTGGAATTTGATGGCATCGATACATACGCCGAAGTGAAATTGAACGGCGAAAAACTCTTCTTTGCTGACAACCAATTCCGCGTTTGGAAACACGATGTGAAAGACTTGCTGAAAAAGAAAGACAACCTTTTGGAAGTGCATTTCCTTCGTTATGACAGCACACAACTGGCTTTGTATGAGCAACATCAGCCTCGATTGCCCGAGAAATATGCCGTTTCGCGCAAAGCACCTTACCAGCATGGCTGGGACTGGGCACCGAAGTACAAGAATGTGGGCATTTGGAAACGGGTGGAATTGATCGGTTGGTCGGATGCGAAATTGCAAAATGCATATATTGTCACAGAAAACCTTGATAGCGAGAAGGCTACGATGCGTTTATGCCTTGATGTGGAAAGCAAGGCTGAAGGAAATTACGTGGCGGAAATCTATGTCAATGGTGAGAGAAGCAGTGAGAAAAATGTTCATTTGGATAGGGGCTTCCAATCTGAAATCTTTAAATTTGAAATCTTAAATCCAGAATTGTGGTGGCCCAACGAGATGGGCGAACAACCGCTTTATGTCTTTGATGTTCTTCTAAAAGACGGGGATAAGGTTTTGGATTTCAAGAAAATAAGGTCTGGTATTAAAACCTTCGAGATGGTGGATGAACCCGACAGCATCGGGCGGGCGTTCTATTTTAAGGTGAACGGTGTGCCATTCTATGCCAAAGGCGCGAACTACATTCCGGAGGAGATGATTGAGACCTGGAATGATGTTGATCATACGATTCAACTCTTGGAGCAAGCCAAAGACGCTCATTTCAATATGTTGCGAGTGTGGGGCGGCGGCATTTATCCCTCTGACGACTTTTTCACGCTTTGCGACAAATATGGCATCTTGGTTTGGGAGGACTTCATGTATGCAGGAACGATGTATCCCTACGACGAGGCTTTCCTCGAAAACGCCCGAATCGAGGCGGAGGAGCAGGTGAAACGTTTGGCTTCGCATCCGTCGTTGGCCTTGTGGTGTGGCGGCAACGAGATTTCGGAGGGCTACTACAACTGGGGCTGGCAGCAGTCATTGGGTTGGAGCGAAGAAGACGACAAAGCCATCAAAGCCGGCTATGACCGATTGTTTGAAAATATTCTGCCTCAAGCTGTTGCGAAATTTGACGGCACGCGACCTTATTGGCCCAGCTCGCCCTCGAAAGGCTGGGGCCGCCCCGAGAGTCTGACCGAAGGCGATGTTCATTATTGGGGCGTTTGGTGGGGCGAGCAGCCTTATGAGATGTACCGCGAGAAGGTGGGCCGTTTCAACAGCGAGTACGGCTACCAAAGCTATCCCGATTATTCGACTTTGCTGAAGATAGCAGAAGGCGAGGCGTTGAGCAAGGATGCCGAGGTGATTGCAGCACACCAAAAACACGCCCGTGGCACCCGACAAATCGACGATTTCATCCAACGTTATTACCCTAACATTCAGCCGAAAGACTTTGAAGAATACGTGCATTTAAGCCAACTTTCGCAAGCCTACGGTATGGAAGTCGCGACTGAGGCGCACCGCACGGCGAAGCCCTACAACATGGGCACGCTCTATTGGCAGCTCAACGACGCTTGGCCCGTGACTTCCTGGTCGTCCATCGACTATTACGGCAACCCCAAAGTGTTCCACGAAAGACTGAAGACCCTCTATGCCCCGGTGCTTTTAAGTCTCGACAAGAAAGACTATGGAGTTTTTGTCACTTCCGACCTACTTCGCAACATTGATGGCACGCTGTCCGTCGCGGTGTGCGACCTTGAAGACAGCCCGCTGTTTGAGCAAAAAATGAAGGTGCGGTTGGAGGCCAACGAGAATCGTAAATTCGTCGTGGAAGGTTTAAGTGAATGTTTGCGCAAGGCCGACTTGAAGAAGGTGTATGTGAAGTTGGAACTGGCCGAAGGCGACACCCTCACCGCCGAGCGCAAATGCTATTTTTTTGCTTTTTTTGAGTGAGGGTTGTAACTTTTCCCCCCTTTCTCCGTATTACTGATGTTGACAGAGGAAAGAAGACAAAGGACAACGGACAGAGGACAAAGTATCAAGTCTTAAGTCCCAAGTCCCCAGTCTTGAGTCAATAATTTGTAATACGAACAACAACTTAAACTTCAACAAAATGAAAAAACGATTGATTTTTGCAGCGATGCTGCTGCTGGCCTTCGGAAGCGTGAAGGCGCAAGACAAACCAATCCCTACACCCAATGGGGATGGTAGTAAAATCAACACTTTGGTGGTAAGTGGCACTGGCAGTGTGTGGCTTAAACAAGGTGACAAACTGACGATTAATGATTATGGGCATCACTATCCCAAGTGTCGTGTTGAAGATAGCGTTTTGTATCTTGAAGGTACGGGGGCTCGTGAGTTAACTCTTCAAAATCTGGCTTATTTGAAGGTTTTGGGTACGGCGGGAGTCAGATCAAAGGGTCAGTTGAAAGGTGAGAATCTTTCCATCAACAAAACGGGTACTGGCGTATTAAGCCTTGAGGTCGGCTATAACAACATCTATGTCCGGTCATGCGGGACTGGCGATGTGATTCTTCTCGGCGACTGTAACGTCTTTTGCAGCGAGGTGAAGAGTTTGGGTAAAGTGAATGCAAGTAACCTGAATTATATGGTGTTGGTCGAGAAAAGTGGCGATAAGTGGAACATGGCTATTAATATCGATGATGAACTTACCGATTCTAAACGGAATTTCCTGAATGGGTTGGTTAATAACGCCGCTCCTTTCTTCGAGGCCGAGTCGAACCGTTCTTGGGACTCTTCTTTCAACGTCAAAGCAGGTTATGAGCCTCTTGATACGCTTCAATTTAAAGAACTGATGCGCGAACTTGGGGTAAACCTCCAACAACTTTCCGATTCGGTAGACTGGGAAAAGTTTGAGCAAGACATGGAACAATGGGGTGCCGATATGGAAGAATGGGGCCGAAAGATGGAACAGTGGGGCGCAGAGTTTGAAAAAAAATATGATATGCCGAATAACTCTCGTCCTGCGAAAAAAGATGATTCCCCAGTTCGCATTATTCGGGTAACGGGTTCGGGCGATGTCGTTATCAGCCAGACCCCAGGCCATTTTTCGTTGAAGAAAGAGGGTAAGGAGGTCTCCGACTATCGACTGGAGTCGGAACTGCTTCTCCTTTCGAGCTCGGACGACTATGAAGTTGAAGTCTCCCAACTCGAGAATATCCAATTGCTTTCGTCGGCTGATGTCGTCAGTAAGGGTACTATAAAAGGTGACTACCTCAATATTTATAATAGTGGCTCTGGTGATATGGTTATGAAGTTGGATTACGATACCGTCCATGTTGTCTTGAATGGTTCGGGTGACATCATCCTTCAGGGCAGATGCAACGTGTTGCAAGCCACAGTGCTGGGAAGTGGTGACTTGAGAGTCGATGGTTTGAATGTCGCTGAATCGAATTTCGGGGAAACATCATCGTCAAAGGTAGACAAACCTAAAGACAAGCGTCCCGTAAAAAAGAACCTCCTTTACGATGCCAACTGGAACGGCTTTGAAGCAGGCTTGAATATGTTGATGGGCTCTAACTCAACGGGTAATAATGATTTGGAGTTGCGTCCCATGAGAAGTTGGGTGTTCAATTTCAATATTGCCGATGTGGGCATTGCTTTCGACCGTCGTCATACGGCTGGTCTTTATACGGGTATTGGTTTGGGATGGAACAACTATAGTTTCAACAACCCGGTACGTCTGACCAAGGGTGAGAATCATCTTGAAGTTGAGTGTATTGACCCTGCAGTGTCTGTCGTGAAGAGAAGTAAACTCGGTGTGTTGTATGTCCAGGCTCCTTTGATGATAGAAGTGCGTCCTACCCGCCGATTCTATATTGCCGCTGGCGTCACAGGTGGCTTGCGTGTCGACACTTGGACCAAAATCGTGTTCCGAAGCGGAGACGTGAACAAGGTGCATAGCGACTATTATGTGAATCCATTCAAGCTGGATGCCACATTGCGTATTGGAGGCAATAACCTAGGCTTCTTTGCCCAATACAACCTGCTGCCCACTTTCGATGAGGCTCATGCGCCGACCTGCCATACGGCGAACTTCGGGTTCAGCATCAATTTCTGATTTTGCACGCTGATATTATTGCACGCAGAAATCGCAGAATCATGGGAATATTCTCATAGTTCTGCGATTTCTGTGTATTCTGCACGAGAAAGAATGTGAGGTAAGGTCACTCCCCGTGTTTCTCCTCCCACCGTTCCTTGGCTTCCTCATATTGTTCGCTGACGTTGTTGTAAGCGGCCAAAGCCATGTCGGTGGCGGCTAAGCTCAGTTCTTTCTTTGCTGTGGTTAAACCGGAAAAGATGAGGTCTTCAAAACTGTCGTAGCGACCGTCGGTCAAGAGGTAGATGCCTTTGCCGATGAGCGAGAGGTCGCGTTCGTCCTTTGCATCATCGTAAAAGACGTTTCCATCTAATGACATCATTGCCAGTTCTTTGTCCATGCGATAGGCCAACAAGTCGAAGTCGGGCTCGTTAAAGTCGGTCCAAGGCTGCTCGGTTTGTAAAGCAGTGGCTGCTTTGGTCGGTAATTCGGCCAACAAAGGTGTCGGCTTCCTTCCTGTAGTTAGGTGTCCTTCAGAAAGCATGTCATCCCCACGTATGCCTGTGCGTGGCAAGGGATCTATGCTTTCTGTAGCCCGCCTAGGCAACAAGACAAAGGGCTCATTGGTGCTGATGCTGCTAACCTCAATGGGCTTGAGGCTGGCAATGGGCTCCACTTTCGGCATCGACTTTTCAGGCCACAACGAGACGGTGAGCAGCAGTCCGGCGGCAGCGGCAACCGAGGCAATCTTGACATAGAGCGGCACGACGCGCTTGCTATCATTAGAGCGGCCCTTCGACGAGCTCAGGGACCTTTGCATTAAGCGCTCTTTGTTCTCAAACTCGATTTGAGGTGCCTCCAGATGTGGAAGTTCCTCGGTGAGCTCGTTCCAATCCAAGCCTTGTGCCGCGACGAAGGCTTTCAGCTGCTCTGCCTCGTCGGGGCTGAGGTTACCTTCCATGTAGTCAAGGAGGTAGGCCTCGTAGTTGTCGGTAGTGATGTTCGTACTCATGGCGCTATGTCAATTAGGTTGTCGATGCTTTTCAGTTTGTTTTTCAATGCAGTGCGGGCGCGGAAGATGTTCACCTTCACTTGTGACTCACTCATCCCCGTGATGTCGCCTATTTCCTGGTAGCTGTATCCCTCATAGTCGCGCAGCAGCAAGGCGTTGCGTTGTGCCTCGGGAAGGTCGGTTAAGGCCTTGTGCAGGATATCGTTGACGTCAGGGTAGGGGATTCCATTGGCTTTCTCTTCGGTGGGCGCGTAGTCTTCGGTGCTCACAAAGTGTTGTCGCTGACGGACTTCATCAATCATGGCATGGTGGGCGGTGGTGAAGAGGTAGGATTTCGCCTTCGCAAAATCTATCGTCTTGACTTTCTCCCAAACGCGGGCAAAGCTCTCCTGCACCACGTCCTCGGCCTGCTCGCGGTTGCGGAGGCTCGAGAACGCGAAGCGGAAAAGCCGGTCGGCATATTGCTCCACGCACTGGTTGTACTGACTTCTGTCCATCTTTTACGAAAGTAATACGGAGATTTGGCGAAAAAGTTACATTTTGATGAAATTATTTTTGCTGCTGGCTTCTGACTTTTGGCTTCTGGCAGCATAATGAAAAAGTAAGGTTTTTCTTTTCGTTGAAGCTGCCAGTAGCCAGAGACCAATAGCCAGTAGCCAACAATTAAACAATTAAACAATCAACAATCAACAAATATTCCTACTTTTGCCGAAAATTTCAAAATCATGCTGTTAAACTACATCACTTGGAACGTCGACCCTGTCCTGATTCATTTGGGGTCATTGCAGATTCGCTGGTACGGCTTGCTGTGGGCTTTGGGCTTTTTCATCGGCTATTTCATCATGCGTCGTATCTATCGCAGGGAGAAAATGACAGACGAATCGTTAGATAAGTTGCTGATTTACATGTTGCTTTTCACTGTTGTGGGAGCTCGTCTCGGTCATTGTCTGTTCTATGAGCCGGATTATTACCTCTCGCATCCCTTGAAGATGCTGGCGGTGTGGGAAGGCGGTTTGGCCAGCCATGGCGGCGCCATCGGCATCTTGATTGGATTGTGGTTTTATGTGCGCAATTATAACAAGTCGAAAAAGGAGAAGGAGAATCTTCAGAAAATCAATTATATCTGGATCCTCGACCGCATCGTTGTTGCCGTGTGCCTCGTCGGGGCACTGATTCGCGTGGGCAATGTGATGAACCACGAGATTTATGGCACGCCGACTTCACTGCCTTGGGGCTTTGTCTTCATGCGCGGTGCGGAGCAGTTCTGTGGCACGGTCGACAACTACACGGCTTGTAATGCTTGGGATGCGCCATGTCCGCCAAGCGAGTGGCTGCCCTGCCACCCGACGGGTCTTTACGAGGCTTTCTTCTGCCTTGTGGCGATGGGCATTCTCCTGTGGATGTACTACAAGCGCGACCTCGGCCACAAGCAGCCCGGCCTGATGTTCGGCACTTTCCTCGTCATCATCTTCGGCTCGCGCATCCTTATTGAGTTCCTGAAAAACGTCCAAGTCGATTTCGAGCGTAACATGACCTTCGACATGGGTCAGTGGCTTAGTGTTCCCTTTGTGCTCATCGGCATAGGGGTGATTGTTTGGAGCTTTGTGCATCGAAAGAAAGTTGAGGAAAAATGAAGAAAAGGCCAGCTGCGAAAGTGGTTGGCCTTATTTTTTTTGTCGTTTATTGCAAAAATCATAGGGACAAAATCGGACACTGTTTTTGGTCAATTTATTGAAAATCAATGATGAGTTGAAAAAATCATAGGGACAAAATCTTGCAGCCCCTCAATACCCCCTTGACAAGCATTTTTAATGCTTACCTTTGTGGAAGTTTTTAATCTAAACAGATATGAAAAAGACATTTCTAATCCTCATTACAGCAATCCTCATTGCAGGATGCCGAAAGTCCGATGCAGATATCCTGGGGATTGTCTCCACCGATGAGGTTGAAAACTATTTCGGCACTACGGTTGAGGTAAGCTATTCCGACAACACCAAAATGTATTTTCATCTTCTCTCTGATACCACTGCTGAGGTGGTCAGTTATAACAGGTTTTATACCGTTCAAGAGGAGCAATCGCCTTGGATCTATCGCGGCGACATCGTCATCCCAGACCGTTTTGTCCATAACGGCAAGACCTATAAGGTGACTTGTATTGGCGAAGGCGCATTTAAAGCCTCTGTCCAGAATCATGAACTTGTCAGTCTGGTGTCCTCAGTCGAGATGCCCAACAGTATTGACACCATACGAAACTGGGCTTTCAGTGAGTGTGTTCATCTGACCTCGATTGACATTCCCAATTCGGTGAAATACATTGGTGATGCCGCTTTCGCTGGTTCAGGCTTGACTTCTGTGGTGATTCCCAGTTCCGTGAACGGTTTCGGAAATAGCGTCTTTTCTTCTACGTGCCTGACCAGCGTTGAGATTCCTGAGTCGATGGAGAAGATTCCCTGTGGCATGTTCTCCATGTGTTTTTCTTTGACATCCGTCACTTTGCACGATCATGTCACCACTATTTGTGATGACGCATTCTATGACTCGGGGCTCACCAGTTTTGAGATTCCTGCATCGGTGAACTATCTGGGCGTGAATCCTTTGGATGATTGTTCGTCGTTGACCACCTTAATATGCCGACCAACAACCCCTCCTGAGAAAGACCCCAATGGCCAGCATTATGAAGACTATTTCATGCTGAGCAACGCCATCGAGCGTATCCTTGTTCCGGCACAAAGTGTCGACCTATACAAGGAGAGCTATTTCTGGCGATTGTATAAGGACATCATTGTTGGAATGTAATTCTATGGACTAAAAAAATGAAATCGATGAATACAAAGAATTTATGGAAAGGCTTGCTGGTCCTTGTTTTGGGCTTAGCCATGACCGCTTGCCAAAAGGATGAAAACGACCCGCTGAAAACCATTTCCACACAAGAAGTGGTCCGCGATGGTCAAGTAATAGTTGAGGCCAGTTATCGAAACGACTTGAAAAAGATGTATTTCATCCTCGTTTCGCCCAACACTGCCGTCGTCACCAGAGCGACGGATTTCAATCCCGAGCTGGTCAACAGGCAGTATTATGGGAAGGAAGTCATTCCTGCCGAGTTCACGCATCTTGGCCAGACTTATTCGGTAGTAGGAATCAAGAGCGATGCTTTTTGGGGATGTAATAAGCTGACATCCATAGTGTTGCCCAATACGGTCACCAAAATTGGCAATTACGCTTTCTTTGGTTGTACGGAATTGAGTAGCGTCACCCTTTCAGAATCGCTTGAAGAGATTGAATATGATGCATTTCATGGATGTGGCAACCTGACTTCGGTTGATTTGCCTGCTTCCATCAAGTGGATAGAGGTACATGCTTTTGAAGACTGTGCTTCGTTGACTTCCATGACTTGTCGAGCTGTTACACCTCCGTCGTTTGCGCTGGTGGAATCGGATTATCTTCTGTCTCGTCTTCAGGAAATCAAGGTTCCACAAGCCAGCGTGGAAGCCTACAAGTCCGCTTGGGGATGGAGTCAGTTCGCCGATAGAATTGTAGGATATTAGGATGGCAAAAAGTGATTTTTTATTGAATTTAACCGTTGTAAAATGGAAAAGTATTACTTTTGCAGACAAATAAAGACATAATGAAGGGCTTTACGCTCTTGTTCTCTCTTGGGAAATCTGGTAAATTTTCGACACGAGAATAAGCAAGCGGAAAGTTCGCGTTTTAGGGCGTGAACTAATTCGTGCTTATAGTGTCAAGGTTTACCAGAGCCTCCAAGATAATAAGCAATCAAACGAATGGCAAACGCCTTTCTTTATTGCTTGTGGACGGAGAAAAGGCCCAAAACGTATCAAACCATGAGCAGACATTATCAAATCAAGTATTAACCATAAAAAAACTTATCCCTATGAAAAAACTTGTTTTAATCGTTTTGGTTGCCATGTTTTCAGTTCAATTGATGGCGCAACGTGTTCCCAGTGAAAAGAAAATGTCTATCTCGGCGGGCGTTCTTCAAGGAGGTGGCGGCATCGTCGGGGCCGACTTCGAGTTCATGTTTGGCAATCATTTCAGTGCCCAGGCTGGAATTGGATTCAGAAGTTTTGGTGCAGGCATCAATTATCACTTCAAGCCTTTCATCAACAGTTCCATGATTTCGCTGTTATATTGGCACCAAGGCATAGGTAACACCTACACTCAAGCGTTACTTGGCCCTGTCTACACCTTCAGGGCGCCAAAAGTATTTCAATTCCAAATAGGTCTCGGAGCTAAAGTGGGTGAAGGACCTAATATCCCTGAGGCGAATAAGAATGTCCCTGTGATGTTGCTTTACAGCATCGGTATATATTTCCCGATTTAAACAACCCATTGAAAAAACAGCAATTTATTGCTTTACTTCTGCAAAATATGAATTTCAAATCTTTGATACAATGAAAAACAGTCTTTTAATTGTAGCTTTGATGTGCTGCATCGTGTCAGTCTCAGCACAACAAACCCAAAAGCCGGAGACTTTGAAGTCTATGAAAGCCAAAATCCAGCATGTGGAACGGCTGAACTGTCATGAGAACAATTTCACCCTGAAATTGGACAGCGTCACTGGGAATGAGGCTCGTTTCCTATATGAATACGACAGCCGTCTCAACTGCACCAAGGAAATGCGTTATTACCCGACTAACACTTCATGGTATCTCGAACAATCCTTCGAAAACACCTACGACGAGCAAAACCGCTTGACTTCGGTGACGCACTATGACGGTATACAGACCAACAAGACGGAATACACCTACAACGAACAAAGCCTGATAGTGGAAGCAATCTCCACTTACCTGTCGGGAAACACATGGGAGCTGAACACAAAACATACCAACGAGTATGACGAAGCCGGAAACCTTACTTTGTATATTGGATACAACTATTTTGACGGATGGATTGAATCGGCCAAAAGGGTCTACGAATACGAAAACGGCCTGCTCCAAAACGAGGTGTATTATGACTTCGTTGAAAACCATTGGCAGCCCCATTACATGACCGATTACTACTACAATGCCCAAGGGCTTTGTGCACAGGTGATTTCAAGCATTTGGGAAGGTGAATGGTATCTTGTTTACAAGACTGAGTATGCGTACAACGAGCAAGGCTCGTGCATTGAAATGGCTTATTATAACCGCACAAGCAATGATGAATGGAGTGGCGATGGCAGATACGTGTTTGAATATGATACCGCAGGCCATCTTCTTTCCATGATTGGTTTTGACCAATACATCGGCTCGCAAGTGTATTATTACGACTTAAAGACCGAGTTTTTATACGACGACAACTATAACTGCACGGCTTACAATGTATATGACAACTTTTCTGGAGATTGGCAATTGGAAGATGGCTACGAAATGACTTACGACCCATCTGTAGGCATTGACCAAATAGCAGGTCTCAATAGGTTTTGGAATACAATGGAGATAGGTGGTCCAATTCTCAATAGGATGGGCTTGGATATTCCAGTATACAACAAACTACTGAAACTCAAATTGTTGGAAGAGGGGATAGAGATTGATTTGATGGATTTCCATTACTCCGAATACAACAGTTTGGATGAACCAACCGAAAGCCATCTTGCCGTTTGGCCCAATCCTGCCACGGAAATGGTTTACATCGAAGGTTCTGAATTTGCTGAAATGCGAGTTTACAATGCGCTTGGGCAGCTGGTGAAGACGGTGAGAGACAGTAATGAGATTGATGTGAGTGGATTGGTGGAAGGGGTGTATTTGGTGAGGATTACTGATGCGGATGGGAAAAATTATGTGGCGCGGGTGGCGGTGAAGAAATAGAGATTTCCGGTGACACGAAACGACAAAAGAAAAAAGAGAACCAATAATAACAACAGCAATGAAAAAGACGTTATTATTCGCAATGGCACTGGCGGTGGTTTGCATTATGCCGTCGTGCGGGAAAGACCCGAAACCAGGGGAAGAGCCTACCACTAACCAAATCACCTTCGGTGATTATGAAGGCATGGATGTCGTGATCTACGACAACATTGAGTGGGAGTACTTTGAACTAAATAGTGATATGTCATACTACTCAAAGGAATTTGACGTGAATGGGGATGGAACCAATGATTTTTCAATAGTATCGGAAGTGTCCGTTGACCCCAACAGCGAAGACCTCAATCATCCAAGGTATATGTATAACATTTCGCTGCACAGTTCCAGCAACTTGAAATTTCATTCGCAAACCGTCTTGAACGAAGTTTACTATCATGTCGACTCAACCATTTATCCCACCGACAGCATTCCCTTGATTTATCTTGATTACAGACTGACATGCAACAAACTGCTTGAATCTGACCCGCTCCAAGAATCCTACAATTTGGATGTTCTTGTTCAACATGAGAAAGATGACATGCTAAATTCGGATGATTCCTTTATGTCAAGTCCTTATCCTTATTTTGTTTTATACGAATCTAATAGGGAATTCCCGTATCTTCTCAACCCTGAAGTGACGGAAGCCACCGTGTATGTATCAGAAGTTCTTGCCTCGGTAGAATGCTATAATCTTCCGATTGGCGAGGCAGCCTATATCGGCTTCAAGTATATTGAAGAAAGTACGGCACGCCTTGGTTGGATAAAAATTATCATCGAGTATAATGTCAACGGCGATCTGATTGCAAGGCCGTTGGAGACGGCCATACAGACGGAGTGTATGGACGCAAGAGGAAAAATGTTGTAATCAAGAAGTTCAAGTGACTGATAATCAACAATGAAGTTTTGGAAAAGTTTGTAATGGGCTTTGGCATCGGAAAAACAGCGTTTTTTTGCTATACTTTTGCAGCAAGAATTTCAAATCTTTGATACGATGAAAAACACCATTTTAATTGCAGCCTTGATGTGCTGCCTTATTTCGGCTTCGGCACAACCTATCAGGAAAGAATCCAAACCGAGGTCTTGGGAAGAGAGCTTGCGGCTGGTGGAGAAAATGAACAGCCGCGAGAATGTGTACACTACTGAATTGGACAGCGTCACGAGCGAATACATGAAAGTCATTCTCGATTACGACACGCATTCCAATTGTACTTGGTTTGCCATTTATTATCTTGATGACGAGTGGGAAATGGAGTTTGCCTACGAGTACGTCTACGATGAGCAAGACCGTCTGACCTCCATAATTGACTACGACGCCGGGGATAAAGAAGATTATTACTACAATGCGCAAAACCTTGTGGAGGAAATCTATTACTCCTTTTTCAATGAAACATGGCAAATGTACGAGAAAATCGTCCTGTCATACGATGAAGACAAGCATGTTGTCCTTTCCATGAGATACTGGATGGAGGGTGGAAATTGGGTGGAAACGAACAAGCAAACCTGGGATTATGAGGACGGGCTTCTTCAAGTGACGACCACCTACATTCCCAATGAGAGTGGGGAATGGGTAGGCGATGGCAGAACCGAATACCACTACGAAGAAGGCCTTTGCACCGAGGAAATTGATAGCTACTGGACGGGATACTGGTATACGATAAGCAAAACCGTTTACCATTATGAATCCCAGCAGTGTTATGAAGAGATTGAATACGGATGGAACGGGGAAGAATGGTATGAGCAGTACAAACATAGTTATGACCATGATGCATCGGGGAATCTTCTTACCGAAATCTCATATTATCATCAGCCAGGCGCACAGGACTGGACTTATCGCGACAAGTTCGAGTATTTGTATGATGACGACAACAATTGCACCGACTATTATGAATACTTCTATTATCCTTATGATGAAGCATGGGAATTGGAAGAAGTCTATCATATCGCCTACGGAACGCCCGAAATCGAATACATCTCAGGCCTTCCATTGTTTTGGGAATTGTTAGACTGGGAAGTCCCGCTTCGTAACAAGGTGGAACAGCTCATCATGGATGACGATGGCGACTATTACTATTTTGATTTCCATTACTCATCGACTGACGGGATAGACGAGCCGACGGCGGGTGTGATGGGGATGTATCCTAACCCGACGGATGGGGTGTTGGTATTGGAGACGCAGAGCATTGCGTCTCTACAGGGACAGACGTATCGTATCAGCAATCTGATGGGACAGGTGTTGCTACAGGGGCAAATTATGGGTGAAACCCAGCAGATTGATGTGTCGGGATTGGCTGAGGGGATGTATTTTGTCACGGTGGGCAATTCCACGCAGAAAATTGTCGTTAATAGATAAAAACCATGAAAAAGACGTTATTATTTGCAATGGCATTGGCAGTTTTGTTTGCCGTTCCCATTGGCTGCTATGCACAGATCGAGGAAGAAATCCTTCAGTCGAAGGGCACAAAGATTGAAAAAGGACGAGCTTTCCTGTTAGAGAAGCTTCTGGACCGAGATTATGAAAAAGTGACGGAAGTCAAAGACTATCTTTTGGGTTTGGAGGATGAGCATTATTTCGCACTTACTCCGATGGAATTGTGCCAAATCCTGATGTGGACACGCGAATTTGATGCTTTAACGGTCTATATGCGGCAGATAGACTCCACTTTTGATGCGAATTTGAACGCCAAAATAATGCCAGCAAACGACGAACTAAGAACACAGCTCTATCGGCGTAGCGTGGAGGATGAGCATCTGCTCCGATTCAATGTTGAGGAAGCGGATGCTTCAGCCGAGGACAAGGCTTTCTTGACACTCTTCTTGGATTGGCTTGTGACACCGTTTTCCTATAAAAACCAAAATGAGTTGGACAATAAATCCGAAAAATTCTTGGAAAACTATCCCAACAGCGACTACATGTGGTTTGTCCATCATGTGATATCAACACACGCAATCAGGGCCAACAAAGATAATTGGGGCTGGGGTATGGGCTTGGACTTGTGTGGTGGCTATGTAACGGGCAAGCTGAGCGAGACCATGACACCCATCGTTGGTTTTGGACTAAGCTTTGCCTTGGCTTACAAAAAGCTATTGTTGGAATTGGGTTACGACATTGTGCTGAGCAAAACTAAGGTGGACAAACCATATTCAACAGGAGTTTATGAAGCTGGTCGTCACAATACACTGTTTAATTTCTATTTGGATGCCTCTTATCCCGTGTTTTCGGGCAAAAGGTTGAGCGTTTCGCCTGTGTTGGGTGTCGGTGGATGTTGGGAGACTTATAGCGACAAGCAATTGTCGTATGATGAGATAGATGAGTTGGAGAAATTTTATCAAACTGCACGTGCAGGTTTGTTGTTAAGTATCAAGACGCATGGTGCTTTCGAAGGGGGATCTATCGGAATAAAATACCATTGCGGTTTGTCGAATTTTGGCGGTGGCATCTCTGCCATCCACATGATTTCAGTGGGCGGTTCGGGATTGATTTACTAATGTGACAAAGATAAAACTAAACCAAACATATAAGAAAAATTTGGCCCTTTTTGCGGCTGTAATTCAAAAACACAACCCATGAATAAAACGAATAAAGTTTTCAGAATTGTATTGCTTCCTATTGTTTTAGGAGCCATGATGGTGTTGCTTACAGCTTGTCCTCGACACAAAGAACCCATCTATAAGGATTTTGGGAAAATCCCAGAACGTTATTTAGCCACTGTGCCTTACCAAAACGGCGACATGTTCCGCTTGCAGCACGAGAGCGACCGCGTGATTATCGACTTCTCCGTGTCGCGCCACCGCCAGAAAGAGTCTGGTGACAACTACATCTATCTTGAAAAATACAAGCCCGCCCCGAACTTTTATTATGATTATGAGGTGGACATCACGAAATGCACACCGAATTATCCTCTTTTCGAGGTGGAAATCAATTTCTCGAATTTATACATGATGTTTGAAGAAGAAGGGTGGGAATCAGAAAGACAAGCTAACCTTTATGCCGTGGGTGCCGCAAGGTTTCCTTTCATCGGTGAGGACCATTCCAACTACAATGTGGTCGATTCTTTGGAAATCAATGGCCAATACTACCATGATGTATTCAAGCTGAAGGCAGAAGAGTGTTATTATAACAACGTAGAGGAAGGCTCTATCTATGCTGAAACGTATTACTACAACTACGAGAAGGGCCTGTTGGGAGTCATCATGTCGAACGGTGAAAAATACTGGTACTATGAAGAATAGAATCATAATCGTGTGTGCATTGGCTTTGGTGATGGCCTCTTGCGTGAAGACGAAATTCTATCAAGTGAACGATGCCAATCGTGACTGGTTCGCCGACACTACGAACCTCCATTTCACGATGATGGACGACAATGGCATCATGCAATCGTTCAGGTTTGATGCCGCCAGTTCCTATTCTACGGAAACAGGGGCTGCCATTCTTTTCATTATCCCAACGGACAAAGGTGTGCATGAGCACATTGACCAAAGCGGGTCGAACACCTACGGATCGATACGGGTTTCGACCGCCCTCTCTGCCTACAAAAATGACGACGAGCACGAAGGCACCGACGAGTTCAGGATGTATTTCAACGAAGCCATTTATGCCATGCGCATCGACGGCAACCAGTTTTATCCCGACAAATGCTACGAGACGGATTACAATGGAGGGATGGAATACACAGTGGAATACCTTGATTCCTTCGGGGTGAGCGGAAAGAACTATGAAGGCGTGATGCACCTCAAACTCATTGACATTGCCTATCCGCGAACCATGAATTTCCCGACGGAGATCTATTATGCCAAACAATTCGGGTTGATACAATGCACCTTGGATAATAAGGTGAGTTTATATAGGATGCCGTGAGTAATTGAGTAATATTGAATCTAAGTAGACAAGCAAATTTAGTATAAATAAAACCGATGGGCCGATGGGATATAACCGGCAATCCGACAAAATGAAAAAAATGATTTTGACCTTAGTTATCGTATTTGCAACCCTGACTTCCTTCTCCCAAGCCACTTTGTTGCATTCTTTCACCAACCATGGATCAGACATTCAGCCTGTTTTCCAACAATCGATTCGCGAATATGTCTGTGAGGTCTTGCCCGAGGTGTCGTATGTTCTCGGCGAATATGATGATACTGGTGCCCTAAGGGGATTTTCAGTATATGATGCGAGTTTTGAATTAACGAAAGAGATTCCCTTCACCTTGAATGGAGAATGGATTACCAGTTTTACGGGTTTCAATGTGGTTATCGCAGGAAAACATTTGTTTAACACTGACGATAAGATTGAGATTGGCCTTTGTGTCAGGTCAATGTACGGCGGCGGTACTGCAACAACGGTTTTCATAAACGAAGAGGGTGAAATCCTGTTTTGTGAAAATGGATATTTGCTGAATGGAATTTATAGGGTAGGCAATGAATTAAGATTCGATCTGGTTGATTACAGCGAAAACTACAACCTTGAGATATATGCCACCCAAGGCAATCTTTCGGCAGAAGAGATGGTCATCACCCAACAAAATCCGTATCCGAACCCTGCCAAGTTTATGATTGCACTGCCTTACACTGTGAATGGGAAAGCCACCGAGATGCATGTTTACGACTCACAAGGCCGATTGGTGGACACCAAGATGCTTTCGCCCGATGCCGATAGGATCCATCTCAATGTGAGCACCTATGCACCTGGCATCTATGTTTATGAATACAATGGAGTGAGCAACAAGTTTATTGTAGAATAAGACTGTTTGAGTATCCTTTATTCAGTGGAAGGATTTTACTTACAACATATTCTCAGCTATTCCATCGGCCATTCCGACTTCGGCATTGGTGGACGCTTGTCAACCTTAAAGACGAAAGGATTGAATTTAGTGACGGCGCGACTGGTTCTCATCCATTTGTCAAAAACTGCCTGAAGCTTGGCGTTTTCTTGCAATATGCCTATAGATTCCCTTTTGGGAAATCTAATTGATAATCGTCAATCCATAAATACATGATAATCATGAGAAAGTTATTGTTTTCGCAACCCTGATGTGCTGCATCATGTCGGCCTCGGCACAACATTTCAAGAAAGAACCCCAAGCCCAGAAGTCGTTGGAGGAAACTATTCAAATGGTGGAAAAACTGAACCGCCACGAGAATGTTTACACCATGAAACTGGACAGCGTCACGATAGCACCGAACAATGCCATGAAGATTCTTCTTGACTACGATGCACATTTCAACTGCACTTTAATCCCCATTGAGGCATAACAATGAGGAAACCATCTAAAACTAAAGCCAGCGTCAGAACACCTCGAACGCTGGCTTTGTTTATGGCCTTGTCAGAACCTTATTCTGTGTAATACAAGGAAAGGAACTGCGTCATTTGGTCGGAAACCAGCTGCGATAGTTCGGTGCGGTCGTATTTCTTGGCCACGTCGCCGAAGTGCTTCAGCAGGCTCATGCCTTCGTCGATATCTTCTTCATAATATTTCCTGAACTTGGGCTTCATGTTGCCATAGTACCTTATCTTGTCACAATAGTTGTTCACCAGGTTGGTCATGTAGGTATCGCCTTTGTCGGTGGCGCCACAGATGTAGTACATCTCCGGGAACTGATACGTGTGGATTTCGGCAGGGAATTTCTCGTTGGGGAAGAACTCCTGATATTTGTCCATCACGATGACAGCAGAGTCGAATTGGTCGTGGTTGATCAGGGCCTGCGCCAAACGCGAATAAGCCAACTGGGCATAGCTCATGTTGCGCACGCTCTCGCGGTCGGGCACCACACCATCTTGATTCAGGCTACCCCAATTGGTGATGCCTTGGTCTGCTTTGGTGACCAAGAGGTCATAGCTGCCGTCACGATACACGCCGCCACGATAGGCCTTGATGTAATCTTCGGCCTCAACAGGGATGAATCTGTATGCCAAGCCTTCCATGTGGAGGTACTTGTCGATGCCCAGCACTTTCGACATGTCGCTGAACGAGGTGAAATACACCGGACGCTCCCAGTTGTTGGTGGCGAAGAAGTCCAAGAGCATGATGGAGTTCTTGTATAACCAGTTGTCCTTGATTTCCCACGTGATTTCATCAACGATTTGGTCTTTCATGCTTTCTGGAACAATGCCATTACGTATGCAGGCCTCTTTGTCGACAGTAAGCTTCACATTGCGGCAGGGGATATAATTGTAGGTGCCGCCCACGTAACGCTTCACCGCCTTGGGGTTGTGGATGAAGTCGATGACCTGCTTCAGCTCCACCTGTTTGCCCTGGAAGTAATCTTCCTCTTCGACAGGTATCGATTCGTTGATGCCGTTGTTGTATTCTTTCTGGGTCAATGTGAGCGGAAGTTTCTCTGATTCATACACTTTGCGCCCCATTTGGTGAACATACCAATAGCCGCTCGAAAGCATGTAGTTGCACACGCGCACGTCGGTGCGGAAGCCTTCCACCTCTTGCACGTACCACAAGGGGAAGGTGTCGTTGTCACCTCTGGTGAAAATAACCGAGTTAGGAGGCAATTGGGCAAGATAGTTTCGTGCCCAGTCGCGGGCCGAGGTCTTGCCCGAACGGTTGTGCTCTTCCCAACCATTGGAGGCCAAAACACAAGGCACAGCAAGGAAGCAGGCCAATCCGACGGCTACGGTGGTAACCATGCTGCTCTTCTTGGTCAGTTTGCCGATCCAGTCGATGATGGCGATAACACCAAAACCGATCCAGATGGCGAAAGCATAGAATGAGCCTGCATAACTGTAGTCGCGCTCACGGGGCTGCTGCGGCGTTTGGTTCAGATAGATGATGATGGCCAAACCTGTCAGGAAGAAGAGCAGGAAGATGATCCAGCTCTGCTTCAGGTCGTTCTTAAGTAGCCAAAACAAGCCGATGAGACCAAGGATGAGAGGCAGGAAATAATAGGTAGTGCGTCCTGGGTTTTGCATGCAGGCAGGGATGTTGTCCTGGTCGCCGAGTCGGGCGTTGTCGATGAAGCTGATGCCGCTGAGCCAGTTGCCGTGGCTGAGTTCGCCTTGGCTCTCAATGTCGTTCTGACGACCCACAAAGTTCCACATGAAGTAGCGCCAATACATCCAATTGCATTGGTAGTTGATGAAGAATTTCAGGTTTTGTCCAAAAGTGGGTTTGTTGACCATGACTGATTCTCCACGGTAGTTCCTGACGCGCACGGGCGTGCCTGTGACCACACCGTTTTCATTCTTGCGATAGCTTTCGTATATCTCTGAGTGTGAGCCTCTTTGCGTGCTCCACATGCGCGGGAAGAGGGTCTTCATTTCGTCGGGATATACGGGAACGCTACGTTTGTTGTCGTCGGTGATAACGTAGCGACCTGCTTCTTTGTCTTTGACATACACAGGCTTGCCGTCTTTCAAATCAACAGCGGGGGCATTGTAATAAGGCCCATAGAGCAAAGGCCAACTGCCATATTGATCGCGATTGATGTATGCCAGCATCGAAAGGGCATCCTTGGGCTCGTTCTCGTTGATGGGCGTGTTGGTATTGGCACGGATAATCAGCATGAAGAACGACGAATAGCCGATGAGGATGAACATAAAGGAGAGGATGGCGGTGTTCCAAATCACCTTTCCTTTCTTGCCCGTGTACCACAATCCCCAGACGATGAGGCCGATGATGATGGCGAAATAGACAATGGAGCCGAGGTTAAAAGGTGCGCCAAGCGAGTTCACAAAGAACAACTCCATCTTGCCCGCCATGTTGATGACTTGAGGCACGAGGAACATGTTGAGGAACCACAACAAAGCCACGGAGACAACACCCGCCAGCACAAAGCCCCAGAACGAGGTCTTTTTCCATTTCTTGAAGTAAACTACATACACGAAGGCGGGGATACACAGCAAGTTAAGCAAGTGTACACCGATGGAAAGGCCAATGAGGAAGGCGATGAAGATGATCCAACGTGTGCTTTTGGGGTCATCGGCCACTTGTTCCCATTTCAAGATAGCCCAGAAGGTAATGGCTGTGAAAAGTGAAGACATGGCATAGACCTCGCCCTCCACGGCGTTGAACCAAAATGACTCGGTGAAGGTGTAAGCCACTGCGCCGACAAATCCAGCCAGCAGCACACCTATTTTATTAATCCAAGGTGCGTCTTCGCCTTCTTTCATCCAAACCTTTTGCACCATCATGGTGATGGTCCAGAACAGGAATACGATAGTGAGACCGCTACAAATGGCCGACATTACGTTGACCATCATGGCCACCTTGGTGACATCGCCACCCGCAAAGAGAGAGAAGAAGCGCCCAATCATCTGGAACAACGGTGCCCCAGGCGGGTGACCCACTTGAAGTTTGTAAGCCGTTGAAATGTACTCGCCGCAGTCCCACCAGCTTACAGTAGGTTCCAGCGTGAGGAAATACACGATGGTGGCAATCAAGCCTGCCAGCCATCCTGTAATGTTGTTTAACCTTTTGAAAGTCATAATGATATTTGTATTACTTGTTGATTCTTTGATAGGTGCGAACCTTTATTTCTTAACGGTAGCCGAAATGTTTTTGTCGCGAGCAGGAGTTTCTTGGTCTTGCATGTGTTCGGCTCTGTATTTGCCTTGTGGTATGTCCGCGAAAATGTACTGGTTGCAATTGCGAGCCGCCACGATATGGTCGGTCAAGGCAGTGTTGATGGCCGACACGGCAAGGTTGGCCAACGAGCCTACCAAGCCGCCACCATAGTAATTGTTGTCGCTCAGGTCAAGGTAAAGGTCACAGGTGCGGTCAAACAGCACTTCGTTCGTGCGCGTCGACTTCACGATGTAGGTAATCTTGGTCTCAATACCGAAGCCTTTCTTCTTCCATTCGTCAATCACAGAGAAGATGACGGCATCGGCACCAAACACCTTGCCGAACATGCCCACGTTTCCTTCAATGAAGTTCTCTGCATCGTAGGCACTTTCCGCCTTGAAGATTTCCATGGCCAAGTGGGGCGAGATGACGTAGTAACCTGCTTCAGCCAATGGCTGGCTGATGGAAGTGTAAAGCAAGTCCTTGGCTTCTACGTTATTAGAGTTATTGATAGGGGGCATGACCAACAAAGTCACGGGTTTTTCATCGTACATTTTGGGATACAACTCGCCGCGTGTATGGTTCAATGTCTCGCACGATGCAAACAGCAGCGCGCAAAATGCGATGAGGATGAAATGGAACTTTTTCATGGCTATTGTTGGCTGAATTTTTTGACTAAAGGTTGGATGAAAATAGAAGATTCGGGGTACAGCTCCATCTCCTTTTGCAGCATTTCGATTCCTTTCTCCCTGAATGATGTGCCGTAGTCGCTCATAGTGCCGAATGTCTCTTTTTGCTTTTTTGTGGCGTGGTTGAGGAAGGTCTCGGCAGTGCCTGAACTGAGGAGAAGGTAGCCATATTCGGCGCAGATGCCAGGAGGAATCACGCCTCGTTGGCCTCCGGGATGGGTGACCATGTACTCGTATTGGCACAAAAGGGCGCAAACGCTCTCCGGAGTTTGTGAATGGTAGTTGTCGTAAAGCAGTGTTTCGTATTCCGAGGCGTTTTTTGAACTGTTTTTGTACCCCCAGTTGTATAGCATCGGCTTGGTTTCGATGCACGAACTAAGAGCCAAGGTCATGCCTATGAGAATAAGCAATTTCTTCATAACTCGATGATTTTGGTGTCGCCCGTAGAGAGCATCACTTCCTTGGAATAGATGGTTTGACCGTTGCGTTTCACTTCAACTTTGTGTCTGCCAGGAGTGGTCTGAATGGCACTTTTGGCCGTTTCCTTGATGTTACGGCGGGTTTTGTGGGCGATATCTTTGACAGTGGTTGTGGTATAATGTTGGTCGTCGATGGTGACGTTGATATCATAGGCACTTGAGGCTGAGAAGCACACCGAAGCTTTATCTTCAACGCCTGAGGTTACGGTATAGTTGCCCACACCACATGAATTGAACAGGGTAGCCACGAAAAGGCATAAGGTTGCGATGATTATCTTTTTCATAGTTTATTTCTCCATTAAATAATAAAGTTCAAGATGGTCGGTATCGATGGCTTCGCCTTCGTAGGTGGCGAAGGAGATTTCCGTTTCTGGGGTATCGCCGAAGTTGGCAGTCACAGTGACTTGGCCCAATCTCTTGCCAGGAAGCTCAACGTTGGCGCCCGTTTGCGGGTTGTTGACCATCTTACCTTTTTTATATAAGCCAAACGTGGTGCCAGGAGTGATGCCTTGTGTGACACCGCCCGAAATGACATATTCACCATCCTCAACGGTTAAGATATAGCCTCTCCAAGGCTTGTCCATACATTTGTTGATGATGTTCTCGACAAGTTGGGTGAGTGCAGCCGAGATGGCTTTGTCGCTCAGCGTGGCATCGAATCCGGCTGTGCCGCCAATGCCCAAAGTGGTTTTCGAAGAGGTTTCGGCTTGGCCTTTTGCTTCATCGGAATAAATGATGAGGCCTGATGCCACATCGACGAGGCGCACGTTCACGGTAGCCTCAACAGTTTGCGTCTTGGTACTGCTGAAGATGCCTTCGTCGCCTTCCGTCTTGCGACCAAATTGTGTGATGGAGCCAAGAATGATATAGTCGGCACCAATCTTCTGCATTTCGCTTCCGGCTTCCTTGACGATGACATCAAGGTCGTCACGTTCCAACAGGATGAACTTTTCGCTGGCTGCAAGTTTCGACGAAAGAATGTCCATGGCTTGCTTGCGCATGGGATCATTCTCGCGGTCGTAGAAAATGCCTTTCCCATATTGGGTCTCATTGGTGAATCGGCCGATGGCCACTTTGCGTTTCAAAGTTTTGCCTTCTTGGGCAAATGAAACGGTGCTGAATGCTGCAACGAGCAAAACAGCAAGAATCAGTCTGACGTTCTTCATTTTATTGTTTGTAATTGATAATTCAATCGAATATAGCTTGCAAAAATAGGGTTTTTTGGAATATGTTAGGCTGTTTTCTTACATTTATACAGCGTTTTAATCTTATAAACGATGAAATGAAATGATTATTATTTGCTTTTTTTCGAAAAAAATGAAAAAAACGCTTGCGCGTAACGAAATTAGTTGTACTTTTGCAGCCGCATTCGGGAACGAATGATGTCGAGTGGTGTAATGGCAGCACTGCAGATTTTGGTTCTGCCTGTCAAGGTTCGAATCCTTGCTCGACAACTTAAGGTGGAAGAAAAGACCTGCTACTTTGAGTAACAGGTTTTTTTATTTGAAGTTAGAATCTTAAATTTTGAATTTTAAATCTTTGAATTTTAAATGATTAACAAAGAACAAGTAGCAACCCTCTGCGAAGAATCCCTCGCAAACACCGACCGCTTCCTCGTGGAAGTGAAGGTGAAGCCCAACAACGTGATCGAGGTCTATGTGGACTCCGACACGGCGGTCAACATCGACCATTGCGCCGAATTGAGCCGTTACATCAATGAGAAACTTGACCGTGATGTAGAAGACTATGAGCTGAGCGTGTTCTCGTGGGGTCTCTCGGGTGCTTTGAAGCTGGACCGTCAGTTGCAGAAATATGTGGGCAAAGATGTGGAAGTGAAGACGAAAGAGACGGGCAAGATGCAAGGCAAACTGGTGAGCTTCGATGCTGAGAAAGTGGAATTTGCCCCCGCACCCAAGAAAGCCTCAAAGAAAAAACCTATTGAAGACCCTGTCAACCTGTTCTTTGAACGCAATAAAGTGGAAGTCAAACCCGCAATAATCTTTTAAATCTTTGAATTTTAAATCTTTGAATATTTAAATCAACAATATAAAAATGGACAACTACAAATTAGTAGAAACTTTCTCGGAATTCAAGGAATTCAAGAACATCGACCGCGAAGCCATGATGCGCATCATCGAGGATGTGTTCCGTGGCATGCTGAACAAGAAGTTCGATTGCGACACCACCGACTTCATCGACATCATCGTGAATGTCGACAAGGGTGACTTCGAAATCTACCACAACCGCACTGTGGTTGAAGATGATGAATTGACCGACCCGCTACGTGAGATTAAATTGTCGGATGCCATCAAGATTGAGCCCGACTTCGAGGTGGGTGAGGAAGTGAATGAGGAGCTACGCATCGAGAGCTTCGGTCGCCGCGACATCCTTGCACTGCGCCAGAACCTCCAGACCAAAGTTTCTGAGTACGAGAAGGAAAACATCTTTCAGAAGTACAAGGAGAAAGTCGGTGAGATTATCACTGCAGAGGTGGCTCATGTGTGGAAACGCGAAATCGTGGTCATTGATGATGAGAATATCGAATTGATTCTGCCCAAGGCGGAACAGATTCCTGCTGATAAATATAGTAAAGGTGACACCATCCGTGCCATTGTGAAGAGTGTGGAGAGCGTTAATGGTTCGCCAGTGGTCACCTTGTCGCGTACTTCTGAAATCTTCTTGCAGCGTTTGCTTGAAGCTGAGGTGCCTGAGATTTACGATGGCCTCATCACTATTAAGAAGATTGTCCGCGAACCTGGCCAGCGTGCCAAGATTGCTGTTGAGTCTTACGACGATCGTATCGACCCTGTCGGTGCTTGCGTAGGTATGAAAGGAACGCGTATCCACGGCATCGTCCGCGAATTGCGCAACGAGAACATCGACGTCATTCCTTGGACTACCAACCCCATTCTGCTCATCACCCGCGCCCTTAGCCCGGCTAAGATTACGAACATCGTATTGAGCAGCGACAACACGATGGCCAATGTGTATATGGAGAACGACCAAATCAGCCTCGCCATCGGTAAAGGTGGCTACAACATCAAACTTGCCGGTAAGCTGACAGGCTATGAAATTGACGTTTACCGTAACAGTGAGGCCGACAACGCTGAAGAGGACGTCGACCTGCAAGAGTTCTCCGACGAAATCGATCAGTGGGTCATTGACTCGCTCATCCGGATGGGTTGCGATACGGCTAAGGCTGTGTTGTCGTACACTCCTGAAGAGGTGGCCAACCGTGCCGACCTTGAAATTGAGACCGTCAAGGATGTGTTCCGCATCCTGAGGGCCGAGTTTGAACAAGATGCCGAATGATGCCAAGGCAATAATAATAAACGAGAAACAAAGAGAAGAAACTATGTCCGAAGAAACTAATTTTTCAATTCGATTGTCGAAAGCGGCAAAAGAATTCAATGTGGGAAAGGACACCATTGTGGAATTCCTTGCTAAAAAGGGATTTCAAGTGGATCCCTCTCCCAACACGAAGCTCACGTCAGACATGTATGCGCTGCTCGTGAAGGAATATCAGGGCGAGAAGGAAGTGAAGAACGAGGCTATGAAATTGGGTAACCTCTCTTACAAGGGTGGTAGTGTTTCCGTTGATTCGGCATTGCAATCGCAAAAACCCGTCGATGAGGAAGACCATGAAGAGGTGATCATCCGCACGACCACGATATCATCGCCGACGAAGAAGACGGCCAAACCTGTAGATGAAGAACAGGAACAGGTAGAGGTGAAGGAAGAAACACCGAAACAAGAGGTAGAGCCAGAAAAGAAGGAACCTGAGGAGAAGGAACCAGAAAAGGAAGAGCCTAAAAAGGTGGAGCCGGAAAAGAAAGAAGAAAGCACTTCAGGCATTTCGCTGAATATTCTCGGAAAAATAGACCTTGAGCCTAAACCTCGTCAGGAAAAGAAACAGGAAAAGAAACCTGAGAAAAAACCTGAAAAACAGCCTGCCCAGCCTCAGGAAAAGAAGCAGGAAAAGCCTCAACAACAGCAAAAACCTGTGGAGAAAAAGAAGGAAGAGCCTGTCAAGGCTGCCCATGCTAAAGAGGAAAAGCCTATCGAGCCGAGGGTAATCAAATTGGAAGCTCCCAAGTTAACGGGCCCCACCGTTTTGGGCACTTTGGAATTGCCTGTGGAGAAGAAAGGCGGCAAGCCTGGTGAGTCAAAGAAGAAGAAACGCAAACGCATCATGGGTGGCAAACCTGAAGGTTCGTCAGAGAACCCGACAGGTCCAAATGTGAACGCTGGCGGAAAGAAACAAGAAGGCAATAAACAAGGCAAGGGTCAGAAACCTGCTGATCAAGGCGGTAAGAAAGGCCAGAAGGATAATCCGAAACTGAGCAAAAAGGACAAGAAATCGAAGCGTGAAGAGAAACCTGAACTGAGCGAAGAGGAAATCTCGAAGCAGATTAAGGACACCTTGGCACGTCTCGCCCCCATGGGCAAATCAAAGACCTCCAAGCACCGTCGTGAGAAGCGTCAGGCAGTGGCGGGCAACATGATGGAGGAGATGATGCGCCAAGAGGAGGACAAGAAAGTCTTGAAGGTGACCGAATTTGTGACCGCTAACGAACTGGCCACGATGATGAACGTGCCCGTCGTGAAGGTCATCGGCACCTGCATGAGCTTAGGTATGCCGGTTTCCATCAACCAACGTCTTGACGCTGAAGCGCTCTCTGTTGTTGCCGAAGAGTTTGGCTACCAAGTCGACTTTGTCAGCGCCGATGTGCAAGAGGCCATTGCTGAGACGGAAGAGAAAGACCGCGAGGAAGACCTCGTCCCCCGTGCTCCTGTCGTCACCGTCATGGGTCACGTCGACCATGGTAAGACCAAACTCTTGGACTACATCCGTAATACCAATGTGGTGGCTGGTGAGGCAGGTGGTATCACCCAGCACATCGGTGCCTACGAGGTGACCACTGAGAGTGGCAAGAAGATTACCTTCTTGGATACGCCTGGTCACGAAGCCTTCACGGCTATGCGTGCCCGTGGTGCCAAGATCACCGACGTCGCCATCATCGTCATCGCTACCGATGACAGCGTGATGCCGCAGACCGTCGAGGCCATCAATCACGCCCAGGCTGCCGGTGTGCCTATCGTCTTCGCACTGAACAAGATCGATAAGCCCACTGCCAACCCCGACAAGATTCGTGAGCAGTTGGCCAACATGAACATCCTCGTCGAAAGCTGGGGCGGTAAGTACCAAGATCAGGAAATCGCCGCTAAGATTGGCTTGAACGTCGATGCACTGCTTGAAAAGGTGCTGCTTGAGGCTGAGTTCCTCGATTTGAAAGCTAACCCGAACCGTCTGGCTAAAGGTACAGTCATCGAGTCCGCTTTGGACAAAGGCCGTGGCTATGTGGCCAAGATCCTGGTGCAAAATGGCACCTTGAGGATTGGTGACATGGTGTTGGCTGGCACCACTTTTGGTAAGGTGAAAGCCATGTTCGACGACCACAACCGTCCCGTCAAGGAGGCTGGACCTTCTACACCTGTTTTGCTGTTAGGTTTGAATGGCGCTCCTATGCCTGGTGATGCCTTCAACGTGATGACCGACGAGCGCGAGGTGAAAGCCATCGCCAATCGTCGTGAACAGTTGCAGCGCGAACAGACGCGTCGAACTAGCCCGCACATCACCTTGGATGAGATTGGCCGTCGTATCGCTATCGGTGACTTCAAGGAGTTGAACATCATCGTCAAAGCCGACGTGGACGGCTCTGTGGAGGCTTTGGCCGACAGCTTGCTGAAACTTTCCACCGAGGAAGTGCAGGTCAACGTCATCCACAAGTCGGTGGGTGCCATCAGCGAGTCAGATGTCATGCTGGCTTCGGCATCCAATGCCGTCATCGTGGGCTTCAACGTACGTCCTACTGCACAGGCGCGTAAGATGGCTGAGAACGAGAAGATTGACATTCGTCTGTACTCTATCATCTACACCGCCATTGAGGAAATCAAGGCCGCTATCGAAGGTATGTTGGCCCCCGAAATCGAGGAGGTGGTCACCTGCAACCTCGAAATCCGCGAGACCTTCAAGATCAGCAAGGTCGGCACCATCGCCGGCTGCATGGTCTTGGACGGCAAGATCACCCGCAGCACGAAGATCCGTGTCATCCGCGATGGTATCGTCATCTACACGGGCGTGCTCGGCTCCTTGAAGCGCTACAAGGACGATGTCAAGGAGGTCAGTGCCGGCATGGACTGCGGTTTGAACATCGAGAACTTCAACGACATCAAGGTCGGCGACATCATCGAAGGTTATACGGAGAAGGAAGTCGCTAGGAAGTTGTAAGGCGGTTGCTTTACTAAGATTTGAATAGCCCCGACAACAGAATGAACTGAACCCCGAAAGTTTTTTGTCCAACTTCCGGGGGTCAGTTCATTCTGGGCGATTTGGATTGAGGTTTCAATAGAGAAATCCAAAAGCCCAAAGGGGTATCTTTCGCATATAGGCTGACTCGATGCCATCAGCGGCAACGTATGCGTTTTCTTGTTCGGCCAGTTGGCTGAAGCCTTTGTCCTGTCCGCCCACTTCTATTACAATGTCGCCATCAATTCGGAAGTCTCCTTTCTTGAATCCGGCATATTCTACTACATGGCCCGCCGAAGCCAGTTGGTTGGCAAAGAATGTCTCACGAGCAGTCCCTATCTCCGGGTTTTCTTGACTGAGCGTATAAAGCAGATTGGTGTTGTCGAGATACATCTTGTCGGGTTTTTGCAAATCCGTAACGCTTTTCAGGTCTGTGAACAAACGTCGAATCAATCGAGCCTCATCTAAATGGGTAAGGTATTTCAGCGTGGATAACCGACTAATTCCCGAGGCCTTTGACAGTTTTGCAATATCCACCTCGTAAGGTACCATTTGGGAAATCACGTGCAACAAGGCCTTAACCTGACGGGTGTAACCCACGTCTAAACTGCGATATTTTGTCAGTTCCACGTCAATGATATAGTTAATCGTGTTTTCCAACTTGTCGTAATATTCTTGCTTTTGTTCAAAATAGAAAGGGTAGTAGCCGAATTGCAGATAACGCCCGAAGTGCTCTAAAGGATGGCATTTCGATACCACTTGCATGCAAAACTCCGTTGGCTTTTCCAACAATTGCTCCAATGATATGGGCTTGATGTCAAGCCCTATGTCAAGATGCAGGAACTCGCGCAGCGACAATCCGGGCATGTCATACGGCATCAGGCGTCGTGAGAGATCGGCTTGCCCGTCATTGATTTGGATAAGTGACGAGCCACTCAGCACGATGTTCAGCTCGCGGTAGAGGTCGTAGATTTCCTTGATTTCCCGACTCCATCCCGGATACTTGTGTACTTCGTCAATGAAAAGCCATTTTCCTCCCAACTTTACGAAGTTATCAGCCAAGTCAAGTAAAGAGTGCGCGGCAAAATAGTTCGTATCAGCCGAACAATAGAGCACATGCCGGTCGCCAGCGGCGAAATTCTGCTTGATGTATTGTTGCATCAATGTCGATTTGCCCACGCCCTTGGGACCTCTGATGACAATTAGACGTGAGTTCCAATTCACCCGTTGCATATAGTCGCGGATGTATTCCATCGGAACTGTTGAAAGATAGGCATCATGGCGCTTAAATAGACTTTCCATATCATTTCGTTTTTAAATGCGTGTGTTTACGCAAGTGAACATTATTTTTGCAAAAGTGATAATCTTAATAAACATTTCTTTTTATAAAATGTAAATCATCATAAACACATTCAGACTGCAAAAATAAAACGTTTTTCTAAAATACCCTATTTTTAGGGTAAAAAAACTATTGATTGTATGCGCTTGAAAAGAAGGCTGCCATAACGAATGCCGCTGAACTATAAGCCATCAGCAAGGAAATCAGTGCCTTGCAGGAAGCTTAACCTTATAGTTTCGCAATCACCTTGAGCATCTGTTCGCCCAAGCCAATCGTGTAGCCCTGTTTCACAAACACCACTTCGCTGTTGGCGTTGGCAATGATGAAAATGGGGCGACTGTCGGTGTTGAGGTGGAGACCGTCAACGATTTCATCGCGGATGTTGCCTTCATCAAGGCCGTAGACGATGCCTTCGGGCAACTCGCTGAAGTTCTTTAGCTTGAACTTGTCGTATTCTTCTTTGCTGCTGAAGATGAAGATCATCGGCAGGTTGCTGGCTTCAAAGTCCTTGCGGAAGGTGGCGATGTCCTGCATGGCATGGGTGGTGGGTTCGCTGCCCTGGTCCAAGAGGCCGAGGATGAAATACTCGTCTTGGATGAGTTGCTTGGCGTTGCCCACTTCGCCCGTCTCAGGGTCGGTGAATTTGCTGTCGGCATAGAAACTGCCAACGACATGAAGCTCGTCATCGGGCTGACGAAGAGTAAGGTTCACATGGGTGGTCTCGTCCGCCTTGATGGTGAAGAACTCGCTGTGGGTCAGGGCGGTGCCATCGTCCAGACGGGTGCCTGACGTGAGGATGTAATAGCCTTCATCCAAAGGTGTGGGATGGTCGAAAGAGGAGAGCATCATGCCATCGTCGATGCCAGGGTCTTTGGCGTCGTAGGCTAATAGGCGGAAGCTGTTGCCATCGAACTTCTTGATGCTGAAGTGGGTGTAGTATTTCGGGTCGGCAACGGAAGCGGTGGGGTAGTAGTGGATATCTAAATACCCGACGGTTGCATTGGCAGGCTCAGCGGCTTCGAAGTCCACGTTGGTCCAATCCTTGCCAAAGTACTGCACATTGCCGTTCACTGGGTTGATTTGTGCGGCGATGCCCAAACTCCTCGCCATGCTGACAAAGAAGATGTCGCGGGAATGGCGGTCGGCCTTGCGCGCCTTCAGCACGCCCAAAGGCGAAATCGGAATACGTTGTAAAGCCAAGTTGTCGTCGGTTTTGATGTTGTTTTTCACCCAATCGACCAACAGGGCGGGATTGTCATGGTATTGACGCCTCTCCGCTTCAGGGAAGAACTCGGAAAGGGTTTTGCGGTAAGGCACAATCATTTCATTGCTCACGCGTGGATTGAGAATGTACTGAGCGTAATGCTCAGGCGGCATGGAGATGATGGATTGCTCAAGACCAGGCGTGTTGTCGAGATGGTCTTTGAGTACTTCAAGGCTGACATCGCGCAAGTCTTTGTCGGAGATGTTGCTGAGCAGCTCCACGGTCTTGATCTCTTGGCCCTTGCCTTGGGCGTATTTCACGAAGTCGGCGATGGTCTGGTAGTTACCCCAAGTCTTTTCGTAGATGCTGCACAGTTTTTTGTTGCCCGTGTTCATAATCACATCCATTTGGGCTTTCTTGCATTCGGCGATGTAGGCGTTGCGCAACGAGTCTTCAAAGGCTATGCGGCGGTCGTTTTCAGCACGCATCTCAGCCGTCACCTCGGGCAAGACGCTGGTCGGGGCGGGTGGTACCATATCGAACTCAAAGATGTCGTTTTGGCCCTGCTCATGGTTGAGGGTAATGGTAATGTTCTCATTCTCACCTGATTTGAACACTTGGAAGCCGAACTTGCCATCCTTGGCGGCGTATGCCATCATGTAACCCAAACCCGAGGTGAGCCATGTCTGGCCGCTCCCATCGGTGGTCTTCGTGACTACGGTGCAGAACTCGGCATAGTTGTAGATCTTGAACTCCACGGGCAGGTTGGCTTGTGGTTGACCGTTCTCATCCACCACGGTGAAAGTGGTCTTGGCAGCCTTTCCATAGTTGTTTACTACGTTGATTTCCGTGTAGTTGGCGCTGCGGCTGATGACCTCCTCGGGGCCGTCGTAGTCGCCAAACACGCGCGTGTGTAATAATAAGGTGCGCGAGGCGGGCTCGTTGAACCAGCCTAAGTCGAGCACGGGCTCTGGCTCGCAGGCACCGAGGAAGTGCCAGTTTCCATCCACCCAGGCCTCCACCCAGGCGTGGTTGTCGTCGCAGTGCGCCCAACGAGGCGTGTAAACTTGTCTTGCAGGGATGCCCACGGTGCGCAAGGCGGTCACTAACAGCGTCGACTCCTCGCCGCAGCGACCCCACGAGGTCTTGATGGTGGCCATAGGCGCGCTGGTGCGGCTGTCGCTACCTTTATAGTTCACATGCTCGTGGCACCAGTGGTTCACTTCGAGGACAGCGTCATATAAAGAGAGGTCTTTCACGCGCGCTTTCAGTTCCTCGTAATAGGTGGCGCGGAAACGGTCGAGGTTCTCGTTGTTGACGCGCACGGGTACCACGAAATGCTTGAACTCGCGCTCGGGGATATTTTCGCCCCAAGGCATCTCTTCTTTGGCCAGGAAGGCATAGTGCACGCACTCGCGGTAATAGTCTTCGGTGTAGTCCACGCTGTCGCCGAGCGGCATGTATTGATAAAGAAATTCCAAAGCTGCTTTTTCGTTGAAAGCCAATTTCTTTTCTGATGAACAGGCGGAAAAGAGCAATGCAAAAGTGGTAATAAGAATGAATAAGGTGTTTTTCATGGTGCAATTGTTTGCTGCAAAGATAGTGTTTAATAAGAAAAATACGCTATCTTTGCGCCAAATAAAGAACAAAGCATCGTTAGAGATAAAAATAGAGAATAAATAACATAGTATAAACCAAAGCATTAGCTATTATTCGCGTTCAAAACAAAAGCGTCGGAAACTCTTGGTTTGAAACCATCGGATAAAAGCAAGTTCACGGAAGAGGTCTAAAGCTTCCGTCGTACAAGGTAATGATAATGCTCGCACCAATAAGGTGTGGGCTTGACTACTTGTACGGCGGGGTTCAACCGACGCTCCCCGTGAACGCGATGGAAAGGCCTGCACCTTTCTTTTGTCCGAAAAAGTGATTGATAGCCATGCAAAAACTATCAATCATAATGGCAGGAAACATCAATCTTCATGCTGCAAATAAAGCCAAAAAAGACGAGTTCTATACCCAACTTATTGATATTGAGAATGAGTTGAGACATTACAAGGAGCATTTCAAAGGCAAAACCGTACTTTGCAACTGCGACGACCCGCGTGTAAGCAACTTTTTCCATTATTTCAGCTACAACTTTGAGCAATTAGGACTTAAAAAGCTGATTACCACCTGCTACAAAAACCAAAACCGCGACTTGTTCAGTCAAAACGATGCCGAGCAAGCCATTTGGTTGGAGTATTTCGGCGACCGTAACGGAAATCGTGTGCCAGACCCCGAAGAAATCGGTATCCACTATTTCAAAGGCGATGGCGATTTTCGTTCCCAAGAGTGTATCGAGTTGCTGAAAGAAGCCGATATTGTGGTGACCAATCCGCCTTTTTCATTGTTTCGGGAATATGTGGCGCAGTTAATAAAGTATGAGAAGAAGTTTGTGATTATTGGGAACCAAAATGCAATTACGAACAAGGATTTCTTTCCGCTTATCAGAGATAACAAGTTGTGGCTTGGTTATGGCTTTAAAGGTGGAGCCGGTCATTTTTATAGTAAATACGAGGATGTTGCAACCGCCGGCGACCATCGTGAAGGTATGATACGTGTTTCTGGCGTTAATTGGTTTACAAATTTGGAAATACAAAAACGACATGAAGATATCATTTTATTCAAAACTTATAATCCCGAGGAGTATCCAAAATATGATAACTATGATGCAATTAACATAGATAAAACTTCTGACATTCCAATGAATTATGATGGTTTTATGGGTGTGCCGATTACATTTATGGATAAGTACAACCCTGAGCAATTCGAGATATTGGGCATTTGCGCAGGAAACAGTAGATTAAATAAATTCTATGGGATTGTGCCATATACGCCACATCCCGAAGACAGGGGAGGATGCGCTGTGTTGAATAATAAAAGAGTATATAGCCGTATCCTCATCCGTCGCAAGCAAAAGCCAATAGACTACGCTTCGATAGAACCGACGGTCTCGATGGCGGCAGAAAACCAAGTCCCGTAGGGACGACAGCTTATAAGCAGGCGACGTAAGTCCCTGCGCCAAACAAAGAGAAAATGAACATAGAACTACACAAAATCACCGTCCGCGAGCTGTCCAAAGGCTATGTGGATAACAACGAAAACGGCGTGCGCGCCTATGGCGGCCGCCTCGACGTGCGCCCGCCCTACCAGCGCGAGTTCGTCTACAAGGAGAAACAGCGCGATGCCGTCATCGACACACTCACCCAAGGCTTCCCGCTCAATGTGATGTATTGGGCTGTGCGCGACGACGACACTTTCGAAATCATCGACGGGCAGCAGCGCACCATCAGCATCTGCCAATACGTCAACGGCGACTTTGCCTTCAACTTCCGCTATTTCCACAACCTCCAGCCCGATGAGCAAGAACAAATCCTCAACTATGAGTTGCAAATCTACATCTGCAGCGGCACCGACAGCGAGAAGCTGAAATGGTTTCGCACCATCAACATCGCGGGCAAGGCACTCACCGAGCAGGAACTGCGCAACGCGGTGTATGCAGGCAGTTGGGTGAGCGATGCCAAACGCTATTTCAGCAAGAATGGCGCACCCGCAGCAAAAATCGGCAGTGACTATCTCAACGGCTCTGCCATCCGACAGGATTATCTTGAAACGGCCATCGACTGGATTTCCGACGGCAACATCGAAGTCTACATGTCGAATCACCAACATGATGCCAGTGCCGCACCGTTGTGGCAGTTCTTCCAGTCGGTCATTACTTGGATTGAGACCTCGTTTCGCCCAACCAAGGAACGTAAAAAAATCATGAAAGGCGTGGAGTGGGGGATGCTTTACAAGCAATACAAGGACCAGGTGTTTGACTGCAAAGCCATCGACGAAGAGGTGAAACGCCTCATCCTCGACGACGACGTAACCAAAAAGACGGGCATCTATCCTTATATCCTCACACGCAAAGAGAAATACTTGTCGATTCGAGCCTTCACCGATGCGCAGAAACTGTCGGCCTACGAAAGGCAGCTGGGCTTCTGCGCTGATTGCGGTCAACACTTCGAACTGTCACAAATGGAAGCCGACCACATCACACCGTGGTGCGATGGCGGCCGTACCGTAGCTGAAAACTGCCAGATGCTTTGCCGCGAATGCAACCGCAGGAAAAGTGGGAAATAAACTGCCCAAAAGTCGGTTTACCACCAAAAATAGTGGTAAGTTTACCACCTTTTTTATAGAAAAAATGCGCTAATCCCACGCGATTCAGCAAAAATGTGTATTTTTGTCGGCGAAATGGTGGTAATGTTACCACCAAATTAGGTGGTAAATGTAAATCTTTGTACTGATGGAAGCGAAAAAACTGCAAATTGCATTGGAGAAGTGGAATGCCATTCAACCCTTGTCGGAGAAAGATCGAGAAAGGTTGAGCCAAAAGTTTTCCGTTGATTTCAATTACAACAGCAACCATATTGAGGGCAATACTCTGACATACGGTCAAACCGAATTGCTTTTGCTGTTTGGGAAGGTCATCGGTGAGGCTGATTTTCGGGAATATGAGGAGATGAAAGCGAGCAATGTGGGACTGAAAATGATGACCATTGAGGCTGTCGAGCAAGACAAGCCACTCACTCAAAACTTTATTCGTACTCTGCATCGCACGTTGCTTCGTGAGGATTACACCGTATATAGAACGCTTCCTGGAGGCGTGCAGACCAGTTATGTCATTCATGCGGGGCAGTACAAAACTCGTCCTAACAGTGTAATTACTCGCTATGGTGACCGTTTCGACTATGCTTCTCCCGAAGAGACACCCGCTTTGATGACGGATTTAGTTGATTGGTATAATCAAACGGAACAAAGCGGTACTTTGTCGCCTGCTGATTTGGCCATTTTATTTCATTACCGCTACATACGTATTCACCCGTTTGAAGATGGCAACGGACGCATAGCCCGACTTCTGATGAATTTCATCCTTTCAAGGCATGGTTATCCGATGATTGTGGTGCGAAGTCGGCAAAAACAGCAATATCTTGAAGCCTTGCATCGCTCTGATTTGAAGGTGGGAAGTGAGCCGTCGGTGGGTGCCAAAGCCACTATTAAGCAAATCAAGCCTTTCCAAAAGCACATGACAGAGCTCATGGCGCATGAGATAGAGATGGATACGCTTTTCGTGACGGAGAAATCGGAGGATTTGTGGTGGTATGACGGACAAAGAATCATGTTCCGCACGCCTACCTACGGAAAAATCCTAAACGAATTGCTAACTGATAGTCATCCTACATACGCAACTTTGCAGGAAGCGACTGGGGTCAACCGCTCGGCTCTTCAGAAAATGATTCAAACCATGATTGAAAAGGGATATATCGAACGTGATGATGAGGGAGGCTGGCGCGTGTTTATCACTTCGTCAATGTAAAAATGTTGAAAAAAGGTGGTAAACTTACCACCTTTTTTCAACATTATTTCTGGATTGCTTCGTTCCTCGCAATGACGCAAAGCGACGACAAGTCTCGTGTCCCTAAGTTCCACATCCACTAAACCATAAACTCTTCCAAAGAGGAGAACAGAATCTCTTTTAGTTCCTCTTTGTGCTCGGGTGTGGTCTGCGTGAACAGGAAGCCCCACACGCTCATGGCAGGGTTCATGATGTCGCGGGTCTCCAGCACGCCGTGGAAATGCCGCTTGATGCGCTCGAAGTCCAAGGCACGGTTGGTGTCGTAAGGCTTGTCCAGGACAATGAAGCTGAACACATCGTTCTCGATGCCGTTCCACATGGTGGCATAGTCGGGACGAATGCCCTCGAAATAGCACTGTACGGGCAGCAAGTGGCAGGTGTGACGCGTCAGGTCGTTGAGGCACATGCCGGCAAAGCGCAGCGGGTTGACCTCGATCGGGATGGCGCGACCCGTGTGCTTGTCGACGCGGAACTCCACGTGCATGGGGAAGTTCTTCAGTCCGAGTACGCCGTTCAGGTCGATGCAGAACTGGTTGAAAGCCGGGTAGTTGGCCTCGAAGATCTGCTTGCTCATGCAGTAGAGGCGGTCGCTGACGTCGGTCTCGTTCTTGAAGATATGGTGGAAGATGTTGATGATGTTGGGCTTGCCCTCGGCATCATAATAGGCGTCCACGGCATATTCCTCGCCTTCGATGAACTGTTCAAGCACAAACTTCTCGCTACGCACCACGGTCTCGGGGAACACGGCGCACTGCTTGGCGAAGTTTTGGTCGATGTCGTCCAAAGCGGCCTGCCATTCAGCCTTGTTGCGGACGATGTACACGCCCACGCTGAGGAATCCCACTGCGGGTTTCAGCACCAAAGGCAACGGCAACTCGTCAGGGTTGAGGCTGCGCAAGGCTTTCATCTCCACCTCTTTGTAATAGAAGTCGGGATAGATTTGTTGGCAGATGCGACGGAAGGCGGCCTTGTCCTTTAATATCTTGACCTTTTTCACCAACTCCGACTCGGGCAGTTGGGCATAGAGCCACACCAAGGCATTTTCTGAGACGGCATAGAGTTGGTTGGTTTGGTTGTATCTTTCAACGAACTGTTTGTCGTCCAAAAGGTTGAGTTGATGGCCTTGCTGTTTCAGCACCTCGGCCATGTCGTTATGTAAAACAGGGATTTGTTTCTTTTCCAAATAGGCCACCAGCGGGGCGGAAACGTATGGTTTTTCTAAAATGATCATGGATAAATTGTTGTTGTGCGGTTTGTAGAGACGTGCCATGGCGCGTCTCTACAGGGTTATCTGTAAATATTTTGTGTCCTATCGGGCCCGTACGAAACGAATTTGACCGGCACGCCGACATAGTTTTCAATGAATTTAATGTAGTCTTCCAACTTCTGCGGAATCTTGCCTTCTATCTTCTGTTGCCAACCAGGGATTTCGGTGTAGACAGGCTCCATGGTCTCAGTGCAGGCAGCGAAAGGTAGCTGCTTGGTCTCTTGTCCGTTGTAGAGATAGGCCGTGGCAACTTTCAAGGTCGCGAAGTCGTCCATGACGTCGCTCTTCATCATCATCAGGTCAGTGACGCCGCTGAGCATGACGGCATATTTCAGTGCGGGTAGATCGAGCCAGCCGCAACGGCGCGGACGACCCGTGGTGGCGCCAAACTCGTGTCCGTTTTGGCGGAGCATCTCGCCTGTCTCGTCAAACAGTTCGGTGGGGAAGGGACCTGTGCCCACGCGGGTGCAGTAGGCCTTGAAGATGCCATACACCTTGCCCACACGACTCGGAGCAACGCCCAAACCGGAGCAAACACCAGCGGCGATGACATTCGAAGAAGTCACAAAGGGATAGCTGCCAAAGTCCACGTCGAGCATGGAACCTTGAGCACCTTCGGCCAGCACTTTCTTGCCGTTGTCAAGGGCTTCGTTGATAAAGTATTCGCCGTCAACGAACTGGTATTGTTTCAGGTATTCGATGCCTTCAAACCACAACTTCTCGTACTCGGCAAAGTCAACGCCATCGAGTTGGAAACCTTTCATCTCGAAGCCGAGGCCCGCGATTTGCTGCAGGTGAACTTTCTTCAGGTTCTCGTATTTCTCGCGGAAGTCGTTGGAGTTGATGTCACCGATGCGGAGTCCCCTGCGGGCGGTCTTGTCGGTGTAGGTTGGGCCAATGCCTTTCAGCGTGGTGCCGACTTTCATCTTGCCTAAAGCCTTCTCGTTGGCGGCATCCATGGCGCGATGGGTGGGCAGGATGAGATGGGCGCGGTTGGCGATGAGCAAAGTTTTGCACAGGTCGAAACCAGCTTCGCGCAGACCTTCGATCTCACCTTTTAATATATGTGGCTCGATGATGACGCCGTTGCCGATGAGGTTGACACAGCCTGGAGTGAGCACGCCCGAAGGGATGTTGTGCAACACGAATTTCTTTCCTCCAAATTCGATGGTGTGTCCGGCATTGGGTCCGCCCTGGAAGCGGCAAACGATGTCATAATTCGGGGTGAGGGCATCGACCACCTTGCCTTTGCCTTCGTCGCCCCATTGTAAGCCTAAGAGGATATCTAATTTGTTCATATTTTGAAATTCAAGATTTAAAATTCAAATATTCAAAGATTCAAAATGCTGGATTGTTTCGTTCCTTGCAAATGCTCTGCATTCGACGTAGTCAATGAGGCAAAGCGTCTCCAAACTCTCAATTCTAAACTAACCATTGACTCTAAACTCTAAACTATAAACTCTCAACTTTTCTTATGTCCATAAAAAATCAAAGAATGATGCGTAATCTCAACGCCAAGTTGTTCCTCGATGGAACGTTGGATTTCAAGCAGGCGCGGGTCGCAAAACTCCATCACTTGTTCCGTTTCCATGTCGATAAAATGGTCGTGCTGGCGGAATTTGTAGGAACGTTCGTATTGCGCGCAGTTGTGCCCGAATTGGTGCTTGATGACCAAGCCGCAGTCGAGCAGTAGGTCGATAGTATTATATAAGGTGGCTCTACTTACACGGTACCTGTTGTCTTTCATCTGATTGTACAGCGAGTCGATGTCGAAGTGCCCATTGGTGGAGTAAATTTCCTTAAGGATAGCAAAACGCTCTGGGGTCTTGCGCAACTTCCTTCGCTGCAAGTAATCGATGAATAACTTCTTGACGGCCAAGTAGGTATTATCAAACGAGTCTTTCATTTCTTTTACGTCATGATGAGGCGCAAAGATAAGAATATTTTTCAGACCGATTCTAAATAACCGATATTATTTTTAATTGTTCTTGCGCACCACTTTCTGAATTTCTTTCAGCTGGTTCAGTTTAGTAATCAAGTCGTCGAGTTCCTTGGTGTTGTGCACGTAGACGGCAATGGAAGCTTCCACCACGTCCTGCTTGGCTTCCATGTGTAGCGAGTGCATGTTGAGTTGCATCTCGTTGGAAAACAGGTTGGTCATGCGATTGAGCAATCCTGCTGTGTCCAAGGCTGTGATTTTCAGTTCGGCGAGGAAGGCGATTTCGCTCTTGGGTTGCCATTTGGCTTTCACGATGTTGTTGCCAAAGCGCGAAGAGAGCTGTATGGCCTTGGGACAATTGCTCCTATGGATTTGCAGCGGTTCGCCTGGGAAACTGAAGGCGATGACATCGTCGCCCGGAATGGGGTTGCAGCAAGTGGAGACATTGAACTCGAACTCGCCAGAAGTGGTGATGGGAGCTGCTTCTTCTTTGCTGTTGCCCCACAATCTATTGGTGATATAGCGCATGAAACTGCTAGTGCTCGATTGGGGCTTTAGCACGCTGCGAATGAGCCGTTCGTCGATTTTGCCAGTAGCCACATTATAGTAGAAATCAATGGAACTGGTGAGACCTTCGGCTTCCATCACCATGTTGCGATTGGCTTTCGAAGGCTCCATGTCAAGTTTTCGCATGATTTCTTCGTATTTTTGTTCGCCTTCTTCACGGAAGCCGCGACGGTATTCCTTGATGCCGCTCCTAAGTCTGGACTTTGCCGTGGCAGTGGCGAGAAACTCAAACCATTTCTCTTGTGGGTGTTGCGACTCGGAGGTGATGATTTCCACCTGGTCGCCCTTGGTGAGTTTGCGGTCAAGCTGGGCCAGCTGGTTGTTGACATTGGCCGCGATGCTGTGGTCACCGATTTTACTATGGATGTTGTATGCGAAGTCAAGCACGGTGGAGCCTTTGGGCAGCGTAATCATCTTGCCCTGTGGAGTGAAAACGTAAATTTCGTCAGAGAAAAGGTCGAGTTTGAAGTTGTCGACAAACTCGATGGCGTTGTCCGAGTCGCTGCTGATGAGGTCTTGGGCTTTCTTTAGCCATTCGTCGAAGCCGCTCTCAGTCGTGTCGTTGTCAGTCTTGTATTTCCAATAGGCGGAGAAGCCTTTCTCGGCGATTTCCTCCATGCGTTGGCTGCGAATTTGTACCTCAACCCAGTTGCCTGTTTGGCCCATTACCACTGCATGCAGGCTTTCGTAACCGTTGGCCTTCGGGAAAGAAATCCAGTCCTTCAGTTTCTTGGTGTAGGGTCGGTAACAGTTGGTCAGTACCGCATAGATCTTCCAACATTCCATGCGCTCCTGTTCTTTCGGACAGTCAGTGATGAGGCGGACAATGAAAGAACCGTAAAGGTCTTCAAAAGCCAACTCTTTGTCCATCATGCGTCTCCAAACCGAGTTAACCGACCTTTCCTTGATTTCCGCTCTTGCCTTAATGCCGTTTTTCTCCAACTCGGCCTCGATGGGGGCAATGAAGTCGCGCAACTCACCCATGCGTTTTCCGCGTGCATCGTCCATACGTTTGCGGATGTTGAAATAGATAGTAGGATTGGTGTATTTCAGAGACAGGTCTTCTAATTCGATTTGGATGGCATGGAGCCCGAGACGGTAGGCGAGAGGCGCATAGATATAAGTAGTCTCAGATGCGATTTTCAATTGCTTGTGCTTGGGCATTGAGTCCAAGGTGCGCATGTTGTGGAGACGGTCGGAGAGTTTGATGAGCACCACGCGGATGTCGTACGACAACGAGGAGATGACCTTCTTGAAGTTTTCGGCTTGCATGCTCTCGGCTCCTTCTAAGTTATCGAACTTGGTGAGACCATCCACAACGCGTGAAACCTTCTCGCCGAACATTTCTTTAATGTTGTCTAAGGTATAATGCGTGTCTTCCACCACATCGTGAAGTAGGGCACAAATAATGGAAGTGCGGCCTAATCCGATGTCGTGGGCGGCGATGGTGGCCACTTCGATGGGATGATAAATGTAAGGCTCTCCCGAGCGGCGGCGCTGGTCCTTGTGGGCTTCGACGGCGAAATAAAAAGCCTTGTTGACGGCTTCAAGGTCATGGGCTTCCTTGCGGGTTTGCCAGGCGTCGAACAGTCGTTGGTGTCGCCGTTCGATTTCTTCTTTTTCTTCTTTGGAATAGGTGTCGGGTAAAATGGGCTCCATAGGCAATCTTCTTTTTCAGACCGCAAATTTAATGATAATCCAATCTATTGAAGACCGATGAGAATGAATTTTTTTGAAAAAAATCTTGGAATATTGAAAAAATTGTTATTTTTGCGGAAAAATATGGATTGAAATGTCGATTTCAATATTTAAAGTGTAAAATAGAAACATAAGTCTACCCCAAAACATTAGAGCTATGAAAACAAACTTTACCATTTCGACGATCGCTGTTTCTATGTTAGCGATCATGCTGATTGCGACAGGCTGCAAAAAGTCCAAGGAAGTCGTGATACCCAAGGTGGTTATGGCGGAATCATCTATTGCGGTGAGCTACAACAAGGCATGGATGGTAGCTGACGTGATTGATGACGGCGGAGGCTCAATTACGGAACGTGGTTTCTGCTATGGAAAGGCAGGCGGTGCCCTCGATGGCCAATTGCTTGTGGAAGGAGGCGAGCATTTTACGGGTGTGTTACCCGACCTTTTGCCCTCTACGGCATACGTCTGCAAGGCCTTTGCTGGCAATGAGGCTGGACGAGGTTACAGCAATGAGTTCACTTTTACCACAATGAGTGATACGATCCCGTTGGTTGATACCTATACAGTGAAAGATGTCACATACTGTTCTGCTGTTTCAAGCGGCCAGGTGTACAGTGGAGGTCAGGAGGTGATGGAGCGGGGATTCTGCTATGGTACGGAGATGCACCCCACGATGGAGGGCATGCATGTAGTCGTAGGATCGGGAGCAGGACCATTTGAGTGTCAGCTGACGGACCTACAACCCGAGACTAGATACTATGTCTGTGCCTATGCGGTGTGCACCAAGGGTGTGTACTATGGCGACCAGCTGAGTTTCGACACGAAGGCACTGCCTTTGGCGGTGCGTACCTTATCTGTGTGGGATGTGACAGCATCGCGTGTCATGGCTAGAGGCGAGGTAATTCGCGACGGTGGCCTTGAGGTAGCGGAATGTGGTTTTTGCTGGGGAACGGGACACAATCCTACCATCGAAGGGCTTCACATCAAGGCATCTGTCGGTTTGGGAGAGTTTGCCTATTATTTTTCAGGTTTGGAAAAAGGCCAAACGCATTACGTTCGCGCCTATGCTATCAATGAGGAGGATGTGGCTTATGGAGATGAGATTGAATTTGTTCCTGACGACCCGTTTTTACCATGGCCTAACGGCACATCTCCAGGTTTGTTTACCGTTGGTGAAGGCCGTCAGGTGCGTTTCTCGCAAGGCAACCTGCAATATTGTCCTGATGATGACAAATGGCGTTTTGCCGAGCACCAATGGGATTTTGTGGGAGGTGCTGGTTCGGATTTCGAGTTAGGAACAATGGATTTTGGCACGGTGTATGCCAATGGAGTCAAATGCGACAATACTAAGGTGTACAGGTACTATCCAGGTTGGATTGATTTGTTTGGCTGGGGTACCAGCGGCTGGAACAATGGCAATCTCTATTACCATCCCTACGATTATGCCTGTCATATTTCGATATGGGGATTAACCAATGATTGTGGCTATTACGGTCCTCTTGGCAATTTTGACCTGACAGGCGAATATGCCCAAGCGGATTGGGGTGCTCACAACACCATCAGCAACGGAGGCACTCGTCATTGGCGGACTCCAGCTGCTGACGAAATCAACTATCTTCTTCTGACAAGAGATACACCCTCAGGTATCCGTTTTGCAAAGGCTGAAGTGGCAGGAGTTCGAGGTTTGATTGTGTTGCCCGATGATTGGAATGAGGCCACATATCAATTTAGAAGTGCAAACGTAAATGGCGAATACTCCGCAAATAGAATCACGGGAGGGGAATGGCTGGATATGCTGGAACCTGCAGGGGCAGTATTCTTGCCGGCTGCTGGATTGCGATATCAGGAAGTGGGAGAGACGGAAATATTGATTGATGGTTATCAAGAATCATCACCGTTTTCTTGTGAAGGGAATTATTGGACTTCAACGGCGTGTGATGGGGTTGATTTCGGGGTTGATCATGCTAAACTATTTTTCTTTAATGGTAATTGGTATCCTTTCTTTGAAGGAGCTACATTCAGATGCTATGGTTTTTCCGTCCGTTTGATTTCAGACGAGTAAAAGAAACAAGTATAAAACATGCAATGACTACAAAAAACTAATAACTATGAAAACGAACTATACCATCATGGCGACCGCTGTTTCTCTGTTAATGGTCATGTTGATTGAGACAGGCTGCAAAAAGCCCAAGGAGGTGATGCCTCCTACAGTGACTATGGTGGAATCTTCTGTTGCAGTGAGTTACAACAAGGCATGGATGGTAGCTGAAGTGGTCAACGATGGAGGCGGCGAGATTACGGAACGCGGCTTCTGTTATGGCAAGGCAGGCGGCGCACTCGATGGTCAATTGCTTGTGGAAGGAGGTGAACATTTCACAGGTGTGCTGCCCGACCTTTTGCCTTCTACGGCATACGTCTGTAAAGCCTTCGCAGGCAACGAGGCCGGACGAGGCTACAGCAACGAGTTTTCATTCACCACAATGAGCGATACGATTCCATTGGTTGACACTTACACGGTGAAAGATATCACACATTGTTCCGCTGTTCCCAGTGGCCAAGTGCTCAGTGGAGGCGGACAGGAGGTGATGGAGCACGGCTTCTGCTACGGCATGGAGATGCGACCGACGATTGAAGGCGCACATATTGCATTGGGTTCGGGTGCAGGGTCATTCGAATGTCAGCTGACGGACTTACAACCCGAGACGAGGTATTATATTCGTGCTTATGCAGTATGCACCAAGGGTGTTTACTATGGCGACCAGCTGGCTTTCGACACCAAAGTGCTTCCCATGGCGGTGCGTACCATTTCGGTGTCGGATGTAACAGCATCACGAGTCAAGGCGGAAGGCGAGGTGATTAGGGATGGTGGCCTTGAAGTGACGGAATGTGGTTTTTGCTGGGGCACGGAACACAATCCCACCATTGAAGGGCTTCACATCAAGGCGTCTATCGGTTTGGGACAGTTCGCCTATTATTTTTCAGGTTTGGAAAAAGGCCAAACGCATTACGTTCGCGCATACGCCATCAATGAGGAGGATGTGGCTTATGGAGATGAGATTGAATTTGTCCCCGACGATCCGTTTTCACCGTGGCCTAACGGCACATCTCCAGGTTTGTTTACCGTTGGTGAAGGCCGTCAGGTGCGCTTTTCGCAAGGTAATCTGCAATATTGTCCCGATGATGACATCTGGCGTTTTGCCGAGCACCAATGGGATTTTGTGGGAGGTCCTTGGTGGGACGAACAACTTGACTATATGGATTTTGGCACCGTGTATGCAAATGGCGTCAAGTGTGACAACACCTTGACAGGTCGGTATTATTCGGGATGGATTGATTTGTTTTGCTGGGGCACCAGCGGTTGGGACAACGGGAACGTCTACTATCATCCATACGATTATGCAGATGAGGTTTTTAACTTTTTCGGTCCAGTCGGCAACTACGATTTGACAGGGGAATATGCACAATCGGATTGGGGCGTATACAACACCATTAGCAATGGGAGTTCGCGTCAATGGCGCACGCCAAGTGCCGACGAATACAACTACCTTTTGTTTGAAAGGGAAACACCCTCAGGAATTCGGTTTGCTATGGCAATTGTGGCTGGAGTTTGTGGCTTGGTTGTGTTGCCCGATGATTGGAATGCTTCCACCTATCACCTGCAAGGGGTCAACTCCAATACTTATTATGATACCAATGTCATTTCTGGAGCAAGTTGGCTTGACGTTTTGGAACCTGCTGGCGCAGTTTTCATGCCTACAGCAGGAGACACTATGGCGGACTATAAACCGTCTGGAATGACAGAGCTTTATTATATGGGAAATAGTGAATCATTCAAGGAAGATTGTTTTGGGTGTTATTGGACGACGACCTGTGTCGAGGGAAGCGTGGATTATGCTTCGTATCTTATATTTTCGGGTGGATATTCTCTTCGTATTGGCGAACGCTTAAGGTGCAGAGGCATTTCCGTCCGCTTGGTTTCGGACGCGTGAAGGGAAACGGTTACCTATGATTGATTATTACTGAAACGAAATACTACCTAAAAAACTAATAACTATGAAAACGAACTATATTATTACATCGGCCGCTTTTTTCCTATTGGCGGTCATGCTGCTTGCCACGGGCTGCAAGAAACCCAAAGAGGTTGAGATTCCTACGGTGGTCATGGTGGAATCTTCAGTTGCAGTGAGTTACAACAAGGCTTGGATGGTAGCTGACGTGGTCAACTATGGAGGCGGTGAGATTACGGAACGAGGTTTCTGCTATGGCAAGGCAGGCGGTACCCTCGACGGCCAACTGCTTGTGGAAGGAGGTGAGCGTTTCACAGGTGTGTTGCCCGATCTTTTGCCTTCTACGGCCTATATCTGCAAAGCTTTTGCAACCAATGAGGCGGGACGAGGCTTTAGTAAGGAGTTTACCTTCACCACGATGAGTGATACACTTCCATTGGTTGACACCTATGAAGTAAAAGATATCACTCATTGCTCAGCCGTTCTCAGTGGTCAAGTGCTCAGTGGAGGTGGACAGGAGGTGATGGAGCGAGGCATCTGTTATGGAACGGAGATGAGGCCGACGATTGAAGGAGCGCATGTTCCTTTGGGTTCCGGCGAAGGACCATTCGAATGTCAGCTGACGGACCTGCAACCAGAGACGAGATATTATGTCTGTGCCTATGCAGTATGCACCAAAGGCGTGTACTATGGTGACCAGTTGGCTTTCGACACCAAAGTGCTACCTATGGAAGTACGCACCATTTCGGTGTCGGATGTGACAGCATCGAGAGTCAAGGCGGAAGGCGAAGTAATTCGCGACGGAGGTCTTGAGGTGACGGAATCTGGTTTTTGCTGGGGCACGGAGCACAATCCTACCATTGATGGGCTTCACACCAAGGTGGGCGTTGGTGTGTCAGAATACAGCGGCTATTTTTCGGGTTTGGAGAGAGGTCGAACGCATTACGTTCGTGCATACGCTATCAATGAGGAAGGTGTGGCATACGGTGATGAGTTGGAGTTTGTCCCTTATGACCATTTCATCCCATGGGCAAATGGTGCACTTCCAGGCTTGTTCTCCGTTAGCCCCGACCGTCAGGTGCGCTTTTCGCAAGGTAACTTGCAATACTATCCTGATGATAACATCTGGCGTTTCGCCGAACGTCAATGGGATTTTGTGGGAGGTCCTAGCTTGTGTGAAGGAATCGGCGATATGGAGCTCGGAACTGTATATGTAAATGGCGCAAAATGTGACAATACTAAGGTTGGCAAATATTATCCTGGCTGGGTTGATCTTTTTGGTTGGGGCACAAGTGGATGGGATAATGGCAATGTTTATTATAAGCCCTACGACTTTGCGTCACATATATACGAAAGTGATGCGTATGGTCCTCCAGGTAACTTCGATTTGACAGGCGATTATGCCCAAGCGGATTGGGGTGTCCACAATACCATCAGCAACGGAGGTTCAAGACAGTGGCGCACTCCTTCAGCAGAAGAGTTTTTGTATCTTCTTACGGAAAGGCACACGGTATCGGGCATACGCTTCGCTATGGCGATTGTGGCTGGGGTTAGAGGTATGATTGTGTTGCCTGACGACTGGAATGCATCCACTTATTATCTCAACGAGGCCAACGAGTTTTGCTATTATTCCACGAATACAATTACAGGAAGGGAATGGCTGGAGGTGTTGGAGCCTGCTGGTGCGGTATTCATGCCCGCTGCCGGAGCCCGTTTTCAGTTCACGGGATATGACGGGGTGTATTTTGATTGGTTTAATAATGAAGAGTCTATAGATGCCGGTTTGTGGCAAATTGGTTTGCATTACGACCCGTTTTTTGTCTGTGGCTCCTATTGGACGTCATCACAATTCCTGGACGGGTATCCTGTAGGTGTGAGCAATGCTGTTGCATTGAAAATAGTCACTTACGATATGGATCCATTATATATTTCAGGATTCATCGTAGCTAAAATTAGATGTAAAGGATATTCTGTCCGCTTGGTTTCGGACGAGTGATTGCATGATGTGCATTTTCCGTGCTACAATTTTGGGCTGCAAAGCGAAAAATTTCCTATTTTTGCGCCCAAATGAAAAACATCCGAAATTTTTGCATCATAGCACATATCGACCATGGCAAATCAACCTTGGCCGATAGGCTTTTGGAACTAACCCATACGCTCAACGACAAAGAACTCGTCGATCAGGTGCTTGACGATATGGACCTTGAGCGCGAGCGCGGCATCACCATCAAGAGCCACGCCATCCAAATGAAATACAACTATAAGGGCGAAGAATATACCCTTAACCTTATTGATACTCCTGGCCACGTTGACTTTTCGTACGAGGTTTCACGCAGCATCGCTGCCTGTGAAGGCGCTTTGTTGGTGGTGGATGCCACACAAGGTATTCAAGCCCAGACGATTGCCAACCTTTATTCTGCCCTTGAGCACGACCTCGAAATCATCCCCGTGATGAACAAGATCGATATGGATAGTGCCATGGTCGACATCGTGGAGGACCAGATGGTTGACCTCTTGGGCTGCGACCCTTCGGAAATCCTGAAGGTCAGTGCGCGCACGGGCGAAGGCGTGCCTGCCGTGCTCGATGCCATCGTGGAACGCGTCCCCTGTCCGAAGGGCGACCCTGAGGCACCTTTGCAAGCCCTCATCTTCGACTCGGTGTTCAACTCATTCCGTGGCATCATCGCCTATTTCCGCATCATGAACGGCACCATGCACACCAATGACTTGGTGAAGTTCTTCGCCACAGGTAAGGAATACAATGCCGACGAGATTGGTGTGTTGCAACTGAAGCAAGTGCCTAAGAACGAACTCTCTGCGGGCGACGTGGGATACATTATTTCTGGCATCAAGACCTCGAAAGAGGTCAAGGTTGGCGACACCATCACCCATGTCGAGCGTCCTTGCGCCGAACCAGTGGCGGGTTTCGAGAACGTGAAACCCATGCTGTTTGCGGGTATCTATCCCGTCGACGCGGACGACTATGAGGAGCTGCGCGCTTCGTTGGAGAAGCTGCAACTCAATGATGCTTCCTTGGTTTGGGAACCTGAATCGTCGGCAGCCTTGGGCTTCGGATTCCGTTGCGGATTCTTGGGCCTTTTGCACATGGAGATTGTGCAGGAGCGTCTCGACCGTGAGTTTGACATGGACGTCATCACGACGGTGCCCAACGTCTCGTTCAAGTGCTTCAAGACCGACGGCGAGATGATTGAAGTGCACAACCCCAGTGGCTTGCCCGAGGTGACGAAGATCGACCACATTGAGGAACCCTATATCCTTGCACAAATCATTTCGAAGAACGAGTTCACTGGGCCTATCATGACGCTCTGCATCGACCGTCGTGGCGTACTGAAGAATCAGGTCTACCTCTCCACTGACCGTGTGGAGCTGACCTTCCAGATGCCGTTGAGCGAAATCGTCTTCGACTTCTACGACAAGCTGAAATCCATCTCGAAGGGCTATGCCTCCTTCGACTATCATATCGCTGGCTATCAAGATGCCGACTTGGTGAAACTCGACATCATGCTCAACGGCGAGTCCGTCGATGCCTTGTCAACCTTGATTCATCGCGGCCATGCCTACGACTTCGGTCGCCGTATGTGCGAGAAGCTGAAGGAATTGATTCCAAGACACCAGTTCGACATCGCCATTCAGGCAGCCATTGGAGCAAAGATCATCGCGCGAGAGACGGTGCGGCAGGTGCGCAAGGACGTGACGGCGAAGTGCTACGGCGGCGACGTCTCCCGTAAGCGCAAACTGCTCGAGAAACAAAAGGCAGGCAAGAAACGTATGCGTCAAATCGGCAATGTCGAGGTGCCGCAGTCGGCGTTCCTTGCAGTCTTGAAACTGGATTAAATCTCTGGATGGCTTCGTTCCTCGCAAATCTCCGATTCGACGATGCGAAGCGAGTCAATGACGCAAAGCGTGTCTGACTCTAAACTCTAAACACTCAACTCTAAACTCTAAACTAGATGACCGACCTCCAATATCAAATTGCATTGACATTACTCCCTGGTATCGGTGATATCAGCGGGAAGAAATTCGTGCAGTATTGCGGTAGCGCCGAGGCCATCTTCAAGGAGACGCGCAAGTCGTTGGAGAAGATTACGGGCATGCGAGAGGCTTCTATTGATGCTGTTTGCAAACCCAAGGAATACCTGAAAAGAGCAGAGGAGGAGATTGATTTCATTGAAAAGAACGGCATTCAGCCATTGTTCTTCCTTGATCCTGATTATCCGCGACGCTTGTTACAGTGCGACGATGGTCCGTTGATGCTTTATTATAAGGGCAAGGCCAACCTTAATGCCAATCGTGTGGTAGCCATTGTCGGCACACGCAATATCACCGAATACGGCAAGGAGAACTGTAATCAGTTGGTGGAAGACTTGAAGGATGACGATGTCTTGATTGTGAGTGGTTTGGCCTATGGTGTCGACACTTGTGCCCACAAAGCCTCAGTGAAAAACGGCATCCCGACGGTTGGCGTGATGGGTAGCGGAATGCAACAGATATATCCTGCGCCAAACAAGAAACTGGCTTCGGATATGATAGAGCAAGGAGGCGGTATCCTCACCGAATGCATCAGCGGCACTCAACCCGATCGCGAGAACTTCCCGCGTCGCAACCGCATCATCGCGGGCATGGCCGATGCCGTGGTCGTTATTGAATCGGCGATGAAAGGTGGCTCGTTGATTACAGCCGATTTGGCTAACTCATATAGCCGCGATGTATTTGCCTATCCGGGCCGAGTGATGGACATCTACAGCCAAGGCTGCAACTACCTCATCCGTACCAACCGCGCTCATCTCATGGAGAGCGTGCTCAATCTGCGCTACATCATGCGCTGGGACTCGGAGTCGAAGAACGAAAAACAAACGGCTTTGTTCCGCGAGTTTACCGCTGATGAAAAACTTGTCATGGATTGTTTCGGTTCAAGTGCGGTTGTCAATTTGGACGACATCATTGTAAAGACCGAGTTGCCGACCACAAAGATTGCAGCAATTCTGTTGACATTGGAATTTGACGGCGTGCTGATGGCACTGCCAGGAAAGCGATATCAGAAATGTTAGGCAAAGTCATTAAATCGACAGGAAGTTGGTACATCGTCCTCGATGAAACGGGACGACAGTGGGAGTGTCGCCTGCGCGGAAAAATCCGCCTCGATGGCATCCGCTCTACCAACCCTGTGGCTGTGGGCGATAACGTGCAGTTTGAGCAAGAGCCAGGTAAAGAAACTGGGGTCATCAAGAAGATTGAGCCGCGCGACAATGTGATTGTCCGCCAGTCGGTCAACCTGAGCAAGGCCTCGCATATCATAGCTGCCAACGTAGATTTGGCCATCGTTGTGGCCACCATCGCTCAGCCGCGCACTTCCACGGGCTTCATCGACCGCTTTTTAGTGACCGCTGAAGCCTATCATATTCCCGCTGCCTTGGTTTTCAACAAGTGTGACCTCTACACTGACGAGCAGATAGGGGAGATGTGCGTGTTGATGGAATACTACCAGAACCTTGGCTATACGTCGTTCGGTGTGTCGGCCAAGACAGGCTTTCAAATCGACCAGCTGAAAGCCTTGATGCAAGATAAAATTTGTCTTTTCTCAGGCCATTCTGGAGTGGGTAAGTCGGCTCTCGTAAAAGCTCTTGACCCCTCGTTGAATGTACGTATTGGAGCCATTTCCGACTATCATGAGAAGGGTAAGCATACAACCACCTTTGCCGAGATGCACCATCTTGATTTCGGTGCTTGGATTGTGGATACGCCTGGCATCAAGGAATTTGTCTTGTACGACCTGGAGAAAGAGACTTTGGCACAGCGCTTTCCCGAGATGCGTAATCTGATGAGCGAATGCCGTTTTGCCAACTGCACCCATACCCACGAACCCGGTTGCGCGGTGAAGGCGGCGGTCGAAAACGGCGACATCGCTGATTGGCGTTATGTGAATTACATTCGAATGATGACGGACGAAAGCCATGATTCAGTAAAAGAAGAAGGAATATGAAAACCATTGCCTTATTTGGAAAGACCCTCGCTCCTGAAAACGGGGAATATATGCGGCAACTGTTTAGGGAATTGGCTGACAATCAAGTAAAAATCGCTGTATACCAGCCTTTTGCTGACATTGTCGCCGCCTACGTCCCCATAGGCGTGCAATACAGCGTTTTTCATTCCCATGAAGACCTGAATGCCGACCTGCTATTCTCCATCGGTGGCGACGGTACCATCCTCGACACCGTGCCTTTCGTTCTCGATTCGGGCATCCCGGTGGCAGGCATCAATATGGGACGCTTGGGATTTCTTTCCAGCATCTCCAAAAACGAGATTGCCATGGCGGTGCATAGTGTAGCCACAGGTGACTATACTGTCGAACAGCGTACCCTTTTGGAACTGGTTTCACCGGAGAAGGTCTTTGACAATGTGAAATATGCCCTCAACGAATTAAATGTTATCCGTAACCCAGAGCATAGTCTGTTGGCTATCAAGGTATTTGTTGATGATGTGTATCTCAACACCTATTGGGGAGATGGCATTCTTTTGGCCACCCCGACAGGCTCCACGGCATATTCGCTGAGTGCAGGCGGCCCTATCATCGCGCCCAATGCGAAGAACTTCGTCATCACACCTATTGCCACTCACAATTTGACAGTGCGTCCTGTCGTCATCCCTGACGACAGCATTATCCGTATCCAGGTAGAGGGCCGCGAGAAGAAATTTGTCTTCAGCATGGACTCAAGAAGCTGTACCTTAGATACTTCCGTGCAACTTGAGGTGCGCAAGGCGGTCTTCTGTCTCAACCTCGTCAGGATGCGTGGTGAGGACTTTTTTGGCACCATCCGCAACAAATTGATGTGGGGAAAAGACAATAGAAATTGATTTCTTTCGTTTTCATTGGAAAAATTCATAATTTTGCAAGCTTGAATTATGTATAGAAAGATTCGTTTTTTATTGATAATGAGTTGCTTGGCGATTTTTGTCCAAGCCAATGCCCAATTTGATGATCCCAAAACCCTTGAAGTGGGACCTCATGTGGGCTTGAGTTACTATATGGGCGACATCAACCCGATATTGCCTTTTGCGCAATCACAGCTGCAATATGGCGGATTGGTGCGTTTCAATTACAACAACCGGTGGACATTCCGCTTTGACTATAGCCGTGCTACCGTGACCGCTGACGACAGCAAATGCAACTGGCGTCCTGAACGAGGCTTGAATTTTACTTCGAAAATCAATGATTTCAGTCTTACGGCTGAGTTCAATTTCTTGGAGTACTACACAGGCAATCCGAAAAAGAACGTATCACCTTATATTTTTGGTGGCATTTCGGTGTTTCAATATACTGCTTTCGCCAATGTGGGAGGTCAGTTAGTCGATTTGAGCAACTATGCTACCGAAGGTCCCGAAGACCCCAATGCAAAATGGTATGACAAGATGTTTGGCAAGACCAGCCCTATCGGAGTGTCGATTCCTTTTGGTATGGGGGTGAAATTCTCGTTGTCGCGCCACATGGCTGCTACGATGGAGTGGAGAATGCAGAAGACCTTTACGGATTATTTGGATGATGTTGCCACGGTGTATCCAGCCGATGATCAACATGCTACTGTTATCATTGACGGTATGTATTATGACCTTACCGACCCCACAGCGACACCGTCGGGAATTCCAGTGAATGCCCAAGGACATCCTACGACTAATCCAAATGGACACTATACCGAAAACCAACAGCGCGGCAACTCAGCCTTTAACGACTGGTTCGGCATGGCTCGCGTGTCGCTGACTTGGAAATTCAATTTGCCCGATGGAAGGGGCTGTAACTTAAGCAAATTCTGACCTATGGAACTGAAAGACCAACTGATGCAACAAATAGACCGCGAACGCTTGCCACAGCATGTCGCGATTATCATGGACGGCAACGGACGCTGGGCCAAGGAGAGAGGGAAGGCTCGCCTCTTCGGACATCAAAGTGCTATACAGTCAGTACGTGAAGTGTCGGAGGGCTGTGCAGAGCTGGGTGTAAATTATCTAACCCTCTATGCTTTCTCTACCGAGAATTGGAACCGGCCCTTGGCGGAAGTCAGCGGGCTGATGTCTTTGTTGGCCACCACTATCACCAAAGAGGTGATCACGATGAACAAAAACAGCATCAAGTTGAATGCCATCGGTGACTTGAAGAGTCTGCCCAAGGCCAACTACGAGCAACTGATGCAAGCCATTGCTGACACGAGCCATAACACCAGAATGACATTGACCTTAGCTTTGAGTTATTCGGGTCGTTGGGATTTGAAGCAAGCTGCACAGCGTATGGCACAGGATGTAGCTGCGGGTAAACTTGCTCCCGATGCCATCGATGACGCAACGATTTCGTCCTATCTCTCAACTGTTGGCATGCCTGACCCGGAACTGCTGATCCGCACTAGTGGCGAGGAACGCATCAGCAATTTCTTGCTTTGGCAATTGGCTTATTCCGAATTGTATTTCACTCCAAAGTATTGGCCTGATTTCCGCAAGGCAGACCTTTATGAGGCGATTTTGAACTATCAGCATCGTGAACGCCGTTTTGGAAAGACCAGCGAGCAAGTGACAACTAAATAAATTGAAAGAAAGAACTATGCGATTGAGATATTTACCCATAATGCTGTTTTTCGTGGCTCTTTTGGGCTTCGGTAACAGCAGTATTGCCCAAATTCAGATTGGCGACGACCTGTCGGATATTGACTATGCACGTCCTCAGAAATACGAAATCGGTGGCATCGTAGTCGAAGGTGCCAAATATGTCGATGGATCGATGTTAAGCATGATTGCCAATCTGAGAGTAGGTGAGACTATCTCTATCCCGGGCGACGAAATCTCGAATGGCATCCGTAAGATATGGGAACAAGGCCTTTTTGAGGACGTTGCCATCAATGCCACCGATTTTGTGGGTAATAAGGTGTTCTTGCAAATCGTCATCAAAGAGAAACCGCGTGTTTCGAAGTTCTCTTTCAAGGGCATCAAGAAAAGTGAAGCTGATGATATCCGTAACAAAATCAACCTTTCGCGGGGTGATATTGCCACTGAGCATTTGCTGACCAAGACCACCCGCATCATCGAGGATTTCTATTATGACAAAGGCTATTTCAATGTGGACATTGACATTGAACAAAAGGCTGACACGGCCCGCGAGAATTATATTGATATGGTCATCAATATCGACAAGGGTGATAAGGTAAGGATTGGCAAGATTAACGTGATAGGTAATGAGAATCTTGCTGATGGACAGGTGCTGATGTCGATGAAGGAGACCAAACAACGTGGCCATTTCGACCCGTTGAATCCGTTGGGACCGCTGATTGTGAACACTGTAGCCGATGTGGTGACTTTACATCCTTTGAGAGCCATCAACGGTGTAGAAGAATACTTCTATGACAACTATCGCCCACGTATTTTTAAGGCCTCGAAATACCTGGAAAAGAACTACGAGGAAGATAAGAAGCATATCATCGAGAAATACAATGCTAAAGGTTATCGTGATGCACGCATTGTCAGCGACTCGGTGTATCGCATTGATGACAGGAACTTGGGTATCGACCTCGTCATTGACGAAGGCAACAAATACCATTATCGCAACATCACTTGGACGGGTAACACCAAATACACCGCCGAGACCCTTAACTCCATATTGGGTATCAAGAAAGGCGATGTATATAATAAGGAGTTGCTTGACAAGAACCTGAACTATAGCGAGACCAATCTCGATATCAGCTCGCTGTATATGGACGATGGTTATCTTTTCTTCCGCGTTGACCCCGTGGAAGTCGCCGTTGAAAACGACTCCATCGACCTTGAGATTCGTCTCAACGAGGGTAAACAGGCTCGTATCAGCAATATCAATTTGGTCGGAAACACGAAGACATACGACCATGTCGTGTTGCGTGAGCTCTACACGCGTCCAGGACAGCTGTTCAGTCGAAGCGATGTGGTGCGATCCGTTCGTGAGTTGGCCACCCTCGGTTTCTTCAATCAGGAATCCATCAACCCTGATGTGCAGCCCAATCCTGCTGACAACACCGTTGACATTAACTATTCTGTGGAGGAAGCCGCTGCCGACCAAATTCGTTTCTCTGCAGGTTTTGCCGCTGGCTATCTGATGCTTGAGGCTGGCTTGCAGTTTTCCAACTTCTCCATGCGCAACATCTTCAATAAGAAGGCATGGCGTCCTTTGCCGATGGGCGACGGACAGAAGCTTGCGCTGAGCGTCAGTACCGTGGGCCGCTATTACCTTACTTATGGCGTATCGTTCACTGAGCCTTGGTTGGGTGGTCGCAAGCCCAATTCGTTTACGGTGGCGTTCAATCAGTCGTTCTATTCCAACAGCTATGAAAAAACCGATTCGCGGTACGGCTGGATCAACATGATAGGTGGTACCGTTGGATTGGGTCGCCGTCTGACTTGGCCTGACGACTATTTTGCAATCTTCCATGGCCTTAATGTGAAACGTTACAACCTCCATAATTACCAGAATACTTTTTTGAATGTGGGCGATGGCAACGGCAAGTTCAACCTAATCAGTTATAGCTTTGTGTTGTCGCGCAACTCGGTAAGCCAACCCTTGTATCCGCGTAATGGCTCTGAGTTCCAACTGGGACTTGAGATCACGCCACCCTATTCGTTGTTTGCAAATAAGGACTATTCTACTCTTTCTGAGAACGAGAAGTACAAATGGATTGAGATGCACCGTTGGACCTTCAAGGCGGCTTGGTACACTGAGCTTTACGAAAAACTCGTGATGATGACCCGTGTACGTTTTGGCTATTTGGGCCATTATAACAAGCAGATTGGTCCCACGCCTTTCCACCGTTTCTTCTTGGGCGGCGACGGTTTGGCTAACTATTCATTCGATAGCCGCGAGTTGGTCGGTATGCGTGGTTATGCCAACAGTTCACTGACACCGGGCCACTATAACAATTCCAACCAAGGCGGCGACTTGATGACGAAATACACTTTAGAGCTGCGTTACCCACTCTCTTTGAATCCACAGGCCACCATTTATGCCTTGACCTTCCTCGAAGCCGGTAACTGTTGGCTCGGGTTCAAGGACTTCAATCCCTTCGATGTGAAGCGCTCGGCAGGTGTCGGTGTGCGTATCTATCTGCCCATGTTCGGCTTGCTCGGTCTTGACTGGGGCTATGGCTTCGATGATGTGTTTGGCACCACAGGCGACAACCACAGCCAGTTCCACTTCTCCATTGGCGGATCTATTGATTAGTTTAGAGTTGAGTGTTTAGAGTTAGTAGTACTTTGTGTCATTGCGAGGAACGGAGCAATCCAGTATTTTGAATCTTGAATCTTGAATTTTGAATTTTGAATCTTTGAATTTAAATATGTTTTTGGAACGATTATTGCAATAACAAACAAGAAAACAATTAGAAACACAATAAAAATGAAAGCATTTAAAACTTTGATTTTGACCGCTGCCTTAGTTTGTGGCGGTATGATGACCGCCCATGCACAACTTGGCGGTGGACAGAAAATCGTCTATGTCGATTCTGAGTACATCATGGAAAACATTCCGGAATACGGTGATGCCCAGGAAGAACTCAATGCCATGTCGGCGAAATGGCAGAAAGAAGTGAAAGCCGTTTACGACAAGGTGTCAGAGATGTATAGCAAGTACCAAACCGAAATGCTGTTGCTCTCGGAAGATCAAAAGCGTGCCCGTGAGCAAGCCATCGTCGACAAGGAACAGGAAGCCAAAAATTTGCAGATGCAGTATTTCGGTTCTGAAGGCCAGCTCTATCAGAAGCGTACCGAGTTGATTCAGCCTATTCAGGAAAAGGTCTACACAGCCATGAAGGAAGTGGCCCAAACCAAAAACTACGCTTTCATCCTTGACTTGGCTTCGGGTACCTCTGTACTTTATGCCAGCGACAAGAACGATGTCAGTGATGAAGTGCTTGACCAACTCGGCAATGTGATGCAGACTGTTCGTCGTGAAGACCGCCGTAAGGCTGGAAGTACCACGATGGGCGGCACCACCTCTGGTAGTAAAGGCAGCACGTCTATAAACAAGGGTAGCGCATCAGGTGGATCCAAAGGCACTAATGTAAAACCTAAGAATTAACTGGAAATTAAGCGAAGGGAAGCAAATTATTCTTATCTTTGCCGCTCCAATTGATAAGTATGTGATAATTAAATTATTAAAAATCAATAGAATAAAATGAAAAGAGTATTTAAAGTTTTGTTTCTGGGTGTTGCTCTCTTTGTGATGAGCGGTGTTGCCCAAGCTCAAGTGAAGATTGCACACGTCAATACGGCTGAAGTCCTTGATGCCATGCCTGACAAATCCAAAGCTGAAAAAGATTTGGAAAAATATTATGGCGAACTCCAGAGTCAGTTGGAGACCATGGCCAAGGAGTATCAGACCAAGATGCAAGACTACGAGGCTAACCAAGCCACAATGTCGAATCTGGTGAAGCAATCAAAGGAAAAAGAAATCGTTGACCTCCAGACCCGTATCCAACAGTTCCAAGCCAATGCCGAGAATGAGTTTGAAGCCAAGCGTGCCGAACTGTTGAAGCCTATCCTCGACAAGATCCAGAACGCCATCAACACGGTGGGTAAGGAAAAGGGATATACCTATGTTCTCGACCTGGCCACGGGCGCCGCTGTCTATGTGGGCACTGATGCTGTTGACTGCACCAAGGACGTGAAAGCTAAATTGGGTATCAAATAAGGAGTTATTTCCAGTGATATGAAAACAGCCGGCTCAATGAGTCGGCTGTTTTTTTGTTATTTGATGCTCTCTCGCTTGACTTTCGCGAACCGTAGTAGCTTGAGAATGCCCAAAGGTTTGTGGTCGTCTTTGCTGGCGAGGTTGAGATAAAGGCCGAATTTCTTTGCAATTGGAATCTTGAAGGTCTCGACAAACTCGATGAGGGTGCCGTCGGGGTCTTCCACATAAGTGAAATGGCCGTTGGCGTCGCCCATGCCGAAGTCGGCACCGCTGTCGCATACGAAAGGATGTCCCATAAGTTCGGCCTCTTCCTTGACAGCAGCCATGTTACGCACGTCGAAGCAAAGGTGGATGTAACCCGGGTCGCCCCAATAGCGGCCTTCATAGAGTTTCTTGCCCGGCACATCGACGCTTTGGATGAGCTCGAGATGCGATGTGCCCATAATGCGACTCAACGGTCCTTCGATAGGCTTGGAGCGCTCCAAGATGACACGACGCAGAGTGCCTTTGCCGCCTTCAATGGCTTGGAGGTCTTCGAAGACGCCGGTCTTGTCGAAGACCACCTTGTCGTATTCCAACAACTGTGTGTAGAAGGGGAGGGAACGCTCGATGTCGCTGACGCCGATGACCGCACCATTGGCACCGCCCGTCGTCTTCTTTTCGTTGATGAAGACGTAGTCGTCTTGCTCCAGCTGGAAGAGGTTGCCGTAGGGGTCTTTCATGAAAAACTCCTTTTGTCCGGCAGGCGAGGTCGTGACAGGGCTGATGATGTCGAGCCCTCTATTAATAAAGGTGTTGTAGGCCGTTTCAATGTCGGGGGTCTTCACTTTGGCGATGAGAATGCCCAAGTCGCCCAAACGCAAAGGCTCTTTCAGGTAGTTGAGTTCACGGCCTTTGGGTTGCCAGATTTCGAAACCGCCGCCACCGCGGATATTGACCGCGATGCCCGAACGACGAGGCTGAGGCTTGCCGCCCGTGTAGGGAAGCATGCGTTCCGCCACGCCTTCGTCATCGACGATCTTGACCTCGAAGCCGAAGTTGTCGTAATACCATTTCCAGGCTTCCACGAAGTCGTTGACTCCGATGCCCACTTGTTGTATGCCACAAATGACTTTTTCTTTCATGGTGATAGTTTATTATTTTGCTATTGGCTGCTGGCTTCTGGCCGTTGGCAGCTTCAATCAAGGTTTGAAGTCTATTCCTTTTTGGGTGCTGCCAGAGGCCAAAAGCCAGAGGCTAGAAGCCTTATGTTGCCGATATTTTTCTCGATAGTTTATAATACAAAGGTAAGCAATACTTATGGATATACGCCATCAGCAGCTCGGTGCGACCGATGAGTTTGCGGTGCTTCTGCCGCTTGATGGCACGCACGGCGATGGCACCGCATTTGTCCACATCGAGACCATTGGCTTGTCCCGCATCCATCTTGTCGTGGGCTGTGCCGTCGCCCATCAGCGCGCTCTTGCTGATTTGCGTGTTGATGCGTCCGGGGATGAGGAAGGTGACGTTGATGTTGTCGTATTCAAGCTCCAGCGACTCGTAGAAACCGAACAAGGCGTGCTTGGCGGCGCAATAGGCCGAGCGAAGCGGAAAACCGAACAAGCCCGATAGGGAAGTGGTCACGCTGAATTGTACATGTTCCTTGGCTTTGATCATGTCGCCAAATTTCTTCACCAGGTAGACACCGCTCATGAAGTCGATTTTCAGGATTTTCTCATCGACGTTGAAGTCGGTGTCCAAAGCCTTCTCTCGTTGTGAGATGCCTGCGTTGAGCACGAAGAGGTCGATGCTCAAGTTGTTGGACATCACGAAGTCGTAGAGTTCGTTGATGGAGGTGTAGTCGTCGAGTTGGGTCTCGGTGGCATAGGCGTGCACACCGTATTTTTCGCACATCTCCTTGGTCTTGTTGAGATCATCGATGCCCAAGCCTGTCAGCACGAGGTGGCAGCCTTCCTTGGCCAGATGCAGTGCAATGCTCTGCCCGATGCCTGTCCCGCCACCAGTGATGAGGGCGGTTTTGTTTTTGAGGTCTAACATACAGTTGTACTTCTATTGTCGGCATTTCGACAGGCTCAATGGCCATAGCTCCCTGAGCACGTCGAAGGGCCGTTTTAATATGGCTGCAAAGATAAAAATAATTCCTTCATGTTGGGATAATCAATATATTTACTAATTTTGTGGCTCGTAAGTCGGTCTCCCATAGATTCCGATCGCATATTCTCTGTTTGGAATGACATGGGCGCCCTTAGATTAAATCTTGAATTTTGAATCTTTAAATCTTAAATCTAAAATAATGGACATTTTCGAAAGAATATCAAAGGATTCCGGTGGCCCGATTGGGCAATACCGTGAACGTGCCGATGGTTATTTCGCTTTTCCGCGTCTGGAAGGCGAACTCGGACCGCGCATGACCTTCAATGGCAGGGAGGTGCTCTGCTGGAGCTTGAACAACTATTTGGGCTTGGCTAATCACCCTGAGATCCGTCGCGTGGATGCCGAAGCCGCCGCCAAATACGGCCTCGCCGCCCCTATGGGTGCTCGTATGATGACAGGTCATACTCGTATGCACGAGCATTTCGAGCATGAGCTGGCCGACTTCGAGAAGAAGGAAGCCGCCTACCTGTTCAACTTCGGCTATCAGGGCATTGTGTCAACCATCGACACTTTGACTAGCCCGCATGATGTCATCGTCTACGACAACGAAGCCCATGCCTGCCTGCTTGACGGTATTCGTTTGCATATCGGCAACAAGTACAAGTACCGCCACAACAACATGGAAGACCTGGAGAAGAAGCTGAAGGTCGCCACTGAGGTAGTGGCCAAGACGGGTGGCGGCATCCTTGTCATCACCGAGGGCGTGTATGGCATGACGGGCGCCTTGGGCGACCTCGCCGGCATCGTGGCCTTGAAGAAGAAATATAGCTTCCGCATTCTCATTGACGATGCCCACGGCTTCGGTGTGATGGGTCCCAACGGTCGCGGTACTTCCGAACATTTCGGCGTGATGGACGACATCGACATTTATATTGGCGCCTATGCCAAGGCTATGGCCATTATCGGTGGTTTTGTGGCTGGACCGAAGTATGTGATTGAGTATCTGCGCTATAACATGCGTTCTCAGATGTATGCCAAGAGCTTGCCGCTGGCCATTGTGGAAGGCTGCGAGAAGCGTTTGGAAATCATCCGCAGCGCCGAGGGTGATGCCTTGCGTGCTCAGTTATGGAAGGTCACCCGCGCCTTGCAGAAAGGCTTCCGCGATCTTGGTTTCGACATCGGTCCCGCAGAGGCATGCGTGACGCCGGTGCACGTGCAAGGCGACGTGGTGCAGGCCACCAACATTGCCATGGACTTACGCGAGAACTACCGCATCTTCTGCTCGGTCATCACCTATCCCGTCATCCCCAAGGGCATGATCATCTTCCGCATCATTCCGACAGCCGCCCACACCATGGACGATGTCAACTACACGCTGAACGCTTTTGCCGAGGTTAGGCAGAAGCTCGACAAGGGCTATTATGATGGAACGGAAGTGCCGAATATGAGAATTGAATAAGACTCGCTTTATAACGAGGACAATTCTGAATCTTTTGACGTCATTGCGGAGGTAACCCCGCAATGACGTTTTTTTTCAATTGCATCTTTTTTTTGTAAAATTGCATATTATCCCTATCTTTGCATTTCCATGAACGGATATAATCATAAAAATGGGATAATATGATACTCGTAAAACAAGCAGGTGTTTATGTCAACATCCTGAATTGCAAGCTTAAGAAGTACCTTGCTGAGGTCTTCAAGAAGAACAATGTCAACCTAACGGCAGAGCAATACCTCGTTATGGATACCTTATGGAACGAAGGTACGCTTACGCAGCAGGAGATCGCTTTCATCATTCAAAAGGACAAGAACTCGGTCACCCAATTCATCGACAATTTGGAGAAAAAAGGTCTTGTCACCCGCTCGGTGTCTAAGGAAGACCGTCGTGTGAATAATATAGTGGTTACCAAAGAGGGCATGGCCCTTAAAGATTCCACCAAGCAGTTGGCGATTGAAACGATGAACAAGGCACTGGAGGGCATTTCTGAAGAGAATGTGCTAATCTTCGTGGACGTGCTGAAGAAAGTCTGTGCCAATATTTGACAGTTTTCTTGGTTTTTATGGCAATTGGTATGATAATTGGATGAAAAACCTCGAACAAAGCTTAAATTGTATATTTTTGTACCCTAATTTTTCAACGAAATGAATAGAATGACAAGATTTTTGATGACACTTCTTGCATTGGCCATGATTATGCCATCGTGTAACAAAGGTCCGGGTGAAGGCGGAACAGGTACGGTGCAGGGCTATGTGAAACTCGTGCATCATCCCGATGACGACTATACTTTGACTCCCGACACTATGGTAGCAGCCAAGACCGATGTGTTTATCATTTATGGTGACGAGGCTTATTTCGGCGATGATGTCGAAACGGGTGCCGATGGCATGTATCGGTTTGAATATCTATTGCCAGGTAATTATACTGTATTCGCCTATTCCACTTTGCCTTCGGGCGAGAAAGTGGCCGTGAGTGAGAAGGTTGATTTGACCAAGGGCGCAGTGATGAATGTGCCTACACTTTATATCCATGATGGCAAGGCCTACGGTACATCCATCGTAAAAGGTCGTGTTCATGCTGCCTATTACCACAATGGCAGTTACCGTGGTGAGGGTTGGGCCTGCGAGCATCGCGTCTATATTCGTAGAATGGGTGAGGATATCCCCTTCGATGATACCCGTGTGGGTCCCGATGGATACTTTGCTTTCCAAAAACTGCAACCTGGCGAATATGAGGTGTTTACAGCATCCGATGACATCGGAACGGAAATCCCGGATTTTGTCTTCCAAGGTATCACCGTTGATGAGGCAGGACAAATCTATGAACTTCCTGAACAATTTGAAGTGATTATTAATGTGTAATGTGTAATGCGGAATGCAGAATGATGAATTTTAAATATAGAAATTGAATATGAAGAAGTTATTGGTTATTATGGCTTTTGTGGCCATTAGTGTCGGTTGCTTTGCCCAGTCGGTCTCAGAGAGTACCATCATCAAACGCGAAAACCGTAAGGGCATGGTGCTGAAGGAATGGAATACCGCAGCAGGCGACAAACGCGCATTCCTTGACCGTGTGACGACCTACGATGAATTGGGACGTAAGATTGAGGAAATCGAATATGCCAGCTATGGCCAGAAGTGGCGCGTGGTGAGCGAGTACCCTGCCAATAGCGACATCACAGCCAAGGTGGTGCGCGAAATCGAGTACAACGACCGCGACAAAGTGGTGCGTATCCGCAAGTTCGAGTACAACGAGGACGGCTCCAAGAAATGCCAGAAAAACTACTACCCGAATGGGAAGCTGGAGTCGGTGAAGACCTTTGAGTACGTTCCAAAATAATTTGGTGTGGAAGAGATTCTTGGCATAGTGCAAGGCATGAAGCCAATCACGCTCGACGAAATGAGCGCTGTGAAGCTGATGAACCGCATTGACACGAAATATGTGGTGACGGAAGATCAGCTTCGTGCTATTTTGTTGGGAATTCATGATAAATACTATGCCCAAGAGGTGGAAGGTAACCGTTTCTCACCATACAGCACAGTGTATTACGACACCCCCGAGCTGACCATGTACCTCATCCATCATGACCGCCATCTGGTGCGCGACAAGGTGCGTGTGCGTACCTATGTCGACTCCCACCTGACTTTCTGTGAGGTGAAGCATAAGAACAACAAGGGCCGAACCAAAAAGAAGCGCATTGCCGTGGAACCTATCCCTAATATCCTTGACAACCCTGATGCGGCTGCCTTCTTGGCTGAGAAACAGCCTTATCCAATCGGTTCACTGAGCCCGCATTTGGTTACCATCTTCGACCGAATTACCTTGGTGAATTTCGAAAAAACAGAGCGTCTCACCATCGATTGCAACCTGCATTTCGAAAACCTGCGCAACGGCAAAACTGCATCGGTGGCGCCTTTGGCGGTGATGGAGTTGAAACAGGATGGTCGCGCCCATTCCCTACTTAAGGATGTGCTTTTTGAATTGAGAATCAGGCCGTTCAAGGTCAGCAAATATTGCATCGGCACCTGCCTGACCCGCCCCGAGGTGAAACAGAATCGGTTTAAGAAGAAATTACGTAGAATTGAAAAGCTAAAAAGCAATAAGCCGTAAGCTTTAAGCTATAAGCAGTCAGCTCGTCAAAGCGCTGCTTATTGCTTACGGCTTAAAGCTTAAAGCCAACAACAATTAAACAGTTAAACAATCAACAATCAACAAATATGAATCTACTACAAATCAACCTACAGGACTTCGATCCTGACATTGCGCGGGAATTTGGCGGCGGCGCCTCCACCATGGATTTCCTCGGTGTACCGCTCTTCGATGCCCAAAGCCTTTGGACGACCTTGATCCGTTTTGTGTTCAACATCCTTGTCTGCTGGGTCATCATTCATTTCTTCTACTACAAGAAAGCCAACCGCAAGGACTATTATTTCACTTTCATTATGTTCGCGGCGGTCATCTTCCTCATCATCTCGCTGATGGAGAACATGAAGATGAACATCGCCTACGCCTTGGGCCTCTTTGCCATCTTTGGCATGATACGTTACCGAACGGAGACCATCAAAATCCGTGAGATGACCTATCTCTTCGTGGTGATGGGTCTGAGCATCGTCAACGGCATGGCGCTCTCTACGAGTTATATTGAGCTTTTGGCGGTGAACCTGATGGTAGTGCTGATTGTCTGGTTGTTGGATGGCACGAAGCTGCTGAAACACACTGCCACGAAGATTATCCTGTACGACCGTATCGAGAACACTAAGCACGGTAAGGAGGAAGACTTGAAAGCCGACCTCGTCGAACGCACAGGGTTGGAAATCAGTAAAGTGGAGGTGGGGCATATCGACTACCTGCGCGACGTGGCTTTTGTCAAGGTGTACTACAAGCCTATCGACGGCGAGGTGAATACGATTGATACTATAACTAAGTTGAAGGATTTCGATGTGTAGACTATGGCTTATGGCCTATGGCTGCTTTTACGTAAAGGCAAACCATTGGCCATAGTCATAAACCATAGTTGAAAAGGAAAAATGAAGAGGTTATTACTCATATTATTAGTGCTGCTCACGGTTGGGGCTTTCGCGCAAAGCGAACGGACGACCGACTTCGGTGGCATTGTCTCGGCTGAGGCTGAGGCGGGCTTGGGTGGACCTTGGGGTCTGTCGGCAGAAGAGGAGCTGCGCTTCGACCACAACTTTTCGCAGTTCGACCGTTGGCTTAACTCTATGGGCGTGGACTACACCTGTCTGCACAACCGCATGAACATTGGACTCACCGCCGACTATATCCGCCGCTACAACGACCGAGGCTATTACGAGAACCGTGGCCGCTTGGGCTTGCAGGTGACCTACACGGAGGAATACCGTCGCTTCAAGTTTCAGGTGCGCAGCAAGGCCATGGGCACCTTCTTCGACGAGCGCACGGGTGAGCACCGTGTCAATCCGAGGCTGTATTGGCGCAACCGTTTGAAGGTGACCTACCAACCCATGAATAGCCGTTGGAAGTATGCGTTCTCCACCGAATTGTTTTGGCTCGCCAACGACCCCAAGAAAGGCGGTCTCGACAACCTGCGCACGGTGTTTTCGGTGGATTACCGTCTGACACGGCAATACACGCTTTCCGCCTTCGCCCGCATGGACAACGACCTTTGGGTGAATGAGCCTGTAGATAGATTCTATTTTGGCTTGACGCTTAAGGCGAAATATTGATTTTTTTCCTACTTTTGCGGCTATGAAGCCGCTCAGCATTATAGGATTGTTTCTGTTTGCCCTCGCCACCTGTGTTCAAAAACCGCAGGCCCCTGAGCTTGTCGAAGGGCCGTCCCCCGAATTGTCCGCCATCGACAGCCTCATGTGGAGCCAGCCCGACAGCGCGTTGTTGCGGTTGTTGCCTTGGTTTGACACCTGTTGTAGGGACGCGGCGCGTCACATCTCTACCGCCACGGCCTACAACCGCCATTACGCCAACCTATTGTTATCCGAATTGTTATACAAAAACGATTATCCCCAGACCAACCGCAGGGAATTGCAGCAGACCGTGAATTATTTTGATTCGTTGACGATGTTGGCGGACACACGCGGTGTGTCCCTACAGCCCCGACCGCGTAGGGACGCACAGCGTGCGTCCGCCCAAAATATCGCGTTTTTGGATGCCCGTACCCATTATATTAATGGTGTAGGCTATTACGAAAACGACAGTGCAGTTCCAGCCTGCAAGGAATACATAAAGGCCTTGGAGGTGATGGAGGAGCATTTTGAGGAGAAGGAGTTGGTAGGACATAAGGCGCGGTTTATGGCGTTGACATATACAAGATTGACCGATATTTTCTCTGATTATTACATTCATGAATCAGCCATTTATTTTGCGCAATGCTCACTACCATATTATAAAAATCAAATACTATCATCATGGAATTTGTCTTGGGTATTGAACGAAATAGGTTCTCACTATGACATGATGAATGAATTGGATAGTGCAGAATACTATTACCAAAGGGCAGCAACAGCCATGCGGACAACAAATACCATAATGTATAGGGATATAGCTGCCCACCAAGCCTATTTGAAATACAAGAAAGACTCTCTGCAAGCGGATGCAACTTTACTACAATTAGAAAATCTGCTTTCGAGATCGGAGAGCACTATGGAACATATGGCTCGTTGTGCATCTATCGGTGAGGTTTATTATCGTGAGAAGAAATTTGACTCGGCTTGGCATTATTTAAATATGGTTTACTGTAAAACAACGAGCATTGGCATCAAAAAGCAAACAGCCGAATGGCTGGTAGAGATTTGCAAGACTCAAGATAGGGCCTCTGAAATGCATGAATATGCTGAGTTTTTGGTTCCTTTTGCCAGTAAAGAAGAGAACAATAGCGGAATAAAATCCCAACTGACTAAAATATACAATGCCTTTTTGCAGACAAGAACAGACCGACAACACCAGATGGAAACTAAAAAACATGCAAAACAAGTAATTGCAATCATTGGAAGTCTGTTGTTTATATTGTTAATGATCATCATCTTGAATGTCCAAAATAAACGGCATAAAAGGAAACTTGAAATGCAAATTGAAACCGAGCGACATTCCCACAAGATGCAGCAGGCGGCTTTGGCCGCAAGGCTTAGGCAGAGCAATGCAACTTTGAAAGCGCAAAGCAAAACAGCTGCACCCATAGCCCCATTGTCGTATAAGCAAGAACAAAATGAAGCGGAAAGCTATGCTGAGGAACCCGTTTGCCAGCAAATCCTTGCTGTCTGCAACGACAGGAGCAATCCTATAAAGTCCACGGTTCCTGTTTCTGCCTATGCCAGCATCGCCCTCACTGACGCTCAAAAAGCCCAACTCAAGGAAGCGGCCATACGGCATTACGGCCTGTTGTTCGAAAAACTGAAACTGCAATATCCCGAGTTAAAGGAAAAAGATTTTATGTATTGTTATCTTTGCCTTTTAGGTTTAGACAATATGCAGATTGCGGTCATGCTTCAGCATTCCCTCAGTACGATTTGGGACCGCGAAAAGCGTCTGAAGAAGGTTTTAGGTTCTGAAGATCGTGTTGCCGTCACCCTTCATAGTTTAATGGCAAACTGAAAATCAAGTTATTAAGAAAAAAACCGAAAAAATCGAATTCGATTTTTCTAACTTGCTGTTGTTTTAATGTCGTAGTTTTGTCAGCGAAACTTTAAACCGTAATCGTTATGCAAAATTACTTTCATTTAAAACATACTGCCCTGCTGCTCGGTTTGCTGATACCAGCTGCATGGTGTGGAGCCAATGGCATCAGTGCTTTGGACGGCTTTAGCCATATCATTATTAGGGAAAGTAACAATCAAGGCATTCCCAAAAGCTCTTCCATCCAAGCCTCCATCAACGGCCACATACTCACAGTGGTCTTCACCGAAAACCTTGGCCAAGTGGCGATTGAAATCACCACAGCTTCTGGCGTCACGGTGGAGAGCCTTTGGGTTCTCACGCCCAACGGCCTACAGAATTACCTCTCCCAAACAGGGGACTATGTCATCACTTTCACACTTCCCAATGGGGACATGTATTATGGTGAGTTTACAGTAACAGATTGAACAACGTAATTGAATTACAAATCTTTAAAAACACAAAAAAAATGAAAAAGACATTGTTGACATTAGCCATCGTGCTGCTTACAATGGCGGCACAGGCGCAAACAGCCATCAAGGTCCACAACACTGGACAAATCAGCCTGCAAAGCGCGACCACATCCTCTGGAATCCAAATCCCGACTTCAGGAGTGATGTCCATCGAGCCTAACGTGACCACCGCGTACGAGCTGACTTCCCAAACCAAAACGTACAATTCCCTTGTCAGGGCATGGGCTGTGATTCCCCCTCAATTACATTTGCCCTTGGTCCCCCTGTCTTTCTACGTCTCGGGATACGGAAACGTCTACGCCTACGGCAGCTACCTCACCATAGCACAGCCCTTCCAGCCAAACAAAGCTGTCCACCCCATCGAAGATGCTTCGGGGATGGTCTCTATGATGAAAGGCTACTTTTTGGATTCGGACGAGTTTGAGGGCATCACGCCCGAAGAAATCGAGAACAGCGACTATGTCGACCCTGATGCTGTGGAAGGTCTGCTCCACGACTTGGAAAAAGGCCGCACAGCAGGCTTGGTGGCCGAGGAGTTGGAGGATGTGCTGCCCGAGGCCGTGCGCCACGACCCCAGCGGTCTAGTGGGCATCAACTACAACGCCATAGTGACCGTACTCGTCGAGGCCTTCAAGGAACAGCAGGCCAGGATTGACCAATTGGAATCCATTCTAAGGGAAAACGGACTTTTGAATGGTAAAAAGTGACCAAAAACTACGTAGCCATGAAAAAGTTTGTATACCTTTGCGGCATAATGTTTATAACGATGAACATAATGGCGCAGATTGACCTTGTTGAAGATAATAATTGGGAAGAAATTCTAAATGACGGTTTTATTAGTACAGGAAGAGGATGGGATACCTATTCTTTTAATGAACTAACATCTTCGGAACATCCTACTATTATTTGGAGGTGTAGTTGTGGGGCGTATTATCCTTGTACTGTTTTTACAGATGAATACCATCATCAAGTTTATCAGCCTTCACATTGTGTTTTTGAAAATGATGTTTTGAGTCTTATTTCAGAATACAAAGGAGAAGACGACTTGAGTTGCACTAATGGAGACTACATTCTTCCTCAAAATATTCCAGGTGCTATATGTGAGAATTGTGAACAACCGCACAATAACTATCTATCTGGAATGATACAAAGCCTTCCGAAATTCGGTTTCGGGTATTATGAAATTTGTTTTAAAACGCCAGCACACAGGGATGCTCACGCCTGTTTCTGGTTGTTCGGTGGTGGTCCAGAATCATACGAAGAAATTGATATAATGGAATATTCAAACGCAGACAGCCAAGATGATATGCTACATGGCTATAGTTCTGGCATCTGGCACAACCCCAACGGTGTTTATGTTTTTGATTCTTTAGACCCAAACAATCATGCAATTAATTATGCGAAAGAATACTACCACTTGCCTTCAAATGTACCCGATTTAAGAGAATACCATACATTTGGACTTGAATGGATGCCCGATTATGTAAAATGGTATCGTGACGGAAACGTTGTAAGTGAATACCGAAACATAGAGCATATCCCACAATACAGAAAATGGTTGTTAGTCTCCTACGCAATTGGCATATATTATGGAAATCTAACATGGTTTGGCACTGATAAGTTAATAATAGATTACATAAAAGCATACAAACTAAAAACCGATTGCTCTGAGGATGTTTTTATCCGCACAACCACAGATTGGCAAAATTATTCGGCAAGCGTAAAACACTCCATATCAATAGGATCCACAAATGGACTAATAGTTCCTCAAAACTCAAATCATACTTTTCGGGCTGCAGAATCCATTTCAATAGACCAACCTTTTGAATTGCCGCAAGGCGCAAAAATGACGCTTATCGTGCAAGAGTGTCCTGAAAACCTATAAACATAATAAATCAACAACATAATAATATGAAAACAAAACTTCTATCTCTAACCTTTTTGTTATTTTGTTTTGTCAGCCTTCAAGCCCAACAAGGCGAAATCATATATTTGGATTCCATAGATGTATGTGATTTCTCTAGAAACGGATTACCATCCATAGGAACACATTTCGATATAGACGGAGACTCCATTTATGATTTTCACACCACGGCTGGCATTACTACAATCAACAAAGCTACTTTTTTAGGCATCAAAGCCGACAAGGCTGGATGGTCTGTATACCCTTGTTTTCTATATGATGTCATTAGCCATCCTACAATGCCTGGATGGTGTATGTGGGTTTTTACCTATCTTCCAGAAGGTGTGCGTTTAGACACGCTTCGAAATATACCTGACGGTATATCAAAGTGGGACGATTATATGTACCAAGCTGTTTCAGGCGGTACTGCTATCGAACCAGACATTACTGAGGACCACCTTATGATTGCCATACGCCACGAAATCACGGGAGCTGATCAAGAGACGCACTATTGTTACGGATGGATGGAATGCTCCATGAATTGGCATTGGACCACGGCACCACCCCAATGGACAGAAGGATTGCTATGCATTAACCGTATGGCCTTTTGTACCATTCCAGACTACCCTATGCGTTTAGGTCAGACAGATTTTACATGGGATGTAAAAGAAAACGTCTCCGATGCCTTCGCCACCGTCCACCCCAACCCCACTAACGGCCTGGTCACCATCATGGGCAAGGACCTGATATCGGCCGAAGTCATCAATGCACTTGGCCAGCGTGTAGCTTCCGTCACGGGCGAGAGTGAACGCCTGCAAATCGACCTCAGCGGCTTGCCGGCAGGCGTCTATTTCGTCAACATCACCGACAATGAAGGACGAAAGTGCGTGCGCAAGGTGGTGAAAGAATAAAATCAATGAGAAGGAGCGACTGAGCTCGTTTCCGAAAGGTGGGTTGTGGAGCGTAAAACCATAAAACTTACCTGAAAAAAGCCGTTTTTCAATGAAAAAATGAAAAATGGCTTTTTTGTTTTAATTAGGTTTTCTATTTTTGTACTCTCGAAATCATCTAAAATCTAAATGATATGAGCACAAAACAAAGAATGAAAAGAATCAGCGGCATCAGTCTGATTGTTGGAGTGTTGCTGCTTGGCCTTTTGCCCTCGTGCGGCAAGAAGGGAACAACGACTGTGAGTTCAAAATCCTTCGTCGAGCGCATCCAGCCTATCAGCCAGGACTTGCTGCCCTTCTTGGACAGCTACACCTCCGGTGTGATTGCTGCTGGCGAGCCTATCGTGGTGCGCTTCAGTAACCCTGAACTGCTCAAGGTGAAATATGGTGAGGACATTTCTGCCAAAGCCTTCAATTTCACGCCTGCTTTGAAGGGCAAGGCTGTGTGGATTGACGAGAACACCATCGGCTTCCAGTACGACGACATCGACAAAAACCAGAACTACGTCTGCAAATTCAAGATGTCGGACTTCGTGAATGTGGCTTCCGACCAGACCCTTGAGTTCGGTTTTGGGGTGCGTCGCCAGAACTTCAGCCTCGTCACGGTGCAGCCTATTTGCACTTCGAACGAGGAGATGAATTACCTCATGCGAGTGGCTTTTGCGGTTCCTGCCGACCAAGACGAGGTCGTTAACCTTTTCGATGAGTCTTTCCGTAAGAGTCATCCCGTGCAGGTGACTTATGTGGGCAACAATGTTTACGATTTCGAGTTACAGAACTTCAATCGTAAAAATACCAACTATGAGGTTCCTGTTGTCCTCGAAGGCAAGGCTCTCGATTGCAAGGCAAAGATGGAGCGTAACCTGATGGTGTATGCCAAAGACACTTACGAGCCAGTGATGTTTGATGTTGACAAGGTGGCCAGCAAGGGCACACTGGTCTTCTCACAACCCCTGAAGGAGAACCAAAACCTTTCGGGTTATGTGGATTTCAACAAAAATCTTGGCTACAAGGCTGACATTAAGGGAAATAAGATTGATTTCTATTTCGACAAGTCTTCCTTGTATAAATACCAGCTTTCGGAATTGCAGATGACCGTGGGTAGTGGCATTCGTGCCGACAATGGCATGGTGCTGCAAAGCGACTATCAGTTTGATTTCGACTTGACTGACAACTTGCCCAAAGTGCGCTGGACCGATGATGGCGTCATCATTCCCAATGTGGACGAGACCACGGTGTATTTCGATGCTATCTGCCTCAACGCAGTGACACTGAGGATTATCCGTGTTTTCGACGACAATATCCTTTCCTTCTTGCAGGACAACGAACTTAACGAGACTTACGGTGTGCGTAAGGCGGGTCGTTTGGAAAAGAAGGTGCGTCTTGCCATCGACAATCCGTATGCCAACCAATGGAAGACTTTCCCCATCGTGCTTTCCGATTATATCAAGGTGGAACCTGGCGCGATGTATCAGTTGAGCCTTAACTTTGGTCCTGCCGACTATACTTTCGCCTCCGAAGAAATGAAGAAGGCCGTGGTCGACAATGAGGCCAGAGAGGCCGATTATTGGGATGGCCAAAGCTACGACTATAAGGAATATAACTACGATGGCGAGTGGGGCGATCCCAACGGCTACTACTATTACAACTATGTGGAAGAGAAGAAGAACATCGTTGTCAGCGACCTTGCCGTGACGGCAAAGATGGGCCGTAACGACATTGTTGATGCCTATGTTTATCAGATTTCGGATGCCCAACCAGCTACTGGAGCTTTGGTCAAAGCATACAACTTCCAGAAGCAGGAAATAGCTAAGGGTAGTGTTGATGCCATGGGCCATGCCCAATTGAAATGTGTCAATCGTCCTGCCTTCCTGGTGGCTACCGATAAGAAAGGCAGTAAGTCGGTCATTAAGTTGAATGATGGCAATGCCTTGTCATACAGCCGTTTCGATATAGCAGGCGAGGCCGTGGAGAAAGGCGTATCCGCTTTTGCTTACTCCAACCGTGGCGTGTGGCGTCCGGGCGATGAGCTGCAACTCAACCTTATGCTCAACGATTTGGAGTCAACTGTTCCGGATGACTATCCTGTTGTCCTTGAAGTGCTGGATGCTACAGGTCGTCTGTATGCCAAGCAGGTGAACACCAAACCAGTCAACGACATTTACTGCTTCACCGTTCCGACGAATGTCTCCGATGAGACTGGCCTTTGGATGGCGCGTTACAAGGTGGGCACAAACACCATTGTCCAAAACCTTCGTGTGGAGACCGTAAAGCCCAACCGCTTGGAAATTAAGTTTGACTTGCCAGAGGTGGTCAGCATATCTCGCAATGACCGTGTTAACCTCACTTCAAGATGGCTTAATGGGATGAAAGCCAATGGTTTAAAGGCTGAAGTGGATGTTAAATTGCGTGAAGGCGAGACCACTTTCAAGGATTTTGCCAATTATACTTTCGTCAACGAGACCCAGAACTTTGAGCCACAGGAATTGTCGCTCTTCAGCGGCAATCTTAATTCAGAGGGCGTCGCCAATGTTGGCTTTGGCCCTTTGAAGGATGTGTATGCTGCTCAGATGATGAACGGCACCTTCACGGTGAAGGTCTTCGAGCAAGGTGGCGACTTCAGCATCGCTTCGTTCAAGACGAAACTCTCGCCCTATGAGCGCTATGTGGGTGTGGAACTGCCCGAGACCTCCTCGAAATACGGCAGTTATTATGATACCAACAAGGACTGGAAATTCAATATCGCCATGGTGAGCGAGAATGGCACTGCCTACAAATCGGCGGTTGCATTGGAGTATGCACTCTATAGGTTGGATTCCTATTGGTGGTGGTCGAGCGAAGATGACTATTCCTTGCAGCGCTATGTTTCGGGGACTTACAAGGCTCCTACACAAAATGGCACTTTGACTTGTAATGGCACAACTTCAGTTACTTTCAACATCCCCGATGAGAAATGGGGCTACTATCTGTTTGTTGTCAATGACAAGCAGGGTGGCAACCTGTTCGCCAAAGTCATTTCCTTCGACTGGGGTTATGGCCATTCCTCCTCTGCTTCGGGAGCGCCTGCACAATTGGCCATGAAGGCCACTGCCGATAGCTATCAGGTGGGTGAGAAGATCGTTGTGACCTTCCCTGCCAACGAAAAGGCTAAGGCTTTAGTCACGGTGGAGGCCAACGATAAGGTGCTGCAATCCATGCTGGTGGAAAATCTTGGTCAGGAAGGTAAGGTGGAAATTGCTGCTACGGACGAGATGATTCCGAACGTGTACATCTATGTGGCACTGATTCAGCCGCACGACGCAGCCAACGATATGCCTATCCGTCTTTATGGCGTGGTACCGGTTAAAGTGGAGAACAAGAAGATGCTACTACAGCCCAATATCCAGATGCCTGAAACGGCCAACACCAAGAAAAAGATTGACGTGAAGGTTGCAGAAGCCAACAAGCAAGCCATGACCTATACTTTGGCAGTCGTCGATGAAGGCATCCTTGGCTTGACCAACTTCTCGACGCCGAATCCTTATGGCTACTTCAACAGCAAGCAATCATTGAGTGTGCGCACTTGGGATAACTATGCTTCCGTCGTTGATGCATTCAGTGGCGAGTTGGGCTCCGTTTATGCTATCGGTGGTGACGGCATCCTCAACCAGGAAGTCACTCTTGATAAACGTTTCAAGGCATACGCGGTCACTTTAGGACCATTCGAACTGAAGGCTGGTGAGACCAATACGCATAGTTTCGAGGTGCCGCTGTGCTCTGGCGCTCTTCGCTTCATGGTGGTGGCTAAGGGTAATGGCAAAGCGTTCGGCTCAGCTGACAAACGAATGACCGTTGTCGACCCCATCAACCTTTATCCTTCGGCACCACGTGTGGTGGCTCCTGGTGATGAGTTGAACCTCAAGGTGCAGGTGCAGGCACCCACGATGAAGAACAAGACCTTGCAGGTGAAGTTCGACAACAAGAACTTGGAGCCCGTTGGCAGTTTGCCGACTACGGTTCAGATTGATGGCAATGGCGAAGGCATCGTTGCTGTCAGGACGAGTATCCCGAAGACATTGGGTAATGCAGAATTGAAGGTCTCAGTGACGGGCGATGGCTACACAGCCGAGTCATCGACGCTGATGCCTATCCGTATGCCATACGCTGAACGTCGCAATACCATTACTAAGGAGATAGAAGCGGGTCAGACGGTGAACGTGCCGTTTGAGCTCGCAGGCATGGCTGGCACACAACAAGGCAACATTACCGTGTCGTCGTTGCTGCCTGTCGACCTCTTTGGCCGTATAGATTATTTGATTGATTATCCTCACGGTTGCCTCGAACAGACGACTTCGAAAGCTTTCCCGCAACTCTATCTCAACTATTTCATCCAACTCAGTGATAATGAAAAAGAAGAGATGCGTAACAACATTACGTGGGCCATCACCAACCTGAAGTCGTATCAGAAGTCAGACAACTCGATGACTAACTGGCCTGGTGGCAATTACACCAACCCGTGGACCGAGATTTACGCTTTGCATTTCTTGGTCGAGGCCAACAAGCAGGGCTACAACGTGCCGCAATATTTCTTAGACGGTCTGCTGAAATACCAGTCCGACCGTGCCAAGCAGTGGAAGAACAACCCCGACTACAAGCAGGGCGAAACCATCCAAGCCTATCGTCTCTTTGTGCTGGCTTTGGCTGGCAAGGCTGAGATGGGTGCCATGAACCGTTTCAAGGAATTGGATATGCGCTACGACTTGACTAAGGCTTTGGCTGCTGCCGCCTTCGCCCAAACGGGTAAGACGAGCATTGCGCAGAACCTGTTGCCAGTTGTTGAAGACGGTACGATGATGTCCGACTACTACACTTCCTTCGGTTCCCGTACCCGCGACCTTGCGTTCCTGACATACGTCCAAATGCTTTGCGATGTTGACCAAGGCACAGTGCAGAACAATATCAACAGCGTGTGCCGCATGATCAGTGGTGACCGTTGGATGGATACGCAGTCGACGGCTTTTGCACTCTTTGTCTTGGGCAAGTATGCCGAGAAGATGGGTGTCAACAAGACCAACCTCTCTGCTACGGTGAAGGTGAATGGTGAGGAACGTACGCTGAATACTAACATGGCTTCGGTTGGATATGGCTTTACGCCTAAACTGGGAAGCAACTCGGTCGAGATTAAGAACAATTCCGACCAGAAGATGATCGCCAACCTCTTCACTAAGACCTCAGTCCCCGAGTACGACATGAACGAGAGCGGCAACTTCATCAACATGACGGTGAGCTATACCGACAAGAACGGCAACCTGGTCAACTTGACGAATCTGACTGCGGGCTCCGACCTCAAGGTGCAGATGACGGTGACCAACCCGAGCGAGTATCAAGTCACGGAACTGGCGCTGTCGTACTACCTGCCTTCGGGTTGGGAGCTGGTGAACGACCGCTTGAGTGGCGATATGACTGGCAACGAAGGCGCCAAGCACATCGACCTTCGCGACGACCGTGCATACTTCTACTTCGACCTTTCACCTCGTAGCAAGAAGACCTTTACCCTGAAGGCCAACGCCACCTACGAAGGCAACTACATGATTCCCTCCGTCCGCTGCGAGGACATGTATAATGCCGAGATCTTCTATCAGATTCCTGCTCGTGGGTGTGTGGTGAAGTAATCTGTTTAACACGATGAAATGGCTCGCAAGACATAAGAAAAAAAAGATTGTCTTATTGGTCCTTGCGGGCCTTTTCATTGGCTTCTTGTGCATCCCAGTGCCACGCTTCGACAAGCCGTATTCGACAGTGTTGACGGACAGAAACGGCGAACTGCTCGGCGCGAAGATTGCCGATGACGGACAATGGCGTTTTCCCGCCACCAACCACTATTCCCCGAAATACGTCGCCTGCCTCTTGGAATACGAAGACCGTTGGTTTTTCTTCCATCCTGGCTTCAACCCTGTTTCGTTCGTGAAATCGTTCATCGATAACATGAAGGCAGGGGAGGTGGTCAGAGGGGGCAGTACGATTTCGATGCAGGTAGTGCGTATGTCGCGCGACAACCCGCCACGTACCTATGCCGAAAAGTTTTGGGAGGTTATCCTTGCCATGCGCTTGGAATTTCACTATTCCAAAAGGTCTATCCTTAACATGTATGCCGCCAACGCGCCCTTCGGCGGCAATGTGGTGGGCATCGATGCGGCGGCGTGGCGCTATTTCCATACTACGCCTGATGAGCTCTCATGGGGCGAGGCAGCCACCCTTGCCGTATTGCCCAACTCTCCGGCTCTGATTCATCCAGGCCGTTCCCGCGGGCGATTGGAACAGAAACGCAATGAATTGTTGCAGCGTTTGCCCTATTCCAAGACCTTCATCCCCAAACGATTTGGCTCGCCAAGGCTCTCAGAGGAAGATGCCGAACTGGCCATGATGGAGAACATCCCAGACAAGCCTTTCGACATGCCCATGCTGGCCTATTATTACCTCAGCGACCAAGACAAAAAGCATCACGGCGTGCACATCGCTTCCACTATCGATTTCAATTTGCAACGTTCGGTGTTGGACATCATGCACCGCCACCATGAAACTAATGTGATGAACAACATCGACAATGCTGCGGTGTATGTGGTTGATTATCTGAATGATGAAATCATTGCCTACGTGGGTAATAACAGCGATGCCTCTGATGCGGCCATGGTCGACATGGTGAAGGCGCAACGCTCGACGGGTAGCATTTTGAAACCCTTCCTTTTCGCTGCCATGCTGGATGAAGGCACTTTGTTGCCTCAAATGGTCCTGCCCGACATCCCGATGAGTCTTTCAGGCTTTACCCCAAAGAATTACAGCGGTGAGTATTGGGGTGCAGTACCTGCCGACAAAGCCTTGCAGAACTCTTTGAATGCGCCTTTCGTGCATCTGTTGCGCGAATATGGCCAACAGCGGTTTCATGCTTTGCTCAAGCAGTTGCCGCTGAAAGGCATCGTTTTCGAGGCGGATCACTACGGCCTTTCGCTCATTGTGGGTGGGGGAGAGGCTTCACTTTATGACATTACCAATGCCTACGCTAAGATGGGACGCAAATTGGCTGTTTATGTGAACGAAAACTATAATGCGAAGATAGACGAGAAGGAATCTCCGTTCTCTGCGGAGGCCATTGCCGAGACTTTTCATGTGATGCAAGGCTTGACGCGTCCGACGAGCCAGATAGGGTGGGGCGGTTTTGCTTCATCGAAGCAGGTGGCTTGGAAGACGGGCACCAGTTTCGGATTCAAGGACGCATGGGCGGTAGGTCTCACCGACCATTATGTAATAGGTGTTTGGGTGGGCAACTCCGATGGTGAAGGCCGCCCAGGTCTTACGGGTGTAGGTGTGGCAGCCCCAATTTTGTTTGATGTGGTCAGTAAGTTGAACGACAGCTATCGCTATCCCGCCAACACCTCGGAAAGCATTGAGATTGAGGTGTGTGCCGAATCAGGCTATCCTAAGTCGGAGTACTGTCAAAACACAAAAAAGATCCGTGTCTGCAATGTGGAGAACCAAACGGGTGTGTGCCCTTATCATAAAAAGGTATTTTTGGATGAGTCGCGGCAATATCAGGTGCGTCCCGATTGCTATCCCGTTGACCAGAAATGTTATGAGGTGTATTATGAGCTACCGCCTGTGATGGAGTGGTTCTACAAGAAACATTCGCCTTTGTTCAGGCCTTTACCTGCCTTTTATCCGGGTTGTGGCACTGCCCATCCTGATGAGGTGATGGCTTTCGTCTATCCAAAAAGCGATGCCAAAGTGACTATTCCCATCGGCATCCGAGGCGACCGCCAACAGGTGATTTTCGAAATTGCCCATCGCAACCCGCAAAAGACCATCTTTTGGACCTTGAATGACGAGTTTTTAGGCCAAACCCGCCTCAACCACCAAATGCCCATCGACGTAGAAAAAGGCATTTATCGCCTTCGTTGCGTGGATGAGGATGGGGTGGAATTGAATCGGAGAATTGTGGTGCAGTGATTTTTTTTCAATTAATTTTTCGATTATTTTTTCATTATTTTGTACCAATAAATTAATTCTTTGTATATTTGCAGCGTGAATAATTGAGAAAACTACGTAGAAATAATTTTAAGTAATTATAAATCAAACAATTAACATTTTAAAAACAAACTATTAACATTTAAAATTTCAAACAAATGAAACAAGCAAAAATGTATGAAGCTCCCAAAATGGAGGTCATTGAACTGGGTACGCAAGGCGTACTGTGCGCTTCTGTTCCTTCACCGGTCGATTTCACCGGTACAGGTATGGAATTTACCAGAGGTTATGGTAATTGGTAATCGTTAGTTAGAGAATTATTGTCAAATTTAAAAATCAGAGAAAAAAAATGAAAAAAGTTGTAAGAATGCTGGGCCTCTGCGCCCTTGTGGCTCTTGCTTTCACTGCATGCAAGAAGAACGATACCCAAAAAGTGTCTTTCACTGCTACCATGCCTCAGACCGTTAACGATGTCAGAACTCACGCCAACGACCTTGGTACTGAATTGTTCTGGGATGAAGGTAATACGATTACTGTCCTCAATGCTGCCGGTCAAGATATGGATTTCACCCTCGTCAGCTTTGATGAACAAGTTGCTACCTTTACCGCAGAAGGCGATGCTGCTACCTTTATGCAAGAAATCGAAACTGCCGATTACGTTGCTTTCTACCCTGCCGTCGTTGAAGGTGAAGGCGTGAAAATGACGATCCCTGCCGAACAAACCTATGAGGCGGGTGTGTGGTTTGCCAACGATCTCTATCCGATGGTTGGTTTCAACGAAGGTAACAACTTCGTTTTCCAAAGCAATTGTGGCTTCTTGAATGTGTCATTCAAGGATCTGCTGGGCGGCAGAGAAGCTGATAGAGTTGTCCTTACCGCCAATGAAAACATTGCTGGTGATATGGTTTATGCCAAAAATGGTATGAGCTATGTATTTGAAGGCACAAGCAATACCATCACCATTACGTGTGCCACGAAGCAACCACTCTACTCTGATTTGGCTAGAGATTTTACGTTTGTCCTTCCCGAGGGTGTCTTGGCTAATGGCTTTACCGTTGAAATTTATGACGGTGAAACGCTTCTTGGTGGCGCAACTACACAGGTTTCCAATCCTATTGTTGCTCAGCAATTCCTGATTATGCCTGTTGTCTTTCTTGGAGGAAATCAGCCGGAATAATTCGTATTGTTGAGTTGGGAATTTCCTAACGAATAAAAAAGTCCTCTGGTTTCAGAGGACTTTTTTATGTTTTGTCTTGAGTGGTTCCTACCATGCATAAGCCTCAGCCGTCATCCATTTCCCTTGTACTTTCAGAACGCGCTCAATCACATCGCGCACCGCTCCCTTTCCGCCAGGCTTTTCACTGACGAACTTGCTGATTTCCTTTACCTCGGGCGAGGCATCAGCAGGGCAGACGGGAAGCCCCACTTCTTTCATCACTTGAATGTCGGGGATATCGTCGCCCATGAAAAGAATTTGCTCAGCATAGAGACCTTTCTTATTCATGTACTCTTTGAGTTTCAGCACCTTGTTAGGGATGCCAGTGAACACGTCGGTTACCCCAAGGCTGTTCATCCTCACTTCCATCGATGGACAAATGGCACCTGAAATAACTACAACTTTGTAACCAAGCTTTGAGGCTAATTGTAGCGCATAGCCGTCTTTCACGTTGGTGGCTCGCCAAGGAGTCCCGTCAGGGCTGCTGAAAACGGTTCCATCGGTCATCACGCCATCGTAGTCGAAAACGAAGGTCGTGATTTTTGAAAATAAAGTTTCAAGTTCGTTCATGGTCGTATGGTTTTATGGCCCAAAGATAGGGAAAACTTTTGTTTCGGCGACACAAAGAGCTCCAAATCTTTGATTCGATGGAGTGAAACGGAGTTAATTTTTGTCAAACATGGCTCGTTATGCCAAAAATGCGTAAATTTGCAGACTATTTTTTGTGATTATGAGAATCAGACATCAAAACGATAATGTGGAAGAAATCGTGGCCGCGACAATTGAGGCCATGGAAGCCGTGAAAGGCAAGGACATCGTCACCCTCGACCTGAGGGAAATCACTACCGCCGTGACAGATTATTTCGTTATCTGCCATGCGCCTTCAAAGACCCAAGTGGATGCCATTGCCGACAAGGTAGAGGAATTGGTCTTTGAGAAGACACATAGTAAACCCTACCATGTGGAAGGCCGTGATAATACGGAATGGATTTTGATAGATTTTGTTGACGTTGTCGTTCATGTGTTCTTGGAATCGGCCCGCAGTTATTACAAACTGGAAGATCTTTGGGCCGATGCTGAAAGAATCGTGAAAGCGGCAGAAGAATAATCGTATCAAAATCAAATGTTTACAAATGGATAACAAGGAGACTCAAGGGGCTGGTAACAACCCGAACCAGCCTGCTCAGCCCAACCAACCGGACCAAAAGCCTAATGGCAAGAGACGGTTCAACCTGATGTGGATTTATGCCATTTTGGCAATTGCTCTCATCGGACTGAATTTTTTGGGGAGAGATTCGGTTACACCGCAGGAAGAAATCGACCAGGGCAAGCTTGTCGAAATGTTGAAGAAGGGAGAAGTGGGCAAGATTGAACTTGTCAACCGAGAGGATGCCGAGATTTTTCTGAATCAGAAAGGTTTGTCAATCTATTTCCCTGAAGTGAATGCCAACTCTGATGGATTTACTACAACGCCCAACTATACCTATAAAATAGGCTCGTTGGATCGCTTCGAAGAGATGGTAGAGAATGCCCAACAAGAGGTGGCTAATCCTGTGTATATCACGAATGTAAGACGCAACAACTGGGTGTCTGACATTCTTGCTTGGGTGGTGCCTTTTGGCCTGCTTATCGTATTCTATATTATCCTCATGCGTGGTATGGGCCGAAACATGGGCGGAGGTGCTGGCTCGATTTTCAACATTGGAAAGTCGAGGGCGCAACTCTACGATAAGAATACCAATGTCAATGTGACATTCAAGGATGTGGCAGGTTTGGAAGAAGCCAAGATTGAAATCATGGAAGTTGTTGACTTCCTGAAAAATCCTGAGAAATACACTAAGTTAGGCGGTAAAATCCCTAAAGGTGTGCTTTTGGTTGGCCCTCCCGGAACAGGTAAAACCCTGTTGGCTAAGAGCGTGGCTGGCGAAGCCAATGTACCTTTCTTTAGTCTCTCGGGTTCCGACTTTGTGGAAATGTTTGTAGGCGTGGGTGCTTCGCGAGTCCGCGACCTTTTCAACAACGCCAAAACAAAGGCACCGTGCATCATTTTCATCGATGAGATTGATGCCATAGGTCGTGCTCGTGGAAAGAGTGCCATTACAGGTGGTAATGATGAACGCGAAAGCACGCTGAACCAATTACTCACCGAAATGGATGGCTTTGGTACCAACTCTGGTGTCATCGTATTAGCCGCCACCAACCGTGCCGATATTTTGGATAAGGCTTTGCTCCGTGCTGGCCGTTTCGATCGTCAGATTTACGTTGAACTTCCCGACATCGTGGGACGTAAGGAGATTTTTGAGGTCCACATGCGCGGCCTGAAGCTTGGCAATGATGTCGATAAGGATTTCTTGGCTAAACAAACTCCAGGCTTCTCGGGAGCTGACATCGCTAATGTGTGCAATGAAGCCGCGCTGATGGCAGCCCGAAAAGGTAAGGATGAAATCGACAAGCAGGACTTTCTCGATGCCGTTGACCGCATTATTGGAGGTCTCGAAAAGAAGAATAAGATCATTACTCCTGAGGAGAAAAAAGTTATTGCCTTCCACGAAGCGGGTCATGCTACGACAAGTTGGTTGCTGCAATATGCGCATCCGTTGGTCAAGGTGACCATCGTGCCGCGTGGCAATTCACTCGGTGCGGCTTGGTATCTGCCTGAAGAGCGACAGATTACTACAAAGGAGCAAATGTATCACGAGATGATTGCTACTTTGGGTGGTCGTGCTGCTGAGCAGGTCATCTTTGGCCAGATTTCGACGGGTGCCTTGTCCGACCTCGAGAAGGTGACCAAACAGGCTTTTGCCATGGTGACCTATTATGGCTTGGACGATGAAATCGGTAACATCAGCTATTATGACTCGTCGGGTCAGCAGGATTACAGTTTGACAAAGCCTTACAGCGAAAAGACTGCTGAGACTATCGACAGGGAAGTGAGCAAGCTCATCGAGAAAGCCTATCAGGAAGCCATCTCCATCCTCACCGATCATCGTGACGGCTTGACCCAGTTGGCCACCAAGCTTGTTGAGGAAGAGGTCATCTTTGGCGAAGACCTTGAGCATATCTTTGGCAAGCGTCCGTGGAACAATTCGGAAGATGAGAAACTCAAGGATGCTGCACTGAAAGCTGCTGAAAACAGAAGCGAGAGTCAGCCCGAAAACCAATCTCAAAATGCATAAACGTCATGGCTTGGGACAATAAAGGAGAAAACAAGGACGCCACCTTCAAGGAACAAATGTTGGCCAAAGTGCGTAATGCCCTCATCGAGCGTCAGGAAGCCTTGTTTAAGGACATCGACCAGCGCACCGAGACTTGGGTGCCCATCAAGGAAGAAGATGGCACTGCCATTACCTTCGTGCAAAACTTTAAGGAACACGGTGGTATCTTTGTTTATTTGGAGAGCGAGACTGAGTTTGCCGAGTGCATTAAGCAATTGGCCCCCGAAAATGGATGGGAACCGTTGTGGTGTACTAGCCTTGATATGCAGCATTTGTTGGATAAATACAACATTCCTTATTCTGAAAACAAAGAGCGCGAACCCAAACAGAAGCTTGTCAGCTTGACAGGTTGTGAGTGTTTGGTAGCGCAAACAGGCAGCATCGTCCTTTCTGACACATTGACCCAGACCCGTGAAGCCTACGCTTTGCCTGACATTTTGTTGGTGTATGCCACAACGGAGCAAATTGTCCCGGGAATGCGTAGCGCTTTCCAGACCATAAAGCGGAAATACGCCAAAAACAAGCCCTCTCAGCTGACCTTTATCACTGGGCCGAGCCGTAGCACCGACATCGAGCAGACCTTGGTCATCGGAGCTAGTGGCATCCGCCAAGTGGCGGTGTTTTTAGTTGACGAAGAATAATACTTTAAAAACCGACGGTCTGTATTATTCCTGTTTGGAATCTATAGGCTGTCGGTTTTTATAAGGAAAATATTCAAATAAAGCAGAAAAAATTTGTTTGAAATGATTTTTTTTTGTATTTTTGCGGTGTCGTTCCTTAAAACTATGAAAAGATGAGAAAAATTTACCTATTGCTTTGCTTGCTTTATGTCACCCTATTTTTTTCTTGTTCGACCGACATCGACCTTTATGCTGATTATAAGCAGGTGCCCATAATATACGGCCTCCTTGATGCCACATCTGATACCAACTTTGTGAGGATTGCCCGCGCGTTCTATGTAGAAGGTGATGCTTATCAGTCAGCCGCCAACCCTGATTCGAGTAATTATCCAGGCAAGTTGGATGTTCGTATCATCGAATACCGCAATGGTGATAACATCCGTGAAATTGTTCTTGACACCATCACGATTCACAATAAGGAACAGGGCATTTTCTATGCACCTGACCAAAAGTTGTATTACACCACTGAGCCTTTAAACTGGAATGGAGTGAATAATCGTTACAGTTATCAGCTTAAGGTCGCCCTTCCTGAGCGTACATTGACTACGAAGACCGACGTAGTGGGCAATAGCCAATTCGATATACAGAGTTTGGCTGTTAATTTCTCGAAAGAATATTTTGGTATGGTGCCCCGTCGTTTTCTGTTTTATCCAGCTACCAATGCCACGTTCTATGATGTTAGCATGAAGTTCACTTTTTTGGAACAACGTACGCCTGATGGTGATTCGGTGCCGCGTAGCATGTCGTGGAACGTGGGCACCTTTATGGAGAGCTACATTTCCACACTCGCGGATGGTGATGCTTATGCTTTCTTCTATCGCCCTGAGACTTTCTATGAAAACTTGGAACAGTTCATCGGTGGTGACACTAACATTGTGGGCTTGAAGCGATACATCGATGATTACCCTGTTGAAGTCACCATTGCGGCTGGTGGCGAGAAACTGCGGCAGTATATCTACGAAAACGACCCATCGAATGGTTTCGTTGGCGGCGACAATGAGTTTTCCCTCATTGATGGCGGCTATGGGGTGTTTTCCTCGCGGATGACGATAAAGCGCTATGTGCGCCTAGGAGGAGAAACGGTGCCCGATTTGGTGAAAGAACGCAAATGGGGATTTAAATTTATTGGAGGAGAACCTATAGAAATGTAGGGCTGTCGTATCACGGTCGCCGCTGTTTGCAATTTTTACAGCGGTTGCCACAATGTGATAGCCCTACAGGCAATTATTTCAACGTATCAATGATGTTTTCAATGCTGATGCCTTCAGCTTCAGCAGTATAGTTGCGGATAATGCGGTGGCGCAAAATCGGAACGGCCACGCGTTGCACATCCTCAATGTCGGGGGAGTATTTCCCCGTCAGCAGGGCATTGGCCTTAGCTCCGATGATGAGGTATTGTGAAGCACGAGGACCTGCTCCCCAACTGAGGTAACGGTTGGCCCAGTCGTGGGCTTTCTCGGTATGGGGACGAGTCTTGGCGACCAGATTAACTGCATATTCATACACGTTGTCGGGCACAGGCACGCGTCGCACCAATTGTTGGAAATACAAGATTTCTTCTGGCGACAATACTGCATTCACTTCGGTCACGTTGCCTACAGTGGTACTCTTCACGATGTCTATTTCCTCCTCATACGAGGGGTAGTCGAGCATGAGGTTGAACATAAAGCGGTCCAGCTGGGCTTCGGGTAGGGGATAGGTGCCTTCTTGCTCGATAGGGTTCTGGGTGGCCAGCACGAAGAACGGCTCCTGCAGTTTGTAGGTCTTGCCCGACACGGTGATGCTCTTTTCCTGCATGGCTTCGAGCAAGGCAGCCTGAGTCTTGGGTGGGGTACGGTTGATTTCGTCGGCCAATACAATATTGGCAAATACTGGACCTTTGATGAATTTGAACTGCCGCGACTCGTCCAAAATCTCCGTACCAACGATGTCAGAAGGCATCAGGTCGGGTGTGAACTGGATGCGGCTGAAGCTCAAGCCAAGAGCTTTCCCTATAGTGTTTACTAACAATGTTTTGGCCAAGCCAGGCACACCAACGAGCAGTACATGGCCTTGGCAGAAAATGGACAGGATGGTGTCGTGGATGATGTCATGCTGTCCGACGATGACTTTTCCGATTTCCTTGCGGAGGGTCTCATATTTTTCGACCAGTGCCTTGGCACCGTCGACATCTGAAGTGTAATTTGTCATTGAAAATTCCAATCGTAATAAAAATCATAGTTCTTGTAAGCCTCGTCTAAGCGGATGAAAGCCTTGGCGGCTTTGTTGGACACCCATTTGCCTATGGCTTCCTGGCGTTTTTGACCCAAAGCCCAGTTTTGGATGAGGTTGTAGTCGTCTTTTAGGTTGGCCTGATGGGCTTCGGTCTTCCGTTTGACCATGACAAGACGGAACGCGTCGTTGTTCTCGTTGGTGGTCATTGGTACAGGGTCGCTGAGTTCGCCTACTTCAAGGCGGCTGATGACGAAAGCCAGGTTCTTGTATTCAGGATAGTATTCTCCCAAATCATTCATTTCTTGTAGGCTAAGCCAGTTTCCACTTGTGGCAGCATTGGCGATGTAGCCGCCGTTGTTCTTCGAGTCGTCATCGCTGAACTTCTTGCAAGCGTCTTCAAAGGTCATGTCGCCATTGCGGATGAGCTGTGCCACCGAATCGAGTTGGTTTTGGGCTTTCTCCAAAGCTTCAACGGGAACTTTGGCCGTAAGCAGGATATGGCGGCAGTTGACAGTCTCGCCCTTGCGCTCAATCAACTGGATGATATGGAAACCAAATTCCGTCTCTACCACATCCGAGATTTCACCATCACGAAGGTTAAAGGCAACGTTTTCGAATTCTTGTGCCCATACGCCTTTGCCTGTTAATCCAAGCTCGCCGCCCTGACGGGCCGACCCTTTGTCTTCGGAGTAGAGCACGGCCATGGTGGCGAAGCTGCTCTCGCCTTCAAGGATACGTTTACGTATCTGGTAGAGGCGGTCTTTCACCTGTAGCTTCTCGTCGATGCTGACGGGTGGACGTTTCACAATTTGAACAATCTCGTAATTAGGCTGGATGGTCGGCAGGCTGTCCTTGGGAATGCTGTTGAAGAAGTCTTTCACCTCTTGTGGAGTAACTACCACGTTTCCCATGATTTTTGACTGCACTTGCTCCTGAAGCATCTCGTCTTTGGTGGCTTGGCGCACTTCGTCCTTGATTTCCGACATTGTTTTGCCGAATTGGGCTTCCAACTTTTCCTGCGAACCAAAGCGGCTCACGATCCTTTGGATTCTTCTGTTCAACTCGGCATCCACTTGCTCGTCAGTGACCGTGATACTGTCCATTTCGGCTTGGTTGAGCATGAGTTTCTGAAGCAATAAGTCTTCCAAAATACGAGCACGCACTTCTTTCCCCGTGCCTTCGGTCATGCCTTGCAACCGGTATTGGATGTATTGGTTCTCGATGTCGGATTGCAGAATGATGTTCTTTCCGACCACGGCCACCACTTTGTCAATCACTTGAGAATGACGGTTTTGTGCCATCATCGGCAAGGCCAAAAACAGCAGTGCTATGATAATCCAGTTTCTTTTCATCAATTCAAAATTCAAAAATTTAAAATTCAAGATTTTATTGGTTTTTCTACAGACTTCAGGAACGAGATTGCTGAGTCTGTAGAAACTCCGTCTTGTCTAATCAGCATTATATAAAGTAGGTGATCCAACATAAACCTCAAACGCCCTGTCTCGTTTTGCTTTCTCATATAGTGATGTCTTCATCTTCTCAAGCATTTCCTGTTTGCGTCGTGCAAGGATGACACTCTTGATATTGTCGCTCACCATCTCCAAAGGTGAGGTGCTTTCTTCCAAAAGATAGTCCACAAAGCGCACCATGTAGGTGTATTCGTTCATGTCGAAACAAACGAACTTGTTCTTTTTCAGAAAGCTCTCCGCATTGAAGATCTCTATAGGGATGATGTTTGTCAGGTCGTCCAATCGCATCCATTGATCCACATCGACATAACTTTTCACGGCATAATAATTGGCTAGGATGTCGATGTTTTGCAACAGCAATGTGTCGGGATCGCTCAGTAGCTTCTGGAAAGTAGCTTTTTGTTTGTTGTCCTTGTCTTCGTCTTCGTTGAGAATGACATAGGCCACCCTGACCATAGTGTTACGTAACTGGAAATCCTCTTTGTTCTGCTCGTAATACTCGGCAATTTCGTCTTCGCTGACAATAGTGTCCAATTTTTGGTTGATCAGCTGGCTTTCGTATTCGTAAATGATAAGCGAGTTACGGTATTCTTCCATTTGCTTCTTGAGGTCAAGCTTAGCCTTGTCGAGGTTGTTCTCGGCTTGATGGATAAGAACTTGTCTCTTTATCCAGGAGTCGATGAAGGTGCTCACACGCTGGATGCTGTCCATGATGGAAGCACCCTCGGGCACGATGCCTTGCAAATCAGACTCATACAGATACTTGCCGTAGCATTCGGCCACCACTACTTCCTTCGAACTTTTTTGGAAATAGTCACAGCCTGCCAGCAGGATGAGAAAAGCGATACCGATAAGAACGCCTACCTTCTTCATTGATACTTTTTCCTGATTTTATCCAGCACTTTCTCGTTGATTTTCACGGGATAGCGTTCTTTGAGTGACTTCACCCATTTCTGCTCCAGTTCCACTTGATAGTCGGAGGTAACGAGGCCGCGGGCTTCTTTAAGGGTCTTCGGCTCGGGCTTGCGCACCTCTCTGATGCAGACGATGGTGGTTGATTGGTCGACAGTGGAGGGTATTTCGTTTCTCACGCCCACCTTCCATTCAGTTTGGTCAACATATTGGTTGTCACCTTTTTGATAGTAACCCTTGCGGACGAAAGCATAACCGATGGAGTCGCGCTGGATGGCATTTCTCAAGCTGTCGAGTTCAACGCCGCTGTCGAGCAAAGCCTTCACTTTGGGAAGAGACTCGGGACGTGTCACGGTGATGATGGAAGCTTGAACGCGATCGCCCCACATATACTTGGCAGCGTTGCGCTCGTGGAATTCTTTCAGGCCAACAGTGTCCTTCACCGCCTTGTCCCACACTTCGCGATCCATGAGATCGAAGAGCATGATGCCATCCTTGTATTCTTGAACCAAAGCCTTGAACTCAGGATATTTGTCCTCAAGGTGAGCATCGCCATAGTCCAAAATGGTTTCATTGCGGAAACTTTCATACAACTGGTAGGCGTAAGTGGCAGGAGTGACATACTTTTGCATCGTCATTTTCTCCTTAATATAGGCCACAAAGTCTTTGACCTTGGTGGGGGTGTTTTCCAGACTGAACAGGGTGGCGTTCAGATCCACATCAGCGGCGGGTTCGTAAGCTTTGCGCAGGATGGTGCTGTCGATGGTGGCCATAAAAGCTTCCAGATTTTTGTCATTCTGCTTGAACTTATACTCGCTCTTCACTTGTTTGAGCACCATTTCTTCCGATTTCTTGGAACGCTGGTCCTTCTCGATGCGCTCGCTCAAGCCATTAGACTCTTTCTCGAACGAACCCACACCAGATTTGCTTAACAGCTTGATGATGTGATAGCCGTAGTTGGTGCGGACGGGCTTGGCAATTTGGTCGATTTCCAACGACTTGCAGGCTTCGATGAACTCGGGTACGATGCGGCTGACAGTGAAACTGCTCAATGCGCCATTGCGCGAAACAGTGCCTTTGTCGTCAGAGTATTGTTTCACCATTTCGTTCCAGTTCTTGCCGTTCTGGGCCATCAGTTCCTTGTAAATGTTGTCGGCCTTCTGTTTCATGGCAGCCTCGTCTTCAGCAGGGGCATCGAAGGGCAACTGAAGGAAGATGTGGGCAGCTTGCACTGAACCCATGGCATCAGTTATGCTGTGTACCTTAATGATATGGTAGCCGAAATCACTGCGCACAGGCATGGAGATATCACCTTCCTTGGTGTTATAGGCACCCGTTTCAAAGGGGTATACCATATCAAAGACGGTGAAATAACCTAGGTCACCATGGTTGCCTGGGCGGGCCGGGGTCTGGTCGGTGGCTTTCATGCCTTTGGCTGAAGGGTCATCGGAATATTGGTCGGCCAAAGCTCCGAAGTCAGCGTCTTTAGCCAGAGCTTTCTTGCGAATCTCCATAGCTTTGTTGTAAGCTTTCAAGGTGTCCGACGGCAAGGCGTTCTTATCGCAGCGGACTAGGATATGCGAGGCACGGATATCCTTCAATTTGCGCTGGTAGGCTTCCTGGATCAGCTCGTCGGTGATGTCGTCGCTGCTCATGAAGGGCTTGGCTAATTGTTTGCGGTAGCCTGCCAGTTCCTTTTGGAACTTCGCGCTGGTGTCCAATTTCATGCGCTCGGCTTCCATCACTTTCATTCGGAAAGTGGTGAAGAGCTCAAGATATTCGTCAACGGACTTCTTCTCGATGACATCACTCTTGAGGTTGTTCTTGTAATACACATCGCAGAACTCTTTCGCGGTGATGTCTTGGTCGCCAATGGTCATCAACACCTGCTTGTCGAGTTTCGACTGCGCATTGGCAAATAAGGCTGGCATGACAAATGATGCCAACACAAACATTTTCAAAAAACTAAAGTTTTTCATTTCAGATATTTTGTTTGCTTATCGTTTCTAATAACGAGATTTGTCTGATATTATTTCAAACCGCCTTCCACTTCTAATCCGCTATCGAGAACGTGGATGTCGTTGACTTGAATGGCGTCGAAAACGGTCTTCACCTGTTCGATTTGGCCGAGATGGAGCAACAGCATGCCTTCGGAACGCTTTTCGATCAAGCCCTCTGGAATCTTATTCTTCAGAAGGCTAAGTGCTGTACCGAGCAGGGTGTCGGTGCCGCGACCTGCGTCAACTTTCACGAGCAAGTTACTGCCCTCCATTTCGACGATGGTGAGGTCGGCGGAGAGGTCTTTTTTGATGATGCCCAAATTGAGGGGATAGGTGACCTTCACGGTCTTGTCGTCGACGAAGGCAAACCCGATATTTTGTTCGGTCTTCTCTTGTAGAATGTTCTGCAGTTCAGGGAATGATATAGATGCTTTCATGGCTTAACTTCTTTTACTATAATTCGGTGCTTCTTGTGTGATTGTCACATCGTGCGGATGGCTTTCAAGGATACCCGAGTTGGTGATGCGGATGAACTTGGCTTTCTTCAGGTCTTCGATGGTGCGTGAGCCCGTATAGCCCATGCCGGAACGCAAGCCACCGACCATCTGATAGACCACCTCTGAGAGCGTGCCTTTGTAAGGGACACGGCCAGCGATGCCTTCGGGGACAAGTTTCTTCACGTCTTCCACGTTGTCTTGGAAGTAACGGTCCTTCGAGCCTTGTTGCATAGCTTCGAGCGAGCCCATACCTCTGTAGGTCTTGAACTTACGTCCTTCGAAGATGATGGTGTCGCCTGGCGACTCATCCACACCGGCGAAGAGCGAACCTGCCATGATGGAGGATGCTCCTGCAGCCAAGGCCTTCACGATGTCGCCCGTGTAGCGGATGCCACCGTCGGCGATGAGCGGGATACCCGTGCCTTCCAATGCTTTCGCCACGTCCATGACCGCGGTGAGTTGCGGCACGCCGATGCCAGCCACCACGCGTGTAGTGCAGATGGAGCCGGGACCGATGCCCACCTTGATGGCATCGGCACCTGCCTCGGCCAAAGCCTTGGCGGCTTCTGCCGTGGCGATGTTGCCTGCCACGATGTCTATTTCAGGATAGTTGTTTTTCAGGTTGCGTACCATGTCGATGACACCTTGTGAATGGCCATGCGCTGTGTCGACAACCAAAGCATCCACGCCAGCGTCGACCAAAGCTGCGGCGCGCTCAAGGGTGTTGGAGGCAATGCCCACGGCGGCGGCCACGCGCAGACGACCGCGCGAGTCTTTGCAGGCGTTGGGGCGTGCCTTCACCTTGATGATGTCTTTATAAGTGATGAGGCCGACGAGGTGGTTGCCTTTGTCGACCACAGGCAGTTTCTCGATTTTGTATTGTTGGAGGATGTCAGCAGCCTTCTCAAATGAAACTTCTGTCGTAGTGATGAGATTTTTGCTGGTCATCACCTCGGCGATGGGGCGGTCGAGGCCGCGCTCGAAGCGCAGGTCGCGGTTGGTGACGATGCCGACGAGCACGTTCTGGCTGTCGACCACGGGAATGCCGCCAATGCGGTATTCGGCCATCAGGTCGAGGGCATCTTTCACGGTGGCGTCGACGTGGATGGTCACAGGGTCGCTGATCATGCCGTTTTCGGCGCGTTTCACCTTACGCACCTCGGCGGCCTGCTTGCCGATGGTCATGTTCTTGTGCAGCACGCCGATGCCGCCTTCCTGGGCGATGGCGATGGCCATGCGGCTCTCCGTGACGGTGTCCATACCGGCGGAGACCACGGGGATGTTGAGGTCGATGTGACGTGAGAACTTGGTTTTCAAGCTCGTTTCACGCGGGAGAACATTACTGTAGGAAGGGACCAGCAGAACATCGTCGTAGGTCAGGCCTTCACCAATGATTTTTTCGTTATCAAGTGCCATGGCGGATTAGGTTTTAATTAATCTGCAAAGGTACGGAAATTTTTGGTTAGATGGGATGTGAGTTTGAAAAATGTTGTATTTTTGTGCCAAACAAATTCAAACACCATGAAGAAAATGCTCACCAATTTATTGGCCCTTTTGGGATTGGCCACCGCCTGCAGCCAACAAGGTTATGAAAATGCAGAAGTCAACGCGTTTGCTGAACGAATCAAAAGTCCCGATGTCGTTTTGCTCGACGTGAGAACCGCTGGGGAGTTTGGCGAGGGCCACCTTACCAATGCCCTCAACATCGATGTCAAAGAGGATGGCTTTGTTGAAAAGGCAAAATCGACCCTGCCTGCCGACAAGACCATCGCCGTGTATTGCAGAGGCGGGAAACGCTCAGCCAATGCCGCCGCAATGCTCGCCAAGGAAGGCTTCAAGGTCGTGAATCTTGTGGGTGGCATCACGGCATGGAAAAACGCGGGGCTGCCAGTAGAGATGACTGAAGAAGCTTACGAAGTCGATGCCTTCACTACCAAGAGCGGTAAGGCGGTTAAGTTCCACGCCTTGGTTCACGCCAGCATCCGAATCGAATACGACGGCAAGGAAATCCAGATTGATCCTGTGGCGAAGTTAGGGGAGAAGACCATCAACTACGCCGCCATGCCCCAAGCGGACTACATCTTCATCACCCACGAGCACCACGACCATTTTGACACCACGGCCATCAACATGCTGACGGGCGACAACACCCAACTGATTACGAATCAACGTTGCGCCGAAATGCTTGGCTACGGCACCGTGATGGCCAACGGCGATGCTCTCCAACTAGCCGACGACTTCACCGTTGAGGCCGTCCCCGCCTACAACACTACCGAAGGGCATCTGCAATTCCACCCCAGAGGAAGGGACGACGGCTTCATCCTCACCCTCGACGGCCTGAGAATCTACATTGCCGCCGACACCGAGGACATCCCTGAAATGGCTGAAATTAAAGACATTGACGTCGCTTTCCTGCCTTGCAATCAGCCTTACACCATGACCCCAGAGCAACTCATCAACGCCGCACGGATGTTCAAGCCGAAAGTGCTGTTCCCCTACCATTACGGCCAGACGGATGTAAGCGGTATCCCATCACAATTGGAAGCCGATGGGGTAGAGGTGAGGATTAGGCATTATGAGTAATGTGTTGTAGGGGTAATTGTTTCTTCGGTTATCTCAAATGCTCGTTCCAACCGAGGCATAATCGGTGAGAAATGGGTCCCTTCAACTAACTCGAATGTTACAGAGGCCTGGGTTTTCTCTTTTAAAATGTTGGCGGCAGCTTGAGTTCGCTTTTCCACTGTCGCCATTCTTTTCTCTTTGGCGTTTTTCTCCTTTTCACCCAACAACATACAAACCTTTTTGATCCGAGGTGAGAGCGATTGCTCCTTCATCCATTCGACAAATCCATCATACCATAGTGACCCAGATATGCTGATAATGTTGGTGAATGCATCGGTATTGAAAGCCGACCATACCCCAAACAATCCCGATAATGAAACGCCCAATAGGGTTCTTTCGGCATTCTCTATCCCCATACTTCTTTCTGTTTCAGGTATTATCTCGTTAGTCAGCTTGTTGAGGAATGCAGCCGCCTGTCCTCCGAATGGTTTCGCTTTTTTGAACACGCCTTCGGCTGGCCATGGTGTTAAGTCGTCGTTCCAGTTGACCTCTTCTATCACGACAATGGAAACGCTGTGTTTTTCTGACAATCCTTTCAGCCCCTCAAGCAAATCCTTCTTGATTCCTTCGGGCAGGATCATATAACAGATTTTGTTTGAAGATTGTTTGATAAATGACAGCATGAGAACTTATATTTTCAGTGGTCAAAAGTACAAAATAAAACATTTTTCATGCCTATGTTTACTTTTCTGACAAAGGGTATTCCATCAGCATCTGTTTGGCCAAGGGAACATACCAGTCGCGGACTTCATCGGCGGTCGGTGTGTGATTGCCGGGAAAGTGGAACGACCTGTTATAATGCTCCAAAAAGAGCGGCTCAAAGTGGGCCAATGTGTCGCTTTCGCCAAACAAGCCCCAGATACGGTACTTGTAGTCGGGATTGCAGTTGCTGAACTGTATGGCCTCCAACTCGGCAAACTCCTCTATCAAGGCTTCATCAATGATGAACTCCTGGATGCCATCCTTACGGAGAGATTTGTACTCGTGCTTGCCAATGCGCTTTTTCAAGAATTCCGTCATTTGAAAGTGAGGATTCCCAAGCAAGGCCGGAATGCCTACCGTTGGAGCAATCATCTGCGCATAGAACGATCCACAGCTGTTGCCAAGCAAAAGGTCGGGCTTCTCACGGTCAATTAGTTCCCGTATGAACCCGACGGCTGCTTTCGGATGTCTCGGCAAGTCGGGAGTCAGCACTTCTGCAAGACCATCAAACGCCTCTCGTAATGCCAGGGCTGGTACGCATTGGCCGCTGGCAAAGAAACCGTGAAGGAACAAAATCTTCTTCATCCTCTTGTCCGTTTTTTATTCAGAATCACTTTCGTTCAATTTGCGCTCTATCTTGTTTAGCGTATCGAAGAACCGGTAGGTAGCCACCGCGGGACCGAATAGCAACAAGCCAAAGGTGTTCCATCCAAACATGTGCCACCAAGAAGTGTATGGACCTTCTATCTTCAGCTCAATCGCTTTGTTTTTCAGCCCCTCTGCGATACGAGACATCCATACAAGTGTGTAAATAAACGCTGTAGGAATACCCAAGAGATATGCCACCCCATATCGTTGCGTTTTGATTCCAAGGATTTCGTCTAACTCATCCTGCAACCCGCCAAAAGGCATGTAGAAGAGGAAGAACAACCCAAAGGTGCAAAAGTCGATGCATCCAAGCAAAAAGCCAGGTCTATTGGTGTGTTGGTATCTCATTTCTTCAAACAAATAAATCTTCCGCCGTCACTTCTGAATCCACAACTCCTTTGTTTACTCCATCAGCGACTCCGAAAGTGGTGACGAAAGTGCTAATCAATCCGTAAGAAACCTTCTCCTTCTCTTTGAAGAGTTGAATCCTTCTGCGAACATCATCGGCGTATGATTTCTTGATGGCAAAAGGCCCCACACTGAACTTCATTTCGCAAAGGTTGATGTTTCGGTCGCCCCGTTCAATCACGAGGTCAATCTGGGCCTTTTGCCCCTCTTCGTTTTTGGACGGGATATAGCGCCATGACGATGCCGCCGTGGAAATGCCGGAAATTCCAAGACGCTGCCGGATTTGGGCTAGGTGCGTGAAGCAAATCAGCTCAAAAGCATGTCCCTGCCACGACTCGACGCTGTGTGAATTGTAATTGTGAGTCCACCACTGCTCATCCTTGCTGTCGATGGCATCCACAAACTTGTAATAGAACAGGGTATAAAAATCCACAAGCCTGTACAAAGTCCCCCGCGACTTGTTCCCGTACTGCTGGAAAGATATGATGAAGTCACAACGCTCCAAGTTCTTCAGCACTGTGGTCAGACGTTCTCCATCAAGAGAGGTTGCGCCTTGGATTTCAGTATATGTCAAGCCTTCGTGGTTCCTATTCAGGAGACTCACGATCTCCAGATACTTGTCCGCCTTGTTGAATACGGCATTGTACAGCTCGTCAAACTCCGTCCTCAGCTCAGCATTCTTGCGGAAGAAAAGACGGTCGATATTGCCGATAAGTGTCTGGCTTGGATCCAATAGGCTCAGATAGAATGGTATGCCACCTATCAACATATACAATTGCAGGATCTGGTAATGGCTCCAACGGATGCCCCGGCTCAGCAGGTACTCTTCCGTTTCCTTCAGCGTGAACGGACGGATATAGATATTGTTTGTAATGCGTGCGTGCAAGCCGCCAGGATTGTCCACCAGTTTGTCCATCATCCACGACGAGGCCGACCCACTCGCAATCAGCATAATGTCAGATCTCCTTGCCCCCCAGCCGTTCCAAAACGACTCCAATGCTTCCACAAACTCCGACTGCGGCGTATCAATCCAAGGCATTTCATCGATGAAGATTACCTTCCGCTTCTCTTGCGGCAGCGACTCGATATATTCCTCCAGCGCATCAAATGCGTCTTCCCAAGACGAAAACTTCGGCTGAAGCTGCATCCCGGCGGCCTTTTTTAACGCCTTTGCAAACCCTCTAAGTTGTTTCATTTTGGAGAGTTTGTGTCCTCCCACGTATGTGAAGTCATACTTCTTGTCAAAGAAAGTATCCACCAGAAACGTTTTCCCTACGCGACGACGACCGTACACGATGACCAACTCGGAGCGATCCGATTCATAGCAGCGTTTCAATTCCGCCATCTCAGCCTCGCGGGCAATTATCTTCGTTTTTTTCATATCACTCATATTTTTGTCTGCAAAAATAGCGAAAAAATAAACTCATCGCCAAAAAAGTGCGACCTTTTTGTACTTTATCTCGACTTTTTTGCAAGATAAAGTACATTTAGATAATCTTTTAAAAAAGCCGTCTAGAAAGCCATGAATGCCTTGTACATAGAAATACAACAACTTACATATTAGACAGCCATTATTGATGCAGGTTTGTGAAGAATAAGCCCGTGATAATCGAGGAAGTGGCCTCGTTTGGAATCGTGCACTTATGATGTTGCATGAGATTGTCAGTCTGAACACTATATTTGGAGTAAAACTTTTGAAAAAGCAAAAACCCGCTGATTTTCAGCGGGTTTTAAGTCCAAAAAGTGGAGATGGAGGGAGGTTAGGCTTGATTGCACATAATCTTCCTTGATAATTAAATGTCTGTTATTTAGTGGTTTGTCATAAAAATGGCATCATGTAAGATTATGCGCCATTGAATGCCTTTATGAATCGGGGGACTACTTGCGCCCCTGTTTTAATCATATTATTTTTGCAGCGCAGTCCCCTAAAATTGGCTGTATAATCGGTAAAAATAACAGAAATCAAACCAATAAAAAATGATAGAAATTAAGTACAACACGAGGGTCTTCATTGACCCCAAAACCAAGCACATTAAAATCCGTGTGCGCTGGAACAAGACGGAAACCACTTTTTCATTAGAGTATCGTGCTGATCCTGATAAATGGGATAGCAAAGCTCAAAGGCCAACTACAGGTACAATCCACAAATTCGCAGACCAAAATTGTAGTGCTCGAATTATTACCAACGCTATTGATGAAGGCTTGGAACAGATCAAGAAGGCCTTCAAGAAATGTGAGATTGATTCTGTAATGCCGTCGAAGGAAATCTTGAAAACAATGGTGCGTGGGGAACAGCCAAAGGAAGAGGTGAAATTGAAGAAAACGTTTGCCGAATTATTTGAAGAGTTTCTGAAAACGGCAAGTGATGATAACAATTGGACAGAAAAAGTCCATCACAAATATGAGCAGACATGGAAACATCTTAATGCATGTTGCCCTGGAATTACTCTGGAAAAGCTCACCAAGGATAAGATGCGTGAGTTGAAGAACTGGTATGTTGCCAAAGACTATAGCAATACCACTATCGATAAAATGTTTTCATTTCTGAAAACCTTTATTAGGTGGCTTTATAACGAAGGATATGAGTTGCAGCCAGGAGTTTTGGATTATAAACTTAATCTAACCATTGTGCCGAAAACCGTAACTTTCTTGAAGCACAGAGAACTAATGGATTTCTACAATTTTAAATTCGCCGATAATGAGAAATGCTTGGAGTTGGTCAGGGACTTGTTCTGTTTCATGGCTTTCACCTCTTTAAGATATAGTGATTTGGAAAATTTGAAGAAGGCAAACGTGTTTGAAGACCATATTGAGATTTGCACCAAGAAAACTCAAGATAAGCTTTCAATTCCGTTAACTATCCACGCCAAGGAAATCATTGATAAATATCATGAAGGGGATTACCCCGATGGAAAAATGTTTCGGGTGTATGCCAACGCTAAAATCAATGAGTATCTAAAGGAAGCTGCAAAGAAGGCCGGTCTTGACCGAGAGGTCGTATTAATCCACTATCAAGGAAACACTAGAAAAGAGGAAGTAAAGAAATTCCATGAGATTATCGGTTGTCATGATGCAAGAAGAACATTTGTATGTTGCTCTCTCGCTTTTGGGATTCCACCGACTGTTGTGATGAGTTGCACAGGCCATTCCACATACAGTGCAATGAAGCCATATATCGAGGTGGCAGATGAAACTCAAAGGAGGGAATTGGCGAAATGGGACCAGGTCGAGAAGCAAAATGACATCAAGAATGATATTGCTAAAAAGCTCGAAGGAGTTGATGAAGCTACATTAATTAAGGTGTTGGAACTACTGAAGTCAGCCTGATGAAAAAAGAGAAAAATATGCGATAGCAGGTCGGTAAGTGGTAAAAAAAAGGACTTACCGACCCATTATCGACACTATTTTGTAATCAACTTGCAAAAATAAGGCTTAAAAAATACTTCAATGTTATCAAAAAGTAATATCTTTGCCAAAAATTTTAAGTATGGAAAAGGCTTTAATGAAAAAGGATGATGAAGTGTGCTACAACACTCGAAAGTCACGTCTTTACAATAGGACGCGAAGGGGATTGCTCTCTCATGTTCGTAAGGGTGTATATGTGCCTTCATACCTGACGGACAAGTTTATGATAGCTTGTAATGCGGTGGATAACGGGTGCCTGGTCTATCACTCGGCTTTGGAGTATTATGCCCTTCACACTCAATCCTTCAACTGGTTGTATGTCCATAGCGCTACGCCTTTTCGGACATTTGAACATCTAAACGAAACCTATATATACAAACCCGTCAATTATCTAATTGATCCCCTTATCGACCTTGCCGACGAGGATTATCCTATTCGGGTCACATCCTTGAGCCAGACCGTCATCGACTGCATTAGGCATATCGACTTGGCTGGTGGTTTGGAAGAGCTGATGAACGCTTTGGATTGGATCGGACTTGGCCAGCTTGATGAGGCAGTAATGATACAGTGCCTTGACGCTGCCTCGTCGAAGAGTGTTTATCAACGTGCAGGCTATCTGCTCTCGCTATATCAAGAACAACTTGGGTTGTCGGATGCGTTCTTTGGGCATTGCAAGGAAAGGATCGGCAATAACGTGAGCTATCTCACTCCAGATGAGAATTGCGACACTTACGACAAGAAATGGAAAATATGTGTGCCACAAATAAAATAAGAAGAATATGAACTCTATTGAATTGACTAAGAAACAAATAACGGCGATAGCCGATGAATACAGCTTCACAGCAACCAATGTTGAAAAAGTAATCCGGCTCTGTTGTATCCTTGACGACCTGAGCGAATTGGATGCTTTCAAAGGAAAACTGGCTCTGAAGGGTGGTACGGCTATCAACTTGGTGCTAATTCCAGGATTGCCACGTCTTTCAGTGGATCTGGACCTGGATTTGGCGATTGACTGCTCAAAAGAAGAAATGCCACAATTAAGGCAACAATTAGACAAGAGTCTTTCTTCCTACTGCGTTGAACAAGGTTACAGTTTGGGCAAACGGGAGAGTTATTCCCTGTGTTCTTATGAGTTGCTGTATGATACCGTAACAGGCAGCCGCGACAAGATCAAACTCGACATTAACTACTTGGCACGTTGCCATGTGTTCACTCCTGTGGAATCCACAATCAGTCATCCATTTGACCAAGAAAAAACCATCCAAGTATTCCATCTTCGGGATATTGAAGTCTTTGGCAGCAAAATGGGGGCTTTCTTTGAAAGGACAAAGCCGAGGGACTTGTACGATCTGTATTCTCTTTCGCAATCGGAACAGATGACCAGCAATGAAGAAAAGACCTTGCTGAGAAAGTGTACCGTTTTCTATTCCACTATTGGCAATGACAGCGGCGAAAACTGGTTGGACAAGGATGTTGGTGGTCTCACCCAGATGAGTTTTAGCAAGATTAGGTCGCAACTGCTGCCCATGTTACGGATTAAAGCCGGGGCATATCCCAAGGAAAAGATAGAACTTGCTGTTTCTGATTATGTGAAATCGGTGATGTGCCTTGATGATATGGATAAGGAGTTTGTTATGAGATTCCAATCAGGTGAATATCAGCCTGAATTGTTGTTTGGGTCTCAAATGAAACACTTGGAGCATCATCCAGTAGCTTTAGCGACTTTGAGCAAGTTGAAAAGATGAAAATGCTAAAGCTATTTAGCCATAAACCACCTCAAATGCCCGTTCCAACCTGGGCAAAATCGGCGAGAAATGCGTTCCCTCTACAAGCTCAAGTATAACGGCAGCTTGACTTTTTGATTTCAGGATATTGGCGGCAGCAAGGGTTCTCTCTTCCACTGTCGCCATTCTTTTGTCTTTGGCATTCTTTTCCATCTCACCTAACAGTATACAAACCTTCTTGATCTGCGATGAAGGCATTTGTTTATTCATCCACTCAACAAAGCCATCATACCATAGTGACCCGGATATGCTGATGATGTTGGTGAAGGCATTTGAATTGAAACCCACCCATATCGCAAACAATCCAGACAACGGAACGCCCATAATCGTTCTATCGGCATCTTCTACACCCATATTCCTTTCAGCTTCAGGGATTATCTTATTGGTCAGTTTGTCGAGGAATACGGCTGCATGTCCTCCGAATGGTTTCGCTTTCTTGAATACTCCTTCTGCTGGCCAAGGTGTTAGATTATCATTCCAATTGACATCTTCTATTACCACAATGGAAACGCTGTATTTCTCCGACAATCCCTTCAACACAATAGGCAAATCTTCCCTAATTCCCTCTGGCAGAATCATGTAACAGATTTGATTGGTATTTTGCTTTACGAAAGAAGGCATAGTAATAAGTTGTTTTGAGGCCGTAAAGATAAGGAAAAAGTATTAGTACAATGCAAAACGAGGTGCACTGTTATTGTTGTCTGATATTTGGTGTTAAAGTTGAGACATAAAGAGTCTGATAAATAAAGTCATGTTTTTTTTGTAATAACCATTTTCTCATTTTGTATATTTGCAGCACTTAACAAATTATTATTTGTATGGTAAAGAAGAAACGTAATCGGATTGTTATCCTTGGCAATGGTTTTGATTTAGCCCATGGTTTTAAAACAAGTTATAGTAGTTTTATTGATTGGCTATGGGATAAGAAAGTTGACGAAATCAACAATAATAAACATCAGGTAGACATAGATAACTTGTTTATTGTAAGTGAGGGGAAAAGGGGGAAATTTGTAAATGCAAATGAATTAAAAAAATGGATAATTTATCAAAATGGATTGTTGGAGGCTTTAGAAAAGAAAAGGAACGAACTTAAAGATCCTAAATGGTCAGATATAGAAGACGTTTATTATGAGAGTTTACTCAAGTGCCATGAGAATTATAATACCGAAAAAGAGAATAAAACCAATGAAGAATTATCAATAAATAAACTTAATCGAGATTTTCGTGTATTGAGGACAAAACTTATAGAATACTTAAAGTTCGCATATGATTCTGTTGATAAGGAAAGCCTAGAGTTTAAAAACCTAGTCATCAGAATGAAAACCATCTTTAATGAATTAGACGCTAATAATGAAGAGATTGGAAAGATTTTATTCATTTGCTTTAACTATACAAATACACTGAAACTATATGGATACAGCGTTTTGGAGAATTCCATTTCAAATAGCAATACTGAAATAGCATATATTCATGGAAGTCTGTCAGATGATAATTCTGTTATTTTTGGGTATGGTGATGATTTAGATTCTTATTCCATGAATGTTCAAGAAAACAAAGACAATGCTTTTTTGGAGTTTAACAAGGCGGTTCTTTATGCAAGAAGTGGTGAGTATCAAAGGATTAGTTCTTTTATATATGGTGAGGATGACTATGAAGTATATATTCTGGGACATTCATGTGCTAATAGTGACAGAGCATTGTTAAATGAATTATTTACCAATGATCATTGTAAGTATATTAAGTACTATTATTTTGATGGAGGGCAAGGAAAGGAGGCGAATTTTAGAGAGCAAATTAGTAATTTATATAGGATTTTTGGAAATAATCATCGTAAGTTTAGATCTATTTTTTGTCCTTTAAACAGATCGGAGCGTATTCCACAAATTCGAGATATTGAAAATTATGTTGTTGATGAAGGTACAACTGTTTCAACTACAATTATTGAAATACTTGGAATACAGTTTGTCAAGGTTCAAGGTTCCGTTTTACCTGACGGCACGAGAGTAGATGATTTTTTGATAGGAAGATTCCCTGTCACGGAACTACAATGGAAGAACGTTATCGGAAAAAGGCCAATAAAACATAAAATCAACGGTGATGATTTTCCTATTGTAGGGGTAAATTTATTTGAGTGTTTGGATTTCATTAGAGAATTCAGCTCTCAAACAGGCAGGAAAGCCTTTTTGCCTAGATTAGTACAATGGAGGTATGCTGCTCAAGGTGGTAATGTTAGCAAAAACTATACTTTTGCTGGCAGTAATACTCTTGATGAGGTAGGTTGGTATAAACAGAACAGTGGCAATCAACTTCACCCAGTAGGAAAAAAGAAACCAAATGAATTAGGTATTTATGATATGAGCGGGAATGTTTGGGAATATTTAGCTGAATTCCCTGAAGATGATTCGATTAATAACTCGTATAAGAAAATTAGCTTTAATGAACGAGCCGTATCTGTTCTTGATAATTACACATTTGATTTAGATGCAGTAAAAGATGCAGTAACTCCCTTTGTTTGTAACGTACTAGATAATAAAGTTCTTGTAGCTGGAGGAGGTTATCTTAGTCCATCAAAGCATTGCAAGACTACTTATACGGAAAAAAAAGAAATGGCAAACGATTCAATAGGTTTTCGAATAGTTATAAAACTGGATAATGATGATGATAAATAAAAAACCAAACCGCAAAAGCTATAGCACATAAGCATCGTCCCACATCCGCCAAAAGCCTTATAATTGAAATACTACAATAATTTATACAATCAGACAGCCAATTGACGCTTGATAGACGAAAAGTTTATCAGCGATAGTCATGAGGTGGCGTCGGATCGTAATTGAATACTTATGATTATACTCAATTGCATCTGATTTTGCCAGTCTGAACAACATATACAGAGCTAACCCCAAACGAACGAGATTATACGGGGTTGGCTTTTTTTGCCCATTTTTCAGGTCCTTTCACATTCCTTAAAAGCCTTATATAGAGAGACTTACATTATATTACTAACCAATAAAAGAAAGGAAAACTATGATTAAAATTTTGAAGATTACGGGCGAGATCATTTTTATCGCCCTGGGTGGCATTAAATTGATAGAAACCATCCGAAACATGAAAAAAGAGAAACAAACACGAACCACCTAAACCTATTTGCTATGACTAAATTCGAAAAAGGTGGCGACATCTTTATTTTGGTGCTAGAGACCATAGTGGTGATTGCAAAAAACAGCAAGAAACTACGTAAGCTAATCACCAAGAAAGCATCTAAAATTTCGAAACAATAACAACAAAAACAAACAATTATGAACAACAACGACACAAACACTATGGAATTGGAAAACAAACATCCCAATTTTATCGAAAGCAACACCCAAGCCATTACGCTTGGGGAAATTGCAGACAAATGTATCGTACCAACTTTCAGTGACAACAGCCTTACCATCAGCCATCAGGACTTTTGCATGGCCACTTATAATGCCGCTGAGAAAGTATTCGGGGCGTTAAGCCCAATAGAGACGAGAGTATCACACCCTATCAACGGGCGTGTACCTACGGCCCTTATGAAGAAAGCAACTGAGCTGACAGATGACGAAAAAACAATCTACTACCAGCGTTTAGCCTGGATCGCGAAGGTCAGCTCTTGTACCAGAAACATCGACGGGCAGGAAATCCACCTCACTATCGGGGGAGTTAGAGCCTACTCGGAAGACAAACTATACAACCGGCCATCTGCTTTGAAGTTTAAAATCTTTGTCGGATGGCAAGTACGTGTTTGCAGCAACCTTATGCTACAGACAGACGGATTTTCAGGAACCATCGACTGTATGACTAGTGCCGACATAAACCAGAAAGCACTTGAACTTTTCAGCAGATTCAACCCTGAGAAAGACAACAATCTGAATGCCTTGGCCCAATTACAGGACACCAGGCTGACAGAAGACCAGTTCTGCCACATTATCGGAAGAATGCGACTATTGCAAGCTCTTCCCGTGGCACAACAACGAGAGATTCCCCAGTTTTTGCTGGGAGATCAAGTAATCAACGAAGCAACGAGACAATATGTCGTAAATCCCAATTTCGGAAGAAAGAAATCTGGAGACGACGGCATATCCACATTCGATTTGATGCAACTTTTGAACGAAGCCGTGAAGTCGAGCTATATCGACAAATGGCTTGAACGAAATGCCAATTGCACCGAATTTGCTACCGGAATCAGAAAAGCCCTTAGACACCAAGACACGGAAGGCTACGACTGGTTCCTCAACTGAACTGAAGAGAAATCTATCAGTAGGGGCTTTTTTTGCCCTTTTACCATGGAGACACACATTTATCAAAGTATTCAACAGAGATTTTTGTGTGCCTCCATTTTTTATGCAATCAAAACTACATCAACAACTTAAAAACATACAACAATGGAAAACAACAAAAATCAAGAAGAAATTCTCAGAGAAGGCTTCAATAACCTTTACGCTCTGAACGTGAATGACCGTACCGAGAAGAAGAACGGCCTGACCTATCTGACCTGGGCTGTGGCTTGGGCTGAATTCAAGAAGCAATATCCTTCGGCGACCTATAAGATCGTGAAGGATGCCAACACCAACTTGCCCTATTTCGTGGATGAAAGATTGGGAATCATCGTCTATACTGAAGTGACAGTGGACGGCTTGACTTACGAAATGTGGCTACCCGTTATGGATGGAGCTAACAAAGCGATGAGACTTGAACCATACACTTATCAAGTATGGGATAAGTACAAGAACACCTACATTGAAAAGAAAGTTGATGCAGCGACCATGTTTGACATCAACAAAACCATTATGCGATGCTTAGTGAAAAACCTTGCTATGTTCGGCTTGGGACTCTACATCTATGCCGGAGAAGATTTGCCGGAAGAAACGACTGAAACCACGGCTGAGGCTATGAAACCTGAACCCGCCAAACAAAAACGAACCTACACAAGAAGAACCGCTACCACTCCTATCGACAAGTATGCAGGAATCAAGGCGGCTCTGGAATCCATGAAGGACATCAACAGCCTTCTTAACCTCTACAACCAACACAAGAACGAAGTGGAGGGCAATCCCGAAATCAAGGCTCTCTTCACTCAACGTCGAGAGCAATTGCAAACCAAAAAAGCAGCTTAAACCATGGCAAAGCGAATTGAACTTACAGACAGCGGTGTGATATTCGACCCTACCCAACACACCTACGAATTGAACGGAACTTATCTTTCGGGAATTACAGAACTCCTTCAAAGACAGCTGTTTCCGAACGAATATGCTAACATCCCCAAGGCCATACTGGATCAAGCAGCGGCCTATGGAACCTCAGTGCATCAGAGTTGTGAAGACTTCGATACCCGATGGTATAACGACGGGAGTGTTGAGACGCAAGACTACATCCAATTGTGCCAAGAACATTCACTAACACACGAGGCAAGTGAATATACCGTAACGGATTTCACAAATTACGCCAGCAATATCGATAAAGTGTTCAGGATTACGGACAATACTTTTGATCTAGCTGACCTCAAGACCTATGGAAAGATGACACCAGAGAAGTTAGAAAAAGCAAGATGGCAACTATCCATTTACGCTTACCTTTTCGAACTTCAGAACAAGAAAGCGAAGGCAAGGGAACTCTACATCCTTCACATTCGAAACAAGCAAAAGAAAGACGGGAGTTTTGACCATATATCACAACTCATCCCAGTCAAACGAATCCCGTCTGAAATCTGCAAGGAGCTTTTGGAAACCGACCTCAGAGGCGAACAGTTCCAAAGCCCATACGATTTGCCAAAAGAAATCAGCTCCCAAGAACAACGCATCAGGGAATTGATTCTGACAAAGGAAGCCGTCGAGGAAGAACTTAGCGGCATCAAATCACAAATCCTCACTGAAATGGAATCCAGAAACGTGAAGACCTGGATCACCGACGGAGGAATACGACTCACGAGAAAACTACCTACAACCAGGAGCAGCATCAACCTCACATTACTTAAGGAAAAGCATCCTGAGATTGACTTCGACCAGTACATGAGAGAATCACTTGTGTCAGGAAGCTTAAACATTGCAATCTGACCAAAATTCGGGCTTTTAATGCTCTGAATACCATCGAAGAGAGGGGTATCACAAAACGATACTCCTCTTTTTTTATGCCCATACGACAACAACAAATTCAAAATCAACAATCTATGTTATATTACAATTTCAATGGCCTCGAAGGTTTTAAAGCCAGATACGGATTAGTCGAACATAACGGCGAAAAATCCAGAAAGAACAAGATACTATTGGCTTATGTCAAACAGCCTTCATTGTTCAAACAAGCAGTTGAGACAGGCGATTACTCATTGATAAACATCGCCTCAATGTCAGAACTGAAAAAGACGATGCTCGATAGAATCCAACAATCGGGTGAGAGTCTGAAATATGAGGTAAAACTCATCAACTACACATTCCGTTCTTCCAAATTCGAGACCGATGAATACAACGGTCTTTGTGAAGATGGTGATCCAAGAGCTTGCCGTTATATCAACCACAACAACGGCAACAGAGCGTTTAAGATGAAGGCGGGCAAGTTTTTCCGCTCGCTGATACTTGACACGGAGTTTGGCCAGACATTGCCGGAGCAGGTGCTTAACTGGCTATGCGAAGAGTTTGCGGCAGAATGGCAAACTTTCACACTTTCCACATTCCCTGAGAACAAGCTGTATGTGAACGACAATTTTGCTGACATCTACGACAGTTCAAGATGCAACGGGAATTTCCACAGTTGTATGACAGATGAAGACTTCTACACTTACTACCAGGATTCGGTAAAAGCAAAAGCCGCATATCTCGAAAATGAAGACGGTAAGATAATAGCCAGATGTGTCATATTCCCGGAGGTTTACGACGAGGACGGAAAGGTATGGAGATTAGCTGAAAGACAATACTCCACTGAATGCGATGATGTTTTGAAACGTGCCTTGGTAGATGCTTTGATACGAGGCGGACACATTGACGGCTATAAGAAGGTTGGTGCCGGATGTTCAGACACGAGAGAGTTTGTAGATGTAAATGGAAACTCACTGGCAGACAAGAAATTCTACATTGATTGCGACTTGGAAACTTATGATACTCTTAGCTATCAAGATTCATTCAGATTCTATAGGTACAACGATAAGAAAGCCTATAACTATGTGCCGGATAGAGGCTATTCCTATTGCCTTGACACCACAGATGGTTCACTTGACGGACCAGATGACGATGATGGCGACGAGTGGGATTCATACCATCAGGAATATGTATCGGAAGTGACTACAGTATATGTCAACGGAAGAGAGGAAACATGCAACGTCTATGACCTTGATGACTTCTACGAAATCAACGGGACCTATTACCACGAATCCGATGTGAGCCATTGTGATAAATGTGGAAGCCGTTATCTGTCTGGGAAGGGAGTGTATTCAAAAATCACAGACGAAGACTATTGCTGTGAGGAATGCCTTAGGGAAGCAGAACAAATCTACATCCAGCAAAACTGGTACTACAGCGACTACGAACAGACCTATTACGAGGACAAGAACGATTTGACGACTTATCTTCACTGGGACTGGAGCATTGTCAGCTATGTGGAGAAGACCATCAGCAAATACTCACTCGACAAGTTTTCACACCAATTCCATCTTTACGACGGATTTTATTACGACAGAATCAATCCACAAACGGGACTGCCTTACTATGTGGAAGAAACGGAAGATGTAGCAGCCTAAACACGAATTATTAACCCAAGGGGAATTTACTGGTTGAAAAAGCCGGTTTGTTCCCCTATAACACATTAAGAATTATGAAATTATTAAAGGAATTATTCAAGATCTACTCACCTTCGGGCAATGAAAAGAAGATGAGAAAATTCATCAAATGGTGGCTCAGAGACAATGTGCCTGAAGCTATCGTTAAATCTGATAAATTCGGAAACATCTATGTAATCAAAGGAGAGGCGGAGAATTATCCATGCCTCGCTGCCCACATGGATCAAGTACAAAGAATCCATAGCAAGGACTTTGAAGCCATCGAGACCAAGGACTATATCTTTGGCTTCTCCCGTAAAAACAAGAGACAAGAAGGCCTCGGAGCTGACGATAAAGTAGGCGTATGGGTGAATCTCAGGTGCCTCAAGAAGTTTAATCATCTCAAAGCCGTGTTTTTCGTGTCAGAAGAAACGGGATGCCAAGGAAGCGGTAAATGTGACATGAGCTTCTTCGACGATTGCTGCTATGTCATACAATGCGACCGACGTAATGGAAATGACTTGATTACTTCAATTGGCGGGTGGACAAATCTATGCTCGCTCGAATTCATCAAGGACATCAATCCCGAACTGTTTGGCTACAAAGAAGAGTGTGGCCTTATAACAGATGTAGGAGAACTGAAGGAACGTGGCCTTAAAGTATCGGCCATCAATCTCAGTTGCGGATATTATGAGCCGCATACTGATAAAGAGTTCATTATCAAGGAAGAAGTGTTGAATTGCTTGAAATTTGTCGAGCATATCATCACTACATGCACCAATGTCTATCCCCACGAAGATGATGACTACTATTTCGGGAGAGACATGTACGGTTGGGATGAGGAATACGATGAGGCCTATAATGAGATAGAATATGCCTTGCTTAACCATCCCACCTATACTGACGAACAACTGCTACAGCTTTACAAGGGCTACTTTTTCTCGCTGAAAGAAGAGGACCTGAGACAAATCATCGAGCAAGTAAGGAACACCAATTTCTTGGACGAGGACGAAGTACGGGAAGCCTTTGGAGAACTGATTTTTAAACCACAAGAGCCATGAAAAAGAAGAAAAAACCTCAAATCACCATCGTCTACAAAGGCCCGTCCATATTCGAGGTGGCCAGATATGTACACGAAGAGACAGTAGCACATTGCGAATACTGCGGCAAACCTATGAGCCGATCCGATGTTAACGACTACGGAAGCTTGTGTGAAAGCTGCTATATGAAAGAGTATTATTAACCATAAAACAACACAACAATGAAAACCAACATCAATACTGAGCTATTCAAGAAATATGCACCAAAACGCAAATTGGAGATAATCGAATCTCTGACACAAGAAGAACTTTTGGCCACCACACCGAAAACTGTAATGAGGATAGTCAAGGAAGCTGGCGAAGGGAAAAAAGGATCTCCCAACAAATACCTTCGAATCAGATTGAGCCTGAGACAAGGGAACAACTGGAATTCAACATTTAACGGCGTTGGGGTACACAGCAAGAAACTCTATGTGAGCCTGTATATTCAAATGGACTCGACTGACACCGAGAACACAGAATACTACAGCACATTCTTTAGTGGAGAAAGGTATAGGGGAACGTGCCAGGAAAGCGACCGATACGGCAACCCAAACTATCACTATTTCTTCTACGATGACGAGGACAGAGCTGCTTGCATAAAAAGCATCCTCCTCGAATACGTCTACACCAAGTATGCCGACAAGCTTAACCCTAATAACGATTGAACCATGGGACTCAGATTATATGTAGCAAAGACCTACAAAGTTGAATTTGCTTATGGTATAGCATTCAATTATATGGTAAGCGAATTTCACAACCTGCTTGATGCCTTGAATGTTTCTTATTCTGGAGAAACATGGGACGATCGGTTTGATGTGGAAAAAGAGGAATGGCTGAAAGGAATTGAGGTATTAAAGAATCTCCACAACCTTGAAGCATCAGAACGAGAAGAAATCGAGGACGCATTAGAGGCTTGTGAATGTACCCTTGATGAAGCAATAGAACTGTTTGAAGGGTATTACAACTCAGCAGACCCAGATCACGATTACCTGGAATTTCAATTTTTGTGAATTATGGAAAATATTGATTTAAACAAACTACTGATACAATGCACCTTGGGCGAGTTCAAGGCTGTCATTGCTGAAACCTTGAGGGATAATGAAATGGAGAAACTGGCAGCAAAACCACCCAAGACCTACGTTTATGGGCTTGCTGGATTGATGAAACTGCTGGGGTGCTCGATTAGTACAGCAGAACGAATCAAACAATCTGGTGTCATTGATGAAGCAATTTCACAAACTGGCGATATCATTGTTACTGATGCTGAGTTGGCTTTGGATCTTTTACGAGTCAGCCATAAGTACAGAAAATATGCGAATCGAAAACAAACAGAATAGCAACTATGGAACAACTGGAAGAATTTGACTACGGAATCGCCGAATATATTTGGAAGATTCTAAAGACACAACAACAGGTAGTCTGGAGTTGGGGCGTGGATCCTGACACAGTAATGACTATCAAGAACGGAACTCAATTTCACGTCCAGGGCTTCCTAATGACCGGAACTGTGAAGATTACCTACGACGAAGGCATGGATCTCTTTGACCTAGATTTTCTGCCTGATGATGACAAGCCGAGGAAAGCAATTTTGGGCTTATATCTTGACCAACTCGTTTCTGTGATAGACGAGCATGTTGAGCATTGCGAAAACTACGAAGAACGGGTAAACGAGGAATACAGCATTATTGTAAATCCTTGATTATCAAATAAGGGAAAATTTGTGAGAAAACGGATTATACCAACATCTTAACTATCATCTATTCTCCCTTTTCACATTTTGTATGAGAAGTTTTGTGTTCAATCCGTTTTGTGTTCAAATAATGACACATAAGCCGGAAAGGACACTTGTTTTAGTAATCACATAACTCAAAGAATTAAATGGAAAAGAAAGCAGTAATTTATTCAAGGGTTTCATCTGTGGGCTATAGACAAGATACAGCCAGACAAGTGAGAGACCTTGAGATACTAGCAAAACAAAGAAACCTACAAATCGAAAAAACCTACGAAGAGCATATTTCAGGCGCAAAAAAGACCCAGGATCGACCCGTCCTGAAAGAATGCCTCAACTATTGCTTCACAAATAACATCGACATCCTTTTGATTTCCGAATTAAGCCGATTGGGAAGAAACGTTGATGATGTACTTTTTAATGTGAGACTCTGTAAAGAAAAGCACCTCAATGTATATTTCCAGAAAGAGCAACTATCCATCTTTAACGATGACGGTAAAGAGCATCCATTCCTGACCATCTTCATCGCTGTACTTGGGACCTGTGCTGAGATGGAACGAGAAAACATCAAGTTCAGACTCAACTCTGGGAAAGCAAAATTCATAGCGGAAGGAGGCAAGGTCGGACGAAAGGAAGGCTACAAAAAACCTGACGAGAAGCTACAAGAGGAGTATGCAGGAGTAATCAAACTGCTTCGGAAAGGCTACCCAATACGAATGATAGCCAAATCCGAGGGCGTGGGCATATCAACTGTTATGAGAATCAAAAAGAAATTCATTGACAACGAAAGGAGACCAACACCATGAAGAGAATCAAAAAACGACTCAAAGAGATTATTCGGATCTTGATTGGAGACATCATCATCTACAAGGATCCATTCAACCCTTTTCCTGAACAAGACAACGAATCTGAAACCGATAAGGAAAGGAGATAACACAATGGAACCGAACTACCTAATCCTGCTCGACTATTGTACCGGGCAAATAATCAAAATCAAACTAACCGATGAGGAAAAATATCACATCGGCAATTACAAAAACTTCGAGAAATTCATGAGGACTGAATTGGAATCCAAATACAATTTCAAAACCTGCGATGTATATTGGATGACCACAGAAGACCTCGATGAAAGATTGTATAACATCTAAAAATGAAAGGAGAAATGAATTATGCCAAACTGGGCTTCAACTGCTTATGTATTTAAAGCAAAGGATCAAGAACAAGCGAAAGACCTTTATGAGAAAATCGACAGCCTCTCAAAAATGACCGAGCCACTTGTACCTAATGGCTTTGGGAAACTATGGATGGGCTGCTTGGTGAACTTCCTCGGCGGTGACTGGAATAAAGTGTACTGCCGTGGAGAAATCATTGACTACAACCTAAACGACGACCACGTGAGTATAGAATGTGAAACTGCTTGGGGAGAAATGCCTGAGTTTAGACACTTCATCGAACAGCAATATCCTGGTTCAAAAATCTACTACCAGGTTGAGGAATGTGGCTGTGAAGTATATGCCACAAACGATACTGACGGAGAGTTTTTCAAAGACCGATACTGCCTGGACTCTTATGATGGCTTGGAATACTTTGAGACCATCGAGGAAGCGGCAAAGTATATCGGAGAAATAATAGGGAAAGATCTAAAACCAGACTTCGCCAAGATTGAAAACGCCATCGACGACTATATGGAAGAACACGACAATTCCGATGAAAGCTGGATGTCATTTCATAAGTTTGAAGTGCTTGATGATTGATGGTGTGAAAGGGAACGGACTGTAAAAGGTCCGTTTTTCTTTTTTTTCGTATTTGTTTTTGAAGCATAATAATGGCGAACAACGCTTTTTTTCAAAGAGATTTTGTTTTCTGGAGAAAAATCTGTATATTCATTTAAAACAGCATGACTGTTATTAAATAAATAAGAAAAAAAGAAGGATAACAATGACCACAATCATTATTATTACTTGTATAGCACAAGTCATTTCGACAGTGCTGCAAGTAGCGCAATTGGCTTTGTCTCTTGAAAACAAAGACAAGTAATCTAAACTATCACTTTAAGTGGTATATTGAACGGGTGGCATATCTTGTCGCCCGTTTTGAATTTGTGTTCCTGAAAAACATGTACCTTTGCACCCATGAACAACAAGGAAGCCATACGGAGAAAGAAACTGTATTTTGAGGGTTTGGAGAGAGCCGTAGCCAAGCCTATTCCGGAAGCGCTTGCAGAAGAAATTGAAGCATACATCAATAACCTTGATGAAGAGGATAACCAATTGATTCTGCGGCTGTGGAAAGAGGTACTGGGGCCTTTGGATGTTGCCAGAGCTTTCATCTATAACAATCGAGTGCTTCCACAATACAAAGAGCAGGTTATCCACGACGATACCGAAACGCCCTTTATGCAGCCTGAAGAAATCTACGACACCTTAAAGACACTGATGCTTCCGACCGTTGGCGAGTTCCTTTCTGTCTTGCAAATCAGTTCGGCTGAAAGAAAGGGATTGTTTGGCTTTATAGAAAGCGATGACAAGGACAGCTTTGTTTCCCTGTTGGAGAAAACCCAATGCGACACCATGCCTTTGGCTCGCTTATGTTCCCGTTGCATGGATGATGTGATGGAGGGCTTGACAATGACAGATGAAGAGCGCACACTTTGCATCGATCATCTTGTTGGTACGATGTACGATGACGACGACAATGAGAATTGCCGCGAGGCTGGAGCGTGGCTGCAATCATTTGTTGGAAGGAGCGAAGAAGAGGACACCCCCGAAGCCACCGAGCAATTCTTTTCGGATTTCTTTGATTATCTGGTAAGCCAGTTGACGGCTGATTTGCATTATTACTGGAATTATTATGACCTGTTTACGCTGAAGGAGCAAAAACTCATAGAATCCATCCTTGACAATCCAATCGCCGTGAATCTTGTCAATCAGATTTGGGAAGAGTACAAGGAGAGTATTGACGATGCTTCTTTCAGTCTGCCTGATGACTTCTTTGAATCGAAATGCGCAGCCGATGACACGGAACATCTACATTTGAAACTTTCGGTTGAGAATATGGGCGTTGAAGCCTTCACTGAGTTTATCAACTATCTCGCCGAGAAGGGTTTCATTGAAAACGTTTTATCTGTGAAAAACCTATTGGCTTATCGTTTGACAGGGCATTATAGACCCGATGGAGACCTGCCAGCAATCCATTGGAGCGGAAAGAACAACAAATCATACGAACTAATCTATGTCATACGCTATCTTTCTGACCGAGGCGATTATAAGAAGATGCGCAGGTTCTTTGAAGGCCCCGAATGGGTGAAGGATAAGGATAGCAGTTATGCAAACTCCGCTGATACTGAGTTCCGCCGCAGGATGACCGAGTTTTATCCCAATACCTGTGTGTTTTGAAAGCCGTAGGCAATTACATTTACTATAAGTTTCCTATAATTGACCTGCTTTCATTTCGCTGTGGGCTGTATGTGCTATTTTTGCCGCAAATTAACTGGCTATGACAGGTAAGAGCAAGAATACAACAAATGAGCAGTCCGCGAAAAAAGAGCGGATGTCTATTGGGGTAAGGAAAGAATTGCTATCTTTGCACCATCGCTTCGGCGGAAAGACATCTTGCAAAGGACACCTGAAAGCATCGTTCCTACTGGTAAATTCTGGTAAAATTCTATCGAAGGACGGAGCGGCAGATGTCCACTCCTTGATATCATAGGGCGTGGACTGCTTTTCTTCATTTTTCGATACGGTTTACCAGAGCCGACCAGTGGAATGGGAGAAGTTGGGACACGCTCTTTCATTATGCCTTGATAGAAGCGACGACAAACTGAACAAATATGAGCAACACGAAGAAAAAATATCACTAAAAGAGCATTAGTCTGAAAAATGACTATTTTTGCAGTTGGAACTGGGGGAGAAATCCCGGTTTCGCAAGGAAGGCATTCTGAGTCCTGATCAGTGAAATCGCCAAAATTACACGGAGGACGAAGACTAATGCTCACTTGTTGTTTTTGTTATCAACGAGGTGAAATATTCCACCCAATTGATATGAAAACAAGCGTGGGATATTTGTTTCTTCGGTCTGTTCCGTGAAGGTGTTTGGCGATACCTACTGATCAATGGACTTGACGAATCGAGTCTCACGCTTTTCTTGTGCCATATCATTAAAGTATAATCCTGTCTTGGCGTGACTTGCGGGCAACGGAAACAGAGTTTCTGAATATGATTGAAGAATCCCAACTTATTGAAATACTGACCAACAAATTAGTTGAGGTGGCACAACATCCAGACATGAGAAAAGAGTTCTCCGTAAGCTATATGGCTGGACACGACGGACTATCACACGAAATTTTTCTATACAAGAACATCCCACCCATGTCAGACATGGAGCAATTCTTCCTGGCATATCATTATCTTGCAGAACTTGGCAATTTGACGGAGGCAGAATACCCTGACGAAAAAGCAGTAGATGAAATAGGCGATAAAGCGGAACAATGGGCTGATCAGGTTAAAGACGACAATAGTTACAGGGAACTGTCTTTAATGTATCACCGCTGTATGTATGAAATCTATTGCAAATGGAATGATGAAGAAGGGATGAATCTTTTTCGTTCAGAATACCAGAAATGCCAAGAATCAACGCCAAAAAAGTTTCGCGCCAAGAAATACTCATTCGACTATTGGTATGCAGAGGCCGAAAAGCACGATTGGGAAGCGATGATAGTTGTTTCTATATTCTATCACTATGGAGGTCATGTCAGAAAGAATGACCGCTTATCAGATCTTTGGAAACAATTGTCGAGAAGCACATACAATTATTATAACACAGATGGACAACCCTTTAACGAAGTGTATGCTGAAATCGAGGGGAAAATGATAATCAAAAATCCTGAAAACTAACAATTTAATAAACATATAATAATATGACTGAAAGAATCACATTAGAAACACTATTCGTGAATAGTGAGAAGAAACTGAGAGATTCTCTCTCGGGTCTTACCGTACCCAAAGATTCGGATAAGATACAATTAATCATTTCCGAACACCTTTCCTCTCTGCTTTTGGAAGAAGGGGAATTTAGACAGAACCTTACCCAGTCGGAAGATTACATTCTTCAGGCAGTTATTGCCATCCTTAATGCACAACAAGCTAGATTTACCTGTTTTCCAAAAGTGGAAATAGAATCGGATTTTTCGGAAGAACCGAAAGTGGAGACTGAATCTGAAGAGATTAAGCAAGATAGTGCTTTTGAGAAAAAAATTGGACAGAAACCCATTAATCTGACAACTTCATCCGTAGCAGCAGGTGTCGGTGCTTTAGCAGGTGGTGCTTTAATTGGGACTTGGGGTGCTGTATGCGGTGCTATCGCTTGTACCGCATTGACCACATACTTGATGAGCAAAAACTCCGATAACAAATCCGTAGAAAAGGAAATTGTGACAAAGTATGTCAAGACAGAGGCACACATTGTTGAAAAACCGCTCGACATTGACATGCTTCTTGGCGTGGTAAAGAACCTTTGTCATAATGTTGATGAAATCATCGTCACTTTCAGAGCGCAAATCAACAATGTCGTTCAGAAATTCGAGAATCAAGAGAAGCCATCACTTGAACGTGAATATGGCGTGTTACTTGAAGGAATACAGTCTTTAATTGGCTATAAAAGAGCACACAACGAAGACGAAAAGTTCAATAAAAAAATACAAGAACGAATAGAAGATTTGGCTGAATTGTTGGAGAACTACAACATCCAGGTCATAGATTACAATGGCGACAATGCTGTGTTTTTTGATTTGGTTCCATCAACCAACACGACCGAGACAAAACAAGTTTATCCTGCTATAATAAAGGCAAATCAAATCATTAAAAAAGGAAAAGTATTTACACCAGAAAACTAAAAAGCCATGAATATCGGAGACAAGAAAAAATACGAGTATGTGATAGGCATAGACCTCGGTCACGGAGAAACCTCAGCTGCTATCTGTCCTCTACAATGGGATACTCCTTCAGCCAACCTTGACCCAGTAAAAGACTTGGAAATGGGTGGCAATAGAAAAGTCATTCCTTCTGCAATCACGATTTTGGAAGATAGTTCTGCCTACATTGGTGACGCGGCTTTCAATCCTGAAGTATTGAAGAAGGCCACAGTTCGAGTATGTTTCAAGCAAGCCCCCAAAGACATCAACGGCGAAGCAGAGAAAACAATGATTCGTTTTATGCACGAGGTATATGTTAGAATCAGGGAAAACAACCAAGCTTTGCTACAAGACGGAAACCATTTGGTTTACATTGCAACCCCGTCTGGTTGGAACAAAGATCAACAAGAATTGTATTTGCAAATGGCCGAGGCCGCAGGCATACCCATTGCTGGTGTTACCAAAGAATCGAGAGCAGCCTTTGTCCGAGCCCAACAGGATGTAACTTCTGGGCTGGGCAAGAATATCCACAAAGGAGCTATTGTATTTGACATGGGTTCTAGTACTCTTGATTTCACATATATGAACGATGCGAATGAAAACCTAATTGACTATGGTTATGATTGCGGTGCGTCATTAGTGGAAAAAACCATCTATGGAAAGAAGCGTGAGGATGTTGAAGCCATTCAAACTTTTGAAGCAAAATATCCTAAACTAGTTGATTATCTTCTTTTCCAGGCAAGAGCAGCGAAAGAAAAAGTTTATTTCGATCCGACACTCCCCTATAAGAAAACCATTAATTTTGAAGATATCATTGATGATGAGGAATTGGAAGATGAACGCTTCAAGTTCACTTTTCAGCCTGGCCAACTTGATGAACTATTGACACAAACAGGTTATCTCAAGAAAATAGAGGATGCCATGATAGACTTTCGTCAAAACAAAATAAATGGGCAACCTATTTATGGCGTTTTTTTGACTGGCGGTGCTTCCAGAATGGATTTCATAAACGATTTGGTGTGCAAATCTTGGGGTGTAACGCCGCAGCAAGTATATCGTGACACCGATCCATCTTTGACCATTTCTCAAGGTGTTGCTGAAGTTGCTCGAATTGACCTTAGAACCGAAGGCGGTGACAAGGTGGTCGCACAGGAAATTGCCAAACTAGAGAAAAGCGATGAAATTTTTGAAAGTTTTGCCGCAAATTATGGTCACATGATATGGGACGATGTTACCGACACGATAATAGATACAGTCAAAGATTTTTGTGAATCTAATCAAGACAGGAGTGCAAACCAATTGCAAGCACAATTACGACGAAACATTCAAAACAGCGTGAGCCGTAAATCATCAGAAGCCGTTTCATATTTACAAGCTGAGATTGACGACAAAACACAAGGTGTTAAACAAGCCGTTGATAGTATGGTTCGAGCTTATGCTAAACAAGGAACAAGCGTGAAAGTTCCGGAGTTAAGGATTTCTTCGTTGGATGTTGGATCAATCAATATGGATTCTGTGGTGAAGGAAATCTCAGACCAAATAGTAGAGAATAGTACGAATTGGCTGGGCATTGGAGGATTAGGACTTGCTGCAATTCTATTTGGTATACCTGGACTGCTGATTGGCTGGGGATTGGGTAAACTCTTTGGTAAATCGGAAGAAGAAAAGAAAGCAGAGGCTATGTCGAAGCCACTCGATTATGACACTCGTCAAAAAGTGTGGGATGGTTTCGCAGAAAAGTGGGATGGCGAACACATGAGCGAAAAATTGCATGAAGAAATCATTTCCTCAGTGGCAAATAACCGCAAAATAAAGCAGGACATTCAATCTGCATTGAGAACCATGCTAGATGCTTATAAGAAGGAACTAAAGAACGCTCGTATTTTAGTGGACTAAATAAGTACAACAATGGCTAACATCAACCCATACGAACCTATAGCAAAAGCTCGTGTCGCAACTGCGATGTCGGCATCCCTTTCTTTCTGTGCTGAAAGGAAATATTTGGAAAACATAGACTCGGAAACCTCTCCTTTTCAAATCCATCCGATAGCCAATTCAGCCCAATTGAAAGCCAAATGGATTGCCATCAAGCAGGTAGGGCGACCCGTCGAGAAAGGTCCAGAAAATTGTTTTGTGGCAATACAGAAAATCCTATATTCATGCTTCATTCCTAAAAAGATACAATTGCTTTTCTTAATCACTGGCAATGGAGAGGAATGTAATATGTATCTGGGATTAAGAGGTAATGAAAACCTTAAGCGCCACATAAAACATTTAAATGAGTTTATAAAAGGGGTATGGCCAGGGATTCAAACTGTCACAGTTGACGAGGACGACCCTGTCATATCAATTCTGAAGGAAGATATTTGTGCCGACAAACTTGATAATGTGTATGCGGTAACAGGAATCCCATCAATGGAGACGCTTTATAAGACGGTTTATCCTGCCACTATTGACACTTTGATAGCGGGGATGAATAAAAGTAAGAATTTCGCGTATCTGGTAGTGGCCAACCCAATTGAGACAAATGATGTTGAAACCATGTTGTACGAGTGTAGGGAAATGGATGGCCAAGCGGAATCCCTGAAATCCATGAATGTTACAGAAGGTATAAGCGAAGGCACCTCCAAATCCATGTCGCATACTTCAAGTACTTCACATTCCACAAGTATTAGTGAGTCTGTGACCAAAAAGAGCTTTACTGCCCTTGGAAAAACCGCATTGGCAGCAACAGGTATTGGAATGGCCGCAGAAATGTTTCCTGCCGCCTCGGCTGTTTTAGACGGTTGTGTAAATGCGGCTGGAGCATTGGCAGGAGCCGCCAGTGCCGTTATTCCTGGAGGGGCTTTAGTCGCAGGATTCATTAGTAGTGCTATGCCTACCAAAACTACAGGAACTACCAATACGGATACTTCTTCTGAGTCTGATACATATACAGAAGGTGTTAACGAAAGCAAGTCGCAAAGCATTAGCCGCAACATTGTAAACAAACACATAGAAGCCATTGCGGAACAACTTTATTATCATTCAAAACGATTTGAAGTTGGCAAAGCCATCGGCCTTTGGACTGTTGGTACCTATATCCTCGCGGAAAATGAGTCAGATGCTGAAAGTGGCGCATTGCAATTGCGTTCGATCATGAGCGGTCAAGAATCGTCTTACGAGCCAATTAGACTTCACTGTATCACAGATATTGTGAGCCAAAATGTGGATGGAAAATCTTTGATGCAAAGCTCTTTCGGGCAGTTGACAGAGCCGCGCCTTGAAATATATGGAGCAGGTGGAAGAAGATTTCTGCATCCTTGGGGGGAACACTTTATGGAATTAAAGAGTGTACTTACTACCAAGGAGTTATCGTACCTAATTAATTTCCCTTTAAAATCAGTACCAGGCATCAGTGTAGTTGATAGTTCACCAGAATTTAGTTTAAACAAACCGACATTAGGTTCGGACAAGCCAGCAATCCAATTTGGCAATTTGTTGTATGGTGGCTCCGAGACAAAGATGGAATACAAGTTGTCCATCGATTCCTTGGCCAAACATACACTGCTTTCGGGAATCAATGGAAGCGGAAAAACAAATACGGTTCAAGCCATACTTAATAGTTTATCTGGGCAGGTGCCTTTCCTGGTGATAGAACCAGCTAAAACGGAATATGTTGATTGGGCTATTGAGTACAACCAGGAGCATTCTGAGGAACCAATCTCAATCTACATTCCCGGATGTAAGAATTACAAAGACAAGCACACCCGCAAAACGGCTGAGAATATCAAAGAACTAAAACTAAATCCTTTCGAGATCATTTGGCTTAGCAAGGAGCAGGATCCAAATGTACTCAGCCATATTGATCGCTTGAAATCCACGTTTGCCGCCGCTTTCCCGATGTACGACATACTACCTGTACTTATGGAGGATTTGCTCTATACCATCTATCAGAACAAGTCAACAGATTGGTTGACCGTTATGCCCGAATTGGGGATAACAAAAGCACCAACCCTTAACAGCATGAGTGTCAGTGTGGATAAGGTTATACAAAACAGAGGCTATGAGGAGCGGATTGAACGCAACATGAAGGCTTGTTTCAATACTCGTATTGACAGCTTGAAACGTGGATGGAAGGGCGAAATGCTCAATACAACCAAGTCAACCCCATGGGAAGAACTCTTTGGTAAACCTTGTGTCATCAATCTTTCGTATGTTGGTGACGATGTTGATAAGAGCTTCTTTATGGCATTGATTCTTCAGTTCTTGTATGAATATCGTTCTGCGCAGGCAGAGACAGGACAAATTGACTTCAACGATAACGGATGTCGTCATCTGACAATTATTGAGGAAGCCCATCGTGTGATGATGAAATGCGACAACCAGGAAATGCCGCAGTACAAATCTGCAATGATGTTTAGCAATATGCTTTCTGAAATCAGAGCTTATGGAGAAGGTCTGTTCCTCGTTGACCAAGTTCCCACAAGGCTCATTCCAGATGCCATCAAGAACACGAACACAAAAATCACCCATCGTTTGGTGGCTGAAGACGATTGCAAGGCCATTGCAGAATCGATGGGTATAAGTAAAGAACAGCGTCTGATAATACCAAAGTTGGGCGTTGGCCAGTGCATTGTTTCAACCTCTCTTTCGCCCGATAAGCACTGGGTGAAGGTTAATAAAGTCAAGTAATATGTATGGATTAGAAGATTGCGAAGGGTTATCCCCTACCGATTCTTTTGAAGGATTACAAAATGAAGGTCTTTCGAATGCTCAATTGGAATATCTACAAGAAGTGATTCCAGACCCCGAAGACTGGCTACACATGAACCACGAAGAAAAGTTGGATTCCATAAGCATGATGGAACTGCGTCGTGATGAAATGGAAATACCAACAGAACTTATGCCTCAGGAATACTATGAATGTGTATCAGATGTGAAACAGTTGGAACAATTTGCTAACATTGAATGTGTAGAGCAATGCATTTCAACGGCCAATGAATTCTACGAAACAGGGCAAGCTGAAATTTATATGGAAGGAAGCATAGAAACGAGAGAGCAATTAGCTAAAGAGTATTTTGAGGAAATAAAAGACTGTTTAGGTTTGCCTGTCGATATTCCAATAGAGTTTCGTCCTATGGATTCATTAGGGGGATATAATCCTGAAACAAATAGCATCACCTTGAACGAAAACTATCTGGAACATCCTGATCCTCGAGGCCTTATTAAAACCATCACCCATGAATCGGAGCACGCATTTCAACAGCAAGTAGTTAATAATCCGCATTTATATCCAGATGTTCCCAGTGAGGTAATTTCCTCTTGGAAATACAATATGGATCATTATAAGAGTGCGCAGATATATGGTTTTGAAGCATACCGAAACCAACCCATAGAGAAGGACGCATTCGCGTTTGAAAGTTATGTTTTTTCACAGGTCGACAAACTTAAAAATCTAAGAGACTAAAATGGAAACAATGAAAGTACAAGCGTTTCTTGAGACGCAAAAAGTGCCAAAAGATCAGATTCAAGAATTGTCTCAAATGATTCAGAAGACGAATCCTGTAATACTTAATGCATTTGAGGCATTTATCACCAATGGGACTGAACCTGATTTGTGTATTGAAAATTACACCTGTAAAGGTCTCATGCAAGAATTTGGCCTGTCTTTAACTGGAGCATTATTAACTTTGGATTGGTTGCTTCGTGAGCCAGAAGAAGCAAAGCAAGCCATAAAAGATGGGATTAAATAACTATGCCAACATTTATCATTACCGCAAAACACGACATAAACCGTGGACAAATGCACATCGACAAAGGTGAGCAATATGCGATTAACATTAATATGCCAGGCATCGGCCCAAATAATTTGTTCAACAATAGTCGCTGTCACGATATACTGAAAAAACAGCTGGAAGTCAATGGCATCTACTTATCTGACAACGACATCAAAGGAGGACATGGTTTGTTTGATATTAAGAAATCGTAAAACTATTTATTATGGATCAATACAATTTTTCGGAAGACTGGAATCGTTTCTTTGACAATGTGGATTCCTACCTCATCAGCCGCCAAAGCTTTGAGAAAGAGTACAATTCAATTTGTAGAAAAGCAAAAAACCAAGAATATAGCAATACAAATAGTGCGGCTTGTTACTATTATATGGCAACAGTGCTATGTCGTTTCTACTATTATGAAATAGACGAAAACAGCGATACTGATAAGGAATATGCTGTTGAACTAGGAAAGAAAGCAATTCAATCAGCACGAAGGTTTTTGAATGAAGACGAGGAATTCAAAACGATGTCCCTTATATTTGATTTGCTTTTCTTGAAACATAATAGGCAAGATATTCCTGGTCTTTTTCGCAGACTTCAATCAATAAAAATAGAATGCCCTCCTATTGAGAGCATGGAAGAGACGTTAATAAAAACTGAAGCACTACGAGATTGGTTTAATAACGCATATTATGACACTATTTTTGAAATTTTGTTTAATTGGGAAGTAGAAGACGACTTAAAACTGAAAGAAGGACTTGCGAAAGAACTCATAAACAGTGCAAATCAATTTGACCAAGAAGTGGGTTATGCGAACTTAGCGGATGCTCTATTTGATATGGGTAACTATCAAGAAGCAGAACGGTACGCTATTTTGGGAAAGGATTTGTACGGGAACTTGTCAGAATATGATCATGGCAAGCATTTCTATTGGGGGATGTGTTGGTGTATTTATGCAAGATGCCAGGAAGAGGCTGGAGACATGGATTTTGCCATGACTCTGATTGAAAAGGGAGCGTCTCTTGGAATTCCGTGGTGTAAAACAGAATTGGAAAAACTAAACAAGAAAATGGATAGTATAGAAAAGCTAGATGGAGGCATGAGCCTCACAGAACAAGAAAGAAAAGATTATGCTGAAAGAATAAACTCGCCTTTCTCAATGGAGATTGAGGATGTTTGGGAACTGGAGAATTATCCTCAGAATCCAATGGCTGTTGGCCGAGTTTGGTCAGGAATCATTAAAAAAGGTGCTAGGGTCGTAATTGTTGATGATGGCAAGAGACATGAAGCAATTGTGTTCGGAATTGGCATGTTTGATAAAATACTTGACGAAGCAGAAGCTGGTGATGCGTGTGGAATTTTACTGCAAGGTGTTGGAATTGAAGAATTACAGATAGGATCTGTAATCCATGAAGTGTCTAAGTAGTTATGAAAGAAGAGCAAGAGTTTTGCCCTTATTGTGGCTCAAAGGAAATAATCCTATGCAAAATAACGCCTGACATGTTGGTTGATCCAGCTCCGAGTATCGTTGATATTGTAAAAAGTGCCTTCCATAAAAAGTACAAATGTCAGAAATGTGGGGAGGAGTTTGATTGACGGATGGCAAATCAAAAACTGATTAACCCGTTGGTGGAATTAATGTAGCACATTTAATTTGGCCAATGGGTTATGGATGATAGTATATGAGATAAAGCTGCCGTCATTTCTAATACCATCATCGTAAATATGCACGGATGATTCGGACATCTTCAATAGGTCGGTCGTTGGTGTCGGTAGTTACTTGCTGAATGGCATCTACCACATCGAGACCGGAAACGACTTCGCCAAAAACTGTATATTGACCGTCTAAGTGTGGCGTTCCTCCGATTGTCTTATACACATCACGCATTTCAGGAGTGAGTTTTACCCGACCGTTTGTATAGCTGTCAATTCGTTTCTGGACATTATCCAAACCTTCATCGTCAAAGGTTTTTCCCCATACAATATAGAATTGCATAGCTGAACTACGCTGATCAGGATTCACATCATCACTTTCTCGTGCTGCTGCCAACACCCCACGACGATGGAAAATCCTTTCATCGAGCCTGAATTCTGCTGGTATCGTGTATGGTCTATCACCATCACCAAGCAACTGGCCGTTTTCAGCATGTTTCGAATCGGGATCGCCACCCTGAATCATGAAGTCTCGAATCACACGATGGAAGAGCAGTGAATCATAGGCACCTTCCTCCACCAGCATCTTGAAGTTATCGCGATGTAACGGCGTAGCATCGTATAGTTTCAGTTCAATGTTGCCTTTTGTGGTTTCCATTACCACATGGACTTCCTTTTGCTTGCGGGAGATCAATAGCGTTACTACAACTGCAAACGCGATAATCGTTACAATCCTTTTCATAGTATGCTTTAATAATTGGCACAAAAATACAAAAAACATGTCTTTGCAATTATACCATGAAAACGAGAGCAGTAGTTAGGGGAAAAAAGAACTGTTTGCGGGAAAGAAAAATAAAGGAGCCAAAGATTTAGTTCTCTGGTTCCTTGTTTTTGGGTATTGTATGTGGTGAAAGTGAACGAAACGTGCTTAAATAGGCGCGTGGACCATCTTATTTGAAGAAAAACTCAGCCGTTTTCGAAAAAAAGTTGAAAAATGGCTATGTTTTTTTTGTGTGTAGTGAGGGTTAGGCTTGCTTCGCGATTCTTTTTCTCATTGTTTGAGCGTTTTCTTTGCCTTGACCATTTTCTTCAGCTTGTCATTCATTTCTCTGGTCTCGTTGTTGATTCTTATATACGATTTCCCCTCAAATTCAACAATGCCACCTACGTATGGTTCAACTCTGATTGCCATTACCTTATTCTCGTACATCGGTTTGATGACGAATTGGTTTAGGACATCGACAGGGAAGAATTTTGCTGCCTCGTCTTGTATGAATCTGATGTATGAATCAAGCTCGCTAAGTTTCAGGTGCCTCATGTCATTGTCAAATCCACATACATAACCCAAGTCCGTCACTCCGATGTAAAGAGTGCCGCCGCCTTCCGAATTTAAGAAACCGCATAGGCACTTGAAAATGTTCTTCTCTTGAATTGCTACATTTGGCTGCATATCATTGTCAGGGGGATATACAAAGGATGTCTTGAACTCTTGGTGCAGGTTTTCAATACCGAGATATATTCCGTTTTCTTCTTCAAGGTTGGTTTCGTCCTCCGTTTCCAAGGATAGGCTGATGACAATCTCACGCTTGATGATGTTCTTTGTGGAAGCTGGGACAATTTCTCCAATGATATTGCAGGACTGGATGAGCTTTGCGATTTTGGTTAGAGTCTGGTCGTCGGTTTGTTCCATAATAGAGTCCAGTTCTGCATTGTTTTCTCCATGTCCGTATGCTTTAAGGATTCTGACGACATCGCATTTGGTTTTCACGACATCGACACTGTTCAGTTTTTCGGAAGCTGTGATAACTCCAATCTTGTCATACTCATCCTTTGCAAAGTAGATGAGTTGTTTGAGGTATTCCATCATGAATCCGGTATAATCCATGTGTTCTTGCGACCCAATCAGCGTAGCCAAGATGTTCGACACACACAATGCTTTGAATCTCTCGGTGGGCTGGACAATGGTCTTTTGGTATCTGATCAACATATTCAGGAGGTCCCTGATGACAGGAGTGTTCAGGATGTTCTCCTTGACCTCTTCCTCCTCGTAGCCCATAAAGTCGAAGCCCTCTATAATCTTTCTTTTGGAGGCTTGGATGTCGAAGCTGAGTGTCGATTTGTTTGTGATTTCGGCATAGATGTAGCCATAATAGTCTTTGTCTCCAAGGCCTGCAACCTTGATGTAGCCGAAATCTCCTTTTTCAAATCGGTCGTCATATTGGGTATGTACGGTATAGCCTAATGAAGACCACCAATCCATTTGCTTCTCATGGCGTTTGTCCTCATAAATCCTGATAACTTCTCCCAATACTGATTTGCCAAAATGCTCTCCTTCCTTTACGACATCTTCTATGATATATGTGATAAAGCCATCCTTCAAAGAGAATAGGCTTTTCTTGTAATCCATCAAAGTGACATCGATTATTTGTCCTTCCTTGAGGTATTTATAGAAGTCTTCAGGGAAATAGTTCGGATAAACAGGCTCGGAGAAATCCACTGTACCTTCAATTACTTCATATTCCGGGTCAATGCTTCTCACTTTGATTTTTTCCCAAGTAACAGAAGTGATTGCTACATAAAGGTTGTCTCCGTCCATGTATGTCTTCCGAGGGCCTTTTGCTTTGGATGGACTGACTTTCAACTGGTCCTGTATAAACTTACGGGTGAACTTTTCTATTACTTCTATATTGCCTTCGTCTGCTTGCTTTATCTTGTCACTTTTTGATGCCAGGATCTTCAATCTGCCGTCAAGTATGCTAATGGAGGAAGCCAACTGTGCCTTTTTCTTTTCAACGCCATCTTTGTTTGTGGCAGCTATTCCCATTGCGCCTTCTATTACCGTAATCGCTCCTTTATTCTCATAGGCCAATTCTGCTTGTTTCGGATTCCTAAAGACTGTCCCGTTGATCATCTTGTGGACCAGAATCTGTGGCTCAAATGTTATAATGTCATCCCATCCGAATAATAGGGCAGGTTCATTTTCATATAGAATGTTATCCAGCATCAGACCTAAGAGTTCATCACACAGCTCAGGTTCAACTAATAAGCTAAGTGAGTTCAATAGCGGCATATATAACCGTTTCCTGATGAGTGCTTCTATATTCTTGTTTGCTAATAGATATGAAGCTACAAGTCTGCTCTCGAACATGAGTTTGTTCTTGTCATAATTGCTGGGGTTCTCGCTAAAATATGCAGGTCTAGTCTTCAGGGTCTTTAGGTACTCTTCAACCCTCTTGCCTAATAATTCAATTGTGGTCTGATAGAAAGCGTCGTTTTTGTTCCCGCTTTTCAGGTATTCCAAAACTTTCTCAAAATTTTCATCAATGTATTCCGTCTTGATGTCCAGCCAAAGGGGAACGTTTTTTTCTTCTGTAGCCATGGTATTATGTTTTATTGTGTGTTTCTATTTGAACGCAAAAATAGTTCATTCATTTTCTGTCTCCATATTGTTTTTTTGCCAGATAAACCCATTATATGTTGACCATTGAAGGTTGTTTGATGATTAGAAATACGATAGCCGCCACCCATATTATCATCCACAACGGCACAATAACCCTGAACTTTGTGTGCTTGGTCTTGTGTCTGAATATCTTTATCCCCAGCCATGATCCAATAGCTCCTCCAAGACGAGCTATCCATAACAATGCACTTTCCCTTATCCTGTGTTCGTTTCGTATAGATCTTTTCTTGTCAACGCCATATAATATAAATGCTATAAGATTGATAATAATGAGATAAGATGCTACTATGGTTTTCATTTGGACGATAACACTTGACGATTAGAACTGCAAATATAACCAAATAATCTGTCCATTTTTTTAGACCTTCTTATATATAGTAATAGAAATGAGAGATAAAAATGGATGTAACTATAATCGTCCCGAGAAAAAGGAAATTTTGTGGTTGAATCTATAATTTAAAAAAAAACACATTAAAAAAGCAATTATTGAGAAAAACTTCTTATTTTTGCAATCCGATGAGTACTTAATATAATTATAAGCCATCTTATAATTACAAGCCCCCATTTTGACGGCCTACATAAAACCGACAAAATTAGTATGGATTAGTTTAAGTTGACGGTCTTAAACCCCAAAAATCAATTAAATACCCATCAAAATGAACATAATAATATTTATTATCGAAATCCTACAACTTGTTGTAGGTATAATACAAATAATCACCTCTTTTTCTTCAAAAAAGAGAGTGAAAAAAACAAAAACATTGAAATAAAATCAGTGTTTTCCAAACGAGGGTGGCTAAAAATAGTCATCCTCTCTTTTTGTAGGAATAAGGCCGATGAAGGTATGTGTTTTTATGAGAAATTTATCATGTTGGCAGTGCAGTCATTGTGGGTTGACCGTATATAGCAAGAACCAACCCAATGCATTGATCTGCCCTAAATCGGGTAGGTATCACGATTGGAGAATGATGTAACACTTTACCTTAACGAACGAAAAGAAAAGGGCAACAAACGCTATAGTCTGTTGTCCTTTTGCATTTCATCATTAACCCTTCTTCGTTTTGTTTGACGTTAGTTCAAGCCTAATATTGTAGATGTCTAACAATAACTTCTTCAGCCCTCGATAAGCAGAGACTTTGGGCTGGTTTCTGGCGCAGACTTGAGAGAATTCTTGTAGTGTCGTCTTAATTGTCTGACCTCTCAGAAGCCACAAATTACCATACTTCTTTTCCAAATCGAAAATGTCCTGCTTGTATCGTCTAGGTGTCGTGTCCTTATATCTCACTGTTATCGTTAGGTCTGATGGTGTAGAAATAATATCCACATCATCAACGATTTCATTTGTGAACACTTTGATTTGCCTTTTATAGAGCTTGTAGAATTCCTCGTCTGGCGAAAAGAAAGCATCACCATACGGAATGATTGGGAAAAGAAGTTGTTTGGATCCAGGAACAAAAGCATCTTCACTCATGCCCGTAATTATGCTTTCATCGATGTAGTTTATCCAGCCACCTTCTATAAAGTATCGACCTCTTAACTCCCTTTCCACTTTAATTTCGAGTTCATCTTTCCCCAAGTCCCTCACCGATATTACTTTCACTTGATCCCCATAAAACCTTTCCAGTTGCTTGTTCATTTGGTCTATTATCTTGCTCTCGTCCTGATTCAACCATATCACTGTATTTCCACTGAATATTATACTATGTTTCATTGTCATTCCTCCTATTTATGCTACTGATATTTGATAATTGTTCCATGTTTTTGCTGTCTTGCTTACGAATATGCCGTGAAGATAACTGAGCGAGACTTTTAGTATTCGGCTCACTTCACTCATAGACCTGTAAATCTTTGTCTCTTTTGTCAGGCTGTTAAATACCTTCATCGGGATTTTGAAATGTGAATCTGAAATTTTTCTCTTGATTTCCTCACTAAGCTTTATTCCCTTTTTGCCTTTTCCACCCTCCGACATATTATAGCCATGGTTGATAGTGTCCAGTTGTTTGATGTATTTGGCTTCCTCTTCATCCAGCTCCTTTTGTAGTTGCTTTAGGTCGGGGCTTGTTATTGTGGCCAAAACCTGATAATTGAAAGCTGTTATTCCGAATTGACTCCTTGCCTTGTTCACTTTCTTTCCAGCATACTTCTTTGTCTTGCTGCTATTCCACATCGCTTTTCTCATATACTCGTTTGTCGTACTGCCTATGTACTTAAAATCATATTCATCACCTAGTGTCGTATTGGTATAGCAGTAAACGACTCCTACATATAATCCTGTAGTTGTGTTTTGATCTTTATTATTCATATTCATTTCTTTTTTGTGCCGATTGTTAGTTCGACGTTAAACTGTTCTTTCACCTTCTTAATCAAACCTTTATACGCATCACTTCTTTTCCTTTGTCTGGGAAAAAGTTGTAATGCTTCCTGTAAACTCAATTCTATCTTCACCCCATTTGTTAGAGGTCCATAAGTCTTGGCCAATAGTAATATCTCCGGATCTATGTCGTCTTTCATTTCAGGGATAGGCTCTGGTTCTTTTATGGCTGGCACGAATGATTCCTCTGTTACTGCTCTTTCCTTACTATCACCAGCAGCAGTATCGTTCTGGTGTTTGGTGGATACTGTACTTCCCTCACCAAATAATGTCATGTATAGAGCTAAAGTATCTATCATAATTTTTATCGGAAAAGCAATTTGTACTTTCCTCGCTTATAAGGATTTCCGTTGAGAATAAGAGCAAAATAGCGATTTCAGAATCCCTTTTCACTCAAAAATCTCCCAAACGATATGTTCTTCACACTTGATTGAAAAAACATGGATAATTCGTGTGATTTTGTATTTTTGTGGCGATAAAACAAGCAACAAATGTGGGATATGACTATTGAAAAACTAGAGAATCACAAATATCGCCTTTTTGTAAAATGGGACGGAACTGAAGAAATGCTTAACGGGCTATTGGAAGATGGCTTTAGCGTTTTTGACGACAACAATACCTATTATTCTGATTATGAAGATGATTGTACATTATTCGACTTTGGCATGTCTATGTGTGAATGTTATCAAAAACTAAGCAGTAACCGTTTGTTTAACATAGACTACATGTTACATTTCTCTCGTCAACCTGTTGATGCTGAATTGCTGAAAGATGTTGAAGAAAGAATACCTACGTACAGCATCATAAAAGCAATGATTGATAATTGGGGAATGGAACCCTTTTTGTATCTATTGGCGAAAAACTATGATTCGTTGATTGATGAAGCAACTCAACGGTATCATGATTCTGACGAAGCCTCTTTTATGTCATGGTTGAAAGAAAGCATAGACCCTCGGTTTACAACACAAGTTTCATCGGATATTTATAGTCGGTATTTGATACTCAATAATGCCAAGTTGAATTTATCAGATTTGTTTTGTGGTTATTGGTACGCTTGGCAAATCGTCCGGGATAATTGGGAAGAATTTAAAAACTGGATAAATAGAGTCGAATATGCAGACGATCTTGATTTTCAATTTTATGATTCTATCTTCAACCAAGAAGACACCATACAAAAGCAATTTAATATTGTCTATTTTTATGGCTATGGAAAGCTGGCGAGAATTTTGTTTGAAATGTTAAATGAGCCTGTTGTTAACTATAAGGTGAAGAAACTTATTAAAGACGTGTTGATGGAATACGCTAAAAGCGATTCTGAGTTCGCTGGAATCTTGCAAAAAATGTATTCCGAGTACAAGTCAATTTCTGGTGGAATCGATATAGATTTTGAGATTGCTGGCTCTGATGAAACCGTCAAAGAAATGCAACTAACCCCACAGACGCGCGAGATATTTGCAGAGAATAATGTGAAATCAAATTCTGAAGAAAAGGCATCAACAAATGAAGCCGAAACGCAGGACACCCCCCAGAAGAAGAAAAGATGGAGGTTGCAGAAATATCTTTCTCGACCGGTTGAATATAGGAAAGATAGTCTACCACATTGTCAAGGAATAAAGGAATCTATAATAAAAAAAGGAGATTGCGCCTTGCAAAAATTCATTCAAGGCATTGCGAAATGGGGTTATATCGATGATGACCCAATCACAAAAAACTCATTTGCTTATGCTTTAACAGGTCGGGGGTTCAGAACAAAAATAATCACAGTGAAATGGCATCATAAAAAGGCCAAAAAAGGAATACCCGAATCTGTTAAAGTGCTGCTATACATAAGCAAATACATGTTTGATAACACCGCGGGGGAGACATATACTCAACTATTCGAGGTTCTTAATGCAGGTCCTAATCCATGCATTAAAGACGGTAAAGACCAGTCTTCGATATATTCGGAAAGTGTTTCTGAAGAATTCAAACAATTCTATAAATCATGTTTCGACTAGCGATAGCCAAATTATAACCTGGCTATAACCAATCTATAACCATCTTCCTACAAGGAGATGGTTTTTTTTGTGTTGCACGAATACCTATTACCCTCAATAATAGAGGTAATCCGAAATTTTGATATTGGAGAAGATACGCAAACGATTCTTTGTTTGGGCTTTGTGAATAATTATAAGTATTTATCTATCAACATATTGCAACTTGTACTCGATTTTTTTACATTAGCTTTGCAGCCTCTTTCAACACGAAAATATAGGTAGAACGATTAGACGTGTTGGATGGGTTCTTTGAAAAGCTGATATGTGAAGCCAAGATGTGCCGCCGACCGTGAGGTACGCGCACATATATTAAGGTGTATCGCTGGAGGCAGCGACATGGCGCACACCGGGTAGAGGCGCATCAACAACGAAAAAAACAATTCATATTTAAAATATATGGATAATAGCAAAGAAAAACCTGAAGCACTGGTGGATCCAGTAGCGGAAGGCAGCACCGAGCAAGCTGTCATTGCTCAAACCGAAATGAAGGACGAGCAGCCCCAGGAGGCTACTCAAACCAATCCAACCACAGTTTCAAGTGTAAGCAAGCCGGTCCTTAAAAAGCAGGTAATCTACTCCGGAGTTGATTTGAAATCACTCTTGGTAGTCCTCGCTTACTTGAAGGTCAATAGATCCATCAACGTGGAGGCTGTGAAAAAGAAAATCAATTCTATCAAACAAGCAGGAGGAATCATAACTCCTACGATGCTTGTTCCAGCAAGAACGTGTCTTGATGAAGGTCTTGAAGTCGTACTGAAGGATGGCACCCCTATCACATACGACACGGAGAACTTGGATTTAATTTATGTAATCATCGACGGCCAACACAGACAGGATGCCGTGGAGAAGATTGAAAAAGAAGCTAAAGTTGGTGAAGCCACATTCACCAATTTCTACTTTATTCCACTCAACGATAAGTACCATGTGGGCGATCTGTTGAGAGAATCCAATGTTGCCACTTATCCATGGAAGGATCAGCAGTACCTTAGCAATCTTATCATGATGCGGGATGGCAAAACCGAAATCAAGTTGGACTTCCTTAAAGAAATCCTTGCCCATCCCTTGGCAAAGACCAAGGCTATGGTTCATTGGCTTTCCTTGGACAAAGGCAGAAATCTCTACTCCCGTGACATCATCGCTGCTTCCATGGATAACGGCAAGCTGAAGGAAATTGCCAATGTCAACGAAGTCAAATTCAACTGTGGTAAACGCCTCTACGAGAGCCTTTCAAAGAAATTTGCCTCTAAAGAACCTGGTAAGACTGTGTACCCTGACTGGGTAATAGACCAGATTTCCAATGAAACAAAGGTTCCTTTCGAAGAAATGGTGAACTACATTGAACAGTTCTTCAATGGTTTGACTTCGAACCAAATCATTGAACTCAAGGATGTCAAAGGAACGAAGTCACCCCACGAAAGCAGAGACTCCAAGGTACAAGCCTTACTCACCAAGTTCTATCTTTCGTATAAAGCCAAACATCCGATTGGTTCATCCAAATAAGTAAAAACTTAGCCCAAAGCCTCCCCTGATGGACGACCTGACGGGGAGGCCAGGCTATCAATAATAATATGTTATGAAGCCAATAGTGAGGTGGTTGGGTGGCAAGACCCAATTATTACCGGAATTGAGGCGAAGAATGCCACGCCATATTCATACCTACGTAGAACCTTTCGTCGGTGGAGGTGCACTCTTTTTCAACATGTGTCCTACTAACGGAATTATTAGTGATGTCAACAGGGAACTCATTAACGTCTATCGGAGCTTGAGAGACCATAAAGAAGAGCTTGTCAGTAGCCTTTCTTCTTATGAGAGGGCTTATAACAGCCTTCCTAGTATGGAGGCAAAGCAAAATTTCTATTATCAAATCCGTAGTGAATTCAATGATGTTGGTTTCGAGACTGACCTTACCATTGAAGATGCTGTCCGGTTTATCTTCCTCAACAAGACAAATTACAACGGGCTTTTCAGGGTGAATGCAGCTGGAGATTATAATGCTGCCTTTGGTTGGAAGGAAAGCATCAAGACAAATGATGAAGCCAACCTCTCCAATTGTTCAGTTGCCTTGCAGAACGTCGAAATAATGAACAGCGACTTCGAGAATGCTTGCAAAGGCCTTGCGGCTGGCGATTTTGTTTACTTCGATCCGCCGTACCATTCTACCTTTGACGGGTACCAAAAGGGCGGGTTCAGCGAGGACGACCATATGCGTCTCCATAACCTCTTCCAGCATCTTTCTGGGAATGGAGTCTATTGTATGCTCTCCAACAGTAACACGGATTTTGTCATGAGCTTGTATGGAGGTTATTATGTTGAAGTTGTGTCAGCAAAACGCATGGTCAATCGAGATGGAAGTGGCCGTACTGGTGAAGAACTAATAATTACCAACTATCTGAATTGACTGCAAACGATTCAGCCAGGTGCAGCAGTGATATGACCGTCATGGCACCCTTAGTGACGGCTTTCTTGAATTTAAATCATTAACCTCTAAACAAATGAAAAAAGAAAACAAAGAAGGTGAAGCCTTGAGTGAGGGTGAAGCCAGTAAGAAAAATGAAGCAACACCAAACTTACTCAGTTATGAAGTCTTTCAATACGGAGATCCAATTGAAGATATCGACCTTGGTGAACTTCCAAAGGACATGGGCAATCCTGAAAGCTGGAAGAAAATTGCTCAGGTCTGTAAGGACAAAGAGGTTGACTTCGTCTGTTCCCTTGACAAACCCTACAAGGAGTGTTCCATAGTATTCTTCAGAAGCAGTGGGAATTATTTGTTTATCGGTGAAGGGGTAGAGGAAGATGCATACAACGCTCTTATAACAAGTGCTGAAGTGTGGACTTTTTCTGCCTGTGTTTTCGACCATACACAACGATTCTATTATGTATGGGACGAGGATTTGGGTTGTGGCCATATTTTATTCAATGGCGATAAAGATGACACGACGGAAAACCGTGTCACATCATCTGAATCATTTGGCCTATTCACTTCTATGTTGCTAGAAATGCCCGATCTAAAAATATTCTAATTCATTCAAACGGGGCTGGCTGCTACACCAGCCCCATTCAAACTTTTTAATCAATGAAAACAATAAAATCTTAAAGCTATGTACAACAAGTATTTAATTCAACTTGCAACTTCACCTATCGATCCAAACGACTTAGAGGTGAATGACTGGAAACTAAACAAATTCTTCTTCGACCAGAATCCATGGGAGTTGGGCCGGATAGAAGATGTTGACCGTAAGGTGGCTCTGGATGAATTGAAAGGTCTATTTCCGAGCGATTCCATTCTTGACTCAGACAAGGGAACCATAGACCTCCCTAGCGATCTTAACTATTTGCTTGAAACCATTGATCGCCTGAAAAACATCGTCCTGAACCCATTCAAAGGTTTTAATGCCCTTTATAGTTGGTGGCATAGAGATGTGTGTCTCTTCGGCGACATTCTGATTTACTTCGAGAATGGCGAACTTTTCACCCTTCCAGAATTCCTGTTTTATGCCAAGGATGAAGGTATCAAGAAGGTTTACATCGGGACGGTCTATTCTTACGATTACTAATCAATCATCAGCAATAGGGGCTGGCTCTTCTACGCTGGCCCCTCCTAACAATACTTTAACCCATGATACAACTGAAAATAGATCCGTCATCTGGCGAGGAAACGATGTACTTCTTGAATTGTTCCTCACCTTTTCCAAACACCAATGGTCTTCATATATCAGCATCATCTTGTGGTTCCGGGAAGACTACTATTATCTCGGAAATCGCCAAAACCCATGCCTCTGATGGTGTTCTAATCGTCGTCCCCACCATAGAAGCAGCAGAAGAATTATCAATGAAACTACCCACAACTTTTATTCTACACACTAGGAATATAAGTGAGATGGAAAGCTACAGGAACAACCCGATAGGCCTGATGATGAAAGATACCCTAGTCATAACATCGGCTAGACTGATTATAGACCCCATAGAGCTGTTCCTGGACTATGGGTTTGGGAAGAAAAGGAAATACATTCTAATCGATGAGCTGATAAACTTCTACCCTGAGCCTTATTCGATACCACAACAGATTATGGATGTTTTGACCTATATAGACTGCACCAAGACTCATAAGACGGGTCATACCATAGATTCTGTGGTTATTGGCAAGAAGACATACTATAGGCATACATACGGTTCAATCGGAGAGCTTAGTGCTGCTTATAAGGTGGGCAAATATAAACTCTTCGGAAAAACTAATGCCCTGAACGAATACAAGACTGAAAGAATACTTCAACATGTTCTTTCGGATGGATTTTCACCAATACAGCAGAAGGTTATAGATTTTGCTGGGGAACATGTTGTGATTCTCTTCGATGGTACAGCCGACATCGTGTTTGATAAGGATAAAAGGATGCTGCCGCTATCAGGAACGAGGTACAGCTCAGATATTGAGTTCATACAGTTCCCGATGCCCATAAAAAGGAAAAACAAGGAAGGCTTTAAAGTGGACGATTTTGAAAAGTATGCCCCCGAACTGATGAAGATGATTGCCGATATTACACAGAAAGAAAAACTCTTAGTGGTGACTTGGAAAACAATTGATGTCTTCAAGAACACTGGAGAAGCTGATAAATATGAAACCGCAAAGGAATCATACAACTTCCCTGTCCGTTTGAAAGAAATTTTGGTGAAGAATGGTGCTGTCGATTCTAATCTGAAAGTAATCTATAGAGGTTCTGGGCAGGATAGAGGCAGTAATGAGTACCGAGATTTTGAGAGCATTATGTTTCTAGGCGAATGGAACCTGCCCGACAATATCACTTCTGACATCGGGTCTATGTTCGGTTTTAAGTGTGAGTTTGGGGATTATAAGAAATCCTTAATCGTACAGACAATATGCAGGCTCCAGATAAGGAAACACCAGGGATTGCCAATAAAGGTGTATTTCTCTGAGGACATTGATTATAACTTGATGTGGGAGGTTCAGGAGTATTTCAAGGCAAACTCTAATCCAGGCTGCAAGATAATCGGCCTCACTAACCCATGCCCGAAGTATACGAAACCAGAGAAAGGTTACATGATTGACCTTACATTCCTTATGGGTTATGATGCAAATATCAGGAACGCAATAGAGCATAACAGGCCATATAGTTTCACCATAACCCTTGACGACCTGTATTCAATCATCCCCAAAGACAAAAAAGGTAAAGATCGATATACTAGACTAATCAAATACTTACAAAACGAACTGCAAATTACAATGAAAATCAAGTAAATAACCAAAAGGACGATTACATTGCGGTCTATCTGATGCTATACCATTATTTGTCCATTTTTTTCTGTCTCCCTATATATAGTATAGTATTTCTACATAAAAAATGGAGTAAAAAAGATGTAACTGTAATTGTCCCAGTAAAATAGAAGAAAATGTGTTATTATAGCTTAAGAGAAATAAGAGTAAGTGGATTCTCTAACATCACAGAGACCAGACTACCGTACCAATGCCTGATACTTGATGTTCTCGACAACATCAAACATCCATCGCCAGAACTGAAATCATGTATAAGCCAAATCAGGAATGAGGCCGACCACGACAAGCAGAACGAACTGAAGGTAAAGCTGCTCCCGGTCTTTTGCTTCTCTGGTGTATTCTCGGAGCGAAAGGATGATGGACTAATTAACACCAACCCAATCATCTGCCTTGACTTGGATGGTGTGAATGATTTGGATGCCGAAAAAGAGAGAATGAAAAGTTTTCCTTATGTGCTGGCCTTCTTCACGTCACCAACTGGAACGGGTCTGAAAGTGCTGGTATTACACGACCTTTCAGACCCCACCTATCACAAGGACCTATATAATGACCTGGGGAATACTATGGGCCTAATCGGAAGGACTGACCTGAAGTTTGACCTGGCTTGTAGCAATGTCTCAAGAGCCTGTTTCGTAAGTGCCGATCCTAAGCTGTGGTTTAATAAAAGGCCTGAGCTCTATCACTTCGAGCCACCAATCACACCCATTACACCACCCTCCATGCCAGCAACAGCCACCAAGGACATCATATTCCCAGCCACATCGCTCACTGACTACAAGGAGATTAGGAAAAAAATCCAAGACTCTCACACTTTATTCGAGGCACACTATAGCATGTACCCTGGCTGCCGAAATAAGAACCTCTATATCCTAGCGAGTTTTTTCAGATACGACGGAATACCAGAGGACATCGCAACGGATTACTTGGTGGCTTACTATCAGGACGACCTCAACGGTTTTCCTGCTACCGAAATCAGAAAAACAGTAGGATCAGCATATAAATAACCTAACCTTATGACCTCACTATACTATACCATCACAAAGAACGGCATCATTATCAGAGAATCCATAATTCCAGCTGCTTGTTATGAAATCCAATATCAGGCAGAACGAATCATCAATAAACACGGCCTTAGCTTCTCTGTTATTGTGGAATGTAAGAGGATGACCGCTCAGATTGGATTTTGGTATTATTGTCTGGGGATTATAGTTTTTGATGCTAATGATAATCCATTCAGCGAAGTGGAATATACGACAGACGCTTTTCCTGACAGTATTAATCCTGGAGCCTATCTTTTCAGATGGTATAGTTCAACGATTACAATAATTCCAAACGATAAGGAGACACTGGAAGAACATTTTAGAATCATCATAGAACGAAATTACAAGCTTATTCACTAAAAGGAAGGAGAAGTTGCCCATGAAGAGATAAAAAGCTAAAGGAGAGATAGTTAGTTAGAAAATAGAAAGTAGTATTAAACATTAGAGTAATGAAACAGATAAGAAATAAATCACCAAGTCAAAAGCGACATATAGATTAGTGTAATTCAGAAGGTTTAAGCATTAGTGCTTTATTGTAAATGGCAATATAATCAATAATGATAAACTTAGACAAACCACTTTTTCAAGCGACCTTATCGGACTTAAAAGAAGTGTTTGCTATGGCTTTGAAAGATTACGAATTGGAAAGTGAAGGTAAAACTACATCCACCAAAAAGCATCTCGTTTATGGGATTGCTGGTATTGCTCAATTGTTTGGCTGCTCAAAACCAACGGCCCAAAGAATCAAAAGCAGCGGTGAGATAGATGATGCTATATCACAAATTGGCGATATAATCGTCTGTGATGCTAATTATGCTCTTGACATCCTTCGTGTCTCAAAGAAATACCGCAACACAAGTCTCAGGAAGTCGAAGAAATAATAAATCAGAACAGAATTATTACTAGAAGTAAGGGTGCCTCTTTTTGTCTAGGCACCCTTTTTTGTCATAATTCGGAATGTCTGAAAAAATGCAAGTCTTATGAAATTTAGATGCTTTCAAAACAAAGGTTGTGGAGAAAAGCGTCTCCACACATTTTCAAGCTTTTAGGGCAAAAAAGGGGACTAAAAAAGGGACTATAAGTTGGATAAAAACAAAAACCCGCTGAAAATCAGCGAGTTTTGCGTCCAAAAAGTGGAGATGGAGGGAGTCGAACCCTCGTCCAAACAAGGAACCCCCA
>CAMJRR010000002.1 GCA_946408345.1 uncultured Bacteroidales bacterium | reverse complement strand
ATTGGGGAAGTAATCAAACCCTTTGGTACACCGTCGCAACGCGGCTCACATTGTAAACTTTCATGGTGATAGCGTCTCCATTTTTCTCCGATGGGAATTTCACACTTGCATCGATGTTTCCAAAGCCGCCAAAGGCTTTGTCATCAGAAGTGAGGATGATGCGGTAATCGCCTGTTTGTCTGACGGGAATCTTGTAGTCGGGGATGGATTTCGTCCCCCAATTGAAAACGAAGATGAGGTTACCGCGCTCGTAGACGACGGTCTTGTTGTCCTCATCGGCATAAAGCATCCACGCAGGTGGTGCCTGCATCACAGGATGATGCTTCACGAACTCAAGCATGGCCTTGTCAAAAGCACCCATAAAGTGGTACTTCAAGTTGGGATTGTCCACCAGCGACCACTGACGACGGGCGTATTGGTAGCTCCAGCCGTTATCCAAACGTGGGAAGTCAATCCACTCGGGATGGCCGAACTCGTTGCCCATAAAGTTGAGCCAAGCCTCGCCACCCAAGGTGAGCGTGAAGAGGCGAATCATCTTGTGCAAGGCGACACCACGGTCGACAGTCATGGAAGGCGTGTCAACACTCATTGCAGTGTACATTTCCTTGTCCATCAAGCGGAAAGCAATGGTCTTGTCGCCCACCAATGCTTGGTCGTGGCTCTCGGCGTAGGCCACCGTCTTGGTCTGCGGCAGATGGTTGGTCATGGTGAAAAAGAAGTTCTTCATGTTCCATTGTTCCTCTGGCTCGTCTTTCAAAATCTTAATCCAAAAGTCAGGCAGACCCATGCCAAGGCGATAGTCAAAACCCATGCCTCCATCGGCAATCGGGTTGCAAAGACCTGGCATGCCGCTCACATCCTCCGCAATGGTGACAGCCTGCGGATTCAGCTCATGACAAAGTGTGTTAGCCAGTTGCATATAGGTGACTGCGTCGGCATCCACATTATCGCCAAAGTACTTTTCCAGTGCATCGAATGTCGTCCCAATGCCATGGTCGAGGTAAAGCATCGAGGTCACACCATCGAAGCGGAAGCCGTCGAAGCGGAACTCTTCCAGCCAGTAGCGCACATTGGAAAGCAGGAATTGCAGGGTCTCCTCCTTGCCGTAGTTGAAAAGTTTGGAATCCCATAGGTCGTGGTTGCCGCGCGCACCAGGCTGTAAGTATTGGCTATCGGAGCCATCAAATAGGTTGATGCCTTCACGGATGTTCTTCACCGTGTGGGAATGCACGAGGTCCATGATGACCAGCATACCCATACCATGTGCCGTATCGATGAGTTCTTTCAGCTCTTCCGGTGTACCGAAACGCGAGCTTGGCGCAAAGAAATTGGAGACATGGTAGCCGAACGAGCCGTAATAGGGATGCTCAGCAATAGCCATAAGTTGAATGGCATTATAACCATCTGCTTTGATGCGCGGCAGAATATTTTGGGTAAACTCCTTGTAGGTCCCTACCCTTTCCTCTTCCTGCGCCATGCCTACATGCGTCTCATAAATCAGCAACGGCTCGTCCTTCAACTGTGGCGCAGCATGCTTATATATATAAGGTGTCGGCGGATTCCAGAACTGGCCCGCAAAATCTTTGTTGCCTTCGTCCTGAATCACCCGCTTGATATACACCGGAATACGTTCATGCTCCCCAATCTGCGACTGCACCAGCACTTTCAGCTTGCTCCCATGCACAAGACGATGGGCAAACTCGCTGTCGGACAGAAAGATTTCCCACAAGCCATTCCCAGCGAGTTCCAAAGGATATTCATAGCGGTTCCAGCCGTTGAAGTCGCCCATCAACGAGAGGTAATGCGCTGCTGGTGCCCATTCACGGTACCACCAACCGTGGCGGCGTTTGTCGTAGTTGAAGCCCAAAAACTGGTGTGCCGTGGCAAAGGTCTTGAGGCTGCCGTAGTTGTTTTTTATGTCGCTTAACCGTTGCTCGTAGCGGTTGTGGCGTTTATCCACCTGCTTGCTGACAGGTTCTAGCCAAGGGTCGTTTTTTACAAGAGGAAGCATAGTATCGTTCTTTTTATTACTGCAAAAATAACAAAATATTTACATATCGTTCGAAAGCCAAAATATTGACAGTTCACATCACAACCGCTTCAACCAAAGGCCAAGGAAACGGTCGTATATGATATAGCCCTTACTGGTCTGGTAAACCAAGTCTTTGTCCACCAGCACCGACAAGGCCGACTTGACACTGCTCGTACTGGGCAATTCATAACGCTTGATAAACTCATTGCTCAACGGCTGTTCGACAAGCTCGGCGCGGGCAATGGCTTTGAGCAAACTGAACTGGTTGTCGGTCAAAAACGAGGCAAGCATTTGATAATGTGGCGCCAATGCGTTGACATGGAACAAAATCGCATCTACGGCTTGTTTGTCCGTTTCCACCTTTTTCCCTTGCTCATACAATCGATTCAGGATGGCTTGCAGATACCAGGTATAGCCGTCAAAACGCTGATAAATGTCATGGAACACTTGTTGGCTAAACGAACCTTTCTTTGCCTCGAAAAACTTGCTGGCAAAGTCGTAATAGACATCCTCTTGCAATGGCTCCAAGTTCATCAGCTGAGTACTTTGGTAGAAAGGCCTGTTGGGAGCACAAAACATCTCCTCCATCAAGTGCTTCTTACTTCCGGAAAAGATAAAATTCACATGGTGGATAAACTGAATATAGGAACGCAACAAGGCCTCGGTGCCCGTTTCTGGATATTCTGTAATCTGCTGAAACTCATCTATGGCCATGTACACCGGCTTGCCCAAGCCGTTTAAATGGGAGAAAACGCTCTTGAGCGTATATTCAGCTTGCGCAGGGACCACACTCACCGAAACAGTTGGCATCCCCGTCATCAAATCCGGAGAAATGGTAGGACGAAGCCCCTTGAAAAAATCCAACACTTTGTTCGCAAACGATTTTTCCCTTTCCAACGCATCCTCGATAACCGTCTTGCACAATAATTCGACAAATTCCTGCAAGTTTTTGGTCGAAAAAATATCGACATAGATACATATAGCATCCTTATTTTCCGCCTTAATCTGATAAAATGTATGGTTTATCAGCCCTGTTTTTCCTATTTTTCTAGGCGAAATTAGGGTGATATTGCGTCCGTTTTTGAGCGCAGAAATCAAATTTTCCGTTTCTTTAACACGGTCACAAAAGTATTCTGGCCCTTCGTATCCTTGGAAAACAAACGGATTATCAAGCTGTTTTTGTTTTTTCCCTGCCATAATAGCTACATATTTTCATTGCGAACTTTTCGTAACGAACTTTACGCAACGAATTTTCCGCAATGCAAAAATAGAAATTTTTTCATTTACATTACACTTATTGTGTAATTATATTAAAAAAACATCAAGTCAGCTCAAAAAAAGTCAACTGATACCATGGAACACCACCTCGCCCGAATCCAAATCAACCACTTTCGTTTCCGAAGCCTCCAAATGAACAGGATGCACCTCAGAAGCGAAATCATTCATATCAAATTCGTTGGCTTTGCTTCGGCCCATCAAGGCCAAGGCATCGTGCGGAATCTTTACCTCAACATCGCGAGTCTCACTACGATGGAAGTTGACGACAACCAAAAGACGTTCCGTCTCCGAGAAGCGTAAGAAAGCATACACAAATTGCGGATCGAAGTTCATATACCACGGGTTGCACCACATCAGGTCGTAGAACTTGCCTTCGCATATAGCGGAATGTTCTTGCCTGAAATGCAACATCTCACGGTAATAACTAAAAAGTTTTTTTTGTGTTTCATCAAAACCTCCTCCATCAAATTTACCGTCGTTCATCCACTTTTGATGTTGCGGCATGTGACAGTAATCGAAAATAGAAGTGCGCCCGTCATCGCCGCTATAGCCCATTTCGCCCACAGCATTTTCGCCACTCTCCTGGCCATTGTAAACCATAAAAGGACCTGTATTCATCAAAGCGGAAAGTGACACAGCAGGCAAGGCTGCAAAAGCATCACCAACGAATTGGGGCGAAGCCAAACGTTTCTCGTCGTGGTTCTCCATGAATCGCAGCATGTGGGCATCCATCTCGTCCAAGTCCTTCCACACCTGACTGATCTCCTTAGCCTCGTGGCTTTGACAAAGCACCCGTTCCAACGTATTATACAAACCCACTTTGTCATACAGGTAATCAAAACCCGCATCTATGAAAGACTGGTAAAGGGCTGGCTGATAAATTTCTGCAATCATCAAAGGCTGGTAATCCTTGCGCAACTCACCAATTACCCATTGCCAAAACGCCACTGGCACCATCTCTGCCATATCTACGCGGAAACCATCGACATCCTTTCCGCACCAAAAACGCAAGATCTCGAGCATCTTCTCCCATGTGTCGTGCTCATCGTAATTCAGCTTCACTGTATCGTACCAGTCGTCGATACTCGGACAAGGCGAAAAAACATTATTGCCCGTTGCTTTGGCAGGAAACTCCTCGTAAGGTTGTTCGCTGATCCTTCTTGGTGACACAAACGCCTGGCCCTCACAATAATAGAAATTGCAGGGGTCAAAGCCTTTGTTCTGCCGCGCCAAATGATTGGGGACAAAATCGATAATCACTTTTAGTCCTTTTTCATGGATACGGGCTACCAATTGATCAAAATCATCCATTGTGCCCAAATCAGGGTCTACGGTATGGTAATCCGTGACAGCATATGGCGAGCCTGCGCGACCTTTGGTAATGTCGGGATGCGTGCCTGTGCTTTCGGAAGCGTGTTCCAAAATGCCCGTCAGCCAGATATGGGTAAAACCTAAATCCTTGATGGCCTCAAGAGCCGTTTCGTCAATGTCGCCAAAAGTGCCACAGCCGTTTTCTACCTTGCTGCCGTTGAAGTGAAAGTCGGTATGTTTGTTACCGAACAGTCGAGGAAAGAGTTGATAGATGTTCATTTTTCCGTTTTTGATGGGGTAAAATTACAAAATTCCAAGAAAATTGCGTAATCTTGCAGCATTATTTTAAAACACGCTTAGGACTATGAAACGTAAACTATTGTATTTCATTGCATTATTACTTATTTACAAATACTCGTCAGCCCAAGTGCAGCCCACATGGGAATCCATCAACGAGCGGGGCTATCCGCAATGGTTTTCTGATGCCAAATTAGGCATTTTCATCCATTGGGGCGTGTATTCCGTGCCCGCTTACGCAAGTCTCGAAGGCTATGCCGAATGGTACTACCGTGGCCTGATGACCAACGACGACCGCAAGGCTTTCCAAGAGCGCATCTACGGCAAAGACTTTCAGTATGAAGACTTTGCTCCGATGTGGAAAGCCGAGTTATGGAATCCTGACGAATGGGCAGAGTTGTTCAAGAAATCGGGAGCAAAGTATGTATTGCTGGTCTCGAAGCACCACGACGGTTTCTGCCTCTGGCCCAGCCAATATGCACCAGGCTGGAATTCCGTTGAAATCGGTCCGCACCGCGACATCTGCGGCGAGTTGACCGAGGCTGTGCGCAAAAAAGACCTCAAGATGGGCTTCTATTACTCCTTACCCGAATGGAAAAGCGACATCCATCGCTGGTATGTTGACCCCGATGAAAACATTGGCACTTATGTAGATACGCACATGATTCCGCAGTTCAAGGAGCTCGTCACCAAATACAAGCCCACCGTCCTCTTCACCGACGGCGAATGGCGCAACACTGCCGAACAATGGCATGCCACCGAACTCATTTCGTGGTACTACAACACAGTGGGCAAGGATGCCATCGTCAACGACCGCTGGGGCGACGGACAACAGCACGGTTTCCGCACACCTGAATACAGCGCGGGCATCACCCTCACTGACCGACCCTGGGCGGAATGTCGTGGCTTGGGTCGTTCGTTTGGCCTCAACCGCAACGAGCCTTTGGAGAACTACATGACCTCCGAAGAACTCATCCGTCATTTCTGCGTACTAGTGGCAGCAGGCGGTGGAATGACGCTCAATGTAGGTCCTGCCGCTGACGGTAAAATCCCGCTCTTGCAGCAAGAACGTTTGCTTGACCTCGGTCGTTGGCTCGACATCAACGGGGAAGCCATCTATGGCACGCGGCCTTACAAAAAGTTCTACGAGATGAAGCCTGTCACAGTTTCGCGTAACGATGCGGAAATCAATTTCGACTGGAAGCGCAACGCTCCCGACCCCGCTATCAGCTGCGACCATTTCCAAGCACATTGGCAAGGTGTGTTCTCCTGCATGGCCGATACCTATACTTTCGAAATCCAAACCGATGACAAGGCAAAACTTGTCATCGATGGACAGACCATCATTGAAGACACGAAAAAAGCGAAGTCGGGCAAGATGAAACTGGCGCAAGGTCAACACAGCATCGAAGTCTTCTATGAAGAAGACGAGCTTGAAGCCACCATTGCCTTGTATTGGTCATCGAAAAAGATGGAAAAACAGGTGATGAAGGACTTCCAGATGGGTGGAATGCTGCCTGCCATGGGACTGAAAGCCACCTACACCTGTGAGCAACCGAGCATTTGCTACACGCAAGGCAAGGATGCACTCTACGCCATCGCCTTGGATTACCCTGAGGATCAACTTGTCTTGAACATCGATCAACCCGCCGACAACATGAAAGTAAAACTGTTGGGATGCCCCAAAGACTTGCCTTGGAAATACAAGGACGGTCAACTCTTCATTGACACCAGTGGGCTGAAATACAGCGACCTCCGTAGCACAGCAGCCTGGGTGTTCAAGATGAAATGAAAAAAGCGGCAATGCCGCTTTTTTTATCTCAATCCGTCAGTTCTTTTATGCCTTGATAGCCAAGGATTCGGTTCGTTCCTTTAGGCACCCGCTTGACATAGAAGCGTTCGTCCTCCTGCACAAACTTGACATGCAGTAAGTCTCCTTTCGGGAAACAATCTATTGCGCTGACCCTCATTATCTTGTGCATCTGATAGGAAAAATCTGAGGTCTTCACAAAGGTAAGACGTTTCCCACCTTTGATAATGCTGGTATTGAAGCCATCAAAGTAATTGCGGTTGCCCCATTTGCCCACAAACTGTTCTGGCTTTTTCAAATCGTGAATATACACACGAAATTGCTTATCTGTTTTGGGCTGTACTTCGATGATTTTCTGAAGAATAACTTTCTTGTCCATTGCCACTTCCACATACATCCATTGAAAGCGGTTGCCCATATTCTCCCAAATTGGGGTGAAATGCGCCATGGCAGTGGTGGAATCATTCACAATAACCGTGTAATCACCTTGTATGGTGCGATAAAACTGTTTGGCATCTTCTTCCGTGAATTTTTGGTGTTTTTGCGCAAATCCATTAAAAACCATGAAGATAGCAGCCAATATCAAAGCCAATCTTTTCATATCACAATCACTTTTAGTATTTGAGGCTTCAAAAGTACAAAAAAACGACGAATCTCAGTGTCCTTTCAGTAAATCAAGCATAAAAGCATACTCCAAAGCCACCTCCTTGAAGCCCTCAAAACGTCCCGATGCACCACCATGGCCATAGTCCATCTCGGTCTTCAGATACAAAGGATTCTTGTCGGTCTTTAACGCACGAAGTTTGGCAGCCCATTTGGCAGGCTCCCAATACTGCACTTGACTGTCGTGCAAACCCGTGGTAATGAGCATGGCGGGATAGTCCTTAGCCTCCACATTGTCGTAAGGCGAATAGGAAAGCATGTAATCGTAATACTTCTTTTCATTGGGATTACCCCACTCGTCGTATTCGCCCGTAGTAAGCGGTATGCTTTCATCGAGCATCGTGGTGACCACATCCACAAACGGCACCTGCGCAATGACACCTTTCCACAAGTCGGGGCGCATGTTGGTCACAGCGCCTACCAAAAGACCTCCGGCGCTGCCACCCATGGCGAACAATTTTTGAGATGAAGTATAACCTTTATTAATAAGGTATTCCGCACAGGCAATGAAATCGAGGAAAGTGTTCTTCTTGTTCAGCATCTTGCCGTCGTCATACCATTGTCTCCCCATTTCCTCGCCACCGCGGATGTGGGCAATGGCCCAGATGAAGCCACGGTCCAAAAGGCTGATACGCGCCAAGGAAAAATAGGCATCCGTACTGGAACCGTAGGAACCGTAACCGTAAAGGACAAGCGGACGATCAAGGGTCCCTAAGCCTGACAAAGGGTCCATTGACGACGTTTCGACGGACTCAGCGACCTTCGCTTTTTTATATACGATAGAAATTGGAACCAAAACACCATCATGCGAAGGTGCCACAAGCCGCTCCGTTACATACTCCTCAGGATTGTAACCACCCACGATTTCCTGCCGCTTGAGCAACGTCTTTGTACGTTTTTCCATATCGAAATCATAGACGGACGAAGGGGTGGTCATTGAATTGTAGGAATAACGCAGTGTGACAGCCTCAAAATCAGGGTTGGCACCCACACCGGCAGTGTAAGTGGGCTCACCGAAATCGATATAATAATCGGTGCAACCATCCCACGATTTCACACGAATCTTCACCAAACCTCCTTCACGCTCTTCTATGACGAAAAACTTATCGAAAATCGTTACACCTTCAATCATCACCTGATCACGATGTGGCACAACCTCTTCCCAATTCGGTTGAGTAGTTTGTCCAATAGGCGTTCGCATAATCTTGTAATTTTTCGCCCCATCTGCATTAGTCTGGATATAGAAATGCTCGCGGTAATGGTCGACACCATACAACATATCGGACTGGCGCTCCTGAAAAACACGAAAATCGTCTTTTGGCCGATCGCTTTCAAGAATACGGCATTCTGAAGAGAGCGTTGATTCCGAATTGATAATCAGATATTTCCTTGACTTTGTTTTGCTGATGTAACAAACGAAGGTCTCATCGGTTTCACGATACGCCTCCACATCGTCATTTGGGCTTGTACCCAAACTATGTCGCATAATCACGCAAGGCCGCAATGTATCGTCCTTTACACCATAAAACAAAGTCTTGTTATCGCTGGCCCAGACTATATTGCCCGAAGTGCCACTGATAGGTTCACCCACAAGCTCACCCGTCTCCAAATCCTTGACATACACTGAATAAATACGGCGACTCACCGTATCCACCGAATAAGCCAAAAGCCTGTCGTCTTCGCTTAGACTCACCTCACCAATATCAAAGAATGCATGACCATCAGCCAGCGCATTACAATCCAGAAGAATCTCCTCTGGTGCTTCCAAACTGTGTTTCTTACGGCAAAAAAGGGGATATTCCTTCCCTTCTTCGTAACGCGTGTAATGGTAATAGTATCGTATCTTGATGGGAACCGAATTGTCATCTTGCTTGATACGGCCTGTAATCTCCTTAAAGAGTTGCTCTTGTAACGGTTCTGTATGTTTCAGACAAGCGTCGGCATATCGGTTTTCAGCTTCGAGATAGGCCAAAACATCAGGATTCTCACGCTCGTTAAGCCAATAGTAATTGTCTATTCGGGTATGACCATGCACCGTCATCTCATGGGGATGGATGGCGGCTTTAGGTGGAGTCAAAAAATTATTCATAGGCTATTTCCATCAGAACGTGAGGGTCAAGCCCAAAGTCGGCAGGATAGGCAACTGACGTGCTATGTCACTGGTGATTAAGTTAACATAGAACACGTTGTTTCGGTTGTATACATTAGTCACACCGAGGTCGGCCTCCAAATTGATGTTCTCCGTGAAGAAGAACTTGCGCTTCACGTCAAGGTCGAAGCGGTGATAAGTGGGCAGACGTCCACCATTGAGCTCACCGAACAACACGCCCAACTCACCATTGGTAGTGGTGTAGTCGAAGTTGATGCCATCCTGGAAGGAGTAGTACTCATAGAAACCTTGTACCTGCGTGAACGGGAAGCCGCTACCAAAGTTCCAACGTCCGCTGAATTCCCATTGGCGTTTTGCACCAGCAGTGTAAGTAAGAATGACATTGATGTTGTGACGACGGTCAAAGTGAGGGGCATATTGTGTAAGTTCCACGCCACCTTCAACGGCCTTTTCATATTCTCTCGTCACGAAGCCAAGCGCATAAACTGCCCAGAGATACCAATGTTGGTCTTCGTATTTCAACGACACGTCGAAACCGTAGGCATCGCCCGTTTCCTTGGTGAAGTCCTTCTTCAGCAAGTCGGGAATCTCGGAAGGCGTGTCAGCATAAATCTTATTGCGGTTGATGTTGGTCAGCTGAACGAAATCTTTCCAATAGCCTTCCAAATTCACCGTAGCATTCTTTGCAACATCGAACTCAGCGCCTATAATGAAGTGGTTGGCCTTTTGCAGGTAGCTGTTGATGGGCTTGCCATCGTAAGTTGCGGGCAGGTTGTCAATACCTGAGAGGAAGCCATAGAACAGGTTCACCACATCGCGGTCGCTCGTGGCTGCTACAAAATTCTGAGAGTACATACCTGCTGCAGCTTTCAGACGAAGCCAATCGTTGGCGTTGTACTTGACAGCCAAACGAGGTTCTGGCGAAAGATCGGAGAGAGATGCATAGAATTGCAAACGGAAACTCGGTTCCAAAAGGAATTTGCCCAACACAGCCTTGTATTTGGCATAAATACCAATCTCGGTAGAATTCACCTTGTCACCGATTTTGCTATGGCCATAAACGCTATAGGTTTGATAATCAGTCGTGTAACCTAACATCTCAATACCATACTTCAAGGTATTCTTGCCCATGAACTGGCTGAAATCGAAACCCATGTTGAAACCGTTAATATTGCTGTAACGATCAGGGGCATCGGCCTCCTTCATTCGTGAGGTATAGCTCGAATAAGCGATGTTACCTTCAATCATCACAGGCGCTTTGCCCGGGATGACGAGGAAATTGGTTCCAGCGCCATACGAATTCCATCCAAAGTCAGACAATGACATGTAGTTGTTCACCTGGTCGTTGAACGAGAATCCGAAGAAGTTGACCTTACTGCCATTAGGTGCATTGAGAGAGACCTTACCATAAATGTCTTGGAAATTGAAAGGCAGACCTGTTTTAGAAGCATAAGGATAGAAGATCTTGCTGGATTGCTCCAAATAGGAGTTTTTGGCAGAGAGGATGAAGGAAACCGAGGCCTCATCAGGGGTCTTGGCTTTCTTCAGCGGGCCTTCCAGCATTACTTTAGCGCCAAAGGTATTGCCACCAATCTTTCCCGAAAAACGTTTCTTGTTACCATCGCGGGTGGAAATGTCCATAATGGAGGAAATACGGCCACTGTATTCAGCACCAAAGCCACCGGTGTAAACATCAGCATTGCGGATAATGTCGGTGTCGAACACCGAGAACAAGCCGATGGAATGGAAAGGATTGTATATCACCATACCGTCGAGCAGCACCTTGTTTTGGATGGGTGAACCACCACGAATATATAGCTGACCACCTTGGTCACCTGTGAAGATAACACCTGGTACTACTTGCAGATATTGGGCAAAGTCGGCTTGACCACCCACGCTAGGGATTTTAGTAATCGTCTTAGGCGTTACCGTGATAACCGAAGTCTTGGTCTCAGTGCGAGCCTCTATCTTGTCGGCAGTGATCGTCACCGTCTCCAATTTCTGGCTGGTCTCCTTTAAATAATACTTACGGTTGACACTTTGACCTTTAGAGAGGTTAAACACTTCTGAAATAGTGTCATAACCCACGCTCGTAATCAACAGGGTGTAACGTCCATCGGGAATGCGGTTGATATTGAAATAACCGTTCTCGTTGGTCGAGCCACCAAAAGTGGTACCTTTAAGATAGACATTGGTGAACATCATGGGCTCACCCGTTGATTCCTCATAGACAAAGCCTTTGATGCTATTATCTTGAGCAACAGCTGCATACGCAGCAAAAACCATGAATAAGGTCGTAAAAATTAGTCTTGATAGTTGACGATTTTTCATAGCGTTATCTGATAATTTGTTATTCCACCTAATTGAATTGATGGTGCAAAAATACAAATTATTCTAAATAATCAACCAAAATAGTAAAAAAATCGTTTAAAATATCAAATTTCCGTCTTAATACGACTTTCACACACTTGCCAAATTCATTTCAACAGGGACTTTTCAGACCAGCGAAAACAGCCAGTGACTCATGCTGTGGGGAGCCTCATGCTGATACAATAGGACACACAAGGCCAACGCTGCCAGCAGCAAAACCGCCTTCAACCATTCTTTCACTGGCAAGATAGCGACACCCATAACGATAAACAGCATAGGCCAAAGCTTCCAAGCGACAATCCAACTGAAATCAATGATATCAAGAGCTGAGAGGAGGGCTATCACACCAGCAAAGAGGATGATGATGCCCAAAAACAAATTTCTGCTTTTCATGGCTTTTTAATATTAAATGGAATGATCAGGAAAAGACCAAGTGCGATAAGCAAGATGGGCCATGCCGTATCCCAACTGATTTCCGGAATATACCTATGAAGAAGACCGATGGCACCAATGCCTATCAATATCAATCCAGCGACAAGGCTACCCTTTGACTTTGGAGTTTTCATACTGTCGTTTCTCCCCTCTTCCGTAACTTCCGTCGTGCCGTCTGGCGAAACGAAATAGTCGGCGGTTTGTGAATTTTGGCCAACAGGCATCACAATCCATAGGATGATGTAAAGCCAAAAACCCGCGCTGGCACACAGGAACATAATTGCAAACAGCACCCTTACCAGGGATACGTCAATGTCGAAATAGTTGGCCAAACCGGAGCAAACGCCACCGATGACTTTGTTCTTTGAATCTCTTTGAAGTTTCTTTTCCATTGATTGAATTGTTTTTAGTGGTTAATCGAAGAGATCTTTATACAAACATCGTGCAAAACTATTCAATATTATAGGAAAGAGACAGGTTGTAATATTGCAACCCAACCAAAAACAAAGGAAGCCGCCCTTTTGAGCGGCTTCCTCTTGTTACAAATGGTCATTTTGTCACTTCTTCACGACGAACTTGACGGTCGCAAAGGTCTGGCCATCGCGCATGACCGAGCAGAAATAAATGCCATCATTGAGTTCGGACACCGATAGGCTCATCTTTTCCTCAAAGGTGTTGATTTCTTGACGCATCACTTCCTGACCCACCAAATTGTAAATCACGGCAGTGGCATTGCTGCCCGACAGGTTGTAGTCAAAACTCACCGTCGAATTGGCTGGGTTCGGATAAGGTTTGCCAAAATACACGGCAGATGATTCATGCACACCCTCGCCCGATTTGTGGAAAACCACATTGATTGTGACGGCATCCTCGGGATGACGCTCATCATAAGCGGAATACTTCACTTGCACTTTGCCAAAGACTCCCTCATCGAACATCGCATGGAACGATAAAGCTCCTTCCTCTGTGATGGTGTTGGCCGGAATTGCAACAGGATTTGGACTGACATAAGTGTCAGGGCCAAAGCACATACCCCAGCAGAAGTAATTCATGACACCTTCAAGGTCTTCAACGACTTCCTTCTTAACGAGGACATTCAAATCGTCTGAGGAAAGATTTCTCACCTGCATGTCCTGGAGGTACTCACCCCATTCGTTCGGTGTGGAACATACGATAAGCTCTCCTTCAGAATAGACAGTACCATTCAGTTCGAACCGTAACGATTGTGCTGAGACATTCCCCATTACAGCCAATAACAACAAAGTAAAAATAGATTTTCTAACCATAGTTGATGTTTTTAATTGTTACCTAATTATTTCAAGTTGCAAAATTGCAAAACTTTTCCTAATCTCGCAACAAAAACATTGCCATTTTTTGAAAAATCCCTACTTTTGTAACTGAAATCCATAATAAATCTACTCTCATGAAAAAAATTACTCTCATTATCGCATCATTATTGATGCTATTCTCATTGAGAATCAACGCACAAAACGAGCGCATTTTGCTATTTGAGTGTTTTACCAACACCAGTTGCGGCCCTTGCGCCCAGCAAAACCCTGCATTGGACGCACTCATTAACGCCAATGCCGATCGCGTCGCAGCCATCAAGTATCACATGAACTGGCCTGGTGCCAACGACCCGATGTATCTGCACAACACTGCCGACAACAACGCCCGCAAGAGTGTATACAACGTCAACAGTGTCCCCCACACCGTCGTTGACGGCATTCGTTATGCTAATTTGCCTGGCAACCTCAACCAAAACATGGTCAACAACTGGCTTACTATCGAATCTCCTTTCGACATGCGCCTTTCTTATGAAGTGGACGAAGTCGCCAATACCATCACCGTCCATGTAATGGGTCGCGCCTCTCAAGCTGTTCAAGGCAATGTAAAGCTTTATGTTGGGGTCATCGAGCGCGAAATCCATTACAACACACCTCCAGGTTCCAATGGTGAACGTGATTTCTACAGCGTGATGAAAAAACTCCTGCCTTCTGCCTCAGGTACTTCCATCGGTGATATAGAGGCTGACAGTTACTTTGCCTACACTTTTAGTTGGGAACTGGCCAATGTCTACAACAACGACCAGCTGGATGCCATAGCCTGGCTGCAAAACACTAACACGAAAGAAGTGTATCAAGCCTGCAAATCGAGCGAAAACATCGTGCCTTTCTATGCCAACGAAGCCATGTTGAGCGACATCAGCAATGTAAAAAGCACCAATTGCAGCGGCGAAGCCGAACCCAAAGTCCTCCTGACCAACAATGGCAGCAATGCATTGACTTCCGCTGAGTTGGAGGTTGTCGTTAATGGTACAACAATCAAAAACTTTGAATGGAGTGGCAACCTTTTTGTCTTCGAGAGCACCACGGTCGACTTGGGTCTCATCAGCTTCCCCGTGGAGGACGAAAACATCATGGAAGTAAGAATCAAAAGCGTGAACGGTGGCACAGACGAAGCCGCGAGCAACGACATTGCCAGTGTTGAGTTCGAAGGCTCTCCCGAAATCGTCGGCAAGGTATTGAAGCTCAGCATCCGCACTGATGCCAACCCACAAGAGACCACTTGGAAGATCACTAACCTTTTGACTGGAGAAGTCGTCCTTCAAGGCGGTCCTTACGATGAAGTCAACCACATGTACACCGAGACCCTCGACATCACGGGCGACGGTTGCTACGACTTCACCATCTACGATGCCGGTGGTGACGGGCTCGATGGTGGTGTCTACGGACTAAAAGCTGGAAGCACCACTATTTTCTCGGGCAACATTTTTGGAGACAGCGAGAGCAATGAGTTCTCCTACGAGGTGACAGCCAATGTGGAGGAAGACTTCCGTCACAATACCACCATCTACCCCAACCCGACCGATGGAATGTTGAACATCATCTGCGAAGGAGAGCAAAACGTCACCATATATAACATGGTCGGTCAACGCGTTTTTGAAGGTGTTTGCGAGAGAGCATTGCAAATCGACATGAAGCATTTCGGCTCCGGCATTTATGCCATCAAAGTCGGTAATGAAACACAACGGGTCGTAGTAAAGTGATGCTTCAATATCATCATTTCGACGAAATTGACTCCACCAACGCCTATCTGCAAAGAAAACACTCGGAAGCTGACATCCGAAACTGGGTAGTCAGTGCCAACGAGCAGACTGCAGGCAAAGGCATGGGAAGCAACAGCTGGGAAAGTGAGGCAGGAAAAAACCTCACTTTCTCTTTGGCTGTGGATATGAATTTTCTGCCTGCAGAAAAGCAGTTTCTCCTCTCCAAAGCCGTACCTTTGGGCATCATAGATGTATTGGACGACATACTTCCGAATGAAAAGCTCAGCATCAAATGGCCAAACGATATTATTTACGAAAACCGCAAACTGGCTGGCATCCTCATCAACAGCACCATCAAAGCCAACATGATGGACGTTTCCATCATCGGCATTGGACTGAACATCAACCAGATGCAGTTCAAAGACTGGCCAACACATCCTATTTCATTAAAACAAATCACGAGTGAGACCTACGATTTGCAACCATTATTGGAACAAATCGTAGAACATATATTAATAAAGGTGAAGCAACTGAACGATACCCCAGCCGTTATTGAGCAGGATTATCTGAAAAGACTATTTCGCTATCGCACTTGGGCAGATTATGAAGTCGAGGGAAAAATCGTGAGGCTTTTCATGACGGGAATTGACAAATTCGGACGGCTGCAACTCCTTGATGAGCAGCAGAAAATGTTTTGCTACGAAATCAAACAAATCAGGTTTTTATTGTGACCGTCAGCATTCAAGACTAATACTGGGTCCAATTAGTTCCAGCGGTCGCTCCAGGCCTGTTGGTCCTTGCGCCATTCCTTCAAGGATTCTACATCTTCTTCAGTGATATAGGCTTCCTCGACTGCTTTGTGTATCAAAGTTTCGTAATTCGACAAAGTGACCAATTGGCAGTTTTTCTCCTCAAAGTTTTTCTTGGCGAGTTCCATCTGATAGGTGAAAATAGCCACCATGCCTTTCACCTCTGCTCCAACCTCACGCAAGGCATCGACCGCCATGAGGCTCGACTTACCCGTTGAGACCAAATCCTCGACGACCACCACTGACTGACCCGCGTTGATAACGCCCTCAATCTGGTTCTGCATGCCGTGCGACTTCTTCTCAGAACGCACATACACGAAAGGAAGACCCAACTCCTGTGCTACCAATGCACCTTGTGCGATGCCACCTGTGGCCACGCCAGCAATCACATCGGGCTTGCCGTAGTTTTGCATGATTTTCTCCACAAACTGTTGGCGGATGTAAGTACGCACTGCAGGATAGGAAAGCGTAACACGGTTGTCGCAATAAATAGGACTTTTCAGTCCAGATGCCCATGTAAACGGGGCTTTCGGGCTGAGTTTCACGGCCCTAATCTGCAGCAAATGCTGAGCCAAAGTCAATGCTGAATCTTCGTATTTCATAATATGTGAGTTTTGTCGAAATGAATTTGTTTATCTTTGTGGCTTGAAAACAACTTAAACTGGACTGCAAATGTACAAGATTTTTCAAGAAAACAAAGCATTGATTTTCCCAAAAATTGAGGGTAATCTATTGAAATTTGATGCAATTCCCCAAGAATCCGACAAATACGATGCCGAACTTTTATGCGATTTTTTACCCGAATGGCTTGATGACCGCGACCCAGGCGACACTTTTATCCATGAAGTGGGCGAAAATGCCGTGGTCATTGCCTTAAAAGAGACCTTTAAGATGGCTCCGGCGGCAGGTGGCGTCGTTGTGAAAGACGGCAAATTCGTCAGTATTGTGCGCAAAGGCATCCCAGACCTGCCCAAGGGCCATATAGAAAAAGCTGAAACACCCGAAGTTGCCGCCCTTCGCGAGGTAGAAGAAGAGACAGGCATAGGCAACTTAAAGATTGTCAAAGCCTTGCCGACTACTTGGCATTGCTATTTGGAGCATGAGGTATGGACACTAAAACCAACCTATTGGTACCTGATGAGCACGTCTGAGAACATCCACCCCAAGCCGCAGACCGAGGAAGGTATCACCGAAATCAAACTAATTGGAAATGAAGAGATTGAAACATTTTTAAAAGGGACGTTTCGCTCAACAAGTGAAATTCTTGGAAAAGATTTGCGCCAAGTCGTTACAAAGTAATACTTTTGCAGGCTGAAAAAAGACGCGAGACTACGGGACTACGAGGCGGAATGGCTCTGCGTCCTGCAGTCCCGAAGACTCGAAGTCAAAAAGAAAAACCAATGAAAAGAATAGCCGTATTCCCCGGTTCCTTCGACCCCATTACCTTGGGTCACCGTTCCATCGTTTTGAGAGCTCTTCCCATGTTCGACGAAATCTATGTGGCAGTCGGCATCAATATGGAAAAGCGTTCCACCTTTGAATTAAAAGACCGTATTGCCTGGTGCCAGGCCGTCTTCAAAGACTACCCGCAAATCAAGGTGGAAAGTTACGAAGGCCTCACTGCCGACTTCTGCAAGAAAGTGGGCGCCAACACCATTATTCGCGGTCTGCGTTGCGGCAGCGACTTCGAGTACGAGAACATGATCGGTCACGCCAACAAACGCCTTCACCCCGAGCTGGAGACTATCTTCTTGCTCACCGAAAGCGAGTTGGTGGGCGTTTCATCGAGCGTTGTCCGCGACATTTATAAAAACGGTGGCGATACCTCCAAGTTCTTACCCACTGAGGTAAACTTACCCGAAAAGCAATAATTCCATCCTTTTCTCGTTTTCAGTGCATGAAACGAAGGATTATCACACTCTTTTTTTCACTGCTTTTCCTCACGGTAAACGCTCAAAATGTGACGATTACTGGACGGAGTAACAAAGTCAACACTTTGATGCGGCTTTTCTCCTATGAAGACCTCGTCAATGAAACTGGTATTCTTCTTGACCAAAGCCAGACTGACGCTCAAGGCAATTTCATCCTTGAAGGCAACGTGAAACAAATCCTTCCTGCACGCATCTATGTCGGATTGGAATACGTCGACATTATCCTTACGCCCAATGCTTCCTATGATATCGAGATTATCGTGCCTGAAAAGAACGACAACGTCTCCTATTTTGAAAAGGAGTTACCCACCATCCTGGTGAAACGAGCCACCGACAAGGGCATCTACCGTCAAGTCATCTATTCAGAGGAAATCATCAACGGCTATATGATTGATCATTTCAACCAAATCTATCGTGGTAGGCAGGTACGTTATATTGATTCCATCCAAAACGCTATTAGCAACGACGTGCCAGACATCAAGTCGGACTATGTGAAAAACCACAACCGTTACAAAATTGCTTCCATCAAACTGGGTATCAGCACTGACGGAGGCAAGAAAATCATCAAGGAGTATTACGATGGACAACCTGTGCTTTACACCCAAAGCGCTTATGTCGACCTATTCAAGGAACTGTTTGACGGCTATTTCAACAGTACTTCGTATGACAACCATTTGCTCAATGACGCCTTCGTGGAAGGACCGGCCGCCTTTAAGAAATACTTAGCCTCAGACCCCCTCATGGCAAACAACCCACAACTGGCCGAGCTCATCACCATCTTCAATTTGCAAAAACTTTGCTATAGTGAACGTAGCACCATCCGTCTTGCCAAAGACCACCTTAATTATATTAAGTCTCAGTCGAAATATCCTGAACACAAGGTAATCATTGGCGATTTTTTCGTGAAATACAATCGCCTTGCCCCTGGTTCGGCAGCCACTGATTTCACATTGAAAGACCACAACGGCAACGAAGCAAGCCTTTCGAATTATAAAGATCGCTTGGTATTGCTACAATTTGTTGATGGGCAATCACCCGTCAGCGAACATCAATTCTCTGAACTAAGAGCCCTCCACCACCAATGGCAAGACACGGTACAAATCCTTACCATAGCTACCCATGACAAGATGGCGCTCTACAAGCAGCAGTTTGAAGAGAAGCACCAAGACTGGCCCCTCCTTGACCTCGGCGACAACATCCTCCTTTTGGAAGCCTACAATGTACGTACTTTCCCCGAGTATATCCTCATCACAAAGGGCTGCAAAATCGGTGAGGCACCAGCGCCATCGCCTGAGCGATATTTGGAGGAGAGGGTTAGACGACTGTATGGAAAATAGGCGAGGTCCCTACAACTTCCACATCGTTAGAGCGTTGCTTCCTATGCAAATGTAATCAACAGATTGGCCAAAAAATTCCATACCGCCGCCACACCAATGGCGAAGCATTTGCTCAGATAAAAGTTCCATTTGAGCTTCTCATTCAGCAGGAACAGAACCAAGGAATTGATGCCCAACCCGACCAAAGAAACCGCAATGAACGTGAAATACTCAGCCCATGCCAGTGGGTTTTGGCTTTCATAGGTCCAGTATTTGTTCAGAAAAAAACATAAGGTTGCCGCAAGCGTAAAACCGATGGCATTGCTCACGAACTTATTGACTTTCAAGATTTCCTTGAAAAGATAAGTAACCCCGAAATCGATGGCAGCACCCAATAAGCCCGTCACTGAAAACCGAAGTACTTTCCCTATCAGATTGCCATCCATTGCCTTTATTCAAAATTTTGGCAAAAATAAAGTTTATTTTGACAAATGCCGTATTTTTGCCCTCGTAAACCAGCAATTCGCCGAGAAATGAACGACCCAACAAGACCAAAACGCATCGCCGTCCTGATTCCCTGCTACAACGAGGCGCAAACCATCGGCAAGGTGGTGTCCGACTTCAAAGCCGTGCTTCCTGAAGCTGTCATCTACGTCTACGACAACAACTCGACCGACGGCACTTCCCAAAGAGCTATCGAAGCTGGTGCTGTGGTCAGGCAAGAGTCGCGACAGGGCAAGGGTAATGTGGTAAGACGCATGTTCCGCGAAATTGATGCCGATTGCTACCTTATGGCGGATGGTGATGGCACTTATCCTGCCCAAGCCGCAGCAGAAATGGTCAAGCCCGTGCTGGAATCGGATGCCGACATGGTTATCGGCGACCGCCTTTCGACCACCTATTTTACAGAGAACAAACGTCCGCTTCACAACGCTGGAAACAAACTTGTGCGTAGCCTCATCAACCGCCTTTGGAATGTGGACATCCACGACATCATGACTGGTTACCGAGCTTTCAGCCGCAAATTCGTCAAACTGTTTCCCGTTATGTCAGAAGGCTTTGAAATCGAGACCGAGATGACCATCCATGCCTTGGACAAGCGTTTCAACATCGTGGAACAGCCCATTGAATACAGCGACCGGAAAGAAGGAACTTCCAAACTCAACACAGTGAAAGACGGCTTCAAAATACTGAAAATCATCTTTTCCCTGTTCAAAAACCATCGTCCGATGCTGTTTTTCGGCACCTTGGCAGCAGTGCTTTTAGCGGTGGCCATCGGCCTGTTCATTCCAGTGCTGACCGAATATTTGAAAATCGGCCTTGTACCCCGTTTCCCCACTCTGATTACTTCGGGATTTTTGGCTCTGGCCGGGCTACTGTCATTTTTCACGGGCCTATGCTTGGATGTCATCATCAGCCATAACCGAAAAGCCTTTGAACTTCAACTGATTGCCTTTGAAAATGAATAAGTTCATCCTCTTTTGCAAGACTTTCGCCATCCTCATCGCGGCCTATTTCACTTTTGCCGTCCTGTCATGCTTGCTGCCCGACAGAAGCATCAAGATGCACATTGACGAATCAGCCCCAAAAATGGTTGAAGAAGGTCTGTATCCCAAAGCCATCATCCGTATGGAGCAATGTCAGATGGACAACTTCACCGATGCGCTCATTATGAACCAGATGTACAACATCGACCGCAAGCATCCCATAAAATCTGCCATGAAGATGATACGCAGCAGCGAAAAAGGTCGCGACTGGGACCAGCCTGGTCTCCTGCTCCGAAAAGTGAATGGAGAAAACCTTGAAGAGCAACACTATGCGCGTTATTGGCACGGCAGCACTTTTCTTTTCAGACCATTATTTTTAGTAATGGATTTCCTGACTCTACGGCATATCCTGTTCATCGTCAGCTCCATATTGATTGTGTTATTGCATTGCGCCTATTACCCCAAGGCTGGCCTAATAAAAACAATAGCCTTGGCGTTGGGTTTCTTGTTGACTTACGGTTTCGTGATGCAATTCTCCATGCAGTTTTTCCCCGTTTTGGCACTTACCGTCATTGGAAGTCTATTTGTTGTAAAGCACAAGGAATCAGCCAATTTCGGACTATTGTTTTTCGTCATCGGCTCTCTGACCTGTTATTTCGACTTGCTCACCACCCCTTTATTGACCTTGGGCATCCCTTTGGCCATTTTGCTCTCACTGAAGCACAACGATGAGTTTAAACTCAAAGACAACCTACTTGAAATCAGCAAACTAATCTTGCTTTGGGGACTTGGTTTTGCCCTCACTTTTGGCACAAAATGGGCTTTGGCAAGCCTTATTTTGGGACAAAACATCTTCTCCGATGCCTATGAGGTAAGCCTTTACCGGATGGAAGCTGAAGAATTCAGTCGTTGGGATGCCGTGACGACAAACTTTGGCATGCTCAACATTTGGATGATTGGCATTGCGGCTGTGATTTTGCTTCTTTTCGTCATCATCAAACAATTGAAAATCAGCTATAAAAAAGTTGTTTTGTTTTTTATTATCGGTCTGATGCCTTACGTTTGGTACCTCCTTTTGGCCAACCACAGCTATCTGCATTGGTGGTTTACTTATCGGCTGCAAGCCATTACAGTGGTTTGTCTGCTGTTTATGTTTTGTGGCGGAAGTTCCGCGATGAAAAACGGAAAAAGTCCCTTTTTGACCCCTTAAAACCATGGAATAATTCCCTTTTTTAGGCAGATATTTTCGGAAAAAGTCCCTTTTTGACACTTAAAATCATGGAAAAAGTCCCTTTTTTAGGCAAAAAATTTCGGAAAAAATCCCTATTTCTAGAGAGACGTCCACTTTGATACCGGCACAACTTCTATCCTAAATCCATCTTTCTCTATAATACGCCCCTCATTGTTCGTCACGACAAAAAGATGGCTGCAATTCAGTTCCGCTGCACATTCTATGAGGCTGTCCACTTCCCGCTTCTCAGTCTTGGCGTTGCTCATATCATAGCAGACCTGCACTAATCGATCTGTGTGCGTGCCTTTGCGCAAGACAAAATCCACTTCCTTGTCGTTGCGCGAACGATAATAAAACATGGTCTTATCGGTGTCATACCCTTGCCTCAGCAACTCGACGAAAACCTGATTTTCGAGCAAACGTCCAAGGTTGTCACTCAACGAGAACGCTTTGGCGGCAACAAAACCGTTGTCAACCACATAGACTTTCCGAGGCGCTTTTTTCATCAATTTCAGCTTGTTGTTGTATCGCGGCAGATAATAGAATAGGTAAGGCTCGTGCAAATAGTCCATGAACTTCTTGGTTGTGTTGACGCTGGAGAAGCCTAATTCCTCAGTCAGTTCATTGGCACTTACGGGATTGCAGAAATTGGAGACCAAATATAGAGCCAGGTCGTTTAAGTCTGTGACGTTTCTAACACTGTGGCGTTTTGCCACATCCTTCCACACGATGGAATCAAACAAGGTATCAAGGTAGGTACGTGTCAGTTGACGCGATGCCACCACCTCCGGATAACCGCCATTTCTAAGATAATCGTCCATCAACGCAGAGGCGTCTGCTTGTTGCTCAGGATTCAACTTTTTGAGATCCAGTTTATTCCAATCGAAAAACTCCTCAAGACTAAAAGGCAACATCTCAACTTTTAGGTACTTCCCTGTCAGTGCCGTAGCCATCTCACTTGACAGCATTTTGGCATTGCTTCCCGTAATGACAAGATTTTTTCCCAACCTGTAAAGCTCGCTGACCCACAAATCCCACGCGTCAAGATTCTGGACTTCATCAAGCAAAAGATACTCGTAACCAGGGTATACATCATCCAGCATCCGCATGACCAGGTCAGCATCCCAAGCATCCAACAGCTGCTGACTATCAAAGTTCAAATACGCAAAATTCCTGTTTCGCAACATCAGCAGAGCCTGCGTAGATTTGCCCACACGCCTAGGTCCCGTTATCAATTTGATAAGACGACTGCTCAACAACATTTCAGTATCTTGGTTGCTCCGACGTTCCAAATAAGGACGCGAAAGCAGTTCATCACGCTCTTTTCGCTGATTCAGAATGATAGTCTTCATGTCCTTTCATCTAATTTCGCTGACAAAAATACGACTTTTTATTCAATTTTCAACTTATATTGCACAAAAAATATACTTTTTTATGCAGTACAGCATATTTATTGCATAAAATCGGAGTTTTTACATAGCACATGGCATGGTTTACTTTGTTGGGTTTAAAAAAGCTGTTTTTCTGCCTTTTTGGCACATTTTTCCGACAATTCACGAAAAAACACTACCTTTGCACGAATTTTGCGCTTGACGCAAACCATTGCATTTTAAATCTTAAATTTTGAATTTTAAATCACTGAATAAATGGGATTTCTAAAGAAACTCTTTGGCGATAAGGCCTCTCGCGACAATAAGGCCCTAGAGCCTATACTCCAAAAGACACTCAAGGCATACGAGCAAATTGTGAAACTCGACATCGACAGCCTGAGACACAAGACACAAGAATTCAAGGAATACATCAAGAACAAGACCGCCGTCGAGGTTGCCGAAATCGCCGAACTGAAAGCCAAGGCCGAAGCCAACTTCGACATGGAGCCCGACGAGAAGGAGAAACTCTACAACCAAATCGACAAGCTTGAAAAGCAAGAACTTGACCATATCGAGGAGGCATTGAACGAGATCCTTCCCGAGGCATTTTCCGTGGTGAAAGCCGCCGCCAAATATTTCTGCGAGCACGAGACCGTAGAGGTGACTGCCACCGACCTCGACCGCGAATTAGCTGCCAAATACGAACATGTTACCATCGTGGGCGACAAGGCCTACTACAAGAACAGCTGGATGGCTGGCGGTAACATGGTGACTTGGGACATGGTGCACTACAACTGCCAAATCATAGGCGGTATCGTGCTGCACCAAGGCAAAATCGCTGAAATGGCCACTGGTGAAGGTAAGACCCTCGTGGCTACCCTACCCGTCTACCTGAACGCCCTAGCCGGCAAAGGTGTCCACGTCGTCACCGTGAACGACTACCTAGCCAAGCGTGACTCCGAATGGATGGGCGCGATGTATGAATTCCTCGGCCTAACCGTCGACTGCATCGACAAGCACGAGCCCAACTCCGCCGCACGTCGCCGCGCCTATAACTGCGACATCACCTATGGTACCAACAACGAGTTCGGTTTTGACTACCTGCGTGACAACATGACAGGCAACCCCGAAGAGTTGGTGCAACGCAAACATCACTACGCCATCGTCGACGAGGTCGACTCCGTGTTGATTGACGATGCCCGTACGCCTTTGATTATCAGCGGTCCCACGCCACGCGGCGACCAACAGGAATTCGACCAGCTGAAGCCCGATGTCGTCAAACTGTACGAAGCCCAAAAGCGTTATGTGACCTCAATTTTAGCCGAAGCAAAGAAGATCCTCACCGACCCCAATGCTACGGAAGACGAAAAGAAGCACGGCGCTGACCAACTTTTCCGCGCCTATCGTGGTCTGCCCAAGAACAACGCTCTCATCAAGTTCCTCAGCGAGGAAGGCATGAAGAGCCTGCTGCAAAAGACCGAGGGCTTCTATATGCAAAACCGTAACGAGAACATGCACATCATCGACGACGAGCTCTACTTTGTCATCGATGAGAAACTGAATACCGTTGTCCTCACCGACAAGGGCAGCGAGCAACTTGCGCTTGCCTACAACGACCCAGAGTTCTTCATCATCCCTGATGTAGGTAGTGAGGTGGCCGAACTGGAGCACTCCAACCTGACCAATGATGAGAAAGTGCTGCGCAAAGCCGAGCTGATGCGTAACTTCGCCGAGAAGTCGGAACGTTTGCACACCGTGCAGCAACTGTTGAAAGCCTACACCTTGTTTGAGAAAGATGTCGACTACGTCATCATCGACAACAAAGTCAAGATTGTGGACGAACAGACGGGCCGTATCATGGAGGGCCGCCGTTGGAGCGACGGCCTGCACCAAGCCGTGGAGGCCAAGGAAAACGTGAAGGTGGAAGCCGCCACGCAGACCTACGCCACCATCACCTTGCAGAACTACTTCCGTATGTACCACAAGCTGGCTGGTATGACCGGTACCGCTGAGACGGAAGCAGGCGAGTTCTGGGACATCTACAAACTCGACGTGGTCGTCATCCCGACCAACCGCCCCATCGCCCGTATCGACCAAGAGGACATGATCTACAAGACCAAGCGCGAGAAATACAACGCCGTCATCGACGAAATCCAAAGATTGGTCGATGCAGGCCGTCCCGTGCTGGTGGGTACCACCTCGGTGGAAGTCTCCGAGTTGCTCAGCCGTATGCTGACGCGTAAGAACATCCCGCACAACGTGTTGAACGCCAAGCTGCACTTCAAGGAAGCACAGATCGTGAAGGAAGCCGGTCAGGCAGGCACCGTGACCATCGCCACCAACATGGCTGGTCGTGGTACCGATATCAAGTTAGGCCCTGGCGTCAAGGAAGCCGGCGGTCTGGCCATCATCGGCACCGAACGCCACGAGTCACGTCGTGTCGACCGTCAGTTGCGTGGTCGTTCCGGACGTCAAGGCGACCCAGGTAGCTCTCAGTTCTACGTCTCGTTGGAAGACAACCTGATGCGCATGTTCGGCTCCGAGCGTATTGCAGGCATCATGGACCGCATGGGCTTGCAGGAAGGCGAAGTCATCCAACACCCGATGATCACCAAACAGATCGAGAAAGCACAGAAGAAAGTCGAAGAGAACCACTTCGGCGTACGTAAGCACTTGCTCGAATATGACGACGTGATGAACGCCCAACGCGAAGTCATCTACAAGAAACGCCGTCACGCCTTGTTTGGCGAACGACTCTCCATTGACCTCAACAACATGATGTTCGACTTTGGCGAGAAACTGATTGAAGAATATCAAGACGCTAAGGACTATGAAGGCTTCAAGTTGGAGCTGCTCTCCACCATGGGCATCGATGCCCCCTTCTCGGAAGAGGAATTCGACAGGATGAAAACCAAGGAGCTGGCTGAGAAATTGTTTGATGCTGCCCTTGAGCACTATCGTGACAAAGCCCGTATCATCGGCGAGAAGACCTTGCCTGTCATCAAGAACGTGTACGAGAACCAGACCCACTTTGAGAACATCGCCATCCCGATTACCGACGGCAAACGTGGTATGAACGTCATCGTCAACCTGAAAAAGGCTGTTGAGAACGGTGCACGCGAGGTGAACCTCTGCATTGAGAAGAGCATCACCCTCGGACTCATCGACAACGCATGGAAGGAGCACCTCCGCGAACTCGATGACTTAAAGGAATCGGTGCAGAACGCTTCCTACGAGCAGAAAGACCCGTTGGTCATTTACAAGCTCGAGTCGTTCAACCTGTTCAAGGCCATGTTGGAGAACATCAACGAAGACGTCATCTCCTTCCTGATGCGTGCCGACATCCCGACACAAGACCCGAACGCCGTGCGCGAGTCGCGTGGTCCGCAAGGCATCGACAAGTCGAAGATCCGTGAACAGCGTCAAGACCTGCTGGCGCAATCGCACAGCGACACGCAGCAGAAGCAAGTCACGCAGCCCATTCGCAAAGAAGTGAAGGTAGGGCGCAACGATCCCTGCCCCTGCGGAAGCGGCAAGAAGTACAAGAACTGCCACGGAAGGCTTGAGGCTGCCGAGTAAGTTTCCATCATTATAAAACACGAGCGGAATTAGGGTTTAATTCCGCTCGTTTTGTTTAAGCATTATAAAAAATGCTATTTTTGCGAGCAAATAAAACCATCCTATCATGAAAAAGCTATTCTTCACTTCAATGCTGCTATTCACCTTCAGCATCGGCTTTGCACAAAAGAACGTCCTCGTCGAGGAACTAACCGGCACCTGGTGCCAATGGTGCCCACGAGGAATCTATTATGGTGACTCGCTTTGCGGAACTTACGACAATGTCATTTTCGTTGCCATCCATTGCAGTGACCCGATGGAAGATGAGACCTACTACAATGCCTCTGGACTCCTTGGTGCTCCTTCTGCCAATATAGGCCGTCATTTCCTTGCACAAGAAACACAAAATTGGTTCCAAAAAGTGGAACAGGAGATCCAAATACCTTCAAAAGTCAACATGGGAATCAACCTCAATTTCGACCCTGAAACCCGACAACTGAATGCCACCGTTGGAGCCATGGCATTGGAAAACATGAGTGGTGATTACCGTTTCGCAGCCATCCTCACCGAAGACGGCGTGACAGGTCCAGCTCCTTCTTACAATCAGACCAACTCTTACAGCGGTGGTGGGCATGGTCCTATGGGCGGATATGAAAACCTACCCAACCCCATCCCTGCCGAGCGTATTGCTTACGACCATGTAGGGCGACAACTGCTTTGCGACTATGATGGTGTTCCTGGGTCCTTCCCTTCTTCTTTACAAGCTTCACAGTCGACCAATTATGAGTTTACTTGCACTTTGGATGAAAACTGGGATTACAACTATGTCCGCGTCATCGGATTGCTCATCGCTCCTGACGGTACCGTGGAAAATGCCGTGAAGAGTCCCTATCTCAATGGCGACGAGACTGCTGCGCCCTTGTTCACCTCGACGCCAAAAACCGAGGCCTACGCCAACCTCAATTACCTTTACAATGTATACTTCCATGACCCCGACCCAAGCGATTATGTCAACATCAGCATTTTACAAGGGCCGAGTTGGCTAGCATTAGAGCAATACGACGGAGAATCAGCATGCCTTTATGGTATTCCTGACCAACCAGGGAGCTATGAAGTACGCTTGGAATTATCGGAATGCCTCCATAGTACCATCCAGGAGTTCACCATCATTGTCGATGAACCCCTCAGTGGTAGCTGGGAATATGTAGGACCTCGCGGCTTCTCTCAAAACTCTTTCCAAGTGTTTGGTATAAAAAAGGACAACGAAGGTAACTTGTATGTTTTTGGAAACCAAAGTAATACACCTGTACTATACAAAAACGCTCCTGGTGCTGACACTTGGGAACAGATGGGAAATATCAACACTTCCTGCTCGGTTTCGGAAGGCGGCATAGATGTGTCTTCCAATGGCGACGTTTATGTGGCTTATTCCAACCAAAGCGACACTGGATATGCCTTTAAATGGGATGGTAGCCAATGGACTAACGTGGGCAGTGCCTTTAGCAGTGTGGAAACACATATCGTTCTCGACAACAACGACCTACCTTACCTTGTCGCACGCGACATATCGCAAAACTACAAAGGTGTTGTCTTTAAATTGGAGAACGACAGTTGGACACCGGTGAACGGCACAGGCATTTACGCACCAGACACAGAATATGCTTGCCATCAAAGCTTAGTTTTCGACAGCAACAACACACCTTACATCGGCTATGCTGACTATATGGCCAACAACCTCCTAAAAGTCAGAAAATTCGAAAATGGCGAATGGATATCTGTGGGCAGCGGCATTGACAACATTTACTTCTACCAAAGCATGGCACTCGATGAAAGTGGTATGCCCTACCTCGCCTACTGCGCCTATCCTTCCTACCAACTCAGGGCTGCTCGTTTCAACGGCAACGATTTTGAGAGCCTTGGCGACAACCTTGCCGAAGGAGCCGTGTCGGAACTCAGTACTTGCTTCAACGAAGGCAAGTTTACGGTGGCATTCATTAACGATGGACAGTCGAACTACCTGAGTGTATTGCAATACGATGGCGAATGGAGCTATGTTGGGCCAAGTCTCATCTCGGAAGGCCCCATCGATGACCCTTGCGTTATTGCCGACAACGGAGCTCTCTATGTTGCCTATTCCGATGACGGTTTACAAGGCCTTGCCTCTTGCATGAAATATGCTGAAGTCGCCATCCTCTATCCGCCCACCAACTTCACCGCAGAGGTGTTTGGCAACGACAATGTCAAACTGAGCTGGGACCTACCCATCGAAGGCGCACCAACAGGATACAAGCTCTATCGCGACGACGCATTTTTGGCTAATGTCACCGAATTGGAATACTTCGACTACAATCTCTCTTCGGGCAGTCACCGCTATACACTTTCAGCAATCTATCCAGAAGGCGAGTCCGTGCAAGTAGGTCCTGTCGTTGTAGAAACCTCCGAAGGACTTATCGACCAAGAACAGACCCTATTTCACGTTTATCCAACCAGCACCCATTCAACGATAACAATTGAAACTGCTATCCAAAGTACAATTACCATATATAACACTACAGGACAAGCACTTATAAAAACACAAATCAATGTCGGAGGCAACTTGATGGATCTCTCTTCCCTTTCGACAGGTGTCTACTTCATTAAAGCAGCCGAAGGAAAAACTGTAAAAGTTTTCAAATACTAATTTTAAATTTTTGAATTTTAAATTTTTAATTCCAAGAATATGAAATACAACAGAGTTCTACTGAAACTTAGCGGCGAGGCCCTGATGGGCAGCCAGCAATACGGCATCGATCCGCAAAGACTGAACGACTATGCCGACGAAATCATTGAAGCTGCAAAGGCCGGCGTGCAGATCGGCATCGTCATCGGCGGCGGCAATATTTACCGTGGCCTGCAAGGGGCCTCGAAGGGCATGGACCGTATCCAAGGCGACTATATGGGCATGCTTGCCACCGTCATCAACTCGATGGCCATGCAATCGACTTTGCAGAGCAAAGGGCAGAAAGCCACCCTGCTTGCTGGTCTCTACATCGACCGCATCGCCGACACGATGAGCAGTGCCAAGGCCATTCGCCTGCTTGAGGAAGGCCACATCGTGGTGATGGGTGCCGGCACAGGCAACCCCTTCTTCACCACCGACACAGGTTCCGCATTACGCGCCGTCGAAATCAAGGCCGACATCATCCTGAAAGGCACCCGCGTGGATGGCATCTACACCGCCGACCCAGAGAAAGACCCGACGGCCACCAAGTTCGAACACATCACCTACGACGAGGCCTACCAACGCAACCTAAAGGTGATGGATATGACCGCCTTCACCATGTGCAAGGAAAACGACATGCCGATGTACGTCTTCGACATGAATACGCGCGGCAATCTGATGAAAGTCTTGCGCGGCGAGAACATAGGCACTTTAGTCACTAAATAAACCCGTATCGAACACGCTTCGCGTCACTGCGAGGCACGAAGCAGTCTAGAGAGCCAATCCTAGATTGCTTCGTCGTTCCTCCTCGCAATGACGCAATGCGACGAAAAAGATGAGAACAAGAAAAAACCATCTGCGCAAAAACCACAATGTACCGAACAAAAGGATGGATTACATCCTGTTGGCGGTCATTATGGCTGTAGCAGCCGTGTTGCGGCTATGGAAGCTGGGGCAGGTACCTTTCATGCACGACGAGTTCAGTGCCTTGCTACGCACCCGATTCGACAACTTCCACGACTTCATCCAACAAGGCGTAATGCCTGACAGCCATCCCATCGGGGTGCAACTCTTTCTTTGGGGATGGGTGAAACTCTTCGGCTGGAGCGAGTTTTGGATCAAGATACCTTTCGTACTGATGGGTATCGGTTCCATATACCTTATTTATTTAATAGGTAGGCAGTGGTTCAACCGCAAGGTGGGCTTGCTTTCAGCTGCCTTCTTTGCCGTTAGCCAGTTCACCATATTTTATAGCCAACTGGCACGACCCTATTCGGCAGGATTGTTCTTCGTACTGTTGATGGCCTATTTTTGGCACAAGGTCGTGTTCGAGACGAAAACGACGACAAAGGACTACGTTGGCTTCGCGCTTTCGGCATGGGCATGCTCGCTAATGCAGTATTTCTCCATTGCTCAAGCGGGACTCATCTTCCTGACAGGTTTGTTCTTCTTGCCTAAGGAGCGTCGCAAAGCCTACTGGCTCAGCGGAATAGCCGCTGTGGTATTGTTTGCTCCTACCCTGCCCATCTTCTACCAGCAACTCTTCGTGAGTGGCAGCATCGGTGGTTGGCTGAATGCGCCCAAAAGCACCTTCCTCACCGATTTCCTCCAATACACGATGAACTACTCGCAACTGTTTATGTTTGCCACTGGCATTATCATCCTTTTGCCCTTCCTCCTCGGCAAGCGTAACGAGCAACGTCAACCTTTGCGTTGGGCTGGCATCGCATGGTTTGTCATCATCTTTGCCATCGCTTTTGCCTATTCCATGCTTCGCGAGCCCATCATCCAACACAGCACGCTGATTTTCAGTTATCCTTTCATTATCATCGTGGCCTTCTCATTGTTTGGCACTCGCACTTTGTCGCCATGGCAAACTGCATTGGTCGTAGCCGCTATTCTTTTTATCGGCACCACCTCACTCATCATGGAACGTCGCCACTACGACCTGATGTACCATCAAGGCTTCGACCAGATTGCCGTTGAGATGCAGCAAGACAAGGAACAATTTGGCGACAAGATTCATTTTGCCACGCGTACAGAAATTGGAGAAGCTGCTGAATTCTATCAGGCGAAAACTAATGTAGAGAATCGCATCATTTACAATCGCTATAGCAATTTGGGTGAGTTCAATAACTGGCTCTATGAGCACCAGAACACACCCATGCTTGGCTTCGGTTGGACGGATTATATCAACCCCATTTGGGAAGTCACGGCTGTGGGCAACTATCCCTACCTCATCGAGAAGAAGGACTGGTTCACCTCACGTTACCTGACCCTCAGTAAAACCCCTATAGAAGGCTCACAATACTTGCTTCAAGAGTTAAGTACCGATTCTTGCCGTTACATTGAAGGTCAGGAATGGGGTCATGCCTGCACTATCCCATGCGACTCACTGCCCAAGGACATTGAGGTTTTGGGCATCGTGGTCAATTTCCACAACGAGAGCGAGGTCGACAAATGCGTTACCGTCATCCAGGTGCACGATGCCGCAACCGACTCACTTGTCTTATGGCACAGCTCGTTACCTGAGGACGGACACTTCCTGCCTGGCGACCATGCCGTTGCCGATGCCATCATCTTCAGCGATGATTTTACGCCTGAAGGCAAGACCGTGAAGGCTTACCTCTGGGACCAAGGCAAGAAGCCGCTCGTTGTTACGAAGTTGAGCTATTATTTCACAAAGAAGAGTCCTGTTTTGACGGGATTGTATGAGCCGCTCAACTGAGACGAGAAAAATGGCAGGATTTTTGAACGGAAAAAGAAAAATAATTACTTTTGCACCAAAATTATTACCACTATGACTGAAGATTCTCAATTTGTATTAGACGAGGCCACTGAAAGCATGGACAACACCATCAAGCACTTGGAGCATGAATTTCAAGGCATCAGGGCCGGAAAAGCTAGTCCGGCTATGCTGAACGGCGTAATGGTTGAATACTATGGCACGACAGTGCCCATCGAACAAACCGCCAACATCGGCTGCACCGACGCGCGCATGATTGTGGTGCAACCTTTCGACAAGAGCGCACTCGGCAACATCGCCAAAGCCATCTTGAACGCCAACTTGGGCTTCAACCCCATCAACAACGGTGAAATCCTGCGAATCAGCGTGCCTGCTTTGACCGAGGAACGCCGTAAAGAGCTGGTAAAACGCACCAAGAACGCCGCTGAGGAAGCCAAAGTGGGCATCCGTGGCATTCGCCGCAACGCCAACGACGACGCCAAAAAACTGGAAAAAGACGTAATCTCGGAAGACGAGTCGAAACTCCTTCAAGAGGAGATCCAGAAACTCACCGACAAATACATCAAGAAGATTGACGACCTCACTGAGTTGAAGTCGAAAGATATCCTCACCGTTTAATGCTGAATGCTGAATTATGAATGCGGAATGTTGAGAGGCACTAAGCTTCTCCTCATTCTGCATTCAGCATTCCTAATTCAGCATTATTATAAGACGTTCTCTATCGCCATTTCAAACAGCTGACTGAGCGTCAATCCGAAGCATTGTGCCTGCTTGGGGATGATGCTGGCTTCTGACATGCCTGGCACGATGTTGGCCTCGATGAAGAACACGCCTTCGTCGCTGACGATGTAGTCCATGCGGACAAAGCCCTTGCATTCCAACTTCTCGTATAGCATTGCCGTTGTGGCCTTGATTTCGATTTCGGTGTCCTCATCCACTTGTGCAGGCGTCACTTCATCGCATTTGCCGGCGGTATATTTGGCCTCGTAATCGAAAAACTCGTTCTTACTGCAAATCTCAGTCAGGGGAAACACCATCATCTTACCTTTAAACTCCATGGCGCCGCAACCGAACTCGCGTCCGTCGACAAACTTCTCGCACATGATTTGACGACCAGCAGCCCGAGCCGTATAAATAGCAGGCCCAAGCTCTTCCGCCGTCTTCACTTTGGTCACGCCCACGCTAGAACCGTTGCAGGTAGGCTTGACGAACAGCGGCAGTCCCAATTGCTTGATGATTTCGTCGGCATCATATTTTTCGCCTTCGTTAATGAGCACCGAAGGAGCTACTTTGGCACCATAAGAAGCCACAACCCGTTTGCAGAAGTCCTTGTGAAACGTAAGGGCGCATGTGGTCAGGGGCGACGAAGTGCAAGGGATGCCCAACAGTTCCAAATATCCTGAAAGCGGTCCGTTTTCGCCTGGCTCGCCGTGCACCGCGTTGAAAGCCACATCGAATTTCGTTCTGTGTCCACCTACTGAGATAGAAAAGTCATTCTTGTCAACGTCCACCCGGGTACCATCTTTCAAAAGTCCGTACCATCCTTTCTTCGAGACCACAATTATTTTTGAATTATACTTTTCTGGATCCAGGTTCTGCTTTACCACTTGTGCACTTTTGACGGAAATTTCGAACTCTCCCGAATCTCCGCCACAAATAATTGCCACGTTTTTCATATTTTTTGTAATTTTGTCGGTTTAAACTTCATAACAATAAAAACACTCAAAATCGAGTTGTAAAAAACACGGCTAAATTAGTAAATTATGGGACACTTTCAGTTTCTCAAGGAAAAGAAATTTTACATCAACCTACTCATCATACTATTGCTTTGCGGCGTATTACTATGGTTAACATTCAGGTTACTAGATAGATATACACGCCATGACAAGGTATTTACCATGCCTGATTTTGTTGGTCAAGACTTCCGTCAAGTGGAGCATGACTACTCAAAAGAATTCAACTTCATCCTCATCGACAGCGTTTATCCTAAGGGACAACAACCTGGCATCATTTACCAGCAAGACCCCTTGCCTGGCTCGAAAATCAAGAAAGGAAGAAATGTGTATGCCATCATCGTTGCCATGACACCTGAAAAAACTGTGATGCCCAACCTGAAAGGCATCTCCCTGCGCGAAGCTATTGGAAGGCTGGAATCAAGCGGTTTGGATGTTGATTATCTGGATTATGTGAGTTATTCCTATAAGAACAATATCATAGAACAGTATTACCAAGGACATCCCATTGAGCCTGGGACAGAGTTAGTGAAAGGCAGCAAAATCATGCTCAGCGTGGGTATTGGCGACGACAAGACCGACATCAAAGTGCCCAATCTCATCGGCAAGCCAGCGGAAGAAGCGAAACGTCTACTCAACTTAGCAGGTCTCAATCTCGGTGAGGAGGTTTCGGAAGACAGCGACAGCATTCAATATATGTGCATTAGGATGATGAGCCCTGGCCCAAGCTCAAACAAAGTCAAGCCCGGCACTTTTATCAATGTCTGGTACCATTCAAACCGTACCATGGATTTCAACAAAGAGATGGACGAACTACTGCATGAAGATTCTGTTATCAACAGGCCACAATCCTTTGTTTTAGATACTATCACAGATACATTTACTGAACCCATTGAGACCACCGATTATGAAAACGAAGATGAAGATGAATTTTAAGGTTCTCGCATTGGCTTTGGCTTTTGGACTATTCGCCCTTCAAGCCTCAGCGCAAGAGATACTGACCAACTATAGAACCACAACGGAGAAAACGCCCTCAAATAGAGGTGTTGCCGAAACAAGATTTCTTCCTTTTTTCGACGACTTCAGCCATTCAAACCTTACCCCTGACTCGACGAAATGGACTGACAACAATGTGTTGGTGAACGATGGTTTTCCTCTCTGTCCTCCCAATCGCAACGGCGCCACCTTCGATGTGTTGGATGCCGACGGAAAAGTCTACAGCTACTCCATTAGCAATGCTTTTGTGGCCGAATACCTTACCTCTGTCCGTATCCGACTCGATTCCATCATGGAGCCTGAGCCGCGCGCTCTTACTCCCGCCGATTCGGTCTACTTTAGTTTCTATTACCAGCCTCAAGGCAACGGTAACGCCCCCGAAGCTCAAGACTCGCTCGTGTTGCAATTTGGAACAACCACTGAGCACCAAGAATTCCTATTTCTTGATTATCAAAACTACAGCATTGCCGACATTTTTGCCGAAATGCAAGTTGACACGTTATATCCAGGCGATACAATTTGGGCTTTAGTAGGCTGTCAACCTGGACTTTACACCCTCGTCACTGACACGCTGACCCCCATGACACAAGGAAGCATTGCTGTGCCTTGTGATTCGGTATTCACCACTGTAGCTGACACCACTTGGTATCACATTTGGAGTGTGCCCGGACAGCGTTTGGACAGCTTTATGGCGCACAACGGAGGCCAATACTTTGAACAAGTCATGATTCCCATCCGTGACCTAAAATATTTCCACGACAATTTCTATTTCCGTTTTTACAACTATGCCAGCATCGTCAATTCGTCACTTCCCACCGATCGCAGCAATGAGGATAACTGGAATATTGACTTTGTCTACCTGAACATCAACCGTTCATCGGACGACACCTACTATCCTATGCTGACTTTCTCCGGACAAAGGCCTTCATTCTTTAACCGCTACCAGTCCATCCCCTATCGCCAATATCGTGTCAACCCGAACTCAGCCATACGTGAGAACCTGGAAATCGACATTGCCAACCTTGACGGCATTGACCATGAGGCCTATTATTACTATGAGGTGCAACAAATTGGAGGTGGCCAACACTACACACGCGCATTAGATCCAGTCACCATCCAACCGTATCATGAAGCCGGGTTCCTCAACTGCCCCGAATATGGCGAGTCACCAGCATGTCCATACGTTGGGGAGTTGTTCGCACTGAGCATGTGGTACGACTCGGTTTCCTATCAAATCAGCCACTTTGTTTACGATCCCACAACAAATCCACCTTTGACCGATTCCATGATTTATCGCGTAGGCATGTACAATTACTATGCTTATGACGACGGTATTCCTGAACTGGGCTTCGGGGTACATCCCGCAGGAGGAAAGTTTGCCGTCCGTTTCGATTTGGCTGACTACGACACAATCCAAGGAGTTCAGCTATTGTTCAATCACACCCTCAACGATGCCAACAACCAGTATTTTGACATCGTGGTTTGGAAAGACGAAAACGGCAAGCCTGGCGAGGAAATCTACCGCTTGCAGAACCAACGCCCACAATGGCAGGACCAACGCTATCAATTCACTTATTACAAGTTTGACGAAACCGTAACCACTGCCAATGCATTCTACCTTGGCATCGAACAACGCAGCGATGCCCTCATCAACATCGGTTTCGATACCTCGATTGACAATATCCAATACAATTTCATCAACACCAACGGCTCGTGGCAACAGAGCAGCAAGCATGGTTCGCTGATGATTCGCCCAGTGGTAGGCGACTCCTATTATATCGGCGTGGAAGAGAACGGCCCTTCGACAGGCTCAGGAACCTTTATGGTCTATCCGAACCCGGTCAGCAACTTATTGCATATCGAAAGCGACATCAAAGGTGGACAAGTGAGCATCTACGACTTGATGGGGAAGAAAGTGTTTACCGGGGAATACCAAACCGTCATCCCTGTTGACCAATTCACAGACGGAATGTATCTCCTTAGCATCACCACCGACGAAGGCCAAGTCATCAACCAAAAATTCATCATCCGCAAATGAACGACCTCAACGAAACCTTAAACAACGAGCTGACCCAAGAAAACATAGACTCCATGTCTGGCAATCCTCTACGCGGGGAGGACATGCTTTCTGAAATCGAAGAAGGCAGCGAGCTTTACGAACATATTCGCATGACGGTCGACCCTGGGCAACAACCTGAACGCATCGACACCTACTTGACCAACCATCTTTCCAACATCTCACGCAACCGCGTGCAGAACGCGGCCAAGGCGGGCAACATCTTAGTCAACGAGAAGGCTGTCAAACAAAACTATAAAGTGAAGCCCAACGATGTCATTTCCATCGTATTCACATATCCACCTCGTGAAACCGACATCAAGCCCGAGCCCATTCCGTTGAACATCGTTTACGAAGATGATGATGTAATAGTCATCAACAAACAGGCAGGTTTGGTCGTGCATCCCGGTCACGGCAACTTCGAGCACACGTTGCTACACGGCTTGGCATATCACTTCGAGCAGACCCACCAGAACATTGAGAACCGTTTTGGCTACCTCGTCCACCGCATCGACAAGGACACCACTGGCCTAATGATCGTAGCCAAGAACGAGGCCGCTCAAGCCGTGCTGGCGCACCAATTCTTTGTGCATAGCATCCACCGCCGTTATAATGCCTTGGTGTGGGGCGACTTTGATGAAGACGAAGGCACCATTGAGGGCAACATCGGGCGCAGCACCAGCGACCGCCGCAAGATGACCGTCTATCCCAATGGCGACTATGGCAAAGATGCTATCACCCACTGGAAAGTGCTAGAGCGCTTTGGTTATGTCACCTTGAACGAATACCGTTTGGAGACGGGGCGCACCCACCAGATTCGCGTCCACTCCCAATATATTGGCCATCCTTTGTTCAACGATACTATGTATGGAGGCGATGTCATCCTGAAAGGAACGACCTTCTCGAAATACAAGCAATTCATCGACAACTGCTTCAAGATCATGCCGCGTCATGCGCTGCATGCCAAAGAACTAGGCTTTGTGCATCCCACTACAGGCAAGCAGATGATGTTCACCTCGGAGTTGCCCGACGACATGAAGCAAGTGCTGGAAAAATGGAGAGTGTATTTGAAAGCTAGGAACTTATTGGAAGAATGAAAAAGTAGGCTTTCAGCCGTCAGCTATCAGCTTTAGTGCTACCAAGCTGATAGCTGACGGCTGATTGCTTATAGCCAATAAGGCTTCATGCCTTTTGCTGTTTCTCTGCTAAGGCTTTATCCAAGTCAAGGAGGAAATTGCGGGTCTTATCCAAAGTTTCAAGCATGATGATGCGTTCCTCGTAGTCGCTGAAGCGTTCCTTGAGGGCTTGCTTGGCACCAGCCAAAGTGTAGCCTTTTACTTTGAGCAACTGATAAATGACATGCACATAACGCACATCGCGCTCGGTGAAGAGACGATTACCTTTCTTGTTCTTGCGCGGACGCAGCACGTCGAACTCTTTTTCCCAATAACGGATCATAGAAGTGTTGACATTGAACATGGCAGCCACTTCGCCGATTGAATAATAATATTTTCCTGTGGTCTTGTTCTCTTCCATAATTCAATATTCAAAATTTAAAATTCAAAATTCTGGAATGATCCTTCCTTCTTCACGGAATGACGCCTTACAATGTCGCAGAAGCTTGTCCTACTCTAAACTCTATAAACACTAAACTCTAAACTCAACTCAATCCATTGTTTGTGTGGGCAAGGTTGACTGCTGCAAAATCTGTTCGTATTGGTCAGGCGTGAGGTCGTTGTAGAAAAAGTTGATGGGGTCAACTTGGACATCGTTTTTCAGAACTTCATAATGCAGATGGACACCCGTGGTCTTTCCCGAATTGCCAATATAGCCTACCCGTTGGCCTCTTTTCACTTTTTGTCCTTTACGCACAGCGGCTTTCTGGAGATGGGCATAACGTGTCTTGTAACCGAAACCGTGATCGATAGTCACCATATTACCATAGCCCCAGTCATTCTTTTCCACGTCACATACAACGCCATCACCTGAAGCAAATGTTTCCGTTCCCAACGCGGCTGAGAAATCTATGCCGCTATGGAACTTGGCGACCTTATAAATCGGGTCAGGCCGATAGCCAAAAAACGAAGAGATATACTTGATTTCCGTCTCCTTCAATGGGATAATTGCAGGGATGTGAGCCAACATCACCGACTTGTTGCGCGCCATAACAAACAACGAATCATACGACACCGATTGGTTGTACAGCTGGCTTGCGATGACATCCAATTTCCGAGCAGCGCTCACCACCTGGGCCGAATTCACATAGCCATACAAGCCAGCATAACGGTCAGCGTCCGAAAAGCCCGACCTGCGCACTTGGCTCGGAACAGGTTCAGCCTCAAACATCACACGATAAAGGTCATTATCACGATGCTCCATATCCGTCAAAAGCAGCTCCATGTCTTCCAACCTATCGTTCAAAATCTCGTATTGGAGTTTCATATATTCCAACTCACGAGCCTGCATCTTCTCTTTTGGAGACTTGAAAAAGCTAAACAGCAATACAGCAAAAAGAAATGCGACACCCAAAACAGCAAGAAAAACCAAAACATAGCGGAAAACGCCCCTTGATTTTGAAGTCTCAAGTACCTCAAAATTTTGGGTCAACTGATTAAATATGTAATGCTTTTGTTTTGCCATTTTATTCCCTGATTGAGCCTTAAATAACGCCCAAAATCAAAAACATGGTGCAAAAATAGAATATTTAGCGTAACTTTGCATGTTTTTTTGAATCATTTTTTAAAGTAAAAACACATAACTCACTATAAATGAACGCTTACGAAATCAGAAATAGTTTTTTGGACTTCTTCCGCTCCAAGGAACACGCTATTGTGCCCTCGGCACCCATCGTCGTCAAGAACGACCCGACCTTGATGTTCACCAACGCTGGCATGAACCAGTTCAAGGACATCTTCTTGGGCAACCAGCCTTCGAAGTGGAAACGCGCCGCCGACTCGCAGAAATGCCTGCGCGTGTCGGGCAAGCACAACGACCTCGAGGAAGTGGGCCACGACACCTACCACCACACCATGTTCGAGATGCTCGGCAACTGGTCGTTTGGCGACTACTTCAAGAAAGAAGCTATCGCCTATGCGTGGGAATATCTCACCGAGGTAGTAAAGATTGACAAAGACAGGCTCTACGTCACTGTCTTTGGTGGCGATGAAAAGGACGGTCAGCCTGCCGACATGGAAGCCTACGGCTACTGGAAAGAACACGTCAGCGAAGACCGTATCATCTACGGCAACAAGAAAGACAATTTCTGGGAAATGGGCGAAACGGGTCCCTGCGGTCCCTGCTCTGAAATCCACATCGACCTGCGCGACGATGAAGCACGCAAGCAAGTTGCCGGTCGCGACCTCGTAAACATGGACGACCCTCAGGTGATTGAAATCTGGAACCTCGTGTTCATGCAATACAACCGCATGGCCGACGGCCATCTGGTGGAACTCCCCGCCAAGCACGTCGACACGGGCATGGGCTTTGAGCGCCTCGTCCGCGTGCTGCAAGGCAAGACCTCGAACTACGACACCGACGTGTTCCAGCCCATCATCCAGGCCATCGCCAAGATGTCGGGCATCGAATACGGCAAGGCCGAGAAGACCGACGTCGCCATGCGCGTCATCGCCGACCACCTGCGTGCCGTGAGCTTCGCCATCGCCGACGGACAGCTGCCGTCGAACAACGGCGCCGGCTACGTCATCCGCCGCGTGTTGCGCCGTGCCGTGCGCTATGGCTTCACCTTCCTCGGCTTCGAAGAGCCGTTTGTGTGCCAGCTCCTGCCCATCCTGGTGCAGCAGATGGAGCACAACTATCCCGAGATCAAGTCGCAGCAAGAGCTCGTCAGCAAGGTCATCCGCGAAGAGGAGGCCTCGTTCCTGCGCACCCTGGCACAAGGCATCAAGCGTTTTGAAGGTTATGTGGAACAACACAAGGGTCAGGACATCGACGGCAACTTCGCCTTCGAGCTGTTCGACACCTTCGGCTTCCCCATCGACCTCACCCAGCTGATGGCCTCCGAGAAGGGCATCAACGTCGACATGGAAGGCTTCAAGGCCAACCTCGAAGAGCAGAAGAACCGCTCGCGCAAAGCCGCCGAGAAAGCCAATGGCGACTGGGTGGTGGTGAACGAGAGCGAGCAGCCCACCGAGTTTGTCGGCTACACCGACATGAGCTGCGAGAGCCACATCCTGCGTTTCCGCGAGGTGGTGGCCAAGAAGAAGACCCATTTCGAGATCGTCCTCGACAAGACCCCGTTCTATGCCGAGATGGGCGGTGAGGTGGGCGACACCGGCACTTTGACCTCCGAGAATGAGACCATCAAGATTGTGAATACCGTCAAGGAAAACAACCTTGTCATCCATATCACTGAGCAGCTGCCGCAGAACCCCGAGGTGGCCTTCACTGCCGCCATCGATGTGGAGCGTCGTCAGCGCATCGCCAACAACCACAGCGCCACCCACCTGATGCACGCCGCCTTGAGGCAGGTGCTGGGTAGCCACGTGGAGCAAAAGGGCTCGTTGGTCGACGACCAGCGTCTGCGCTTTGACTTCAGTCACTTCGCCAAGATGACGCCAGAAGAGATTCGTCAAGTGGAGAAGATCGTCAACCAGAAGATCCGCGAGAACATCCCGAATGTGACCTACGCCGAAATCCCGATTGACAAAGCTAAAGCCATGGGAGCCACGGCGTTGTTTGGCGAGAAATACGGCGACAAGGTGCGCGTGGTGGTCTTCGACAAGGACTATTCGATGGAGCTCTGCGGTGGCTGTCACACCAGCGCTACGGGCAACATCGGCATGTTCAAAATCGTCAGTGAGGGCGCCATCGCTGCCGGCATCCGCCGCATCGAGGCCATCACCGGCGAAGCTGTGGAGCAATACCTCGACGAGCAGCTCGACCTCATCGGTCGCCTACGCGAGTGCGTCAAGTCGCCCGACCTGGTGAAGGCCGTCACCTCGCTCAACGAGCAAAACTCCGCCTTGAAGAAAGAGGTGGAACACCTAATGCAGGAAAAGGCACAAAGCACTGCAGAAACACTGCTTGCTAAAGCGGTTGACTATGAGGGCTACAAACTGATTGTCGAAAAACTGACTGTTGCTGGTGACCAGTTGCGCAACATCGCCTTGCTCCTCAAGCAGATGAACGAGAGCACCATCGCCATCCTCGGCTCCGTGGCCGAAGGCAAGCCTTCGCTCTGCCTGTTGCTGCCCGAGGCCTTTGCCGACGCCAAGGGTTTGGATGCCACCAAACTCATCCGCGAGGTGGCCAAGGAGATCCAAGGTGGTGGCGGCGGACAGAAGACCCTCTGCGTGGCCGGTGGCCGCAATGCTGACGGGTTGCCGAAGGCGATGCAGATGCTTAGGGAGAGAATTTGATTCTTTTTGGAAACAAATCTGAAACAAATCTTTTATAAATCATCCTGATGCCATTCTTTCTCTAACCGAAAAGACCCGAACTTTGCCGAAACCTTTCGGATGCTTCGGATCAGTTCGGTTAGAGATTTTTTATAGCTTGACCCTAGCAGCCATGTCCTGCCAGCATGGACAGGTGCGATTGCAGGCATCTAAGGCTGCGGCAACCCAATAGCTCAGCAGCCATGTCATTCCTGTGGAGGCTTGTGCGATGGATTGGAATCTATGGCTGCGGCCTGTCACTGTCATCCGTCTTATTATGAAAACCCGACATTGCATATCGGGGTGAGGTGGAGTCGTCCTTTGACTCCGTCGAATCTTCGATTTCAGGACTTTCAAGCACTTCTATGCCTGCAAATAATCCAAATCGCTCAGCATACGAGTGATGACACTGCGGAAATCGACCTTAAAGCCTTCGTTTTGTTGGTACTCTTTGTATAATGACATATCGCCCTTGCGCTTTTTGCGGATGATACGGTCGATGATTTGTACCATGAGCGCATCCACGGCCTGCTGGTCGGGATTGCCGACCACCAGCGACTTGTAGTCTTCATCTTCCGCTACCGCTTGCGCGACACTTATCAACTTCATTTTCTGGTCGTCAGGGGTGGCCTCCCAGCCGTTGAACCAACGGTTGTTAAACTCTTGAAGGATCACGTCCAAGGGGTCTTTGACTTCCTCCTCCGAGCCTGCGTTGACCATCGTTGGCTTCAGCGGGTCGATGGTAGTCTCTTCGGCATCCAAGGTGATGGCCTCGTTCAAAGCGGTGCGGCGCAGGCCGTAGGTGTTCAGATCCACCGAATCCAGCAAGTCTTTCAAGTTGTCGATGTCAGGGCCGGCGATGTGTAGGCTCGGAATGAGATAACGCAAGAACCAGAACATTTTTTCCCAGTCTTTCATCTCGAAAGGCATGATAGCAGCCACTCGGGAATAGATTCTCACAAACTGTTTGCACTTCATCTTGAAGTCAGCCTTGCCGTTTTCGGGCCAATCGATCTCAAAGTTGAAACGGTCGGCGGCGGCATCAATGATGGGGGCCCATTGGTCGGCACTGGCACCGTGAATGTACAAACCGATGAATGCTTCAACCTCGTCCATATCGAAAACGCCAAACGAGAGCAAAGTGTTCTTCAACTCATGCAAGATATTGACATCCGTGGCTTCCGACAAGGTCGTGGAGGTGTAGAACGTGTCAAAGGCTTCCTTGATGTCGTCCTGGGTGTTGTAGAAGTCAAGGATAAACAAGTCTTCGCTCAGTTTTCCCAAGTCGGGAGCGGAACGGTTGAGACGCGAAAGGGCCTGCACGGCTAACACGCCAGCCAAAGGCTTGTCGACATACATGGCGCAGAGCTTCGGTTGGTCGAAGCCGGTAAGGTATTTGTTGGCCACCACCAAAATGCGGTAATCATCAGAGTCGAATTTCTCGGCCGTCTGACTATCGGGGAAGCCGTTCATGCCCGCTTCGGTGTAGTCAGACCAAGCATTCCCGCTTTCTTCGGCGGCGATTGAGCCATACAGGTTCTCCGTAATGGGATAGATCGAGGCCTCTTGGTGCTGAAGGCGTTTCTCTCCACTGAAGGCGATCAGGATCTTGTAGGGCAACTCTTTGTCCACCACAATCCGATTCAGCGCCTGATAATACTTGATGGCACATTCAATGTCCTTGGTCACCACCATGGCCTTGGCCTTGCCTTTCAGCTTGTGGCTGCGGAACACCTTGGCGTCGAAATGGGTCAGCATCACGTCGGCCTTGGCCGCGATGGTCTTCGGGTCGCGTTCCACGGCCCCTCGCAACTTCTTCTGCGCCCGCTCGTTGTTGTATTCCGGGTTGTCCTCGATGCTCTTGGTGAGTTCATAATAGCTGCGATAGGTGGTGTAGTTGGTCAGCACGTCGAGGATGAAGCCTTCCTCAATGGCCTGCTTCATGCTGTAGAGATGGTAAGGATGGAACTTGCCTTCGGCATCCTCGCTGCCAAAACGCTCCAGCGTCTCTCTCTTTGGAGTGGCCGTGAAGGCGAAATAGGAGCAGTTGGTGCTCATCTTGCGGTCTTTCATCAGTTTCTCCAACAAAGCATCGGTGTCGCTGCCGTCGGTGTCGGCGTCTTTTTGCACCGTGGCGTTGAGTTTGTCGGCGGCGATGCCGCTCTGCGAGCTATGCGCCTCGTCGATGATGACGGCAAAGTTGTGGTCGCTCACGTCGCTGATGGCATCGCAGATGAAGGGGAACTTCTGTATTGTGGTGATGATGATACGCTTGTTGTTCTCAATGGCTTCCTTCAAATCCTTCGAGGTGTCGGCGTGTGCTACGATTTTGGTGCTTTGCCCAAACATCTTGATGTTGTCAGAGATCTGTTTGTCGAGCAGGCGGCGGTCGGTGACCACGATGACGGAATTGAACAAAGGCGCATCCACGGCTTTGGCTCTCACCGCATCCATCGTATAAGGGCAGGTCTTGATGAGTTTGTAGGCCAGCCAAGTGAGCGAGTTGGACTTGCCCGAACCAGCAGAATGCTCGATGAGGTAGGTCTTCCCCACTCCCATTTCTGCCACATCGTCGACCAACTTGCTTACCACATCCAACTGATGATAGCGCGGGAAGATCAGCTTCTTGGCGTTCTTCATGATGTGCGGCACCTTCTTCTGGGTCTTGGCCTCGTCGTAGTCGAAGCAGACGTAGTTCATGATGATATCGGCCACGGTGTCCTTTTGCAGGATTTGTTCCCACATGTAGGAAGTCTTGTAGCCACCTTCGGGGTTTGCGGGATTGCCTGCGCCCTGACCGTTGGGCAGGCCCTTATTGAAAGGCATGAAATAGGTCTTGTCGAGGTTGAGACGTGTGGTGAAAAACACCTCGTCCTTGTCCATGGTGAAATGGGCGAGGCAACGGCCGAAGTTGAGCAAGGTCTCTTTGGGGTTACGTTCCGTGGACTTGTATTGCTTCTGACCGTCGTATTTGGCGGTTTGGTGTGTCCAGGGGTTCTTCAGCTCGAAGGTGAAGATTGGCAAACCGTTGACGAACAGCACCGTGTCGATTTCCAGCCCTGGGTTGGTGACCGAGAATGTCTGCTGGCGCGTGAGCGAAAACTGGTTTTGGGCGTATTTCAGTTTTGAGGTCTCGCTGTCGGCGGCAGAAGGCTTGGGGTAAAACAGCGAAAGATGGATGTTGTCCACGTCCACACCTTCACGCAGCACCTTGATGACGCCAAAGGTCTCGATGTCCTTCGAGATGCGCTTGGGCAGTTCGCTTTTCAAGTCTTTGCCTTTGTATTCTTTCAGCACATCGTGTTGCGTACTCTCAAGGAAAGCCCACAGCTGTCGCAGGTCGATGGCCAATTTTTTATCCATGTCCTTGGGCAGGCCCCAATAGTATTGTTGCGCATTGGGCGACTGGGCTTCCACATCGTTCTGCCCATTGTCCGTGCGTTCCTCTTGGGTGGTGCCCACCAAGGTTCTTTCTATGAGGGCCTCAAAGGCTTGTTCGTTGGTTTTAGATATGTTCATCGTTACATTTAAATTCACCTGCAATAATAGATAGGGCGAAATTCTTTATAACACGCATGGGTATTAACGACGCTCAAATCAAGATTCTCGACATCTTTATCTTTTGTGATTCTTTTATTGCAACGATCCTCCTTTATGATAAGCTTGCGGTATTTGATTTGACGAACATCGAACTCAGGAAAATCATTTTCTTCTTTTATCCTTTCTGCTGATTTCAAAATAAAATCAAAAAAAGTACATGATGCCTCTATTTGTTTATCTGCGCCATCAGTATCGCCACGCTTCATTTCTAAAAAGAACACAAACAATCCTTTAATGTGCTGCACTAGTAATATATAGTCACAAAAGCTGTTTAATCCTTCTGGTGCCTTAGGCTCAACACTACTCTGATTGAAAAAAGGAAAAAGATTATTCACATTTTTGTCTGGAGTATTGAAACAATAAAGTTTCATATCCAGAATAGACCGAGTATCATTTTTAATGTCCACCCGTTGCTCTTCATGCAATAAATCAGAAGGCTCAACCATTGTCAATGCGTCATCCCCTTTTTGCAAGAAGTCTGAGTTAAGAATCCACTCAAAATAATCTATGTATTGCATAACTCAGTTATTTGGGTGGTCGTACTTCAAAACTTCATAGAAGGTGTTCGTCACATCGTTTTGGCTATTGATGGCCTCGTCGATGGAAGGCATGTTGAACCCGTACCTGTCCACTTCAAGCGGTTCCACTTTCACTTTGCCGTTTTTGCCCTTCTGGAACAGATAAGGAGCAAACTTGTCTTCCAACAAACAAAGACTTTCGTCATATCCCTTGTTTGTAAAAATCTTATCACCAGCCTTATTCAACCCATCCGCCATAATCATATTGTTGATTTCACGAATGATATAGTCACTATGGGTACTGATAACTAGCCGCAAACCTGCATTAATCATCTTGACGAAGATTTTTGCCAAAAGAATCTGATTTTTCGGGTGAAGGTTCAATTCAGGCTCATCCACAAACAAAATATTGTATTGACCAGCAGAATGACGAAGATAAAACACCAATGGAGCCAAGGTCTTGACAGTTGATGATGACTCATTGAAGCCGAGTTGGGTATTATCAGAAACACGATATAAGACCTCTCCATCTTCAGAAACAGTGAGATTGCCATGCAAAATCATTTGTTCTATTTCATCAGCAAATTTATGATATTCCGACTCTTTTTTCCTTTGATTTACCACATCAGCCGCATCCGCCAATCCATCAGCAATAGGTTTGGGATAACGGGCATTATATCGCTCTTCTGGATTTCTAAGCCGTCCAACAGATAATTCTTTATTAAATGTATAGATTCCACTACGTTCTGCAGTAAACATCTTAGCTCCCATTATTCCATCAAATAATAATGAAATTGTCAAAATGCCTTGCAGGTAAGGTATTTCTTCTTCATTTGGCCAGCGCAATTTGTAATCAAATGATTTTACCTTTTTTATGATAAATCTTGACCAAACAGACACCGACTTATTCCACAACTCTTCTTTCCATTCTTCCCTTGTAGTTGCAATCTCACACCTGAATGCCTCTGCCTGTATGTTCAAATTCATAGAAACAAGAATCTCTTTTTGACGCTTTTTTAGAAATTCTTCTAAAAGGTTATACAACTCTTCTGCCTTAACCTTTCCATCAACACCACTTTTCAATCTTTTAGTAATAGGTAGTTCCTTCTTCTCTAAAGTATTAATAAAAGTTGGTGAGAAGAGCATAATTCGCAATTCCCAAATCAAAGTATAAAGAAATGTTGCCGCATACGTTTTCCCCGTTCCATTGTCGCCAGCAAAAAGGATAAATGGTTTCGACATATCGATTACCATCGAATCAATAGGGCCGAGATTTGAGATTTTCAATTTCATGACAATTCGGTTTTAATCACTTGAATTTGCAAAGATAGTATTTTTTCATTTACTACGCTCTAGCATTGTATTTTATCACAACTAATACTCTAAATCATCAATACGTGATTCATTGTCCATCTGCACCGCCATTCTTCTATTCTCATTAATCAAATCTTCAAATATTCTAGTCATCCTTGGATATAACAGTTTCGTCTTTTCTTTATACTTCTCTAACTCTGACACCATAGCACGTTCTTGATTTCCTCCTCCCCCACAAAAATGCATTCCTCGGCTATTTAATCTAATTCTAATATGTAAGTCAACTTTATCGCTACCCAATCGCTCAACTAACTCGCATAATGCTTTGGGCGGATAATTATCATCCCTTGGAATGTCGCCCAAAATATTGCCAACCACAGAATCAATAACCTTTAGCCTTTTCCTTTCTTTTGCCAACTTATACAATTGGTCAATGTATTGATTCATAAATTGCTCATTCAGTGTCCCCTTGTCATCTATAAATGAAACCAGATTTCGACCAAACAACATAATATGAATAGCGCACTCACCTAATGTTTTTCTGTTTGTAGCAGCAACGCCTTCCAATTGCTCCACTATTCCATCATCAGGAACATAAGCCAACTCCACAAGTTGTATCATCAAATCGGGATTACGTGACAATTCTTTTACAAATCGTGTATTGGACATATTCATCCGCTCACGTTCCAAAACCCTATACAAAAGGAACTCGATAAATACCAAAATCCTTATCACTTCCAGGTCTTCTGATTTGTCCAGGTCTTTCAAAAACGTTACAATATGATGTATGTCTGATTGAGATCTCGCCGATGCGCTTTTCATAAGACAAGAATAGAGTATTTTAACAATCTCTAAATCATCCATTTGAAGCGATTCGCGAGAGAAGTACATGGTAGTCAGTGCCTGTGAGAATCTGTTTACCTTCATCAATTCACGAACAACGTTGTCAACATTATCTTTGACGATGCCCACGTTAACAGATTCCCAATAGAGGCGTTTGGTTTCATCACCGCAATCTGCCGCGATTTTTGCCAATCCTTCAACATATCTTGGGGCATATAAAACTATTGTCAAATTAGGATCCTTTGCAATAATCTGTACAGCCAATTCTTGGTACTTGGCGATGTCGTTATAGCACAAAACATTTAGGAATGACCTCGTAAAGTTCTCGCTCAACTCATCAGCCTGATATTTTTGACAAACCTCATCTAAGAGGCTGTCACCAAAAACTGCAACAAGGCTTTCCGAGACACTTTCAGGACACTTCACGATTTTGAGGAGTTCCCAAATGCTGTCACGCCCCATCGAATCAACTATATCCACAACCACCTTAATACGAGCTTCTCTCAATCTTTGAACTTCTTTGTCATAATCCCAATCACCTTCAAGAGGCAATTGCACATAAAAATCCTCAAACAACCATGCGTTTTCATGCATAATGTCTTTTGGCCCTATCTCATCAAGCAAGGCTTGATAAGGTTTCAATTCCATCTCGCTTAACGACCAATCAGTATCAGGATATGACAAATGATGGTTGATGTCTTTCCTCAACACATCCACAACGACTTGAACGTCATCTGACCCCACCAAATGCTCACGTACCGTTCCCAATATCAACATTCTAACATCACCCATACTCACTTGAGTAGATAATGTTATTAAATCCGTGATTGCCTCTGTCGAATAGTCACAACACTGTAACATAAGTGCCACTACACTATTCAATTGTTCTAGGGACATTCGATCGACATTTTTTGATGAATTTAACTCGCCGAACAATCTCCATCTATAATGATGATTTGTATCTAACACACATCCAGATAAAGATTCGCATATCTTCTTACAAATCTCATAAACAATGCTTTGATATTTTGACGCGTATGCATTCAGAATTGTCATTCGTTCTTTATACGAGGCATAAGTCTGTGGCATAAATACACGAAAGATGTTGTACAAGGAATTAACTGGTTTGTTAGCGAAATTGCTTTCATTCTTATATCCTGAATACTGAAGTAGAAAATTTGTAACACGGTTAAGATAATCCACATCCCAAGCAAGCATCTCAAGTGAAAACAGGACTTCCGTATATGAAATCTCCCATCCAAATAATGAATGCTCTGGCTGTCGAGGTGTAAAAACCACATCAAGAATGTCCTTAGGCATCTGTTCCAAAAAACTAAGGAATTCTTTTGGAGAAGCCTCTGCCAATTCAGTCAAATAATGCTTATTCGACAAGAACCTTGACAAATTCCAACCTTTTAACAACTCTTTTACTGTTTCATCAACCCAAAATGTAAGTTTTTTGTCTTTAGAATCATCAACTATTGACAACAAACAAAGGCTTTGATAAACACCCGCTTTAATGGTTTTGGAATACTTTTGTTCGAATTGCCTGAATTGAAAATCTCCAGTATTAGCTCTATCAACGGCTTCCGGGTCATCATCTTGAATTAAACATTGACAAACATCCCTAAACTTGTCCAGAATTGATGTTGTCAACATGGCTTTGGCATATTCTATCGATTCAAAGGGTGAGCAAATACGCCACATATTTCCAATGTGAATCAAAGGCGTCTCTTCTTCCAATAATAACGCTTTTAGTTTTAATTCGTATTGGTCATAATCCATACCCGATAAAGCCGCCATTACCGTTTTGTCTCCTTCTTTGTTAGCTAACCATTTTCCAACAAAAAAAGCTGGGAGCAGTTCGGCAAGCGTATTTGGATCAGCCCATTTGGGTTTGTCTAATTCTATCTTCTCTCTTCTTCTAAACACATTGATGTCGCGGGCCGTATCTTGTGCAATTACCCTTGCCTTTGCATCATCAATTCCAATCTTTACCAACGCTTTGACGAACCCCTCTTTTTCAATAATGGGCAAAGTAACAGCATCTTTTATCTGGTCAGCTGGCGTTGATGCGACAATAACAGAATGCCCACGATTTGTTGTATAATTAAGACTTTCTGTAACCGTAGTCAAAAGAGCAAGATTGTCATAATGCTCCACCAAGTCTTCGTATGCATTCTTCTCTGTTACAACAACAATTCTTGCCTTTAGCTTTTCCGCGTTTTCATTAGTCAAAATGCTGGCTATCGCAAATGCTACTCCTTCACTTTGAGTAAGCGCATTAAGAACCAGCGAACCAGCCACCTTACAAGTATCCACAACTTGTTTACTAATATCTTCCCTTCCAGGCAAGATTATTTCATATGGCAAAGCCAGTTTCTTACCCTGTGCCCATCTGTTCCAATATGTTTCAGGAAGCATATAACCGCCTGATGGCAGAATTCTCAATTTCTCAGCTAACCACATTCCAACAGGTGGCCTATTCTCTATCCATCGCTCCAATTCAACCGCAGTATAGACAATGACTTTCTTCCATCCATTTTGATGGTCTCGCATCCATTCATCAGCACCTTCCCATATTCTCGGAGTAACTAACACAAACGTAGAGATACTTTTATCATAGCCCAAAGGATCATTTTCTCTAACGCCAAAATCATGATTGATTTTTCCTTGCTTATCCTTTGTCGCACCGCACTCCCATAACGAAATGCCCTCTGGAACAACATCTATGCCTTCATTACATGACACAATGCCGTCCCATCCATGAACACTTACCGCATCCCCTGACGGGAACGACAACCTATCAACACTTGTCACAGAAGTCTCAATCAATCGTCTAACAAGTTCTGGTAACAATTGTTGGCATTCTTTTGTATCTGCCCACTGCTTCAGATGTGTTGAAGTGATGAATTTCATATTCTTCCCTCCTTTTCTAACGATTATTCAAATTCAAACGAATGAGTTTCTATCAACTTACTAATTGGTGAATCCTCACAACACAAATCAATTTCTGCGTTTGTCAGCCCCATCATATTAAGCACACAACAAGTCAATAGAATCTTACACTTTTCGGTCAGCCAATACAACTCATCACCTTCTACAGCTGAAGATTTCTCATCGTCTGGATAAAGATGGGAATATTTATGGCGAGTATCTTTCAAAACCACAGGGTCGATATTGCACTCTTGAATTACTTGAACATCTTTGAATTGGTTCAGCAAAACCTTGATCTGTTCTTCGTATTTTTTAATGTCTTTCCCGTTTTTCTTATTTACGAAGCGTTTATGATAGCCATCGAGTGCTTGAGCGATGATCAAGAAATCTGGCACACTAAACTCATTTTTCTTACGAAGCGAATCCACCAAATAACTGCTGATAGGCGCTATCTTGTCGTAATTCTGGTGCCAGACCCTTAGCATTGCAGGCACTTGTTCCTTCAATTCGTCGAACTGTATCAATTTATTGGCGTGTGGATCTACAGAAATGTCTTTCTTAAACAGAAGCTGAACGCTACGATTTTGTGCTTTTCTATAGAGTCTTACTTCAGAGGGTCTTTGTTCACAATACAATGCGACAGAAAGAAACTGAGCGAACTCTCTTACGTGTTTCAAAAACGTATCAACAGGAATAGTCTTGTCTGCATCTATCACAAATTCAGTTAGCTGATTGATACTAAAATCATAAACTGAACGGTTTACTGCAACCTTGTCGCGCAAAACCCACGTAATGGCATTGTCAACCTTGACTTCAACCAATGTAACCAATTTACTTAAGTCAATAATTGGTTGAGGATGTGAGCGATCTTTTGGAGTTCTGATCAAATTATCATGAAACGCCCAGTTCCTTAAATAAGGAAATTGCACAATGCACTGATTGTATTTAGGTTCTTTCATCGATAGCACATGCTCACCCATCAATATCAAGCCAACACTGAAAACTGTATTTGTGAAATCTCCATTGAAAGGACCTTCCCTCACCACATTGAAGAGCGTAAAGACATGGCCATTTGCATCCACTCCCCACATCACCTCGTTATTGTCATAAAATGTAGCTTGATATTTACTTGGAACATGATAGAATTCCAATTTGGAATCTCTATCTTCACAATACGTCAAAGTCCCAGTGTGCTTAGCTTCCATTCCTTTATGTACCATAGGAAACGGCCCTTGGTTATCCAAGTCTGCCTCTGCTGGCACCCACCATTCGCCATGAAATATTTTCGGATTGTTACTCATACAACTTTCACCTTTCCCGTTACCACTTCATTAATGATGATCTGCTTCCGCTCCTGAAGAAGGGAAATTTGATTTTTACAATTCCTAACAACTTGGTTTATTTTGCCTGTCTCTACATCAAGATGCTTAACGATGTCTTTCTGTTTCTTTATCGAAGGTAATGTGATTTGAAGATTTGCATATTTTTCAGCACCAATATTTGGAATCGTGGCCTGAATAAAAATGCTCTTTTTCCAATTATCGTATATCCCTGACTTGGTATAATAATTCAAATATTCAGGTAAAAGGGTTTCTTTCAAACTAGCTTTTATTAGGTAGCCAGCAAAGCAGGCTTTAATATCTTCATTAAAAAGATATGTCTTTCCTGCCGTTGCACCACTTCTGGCAAATAACAAATCTCCTTTGTTCAATATATAGGGCTCTGCTTTTGTAGGGGGTAGCGAACGAAAAGTGTCCGGTCTCAAATTACCATCTTCATCAATATCAGTAATTCTGATATATCTTGGATATGACTCATCCTCGCTTTCGGCACTTTCATTTGCACCATACATCAAATTGGCTTTCAACAAAAACTTCAACCTCATCACTTCCCACCCCTCCGGCACCTCCCCAATCCATTCCACGCCGCTGTCCTTCATCTTCGCATCGGGGTTGAGGCCTTTGGTGACGGCACGGTTGATGATGATTTGCTTGCGCTCGTTCAAGAGGTCGATCATCTTCTGCTGCTGCGCTATGGCGGCGTCAATCTTCTCGGTGGCAGTGTCGAGGTAGTTGGCAATGGCAGTTTGCTCAGCCATGGGAGGAATAAGAATTGGCAATCGCCTTAAATCTAACCAGCTCAAGCTTTGCCTTAAACCATTGCCATGTCTATATATCTCTTTAGTAATATCCCAAGCATGCAAAAAATAATGAATGTATGAAGAATTGTATTTCCCATTAGTCACCAAGCCCAAATATGCTCCAGTAATAATCCCATCATCTTTGACCAACCCAGTTCTTAAACTCACTTTATCGTTCTGTAAGTCAGTACATCTAATAATAATATAACCCGGATGCACTATCTGATATGTATTGTATTCAGCAGGAACAAGTCCCTCGTCGATGTCCTTCTTGACAACAATTTTCCCATAACTCAAAGAGAGTACAGTATTTACTGCCAAGTTGTTGTTTTTCTCTTTGTTTTCTTGGAAAACAGCCAATCCTGGCAACACTTCCCAATGGCTTGGAATCTCCCCGAGCCATTTCACGCCGCTGTCCTTGTATGAATCGTATCGTTGCATAAGGCTACATCAGATTAAACAATGACTGTATAAACCCTTGACTCTGGCGGTCGAGTTCGAGGATGTCACGCTCGTTCTCTTCAAGCGTGCGCAACGGCACGGGCTTGTAGAAATACTTGTTGAACGAAATCTCACACCCTATCTTGGTCGGCGGCAGGTTGATCCACGCATCGGCCACATAGGGACGCACCTCGCGCTGGAAATATGCATAGATGTCTTCCTTCACGGGAATCTTCTCCGTGTCGCGCAGGTCGCTGTCGCTTTCGTATTCTACATATTGGCACACATAGCTACCCTTCTCGCCAGGATAATAGCCATAGTCCGCCAAACGCTTCTCATCCACGCCGAAGGTGGTCAGCAGCTTCTCCACCTCCTTGCTGCCCACTTTATGTTGCTTCTTGACAACGGGAGCGGCCTCGGGGTCGGTCACCGACATGGCGCGGGCGATGGCATTCAACTTGTTGCCTTTCACATCCAACTTCAATGTCTTGGCCGCAGCCTCAATCTTGGCGACAAACAGGTTGTAGTCCATGAAGACTTCCGTGCCGATGGCATGCATCAGTTGCTTGGCTGCATCCATCAACTCGCGGCGGCCCTGCCATTCCTTGACGCTGATGAGTTTCGCCAGCTTTTTGTCGGTCAGCTTTATCTCGTTGTCGTTCAAATACTCCTTGATGTTCGGGATTTCAGCGTCCAAACCTTCAAACACGCGCTCTCCATAGGTCTGGTACAACCATTTTGAGAGTTCGAGTTCGCCGTTGTCGTATAGCATCTCATCGATTTTCAGGGCATTAAACTGGCTCTTCAAGCGCAACGGCCGCTCGATGGTGACGTTGTAGAAGCGGAAGTCGTCGCCGTCGAAAACCTTGGAGGCCACCTTGTCGCCATCGGCTTCCTTTTCCACGAAGTCCATGTAGGTCTTCAGAATGGTAGAACGATGTTCGGGCGTGATGGTGCAGTTGCGCGAGCCTTGGTTTTTCCTCAATTTTTCAAAGGCCTGCGATGCGTCGATCAGTTGCACCTTGCCTTTGCGGTTTTCGGCCTTCTTGTTGGTGAGCAGCCAAACGTATGTGGTGATGCCCGTATTGTAGAAGATGTTGTTCGGCAATTGGATGATGGCATCCACCAGGTCATTCTCAATCAGATAGCGACGGATGTTGCTCTCGCCGCTGCCTGCATCGCCCGTAAACAACGACGACCCGTTGTGAATGGAAGCCACGCGGCTGCCTTGGGGCTGAAACTCCAAAGGTTTCATCTTGTCGACTTCTTCAAGCATAAACAGCAGTTGTCCGTCGGAAGTGCGTGGTGTGCTGTCAAGCACCTCCTCTTCGCCGGCGAAATTGGTCAACGGCAGTTCAAAACGGTGGTCGAGCAGCGTCTTCTCGTGATAAATCTTCTCCTTGTCGGTCTTCCACGACTTGCCGTAAGGCGGATTGGTGATCATATAGCCAAACGACTTGTCGGAAAAGGCGTTGTCGGTGATGGTGTTGCCCAAGTGCATCCCACCCGGGTCGACGCCTTTGATAATCAAGTCGGACTTGCAAATGGCATAGGTCTCTGGGTTGATTTCGGTTCCCGACAGTTGGATGGCCGCGCTCCTGACGCCAATATCCATAAGGTATTCTCGGCTTTCCGTCAACATTCCTCCAGAGCCACATGCCGGGTCATACAATGAGATAATCTTGGGAAGGTTGTCCTTCACGGGTTCAAAAACGAGATGGGCCAACAGCGAGATGGCATCGCGGGGCGTAAAGTGTTCACCTGCTTCCTCGTTGTTCTCCTCGTTGAAGCGACGCAGCAACTCCTCAAACACGGTGCCCATGCCGATGTTGGTCATGGCGGGCAGCATGATGCCATCGGGGTCTTTCACCTCCTTATCCGTCAGGTTGATGCGTGGGTCGGTGATTTTCTCGATGATGGACAAGAGCCTATCGTTATCGGCCAGTTTGCGCGCCTTGTTGTAATACTCGAAGTTCTTCAGCACATCACGCACATTCTCGCTGAAGCCGTTGAGATATTCAATGAAGTTGTCGTAAAGGATATCGTTATTGTCCGAAGCCTGTGATTTCAGTCGGTTCAACGTCCATTTGCTGGTGTTGAAGAAACTCAAGCCTGTGATGTCTTTCAGCACACCCTCGTCCAGATTCTCCAGCCCACTTTCCTTGATTTCCTGTTCCACTTCTTCCTTGGTAGGCTCAAGCAAGGCATCCAAACGGCGCAACACCACCATGGGCAAAATCACATCACGGTATTGGCCACGCAAAAACACATCGCGCAGCACATCGTCGGCAATCGACCAAATAAAAGTGACTATTTGATTATGAGAGGTTTCCATCGGGGAAAGAATTCAAACATGTTTAACACTACAAAGATACAAATAATTCTGAAATGTGCCGTTAATAGGGATGGTACAATAATAAAAAAACTTCCCGCAAACCTTTCAACTCAGGTGGATGCAACAGACGTAAATTTGTTGCTGCCTGCCCTTTCATCGCCATCAAGGATAACCTGCCCGCAGGGCTCGACCCTTCCATGGTGTCACACCCACCTCTAAAATGGTTTACACCTATATCTAAACTTTTTCTGATATGGGTATAAAAAAGTTTAGATATGGGTCTCACGGAGAAAAAAGGTAGGGTATTATTGCTTATGGGGGTGGGTTAAGGTACAATCTATAATCCACCAAAATTTCGTATCTTTAAAGCCTGATTCACGACGATGCCCCATGGCCAAAGAACAAGCAGCCATAGATGCCCACCGACGCACAAGACTACGCTGGCATGATATGGTAGCTGAAGTCAGATGCTCCTCAAAAACGCAATCAATTTCTGCGTAGCCCTTCCCCTGTGGCTGATGGCGTTTTTCACTTCGTGGCCAAGCTCTGCGAAGGTCTGGTCGTAGCCGTCGGGCTGGAAGATGGGGTCGTAGCCGAAGCCTTCAGTGCCGCGCTGTTCCTCGGTGATGTGTCCGTCGCAACGGCCTTCAAAGTAATAGGATTTCCCATCAAGGTTCAAAGCGATGCAGGTACGGAAAGCGGCTTTGCGGTTGGTCTGACCTTTCATGGCGGCGAGCATCTTGTCGACGTTGTCCTGGTAGCTGCAATGCTCACCAGCATAGCGTGCCGAATAGACGCCTGGTGCACCGCCCAAGGCTTCCACTTCGAGGCCCGTGTCGTCGGCGAAGCAGTCCACATGAAACTTGTTGGTGACGAAGTCCGCCTTGATTTTGGCGTTGCCTTCGATGGTGTCGGCGTCTTCGACGATGTCCTCATGACAGCCAATCTCTTCGAGGCTCTTGACCTCATAAAGGCCTTCCATGATTTCGCGCATCTCGCGCAGTTTGTTTTTATTGTTGGTGGCAAATACTATCTGTTTCATTCAAGATTCAAAAATTCAAAAATTCAAAATTCAAAGATTGATTCTCATAAACTATAGATTTCACGGATTTTACAGATACTATCAAAATTCTATTGATGCAAGCATCCTATTTTCTGTCAAAATCCGTTTCATCCGTGTAATCCGTAGTTTCATTATAAGCTCCAATCAATAGGTTCTATTCCGTTTTGTATCAAATAATTATTCGTTTGCGAGAAATGATGGCAGCCAAAGAAGCCGCGACTGGCCGAGAGTGGTGAAGGGTGCACCGATTTCAATATTAGGTGCTTGAACGGGTCGATTAAGGCTTGCTTGGCGATGGCGTAGTTGCCCCAGAGGATGAAGACGAGGTGCTCGCGATGCTCCGAGAGAGCGCGGATGGCCGCATCAGTGAATTGTTCCCAGCCGTGGTGCGAGTGCGAGGCAGCTTGTCCGGCGCGCACTGTCAGCGAGGCGTTGAGCAGCAACACTCCTTCCCTCGCCCATTTCTCAAGGTTGCCCGAACGCGCCATGGGCACGCCTAGGTCGTCGTGCAGCTCCTTGAAGATGTTCTGCAGGCTGGGCGGGAAGGGCACGCCGTCGGGCACCGAGAACGAGAGGCCGTGGGCCTGTCCTGGACCGTGGTAGGGATCCTGGCCCAAGATAACTACCTTCACCTTGTCGAAAGGCGTGAGGTTGAAGGCGTTGAAAATCAAGGGACCTGGGGGATAAACGGCATATTGCCGCTTCTCGCTGACGAGGAACGACTTCAAGTCTGCGAAATAGGGCGCCTCAAACTGTGGCCGCAGCACTTGGTACCAGCTTTCGTCGATATTGGGTTTCTTTACTTCCATTCTTTTTCAGTTATTGCAGGTTGCTGAGTACTGAGTCCGTCGAAGTATCGAAGCTTCGTCATTTTTCGGTCGGCCCTTCGACGGGCTCAGGGGCCTTAACTCATTTGTTCATAAAAAACTCTGCAAAGATGGTAATAATTCGGGAAAAAATCCGTTATTTTGCAAATCAAATTTCATAGCTATGAAGAAAAAACTTGCCATCGCGCTGTTAATCGCCTTTGTTTCAGGCATTATTATGACTTCGTGTGGCTCCAATAAGAGCTGTCCAGCCTACGGCGAATCGTCAAAATACATCAAAGAAACGCGCTATTAATAATAGGTGTTGGGAGGCACTGCCATGACTGCCCTCAGACAGACCCTATTACGCATGATTATGCTCACGCTTTTGGGAGCGTGTCCTTTTTTATTGTCTGCACAAAACATTGATATTCAAAGCGAAGACGACAAACCTATAGAGGAACGTTTGGTTTACAACCACCAAAACTCCCTTAAAGCCGCTATCCATTCACGAGGCTTTGGCGCCGGCTTCAAAATTGGAAGAATCAAGAGCATCCATCTCGTCAGGAACTGGGAGGCCGAATTCGTTTCATTGCATTCACTCAAGGAAATCAAGACCTTGAACATAGCTACGTACAACACGCGGCCTTTCGTTTACGGCAAGCTGAATTATGCCTATGTAATTCGTTTTGGTTACGGTGAAGACCGCCGCATTTTCGGCAAACCCTATTGGGGAGGTATCGAGACGCGATGGACTTACGAAGCTGGAGCTTCATTGGCTTTGCTCAAACCTTATTATTACTATGTGGTCAGTTATCAGCCCAATCCCACAGGCGGGTATATCGAAAAGATAGAAGAACGGGTATTTGAGAAAGGTCTTGACATCCTCGGCAGGTCGGCCTTTACCAAAGGCATTGTAGAGACCAAGCTTTCACCTGGTATCCATGCTTCCTTGGGACTCGGTTTCGACATTGGGAAGTCGCGCACACGGGTGCAGTCTATCAACGTGGACGCAAAGGCTGAGTTTTTCCCTTTGGGTGTATCCATCATGGAATCGGAGCAAAACAAACGTTTCTTCATCACCTTTATGCTGTCGTACAATTGGGGCACACGGTTCAACAAGTATTGATATTGAGTTTCTTATGCCTGATGGCGATGCACAAGCGAAAAAATTCCGAAAAATTTTTCCCATTTTTCTTGCGGCATTCAAAAAAAGCGTATTTTTGCAGCCGTAAACGATGCCCAATGGTGTAATTGGCAACACGACTGACTCTGGATCAGTAAAGTCCAGGTTCGAACCCTGGTTGGGCAACAAAAAGCACCCCTAACTTGTTAATTTCAAGATAGGGGTTTTCTTTTTGTATTGGATTTACAACAAAAGCCAGACCGTCTATTGGCTTTCGTTTTTGTAGTACGCAACCAATTCTTCTATCGTCTCGAAAATCGTTTCATCCAAATCCACCCACACGTCGTTTTCGCAGCGCTGCATCTTCCACCCCGACACCATATCGTCAATCATCACAGGCACGACACGTCGGCCCACTCCGGGGCTGAAGCCTTCCCCAATGAGCCCTTGATAGGCCTCGTTCATTTTCTCAACGATTCCCGACAGGCTTCCTTGTATTTTCTTGCTTGGCATTTGCTACTGGAATTCGTTTTACATGTTGTTTAAGCCACAAAAAGGAACTGTGCCTTTCATCATTTGCCCAAATGCATTCTGATTCGAGAAGCCAAGATATCCACCACCACAGGGCTTGAACCACGCGGCAGGATGATGTCGGCACTGCGTTTGGTGGGTTCGATGAACTGCTGGTGCATGGGCTTGACGAAGGTTTGGTAATGGCGAAGCACATCTTCCCATGTGCGGCCACGCTCGGCAATGTCGCGGCGGATGATACGCATCAGGCGCTCGTCGCTATCGGTATCCACAAACACCTTGATATCCATACGTTTGCGAAGCTCCTCCTGGGTCAGCACCATGATGCCTTCCACGATGATGACCTCGGTGGGATGCACATAGATGACCTCTCGTGAACGGGCGCAAGTGACATAGGTATAAATCGGCATAGGGATGGTCTCTCCATTTTTCAAACGGTCAAGATGGTCGATGAGCAAGTCCCACTCGATGGCATCAGGATGGTCGAAGTTGATTTGCTTCTTCTCCTCTGGCGTTTTATCGCCATTGTCATAGTAATAAGCATCCTGCGAAATGACTGATACTGAATTTTCTGGCAACTGCCTTACCAATTCTTTAACGACGGTGGTCTTTCCTGAACCTGACCCGCCAGCGATACCGATGACTAACATAATCTGAAGTTTTGATGGCACAAAGATAGTGTTTTTGTTGATTGTTGGGTGTTGAATTGTTTAATTGTTGAATTGTTTTGACTATTTTTGCACAAAATTTAAAAAATCAAGCAATAATGAACGTTATTAGAAAAGCCTTAGGCTCACTTATGGCTGCTGGCGTAATAGCCTTTTGTAGCTGTGGTCCCAAATTACCCGAACTTCCCGTTTCAGAGGTACAACCTTATTTCGGCGATGCTGCCAAGACAAAAGCCATCGACACGGCTTATTATGAAGTCAAAGACAACAAAGGCAACAAACTGGGCACGGTTTTGTTCTCGTCGCCTTATTCCGACGGAGTGAAAGGCTTCAATGGTCCCACACCTTTATTAATAGCCTTGGATGCCGAAAACCGCATCAAGGACATTGTCTTATTGGAGAATCAAGAGACACCTAACTTTGCAAAACGCGTGGTGAATGGAGGCCTTTACCAAGCTTGGAACGGACTCACGATTGACGAAGCCTTGAATAAGGACGTGGATGCTGTCAGTGGTGCCACCTACACTTCCAACGGTGTGAAAAACAGCCTTGTGGCCCGCTTAAAAGCCTATCAAAGGCAATTGAAAAAGTAAGTTGCAATTGGTACGATTTTTGTATTTCATAGGTCAACATCATTAAAAATGCTGACCTATGAAAAAGCTTTTGTTATCCCTCTGCCTCCTCTTCGCGTTGTCTATTTCGTCTGAGGCACAATTTCGTCCACCTCATCATCGCTATCGTCATCCCCACAAGCGGACCGTCGTAAGACCCGAGCCTCGAAAAGCTCCTTGTGTCTACACTCCTAAGGGTGAGTTCCGATTCCATGCCATTGGCGACCTTGGCATTTGGGATTGGGGTGCTGTCTTTATGCACGAGATTCCTTACCACTTCAGTGTGGGAGGCATGGCTGAATACCAAATCGGGAATATCACCAGCTTCGGATTGGGTGCTGAGTATTATTCGAGCTACGGCCAACACTGTCGCCTGTTCGAGAACATGCAAGAGACTTACATCCACACGGTACCCGTCTATGCCAGCCTGAAATTTGCACTTCCCCATGTTCCCGTCAGTCCCTTTATCGAAGGCCGCATCGGGTATTCGATTCCCGTTGGCCATGTGACATGCCTCGACCCCAATGGGGAACATCGTTACATTTCGACAGGCTTGTACACAGCTGGTGGCATAGGCCTCAAAATCTACAGGGTCTACCTCAGCTGTGGCGTTTCCGTCATCGACGTCGTCGACAGCGCCTTGGGCTTCAACGGCGGACGCAAAGATGTAATTACGGATTATTACGCAAGGCTGTCGTTCGCCTTCTAAATCATCTTCAAACGGAAACAGTCTTGCCTATTATAGATTCCCAAGGGAATGACATAATAGGCAAGACTGTTGTTTATTATTCCTCGGAATCGTCATTAGGAATGTAAGCAGATGCTCCTTCCAAAACGATGACAATTTCGCCTTTTATCTCTTTCTTTGAAAAATGCTCAATCACTTCGGCCAAGGTACCACGGGCGTTTTCCTCATGAATCTTGGTCAGTTCACGCGAGACGCAAACCCTTCTCTCAGGACCGCATACCTCAACCAACTGTTGCAAAGTCTTCAGCAAGCGGAATGGCGATTCGTACAAGATGGTCGTATAAGGATAATTGGCCATAGCCTGCAACTTGGTCTGGCGCCCTTTCTTGTGCGGCAAGAAACCCTCAAAAATGAACTTCTCCGCAGGCAAGCCTGAATTGACCAAAGCCGGAACAAAGGCGGTCGGCCCAGGCAGACACTCCACTTCGATGCCTCGTTTCACGCACTCGCGCACCAAAAGAAACCCAGGATCGGAGATGGCAGGAGTACCTGCATCGGTCACCAAAGCCAACGTCTCCCCTGCATGGATACGTTCAGCGATACGTTCCACAACCAGATGCTCATTGCGTATATGGAAAGCCGTCATTGGCTTGCTGATTTCCAGATGTCGAAGCAGATTGCCCGATGTACGAGTGTCCTCGGCGAGAATGCCGTCCACTTCTTTCAAAATGCGGATAGCCCTCAGAGTGATGTCCTCCAAGTTTCCAATCGGGGTGGGAACAAGATAGAGTTTCGACATGGCCTTGCCTATTCAAACTTACGAGTAACCAATTCCCTAAGTTTCAGATAAGCCTCATTGCTGCTGTTCCACAGAAGCTCTATCTTCAGCTCATTGAGGTAAATCATGGCACCATTCAAGGTCTTCAAGTCATTGAGGTTTTCGATGGACTTGTTGTACTTTTCCATGCTTCCACCAAACAACTCATTGACAAACAAGAATTTATCATTGATTCCAATCACCGATTTCAGGTCGCGACCGGGAGTTTGTTGCAGTTTGGCCGCTAATGAATGGTCATTACCCATCATCTTTTCGCCTAAAGTCTCGCCTGTCGAGAATTCAAATTCGGCCTCGTCATTGTCGAAGACATTCGTCAGTCCATCAGACACTGGCTTTTCATCGCCAAAAGGCTCAACTCCAGGGATTTCATCCTCCACTTGAGGCATCTCCAAAGGATTGTCATGCACCAAATCGTCACCATGCACGCGGTCACGCTCGGGTATCTCCTCCTCTGGTATTTCCTCCATCACATGAACCACCTTTCCATCCATCTCTACAATAGGATGGTCTTCAACAGTCGGACTTTCTTTCTCGGGGATGTCCTCGAAACGGAAAAACAGGCCAAATTCATCACTCAAAGGCTTTTCTTCGGGTTCCGGCTCCACTTCTTCAACTACAGTGTTTTCTTCAACAACCGCTTCAACTTCTGGAACGGGTTGCTCAACCGTCTCCATTACAGGTGCTTCCTCTTCATTGGAGGCAACTGTCTCAACAGTTTCTTCTTCCATGACGGGCTCCGGCTCAACAATTGGCTCTGTTTCAACAATAGGCTTTGGCTCTTCTATTGGCTTGGTCACTTCTTCCGCAGGGGTTTCCTCTGGCTCTATATCAGCCTCCTTAATGGCAGGTTCATCTTCCATCGAGGTGTTTTTCTCTTCTGGATCATCCCCCTTAGGCTCCTCTTGCATCATGCCATCAAAAAGTCCCGCAAGATCCTCGGCATCAAACGGAAGGTCTTCATCAAGACTCTCATCCCCCACATTGATGGCACAAAGTTGGTCATAAAGGGTATGTGTACGGTTCATCAACACATCCAAATCAAGCAACTCAAGAGGCTTCTCATTCCTTATTAGATAGTTCACTTGCTGATACAACAAGCTGATTTCCTGCTTAATAGAAAGTAATCTTTCTTTTTGGCTCTCAAATTTTTCGTTCATATAGGATTTATCGTTATTTTTGCTTCGACATATTTCGACAGGCTCAGCAACCGAGCGGCTAAATTACAAATATTCCAAAAACGATTCACATGTTCATCGAAAAAGATTCGCACAATAAAACACAGGGGTGGATAGAAGTGATTTGTGGCTCCATGTTTTCAGGCAAGACGGAAGAGCTGATTCGTCGCTTGAAACGGGCAAAAATCGCCAAACTGAAAGTGGAAATTTTCAAGCCAGGTGTCGACACGCGTTACAGCGAGGAAGATGTGGTGTCGCACAATGCCACGGCCTTGCATTCCATACCCGTGGAAAGTGCCAATGAGATTCTTTTTTATGCGAGCGATGTGGATGTCATTGGAATCGACGAAGCACAATTCCTTGACGACGAGCTACCTAACGTATGCGAGCAACTGGCCAACCAAGGCGTGCGTGTCATCGTCGCCGGTCTGGATATGGATTTCATGGGCAAACCGTTCGGCCCGATGCCTAAGCTGATGGCCATTGCCGAAGATGTCACCAAGGTACATGCCATCTGTGTGCGTTGCGGTAGCCCGGCACAATTCTCGCACCGCACCATTGCGGGTGACAAATTGGTCGTATTGGGCGAGACAGAAAGCTACGAACCGCTGTGTCGCGCTTGTTACCTTAAAGCCCAGAAGGAAAGGGAATCACTTGCCGCGCCCTTGAACAACGATTAACACTGTGTAAATCAAAATCTTGATATCCAAAGCAAGGCTCACATTCTCGATGTAGAGTACATCATATTTCAAGCGCTCAATCATCTCTTCGACGTTCTCGGCATAACCATATTTCACCTCACCCCAACTAGTGATGCCAGGCTTCACCTTAAGCAAGAGGCGATAATAAGGCGCCTTTTCCATGATTTTATCGATGAAATATTGACGCTCGGGACGATAGCCCACCAACGACATATCGCCTTTCAACACAGTCCAAAACTGAGGAATCTCATCCAAACGCACCTTACGCATGAACTTGCCGAACTTGGTGATACGTGGGTCATCATCACTCGACAATTGCGGCGTACCGCTCGACTCTGCATCCACTCTCATGCTGCGGAACTTCGCCATACTGAAGGGTTTGCCTCCTTTGCCAATGCGTTCCTGTACATAGAAAATGGGGCCCTTCGAAGTGGATTTTATGATGATGGCACAAGCCAAAAACACTGGTGAAAGGACAACCAAAGCAAAAATAGAGGCTACAATGTCGAATGCGCGCTTGACTACCCTTTGCCATATTGGCATCAGCTCAGGTGTAACCTGTACCAAAGGTGCCTGCCAAATGGCCGACTGCTTCACTGTGCCGAAAACCAAATCCTGCATGGCAGGGATAATTTTCACGTTGGCATCCGTCGTGTCGACCACTGTAAGCAGCACTTTCATCGTCTCCACCTCTGAACGTTCGATGGCAATGATGACTTCCTCCACATTGTTTTCCTTCACGATACGTTCGATCTCGTGATAAGAGCCAAGACGGGGCAGAAATTCGCCCAGTTTGTACACTTTCTTGTCATACACATTGAGGAAACCTATAATTCTTCTTCCCGACGGCTTCACCTCATCCTCAATCTCCTTAAAGATGGCACAAGCATTGTCGTTGCTACCCACGATGAGCGTGTTGAACCCGATTTTTTTGCTCCGAATCCTCGAAATCACCGAAGTCGTGATGATGACGCGCGGGATATAGGTCATCAGAAATTGGAGAGTAAACAGTGCAATAAATGACTGATAATAAGATTTATAGGAAATCACATCATCGTCAAGGATGACAACGAAAAACAGGACAACCACACCCAACAGCGTAATGAAGAAAGTCTGCCCGAGTTCCTTCAAACGCGATTTCATGTACACCTTTTCGTAGGCGCCTGTCACAGCATGAAGGATGAGCCAGCAGATGGGGATGATAGCAACTCCGAGCCAAAAACTCGGTGTAGTAAACGAATTTGTGATGCGATCCCAATAATTGATATAGAGGTCTTCATGTGTTTTGCGGAAGAAATAAAACAAGACCCACGCCAAGATGGAAGCCACCCAGTCGACGAAAAAATAAACTGTTGCTAATCTTTTCTTGTTCATAGCTTGCGATACAGCAGTTTTAGGTTGTCAAAATAATAATAACGCGGCTCACTAATGGGATGATACACATGGTTATATTGCAAATCCGTAACTGTCGTCAGGTTGGAAGTGAAATAAATCTTGAAATAGGAAGCATAAGAGTTCAGGTTCATCTGGGGGCCAATGTTGATATAGATCTTGTTCCATCGCTGCGGTTGGTCGTGTGTCTTGTCGGTAGGCGTCACCTTCACAAGCGGCAAAGTCTCCAAACTGTAATCTTTATAATACTGGACTCCGACAAAGAAAGTATCGTTGCAGTTATAGTCCATCTCAAGCAAGCAGTAAACTCCGTTCATTCCTTTGTAAAAGTCGAACTCGTCGGCGGTGGCGATGAAGAAATCCAGCGAATCAGGCGGCAATTCCACCTTGCCCGACCAAAACGAGTTGACGGAATGCCAAGCCTCGCTACCCGTGCAACGAATCACGCTCGTATCGCTTACATCATCGGGCAACAAGGAATTGGAGTTCTCGAAATCTTCCATCCATGCCACATTGACGCCGTCGCCTATGGGAAAATACCTCACCACAGGACTGAGGTTGACGATACTGTCCTCCACAAGATTCAGGTTTTTATATTCGCAAGGCATATAGAATGGGTACATATCGCGTGCTGGCGACCTTCCATCCACCTTGATGCCGGCACGGATAACCACTTTATGAGGTCCTTTCTTCAACACCGGGAAAGTGGCAGGCAACTCATAGGTTCCGATGAGATTGTCGTCAACATACACCCAGGCATCGGTGATTTTATGTGTATTGGCACCATAAACGAAGTAATCCGTAAGCGAATCAACCTCAATGGATTCAATATGGATATATGACGGCACTTCCTGCGATCCTTCAAACTTCTTGCAAGAAACAAAACTCAGCGACACAAGCAGAACAAGCGCGAAAAAAAAGGTAAATCTTCGATTCATAACAATACTTTAATTAATAAGGTAACGGCGACCCGTGTTGATTATTGTTGGAAACCACGTTTATTTCTTCACCTTTGCGGTTGAGGCATCAACGGCATCAAGGATGCGATAGGCCAATTTCAGCACATTGATGCCATCATCGATGGTGACGGCAGGCATGGTATTATGCACGATGGCATCGTAAAAGCTTTCCAATTCCGTCTTAATCGCATTGATGGGATGAATTTCAGGCCGTTCAAAAGTGATTTGCTTTTCAGAACCATCACCGAGGGTGATGGTCGCTGACAACGGATTGGTTTCATCTATCTCATCGTTGATGCGAAAGATTTCAGCCACTTTTTCCAAGAAGTCAACCGTAATATATGCACCTTTTTGGAAGATGCGGGTCTTGCGCATATTCTTCAGTGACAGGCGTGAGGCCGTAAGATTGGCCACCGCCCCGTTTTCAAACTCAATACGAACATTGGTGATGTCGGGCGTAGGGCTGACGATGCTGACACCACTCGCGCTGATGTGGCTGATAGGCGACTTGACGATGGTGAGCAAGATGTCGAGGTCATGCACCATGAGGTCGAGAACGACAGGGACATCGGTGCCGCGCGGGTTGAACATGGCCAAGCGATGTGCCTCAATGAATAATGGTTCTCCGATGAATGGCTCCGCCGCGATGAATGCCGGATTAAAACGCTCCACATGGCCCACTTGCACCTTTACGCCTGCCTTGTCGGCGAGTTTTTTCAGGGCATTGGCTTCGTCGGGTGTGGCAACGATGGGCTTTTCGATGAAGACATGCTTGCGTTTTTGCAAGGCCTTGGAGGCACACTCGAAATGGCGGATGGTGGGCGTGACAATGTCGACCACATCCACCGCGTCAATCAAGTCTTCGATGGAGTCGAAGCACTTCAGATTCATCTCGGTTTCCACTTGCCGAGCTGTCTCAAGAGCTGGATCATAAAACCCCACCAAATCGTATTGTTCTATTTGTTTGATGCAGTTCAAATGGATTTTGCCTAAATGTCCTGCACCTAAGACACCGATTTTCAGCATTTCAAAAAAATTTCGGCAAAAATAGTCTTTTTATCCATCCGTAACGTCGGTTTTTAGCGTAATTTCGCGCCATGAATTCCCATTTATTAGAAGACAACTATCGCCACAAAGGCCTGCGCAAGCAACTCGTCGACCAACTGCGTGCCAAGGGCATCACTGACGAGACCGTGCTGGCGGCCATCAATGAGGTGCCGCGACACGTTTTCCTCGATTCTTCTTTCGTCGAGCTTGCCTATCAAGACATGGCCTTCCCCATCGGATCGGGACAGACCATCTCACAGCCATCCACTGTGGCTTTTCAGACCCAACTCCTGCAAGTCGAAAAAGGCATGAAAGTGCTTGAAATCGGTACAGGCTCAGGTTATCAGGCTTGTGTTTTGGCCGCGATGGGAGCCAAGGTGTTCAGCATCGAGCGGCAACGCAATCTCTATTTCAAGACCAAGGACATTCTGGAGCAGCTGCCATTCCGAGTGAAACCTTTCTTGGGTGACGGTTTCGAGGGTTTGCCCACCTATCAACCTTTCGACCGCGTCATCATCACGGCGGGTGCGCCAAACATTCCCGAGGCACTCGTCCAACAGATGAAACCCAACGGCATCATGGTCATCCCGATGGACAACACAGAAGGAGACGGACAAACCATGATGAAAATCACAAAAGGCGAAGATGGAAGCCTAAAAAAAGAGGAGTTCGGCGATTTTAAGTTTGTGCCGATGCTTAAGGAGATTGGAAACGACTGAAAAAGGAAGGCCTTTCGACAAACTCGAGAGCCTTCCCTTTGTTCATTTCTTGAAAATTCCACCTAAAATAGAGCGCACTATAGATTTGCCAAGGTTACGCCCAATAGTCGTCGCCGTTGTGTTGATGGTCTTTTCGATGGCCTTTTGCCCCACCGATTTTTTCTTCCGGGTGGAAGTGCTTCGCGAGCTGGTGCTTCTTGCACGTTCTTTCTCCTTGGCTTCCTTAGCCTTTCGCTTCTCTTCTTCCTCAGCCTCTTTCTGGAGACGTTTTTCCTCTTGTTTTTGTTCCGCAACGAGCATCTCGTAGGCACTCTCACGATCGAAGCTCTTGTCGTAGACACCATAAAGGCGAGACCTGCGAATCAAGTCGCTGCGTTGGTCGTCGGTGATGGCCCCGATTTGGCTAAGCGGGAAGAGGATCTTGGCGCGCTCCACGATGCAAGGTGCACCTTTCTCGTCGAGCAGCGAAACCAGAGCCTCGCCCGTACCGAGTTCGAGGATGGCTGCCTCCGTGTTGAAAGTGGGATTGGCTCGGAAGGTCTGGGCTGCCGCCTTCACGGCTTTCTGCTCTCTGGGCGTATAGGCACGCAAGCCATGGAGGATGCGGTTGCCGAGCTGACCAGCGATGGCATCCGGGATGTCGTCGGGGCTTTGAGTGACGAAATACACACCCACACCCTTGGAACGCACCAAGCGGATGACCTGCTCAATCTTGTCGACCAGAGCCTTCGAGGTGTCCTTAAAGAGCATATGGGCCTCGTCGAAGAAGAAGATAAGTTTGGGCAACGGCAGGTCACCAACTTCCGGCAACTGCGTGTAGAGTTCGCTTAACAGCCACAGCAAGAAAGTGGAATACAGCTTCGGGTTGAGCATCAGCTTGTCAGCAGCCAGCACATTCATCATGCCGCGGCCACCTTCGGTTTGCAGGAAGTCGAACACGTTGAACGAAGGCTCGCCAAAGAAAAGATCTCCGCCTTCGGCCTCCAAGGCCAGCAAAGCACGCTGGATGGCACCCACACTCACTGAAGAGACCGTTCCATAAGTAGTAGTGAACTCCTTGGCGTTTTTGGCCACATAGTCGAGCATCATACGGAGGTCTTTCATGTCGATGAGCAGCAAACCTCGGTCATCGGCAATCTTGAAGACAATGTTAAGAATGCCTGTCTGAGTCTCGTTGAGGGCGAGAAGTCGGGCCAGGAGCTGCGGTCCCATGTCGGAAATCGTGGCTCTCAACGGATGGCCTTGTTCGCCGAACACGTCGAAAAAACGCGTAGGGCAGCCGTGGAAATCCGGATTCTCGATGCCGAACTCGGGACAGCGTTTTTCGATGAAACTGCTCATCTTACCTGCTTGGCTAATACCTGAGAGGTCGCCTTTCATATCGGCCATGAAGCAAGGCACGCCCGCCTGGCTGAATGATTCGGCCAGCACCTGCAAAGTGACAGTCTTACCCGTACCCGTGGCACCGGCAATCAATCCGTGGCGGTTGGCCATTTTGCCTATCATATAGAGAGGACCGTTGTCGCAATGCGCGATGTAGAGTTGGTTGTCGTCAGTGTACATATTGTTGATTGTTTAATTGTTTAACTGTTGAAATGATAATTCGACGTAGTCAATTGTTGTTCAATTTCATTCAGCATTCAGCATTTATCTTAAAGCGGATGTATTTGATGGTGAGGCCTTGGTCGAGCCACATTTGTTCGTAAAAGGTGCGGATGGTCTTCACTTCGAGGGCCTCGTCAGTAGCGTAGAGGTCGTTGGTGGCATATAACAAGGGCAGCCCTTGCTTTTCCACCACATCGTGTAGTGTGAACTCATACATAATGGGGCTATCGGTCTTGAGGTTGAGTATGCCTTCGGGGCGGACGATTTTGCGGTAACGGGCGAGGAACTCGGGCGAGGTGAGGCGGTGCCTTGCGTTGCGTTCACCTTCGCCTGGATGCGGGTCGGGGAAAGTGACCCAGATTTCGGAGACTTCGTCCTTGCCGAAGAAATGCTCGATTTGGTCGATGCGAGCGCGAAGGAAGGCCACATTCTTCAAACCTTCCTCGTTCGACTGCTTCAAGCCGCGCCAGATGCGTGCCCCTTTGATGTCGACACCAATATAATTGATCTCGGGATGCACACGTGCCAGCCCGACTGTATACTCGCCCTTACCACAACCCAATTCCAGCACGATGGGGTTGTCGTTGTGGAAAAACTCCTCGTGCCACTTGCCTTGGAGCGGGAAACCTTCGCCCATGATGCGTTCGTAACTGTATTCGAACAGGTTGCTGAAGGTTTTGTTTTCAGCGAATTTCTCTAGCTTGTTCTTTTTTGACATGTTTCTGTATTTTCCTGTCGCCCCTACGGGGCTCACTTGAGAATCCAGCCTTTTCCTTTGCCTGACTCTCTAATATCACGAAGGATGGCGACGGCTTCTTCTTCCGTCGGATACCATCCATAGGCTACATACCACCTCTCCCCTCTTTTCTCCTTATAGGCTTGTTCAAAGCCCTTAGTTTGCAACGAGACGACTATCCTCTGGGCAAACTCTTCCTGATCATAGCATCCAGCGATAATCCTAAAGGAGTCTGTCACAGCAGGTTTCACTGTATCTAAAGGTAGGTCGTTTCCTGCCAAAAGTTCGTCATTTCCAGTATTAACCTGTTGCGTCTGGTTCGTATTGTCTTTCAAGCCCTGATCAACACGATGTGTATTAAAATAGAATAGCCCAAACAACAGGGCAATGACAGCCGCCCCCGCAAGCCACCAACCTCTTTTCTTCAAACGGTTTTGTCCATCGTCTTGATGGACAGCTTCTTCATCAACAGTAACGGGAGTATTCTTTTCTTTTTGCTGTTGTTCAATCTCCGCCTTGATCTCTTCCTTCGACTTGGATTGATTCACAGGCTCAGGACTGAAATCACTCAAGCCGAATGCATCTGCATTGTAATTCACCGATTTGTCTTGAACGAAAACAAGGTTGTTATCCCAATCATACGACAAGATGCCAATATGTTCCAACTCCACTTTCTTCTTTTGTTTCAGTTTGCTAAAGCATTCTGAAACGAACATAACCAATTGATTCTTGGCTTCCTCTTTAGAAATGTTGTTTTCTTCAGCCATATAATTGACAATCAAATCATTGTCTTCACGCAGATTGGCATCAAAGTCGACATCGCAAGATGGGGTACTGAAATAATTTGCCACGGGGTTCACTTTGGCCGAAGTGCGCTTTTTCACGAAAGCGCCCAAACCAGGAACTACTACGGTGTCGCGAACAAACAAAAGGTCTGATATGGCTTCAATAATCGAAATCATTTTACTCTATCAGTTGATTCTGAGCGAATTGTATGGCTTTTTCAAGGTCTTCTTGGGTATCGATAGACAGGCTTTCATATTGTGTGATACCCATACGGATACTCAAGCCGTTTTCCAACCAGCGCAATTGCTCCAATGACTCAGCTATTTCGAGCTTAGTAGACTGCATTTCAGCAATTTGGCATAAGGTTTCCGTCTTGTAGGCATAGAGGCCGATATGTTTGTAGAACTCGCCCTTTTGCAGCCATTTGTCATGATCCAAATTACGCATGAAAGGTATGGGATTACGACTGAAATACAATGCATTACCTTGCTTGTCCATCACCACTTTCACCACATTGGGACTGAAAAGTTCGTCCTCGTTTTCGATGCGTTTGGCCAAAGATGCCAGATGCGTATCGTCACGGCCAATCAATTCGATGACTTGATTGATTTGGGCTGGGTTGATAAAAGGTTCATCGCCTTGTATATTGACCACAGCGTCGTACTGATCTTCAACCATATACAATGCCTCACGACAACGATCAGTGCCACTGCGATGGTTGGGGTCCGTCATTACATATTGACCACCGAACTTCAAAACTTCATCAGCGATGCGTATGTCATCGGTAGCTACCACGACAGCATCTAATTTCGATTTCCAAGCCTGTTCCCAAACACGTTGAATCATCGTCTTCCCCTTAATCATGTGTAAAGGCTTGCTTGGGAAGCGAGTCGAGGCATAACGTGAGGGTATGATTCCTAAAACTTTCATATTCAAAACAATCCATTAAGTGAAGCTTCGATACGGTCAACTACGGTACTGAGGTCTTCGGGATTCTCAAGCTCGAGGTTGTCGGTATCAATGATGAGGAGTTTGCCGTCTTTATAACTGTTAATCCACTGCTCATACCGCTCATTAAGGTTGGTAAGATAGCTGATGCTGATGGATTGCTCAAACTCACGATTGCGTTTGGCAATATGGCGGATCAAGGTCGGCACCGAGGCACGGAGGTATATCAGCAAATCAGGCGGTTGAAGAAACTTCGTCATCAGCTCAAAAAGCGACTTATAATTCTCAAAATCACGGGTTTCCATCAAACCCATTGAATAGAGGTTGGCAGCAAAGATATGGGCATCCTCATAGATGGTGCGGTCTTGAATGACATCTTCTCCACTATTGCGGATATCCATCACCTGACGGAAACGACTATTCAGGAAGAAGATCTGGATATTGAACGACCAGCGCTGCATATCCTCGTAAAAGCTGTCGAGATAGGGATTGTGTTCCACCTCTTCATAATGAGGTTTCCAGTTGAAATGTTTGGCCAGAAGTCCCGTGAGGGTCGTCTTTCCCGAGCCTATGTTGCCTGCTACTGCGATGTGCATAATACTCTTGTTTTAGGATAATAAGAAGTGGCTAAAATAAGGAAAACTCGTCAAAGGAAGCCTAATTTTTTAAAGAAAAATGACAATTGGCTGAATGTCAATTTATTTCGGTGCTTTTTCCAAAAGATAGATGCCTAACACACAGAAAATGAAATTGGGAATCCATGCAGCGAGAAAAGGCGACAATCCTCCCGATATGGCAAATGACTTCGAAACCTGCATGAAAAGAATGTAGGCAAAGGCAATGGTGATGCCAATACCCAAGTGCATACCTGTGCCACCTCTCAGTTTTCGGCTCGACAAAGCGGCACCGATAAGGGTCAAGATGAGCACTGCTGCTGGAGCCGACATACGGGTGTGCATCTCCACCTGATAAGCCTTCACACCCTCCGAGCCTTTTTCTTTCATGCCACGGATATGGTCGCGCAACTCGAAAAAGTTCATTTCCTCAAAATCCTCCTTCATCATATAGAGGTCTGTTGGGTACAAATTAAGCAAGGTATCCAAATTGCGCCCTTTCTGCAAACTCTCCTCCATTCCGTCAATGTTTCGAATGGCATACGGGTCGATTTTCCAACTGTTATCAGCTATTGTGTCATGATAAAGCATATCGGACATCACCTTGTATTTCAATTCGTTGCCATCATATTTCTCCCATGAGAACTTATAACCGTGTTCTTTATAAATGTTGTAACCCTCCACATACACAAACTCATCCTTACCAACCTGAACATGCACATTGCGTCCCGCACTCTGACTCAGCTTCTCCATGTATTCATCCTTGAATTGCCTTCGAATCTCATTAGTCTTTGGAATCAAGAAGTTACCAAAATATAACGACATGACGGCGATGGTTACGGCTGCAAGCATATAAGGATAGAGGAAACGCCAAAAGCTGATTCCACTACTTAGGATGGCAACAATTTCGGTATGGGCCGCCATCTTCGAGGTGAAAAACACCACTGCGATGAAAGCGAACAAGTGAATGAAGAGGTTAATATAATAAGGTATGGACATGACGTAGTAGTCCACCACTACCCTTTGCCACGGCGCATTGTGTTTCAGGAAACTATCGATATTTTCAGACACATCGAAGATAATGACGATCAAAATCAGCATTGATATGGCGAAAAAGAAAGTCCCTAGGTACTTTTTGAATATATATGCGTCTAATTTTCTCATTCTATTTCTTTTTGACTGCGAGGCTTACAGTCTTCTCGTCACTTTTGGCAGCATCATGTCGCGCCATTCGGCATAGTCGCCCGCAATGATGTGTTTGCGGGCCTCACGTACCAACCAAAGGTAAAAACCGGTATTGTGAAGGCTGGCAATCATGGGGCCAAGGATTTCGCCCGCGACGAACAAATGACGAAGATAGGCTCTAGAATATTGTGCATCGACAAAAGTTTCACCATTAGGGTCGACCGGCGAGAAATCGAACTTCCACTTCTCGTTTTTCAGATTGATGATACCCTCCGATGTGAAAATCATGCCGTTGCGGCCATTACGGGTAGGCATCACGCAGTCAAACATGTCGACACCACGAGAGATGCCTTCAAGAATGTTGGCTGGAGTGCCAACACCCATCAGGTATCTTGGTCTGTCTTTGGGCAAGATGGTATTCACCAATTCAATCATCTCGTACATCTTTTCGGTCGGTTCACCCACGGCCAAGCCACCGATGGCATTACCAGCAGCGTTTTTCGAAGCGATGTATTCTGCCGACTGCTCGCGCAAATCACGATAGACACAACCCTGAACAATGGGAAACAGCGCCTGCTCATAACCATATTTCGGTTCCGTCGACTGGAAGCGATCGCAGCAACGGTCGAGCCAACGATGGGTACGTTCCATCGATTGTTTGGCATAATGATAATCAGCGGTGCCAGGCGTGCATTCATCGAAGGCCATCATAATGTCGGCTCCGATGCTACGCTGGATATCCATCACATTTTCAGGAGTGAACAGATGCCTCGATCCGTCTATGTGCGATTGGAAGGTCACCCCTTCCTCTTTCATTTTGCGGATGCCTGTCAGCGAAAACACCTGAAAGCCTCCGCTATCCGTCAGAATGGGTCTATCCCAACCGTTGAACTTATGCAATCCTCCTACAGTCTCAAGCACATCAAGTCCCGGACGCAAATATAGATGGTAAGTGTTGCCTAAAATAATCTGCGCCTTGACCTCATCGCGCACATCGCGGAGATGGCAAGCCTTTACCGTGCCTGCTGTACCCACTGGCATGAAAATCGGGGTCTCGATCGGGCCATGGTCGGTATGCAGGATACCAGCACGGGCATTGCTTCTCGCATCGTTGGAAACTATGTTAAAATCCATGGCTTTATTTTTGTGCAAAAGTAGTGAAATCTTTGATTCGTCGCAGTCAATTGTTGAATTGTGTCGTGTTGAATTGTTTAATTGTTGATGAAAAATCTGAAATCTTGCCATTGCAGCCAACATCAATTCCAGATTTTTCCTATTTTTGCAAAACAAATATTTCCATTGCCGTGCAATTCAGTTTATCATATAACAGTCTTAGTTTCATTATTTTAATCGTTTTTGGAATCAGCCTCCTCATTCAATTGTTCTACCATTGGGGCGTATTCTCTAAAGTGGCCTTTTATAAGCGGAACGCGCGTCCGAAACTCGACGAAGAGCTTGAGCCAGTCTCCGTTGTTCTTTGTGCACGCGATGCCTACGAATACCTCGTCGAATTGATTCCCGCATTGCTTCAGCAAAACTATCCTGATTTTGAAATCGTTGTGGTGAACGACTGCTCCGACGACGAGACCGAGGAATATCTGAAAGACTTGGAACGCAAGGAAACTCGTGTGAAGCCCGTGCAACTGAAACAGCACCTTAACTTCTTCAACGGAAAGAAATTCCCTCTCTCTATGGGCATCAAATCAGCCAAGAACGACTTGATTGTCTTCACCGACTGCAACTGTATGCCTGTCAACGATCAATGGTTGCGTAGCGTGGTCAACCGCTACAACTCCCATACTGAAATCGTCATTGGCTACAGTCCATACATCCAAAAGAAAAGTGTCTTGAACCGTATCATGCGTTTCGATGCCCTGCAAAACGGTCTGCTGTATCTTTCGGCAGCCCTTAACCGACATCCCTACATGGGCGTAGGTAAGAATCTTTCCTATCGTAAAGAGTTGTTTTTCAGAAATAATGGTTTTATTTCACACTATACAACGACAGTAGGTGAAGACGACATTTTCATCAGTCAAGTAGCCACTAAAAAGAACACGGAGGTCTTGATTGACGCTGAAAACTCCATCCTCACCACCCCAACAAACAGCTTCAAGCTTTGGATGCGTCAAAAAGGCAGCCGCTACTCCACCGTTTCGAAATACAACACACGGGCACGACTCTTCTTGAGTTTGTTCTACATCTCGCAATTCCTGTTCTACACATCATTCATTGCCTTACTCTGTTTGCCTCCGGCATTCAACATCGCCAATGGAGTAGCATTCTATATCCCCATTTTGGTATTTTTCTTCCTCTTACGCTTTGGCACTCAACTCCTTATCTATTCCAAGGCCTCCAAGCGTTTAGGTGAAAAAGGCTTGCTTCCTGGCTTGATTGTCTACGACTTCTTATTCGCTTTTCTAAGCCCATGGCTCAGGCTGATGGGAAGGATGAATATGGGTGCGGAGTAATTTTTTGCCATATTTATTCCCTACTTTTCAACAAAAAACACTATTTTCGCGGCGCGAATCAATTTTTGCGCCGATGTAAACAGAGTATTCACTTTAAAGAAAGGGGGAAGGCCTATGATTAACAGCCTGAAAATCGGGAACTTGACTTGGCGTCATCTCAACAACCCAACGGAAGAAGACTTTGAATTCCTGAAAGACCGATTTCACTTCCACCCTTTGGATATTGAAGACTGCAAATCGGTAAACCAACGCCCGAAAATCGATATTTACGACGATTACTATTTCCTCATCCTTCATTTTCCCAACTTCGACCGCCAGAACAAGTTTGTGAAAATTAAGGAAGTGAAGATTTTCTGGGGCAAGGATTACATCATCTCCATTGAGAAAAACCCTTGGGGCGTGTCACAACTCTTTGAAGAATATGAGGAACGCATCCAAAACGGTGAGGAGATGAATTTCCGCAACTCCGACATCCTGCTTTACCGCATCCTTGAAAAGCTGATGACAGAATCGGTGTATTTGTTGCGCAAGGTCGGTTTGGACGTTGAATTGATCAACCGCGAACTGTTGCAGGAGAAGCAGGTGAAGATCATCGAGCGCATCAGCGTGACACGAAAGAACCTTATCCTTATCAACACAATCTTCAAACCTCAGTTGAGGCTCTTCCACCTCTTTGAAACAGGTAAAGTAACCGGTTTCACCGACGATGTGGAATACATGGAAGACTACTGGGGCAACATCCTCGACTACCTGCAAAAGGTATGGGATATGACCGAGGACTATGAAGAATTGATTGAGGGTCTATCGATGACCTTCGACTCCATGCAGACCAACAAGACCAACGAGACAATGAAAATCCTGACCTTGGTGTCGACCATCATCCTGCCTTTGACCTTCATCACGGGTCTCTATGGAATGAATGTCGGATTGCCCTTCCAAGACAAGGCATGGGCATTTTGGGGTATCATGGGATTCATGGCCGTGGTCGCCGCAGCCTTCTACATCTATTTCAGGCACAAGAAAATGATGTAATGTAGAGACGGCCATACGTCTCTACCATTATACATCATTTTACCAATAATTTCTCGTATTTCACCACATTGCCGTTGCGCGTCAATTTGACAATATAACAACCTTTGGCAAAGCCATTAGGCAAGGTCACAGCAAATTCACCAACAGCACGTCCCGAAGCCTTAAGCAAGGTATGGCCACACAAGTCGCAAATCGTGACAGCATCAAATGTGTCACAGTTTCCACTCACATACAGAGGTTGCCCTGCTTCTACGGGATTGGGAAAAAGATAGACCGCCTCTAGCGTATCCTCTATCGCATTCCAGGTGGGATCCCAAATCATGCGCGCATATTCCGGATGGTCGACGAAGGGATTGCGGTTATGTTGATAGTCGTTGTAAATAGCCTCATTACGTTCTTTCTCCTTTTCGCTCACTGGGTCCAACTCATTCCAGCGCAGTAACATATCAATGGCCCAAGACTTGATTTCCGACTTAGTGGTCATGTCGCTGCTACCCCAGCTACCATCCTCGCTATAATAGCGCACACTCATATACATGATGGCGCGCGCGAAGTCACCTTTATATTCGTCAATGGGTTCAAACACCGTCCCAGAAAAGCCAGGGGTCTTGCAATAACCCAATTTTGATCCGTTTCTTGAAGTCCACGACGCCGAACGCACCTCACCAAAGGCATAATTGCCACGGCGGTTGTTAACATAGCCGTCCGTCGGAAAGATATGATGCAAATCAGTTCGAGGAACGGTTTGGTCGTTGAACCAGCTCGAAGGCCATGAGTGCTCGCGATTGTAGCAATCACCCTCGCCACTATAGTTGCCGCATTGGTCCTGGCCAAGATAATAGATATAAGGTGGTGTACCGTTGGGATTGTCAGAATACATGTCCCACACGATGCCATTACCTTTGTTGTCGGTGCTCCAGAAGGCATTCCACAATTGGGCATAGGAAATCGAAGAATGCCCCTTGATGATATTGTGCAACGCAATCTTCAATTGATTGCCTGTCAATCCGTTGGCGGAATTATAGTAATTAGCTGGCTGCGCGCTGACCAAAACTGTCAGCGATAAACCTATAAAAAGAGCTATGAACTTTTTCATTTTTCAGAAATTTTAATCGTAAATTCCTAAATCAAATCCGTGAACAAATACAAAACTGAAATGACCACCATAAATACCGACGCAGAGAACTCTATGAAACTCAACTTTTTAATCATTTCCGGCTTAAACTCAATTCGGACAGTAAAAAACGACCATACGAAGCCTGCCAAAATTACGATAAGGAAAAACCAGTACCCGAAAGGCATGAAATGAGGTCCCATAAGTGACATCAAAAACGTGTTCATGGCTGCCATGATAGACAACAAAAAGATGTCCAATTCCTTGTTGATTGTGTAGAGCATCTTACCTTTCAGTATCCTCATCGAATCGACAAACATCTTAACCACCACCACAAGCATCATGACAAAGACCATGTAATCAGCGATATAGGCAAAAAGATGTGAAAACAGTCTTCCCAATGTGTAGCCAATACCAGCTGCCAAGCCTTGACTGAGGGCAAACATACACGAAATTTTCCATTTCTGCGAAGGCTGGTCGTCGGCTGACATCAAGCCCATCGAACGAGTGGCCACTGGAGCAGTCAGGCAAATGACAAAAAGAATACCGAGGATGATTGATGAAGTGGTCATAAAAGTAAATTAGATTGCAAAAGTAAACATTTTAATTGTCAGACACCGTGTGCACGACATAAAAAAATTCGAGGAAGCCAAATGGCTTCCCCGAATCATTCACAAATCAAATTTCCTGGCTTAACCCAGTCTCTTGAACTGGCAGGTGAAGTGGCGCATCAACTCGGCTTCCCATGTGATTTCGAGACCACGCTTGATTTCGTTGCGACGGTCGTACACGTTCTTCAGTGCAGCGGCAATCACGTCCATGTGGTTGTTGGTGTAAACACGACGCGGAATGCAGAGACGCACGAAGTCGTTGCCACCAAAGCGGTTCTGACGCGTGACCGGGTCGCGGTCGGCCAAGACATAACCGATTTCGCAAGCACGGATGCCAGCTTCGAGGTAAAGTTCGCAGGTCAAAGTCTGAGCCGGGAACTCTTCCTTAGGAATTTGAGTCAACACCCTGTCGGCATCAACGAAGATGGCGTGACCACCAGCGGGGCGCTGGTAAGGAATGCCGTACTCGTCGAGTTTGGCGGCGAGGTAGTGGACTTGTTTGATGCGGGTTTCAACCATCTCAAACTCAATATTTTCCTTCAGACCGACAGCCAAAGCGTCCATATCGCGGCCGTTCATACCACCGTAAGTGAGGAAGCCTTCGAAGGGGATGCAAAACAACTTGGCGCCTTCGTACCAATCCTTCTTGTTGGTTGCGATAAAGCCACCCATATTGACGAGACCGTCCTTCTTGGCACTCATGGTCATACTGTCAGCATAGCTGAACATTTCCAAAGCGATTTCCTTCAAGGTCTTGTTCTCATAACCCTTTTCACGGGTCTTGATAAAGTAGGCGTTTTCAATGAAACGGGCACTGTCGATGTTGACCGGCACTCCATATTTGTGACAAAGTTCGCAGGTCTCACGGATGTTCTGCATGCTCACTGGCTGACCACCAACGGTATTATTCGTCACGGTGAGGACCATGAACGGCACATTGCCTTGGTTCTCTTTCAGCACCTTTTCAAGCTTCTCAAGGCTCACATTACCCTTGAAAGGCACTTCCAATTGGGTGTCATATGCCTCAGGAACAGTGACGTCGATGGCGAAAGCCTTGCGGCTCTCGATGTGACCCTTGGTGGTGTCGAAGTGGGCGTTGCCAGGCACGACCATACCAGGCTTCACGAGGTATGAGAACAGCACATTCTCGGCGGCACGGCCTTGGTGGGTCGGAATGACATACTCGAAACCAGTGAGTTCGGTGATGGTGTCCTTCATATGATAGAACGAACGGGCACCGCCGTAGCTCTCGTCGCCCATCATCATCGCTGCCCATTGACGATCGCTTTGGGCACCCGTGCCTGAGTCAGTCAGCAGGTCGATGTAGACATAGTCGCTCTTCAGCATAAAGACATTCTGGTGGGCTTCATTGAGCCACTTCTCGCGTTGTTCGCGGGTGGATTTCTTAATGGGTTCAACCATCTTAATTTTCCACGCTTCTGCAAATGGTAATTCCATGATATTGATTGATTTAAAGATTTAAAATTTAAAGATTCAAGAATTGGATAATTTGAAAGCTATTTATCAGAAAAGAAAAACGGGGCTTCTTCCTAGGAGCGAGCTCAGAAACGGTCTCGTTCCTTGATGTTCAAATAAACCATACTACTAAAAATGTGGGGCATATCAATAATAAGGTGCTTTCAAAAAACGGCTCAAAGATACGAAAATTTTCGGTATCGCAAGCTGTTGGGCCAGGTTTTTTCTTATTTTTGCTTCAAATTTGAATCCTATGAAAAAACTACTTCTCATCCTATTGATTTGTCTGGCTACAGCATCAGCTTTTGCTGGCAACATCCTCAACGAAGGTTTCGAATACGCCAACCACGACCTTGAAAAACCCGTTGGCTGGATTTGCGATGACAATTCGTGGCTTTGTGGGTATCTTGAAAAAGATCATAACCGCATCCCCCACACTGGCAATTGGTATGCCTTTAGTAACACTGAAGACGCTTGGATGTATATGCCCATGTACCTCATCCCTAGCATGAGATACCGTTTCACGTGTTGGGCCATTTCCGACGAGACTTATCAGCTTGAGTTTTGGGCTGGCACCTCTCCTAACCCTGATGATATGCACACGCTCCTGCTCAGGGAGACCGTTGCCAGCGGCATGTATGAGAAGTTCTCGGCTTTTGTGGAGACCATACCAGAAAACTGTGATTACATTGCCGTTCATGCTATCAGTCAACGAGGGAGTTACATCACCATCGATGACCTAGAAGTCGACATGGTGGAACAATACCAATTCGAGGCAGAGGCCATTTCTGGAGACACAATCATGTATCCCGGCACCCAGGCTATTTTCCATTTCCTCATCCACAATACGGGCTATGACCCTGTGGACGTCACCCTACACCCATCCAATGAGTTCTTCACCAATTTTAGCTGCTATTCAAATGGTGTCAGCGGAATGACCTTCCCTACCCAACCAGATGAATTTGTCGAAGTGACCACCTATGCCACACTGCGTCCTGAGATTGAACCTGGCTCAGTAGCTTGGCTGGATATCAACATGACCATCCCTTGCAACTGCAACACGGCCATGGTCACATTTTGGGTGACACCGCTCGAACCAACACAAGTAACAGAAAATTTGCAGGATCTCAGCATCTTTCCTAATCCAGCCACCGATTTCGTAACCGTAGAAGCAGAAGGATTGCAATCCATATCGCTGACCGACATCAACGGAAAAACCCTTAGCAGTCAAGCTGCCAAGGGCAATTCCATTCGAGTTGATGTCAGCGGGTTAAAAGCTGGCGTTTATTTCATCTCTGCCAAAACGCGTTCCACCTCTTCCTTGGTGAAATCAATCTTGAAGATGTGATCAGGCTTTAGGTAATAGAGCTCATGCTCGGCATGGAAACGCTTTTCGCCGCCTCCCGTGACGTTGAGCATCACCACATCATCAGACTTCACCATTCCTTTTTCTACCGCCTGCTGCAATGAGGCAGTGGCTACGGCTGCGGCATGGTATATGTCGATGCCCTCAGTTTCCTCAAACAAGGCCTTTGTGGCGTTGGCTTCATCGTTGCTGACCGCAAGAATGTCGCCATTGGTATCTTTCAATGCATCGTAAAGGCCACCAGCGAGGCTATATGGTGGTTTGCGGTTGGAGAGCACTGGGGCACAGATTTCGGCTGCGTCTTTACGGGCTTGATCGGCATCGTAAGGAAGCATGGCGCGTGAATCAGCGCGCCAAGCGTCATACATCGGGACAAAAGGCTTGTTTTGTGAGACAATCAAACGGGCCTTGTTGGAGCCAAAGCGGCCGTCACCAATGAAACGCAAATTGGCTTCCCAAGCGGCAATGGCACCTGTGCCACTACCCACTGCCTGAAAATAGAAATCTGGTGTACGACCGATGAAGGTTGTAGCCGACATCATCGTCGTGCTCATACCATCGCGGCGTGCAATGTTCTTGGCACCGCCTTCAGCCAAATAGCCATCCATTTCACATACCACATTCGAGAGATTGATGGCATCAAAATAATCGCTGCCCGACTCGGTGGTGATGAGTTTCACGCATGGCTTCAAAGGCTTGTCGAACCACAAAGCATTGATGTTGTCCAGAGGCACACACAGCAACAGCTTGATGCCATTGTCGGAGCACACTTTGGCAAAAGCGCGAGCAGTATTACCTGCCGAAGCTACGACCAACACCTTGTCCTTCAGGTCATCGCCTAAACGAGCACATACCGAATAGGCTTCCATCTCCTTGAAGGAGCAGGTGGTCATGCGAGCTTTGCGTTCTGGCCACCAGCCGTTGAAAGTGATGTAAAGGTTGTTCAATCCCAAGCGTTTGGCAAAGCCCTCACTCTTGTACGTGATAGGCTCCGAAGGATTTTTCAGCATGGTTTTGATAGGCAGCCAGTCAGCATAGCGGTACAAACCCAAACAAGCCTCTTTCTTAACCTCAAGTTGTTTCTTTTCATAGACAGGGCGCACCATGCTCGGTTTGTCACATTGCTTGTCGTCCAAAGTCCAGCCTTGGTCGTCGAAGACACGACCCGTGGCTACAGTTTGAAGCTGGTATTTTGTAGGAGTAAAAATCATTGTCTTTCTATTTTTGCTTTTCAAGCTGCAAAGATAGAAAAAAGTAAAAATATGGATAGTAAATATCTTTACTAAATATCAGAGTCCTATAATACTTTAATCCAACTTGTCCATAGGCTTGAACATCAGCAGGAAACGGGAGGCATCATCGCCAGTTTGTGCTTTGAAGGTATAGGAAGGTGAGGCAAGCAAGTCAACTTCGGTGCCAGTTTGCTTGTCCAAAAGGTGAAGATAATCCAAACGAAGGCTTTGAGCTTCCATTTTTAATGTATATTCCCCATCATGCTTGACCTCATAATTGAGTTCTACAGTGGAAGCATGGTCAAGGACAAGCATCACGTATGATTGCTGGTTGCGGGTAAAATAGAGTGAAAAAGAGCTGATTTTTGAGTCCATTAGAGGCATGCTGACTCCTTCATCCATATTGATGCAAACCTTCTCGTTACCTACACTGAAACAAAGATAGGCATCATTTGTTTCAGCTTTTTGCCCGACTTGTGGATTGAGCGTCACCGTTTGCCCTTCCGCATTGGCTTTGACCAAAAAACCACGACCTACAGGTACGATATTACTTGTGGTATATACCCAGTTCTCACTATCGTCGAGATAATAGTAGCCATCGGAAACATTTTCCGTTTTCGAAAAGGTGATTTCATGTGAAGTTGGATTACCCAACAAGTTGAAACCCTTCAAATTGGTATGGCTACCCTCATAATCCAGGCTGACAGTTTGGCTATAATCCCCACTATTGAGTGTGCCCCTCATACGCAATGTAACGGTAGGATTGTGGGCGTAGAGATAGCCATTTCCGGCACTCAACGAGAAGTTGCCTGCCTTGTAGTTGTTCCATTCAACTTCACCATAGGAATAAAGGTCATAATCTGCAGTAGTTAACTCCGTTGCTGGATTATACGAGGCAAATGGAACTGCAATCGTGTACCAGCCACTATTTTCAGTATACGCGCTAATGTATTTCTTGACAGTGGCCTGTACGCCCCCATTATGATGAACCAGTTGGCCTCCATCTTCGATGACCAGTTGACCGGCATCATTACAAGAAGCCGTTCCCGTAACCGTAAGCGTGGCACCATTGTGAACGGTGTGTTTGTCGTAGTAGAACAAGTTGGCGATGGTTTCACTTTCGGTATGGTCGAATTCTTCGCTGCGAATGAAAAGGCAAACATCCTGCTGTCCAGAGGCATAGCAACTGAAAATAGGATTGACACCGTTGGGATTATAACGAATGATGTTGCGTGTGTTGGCTCCATTAGCTTTAATCGTGGCAGTGCCATTTGAGGCAACATTGATTATCCATTGACCATTGGCATCATTGTTAGCTTGGGTTTTCAAATGATTAGCGGAGCTACTGGCAGCATAAAGGTAACCACCTGTCGTATTCCAATGGGAATCAAAGAAAGTCCATGCACCGCTTTGTCCCCCCAGGGTCAATTCACAAACATCATCGCCGATACCTGCAATGACATTGTTGCTGATGGTCACCGACGCCGCCGAACGGTTGTTGTTGTTTTGAGTGGTTCCCAAAGCTTTGCCCGCTGATGTGTTCACAATGAGATAGGTCCTTCCTGCAACTAGTTGATCCGTGGAAGTGACAAGATAATATTTTTGTTCAAAAGGTTGACCCACATAGACAAGCACTGCATTCACCGTAACATTACTAGCAGGCATCTCAAATTGGTTTTCATTGACGGTGACAGTATTGCCTTGGACATCAGTAACAATCCAATGGTCAAGTTCGTAAGTTGGAGCTGGAGTAGCCGTCAAGGTGATGATGGTCTCCGCAATGGCTTCCGTGGCACTGGCACTGATGCTACCGTTTTCAACCGCAGCAAGCGTAATGGTGTACAATTGTTCCCATTGGGCATAAAGCGTCAAGTCATCGAGCAAGGTGACAGTGGCGCCGTCAGCATAATAGTCGCCAGTGCCGTCAATAGCCGTGTTCCAACCTTCAAAAACGAAGCCTTCTCTTGTAAAGGCGTTGTTCTGCAATGCCGTAGGCTCAAATTCGTTTACGATTTGGTCGTTCATAGTTCCAGATCCGCCATTGGAGTTGAAATGGATGCTATGGGTTTGTGTGGCATGTACCCTTTTATAAAGTTGAACGGGTTGCTGGTTGGTGTAAGTACTTGATTGGAAATAACGGAAACGATTCTGACCTGAATTATTATTGAACCGCATCACAGAAGTATATGAAACTATTTTCACACTATTAGATTCATAAGATAGCGTGTTCAATGAAGGGCTAGTGCCAAAATTGATCTTATTACTGCCCGAAGTGCCATATATGTACTTTCCGTTATTAGTGCCTCCATTAATTTTAATGGAATATCCCCCTGACATTGGGGCTATGGTAACAAAGACAACACCATCATCTGCAATGGTGTTGTTTGAAATCGTTTTCGAGACATAACTGTTAACAGCATCCACACCAGTCCAAACATAACCTGTAGTGGCATTTTGTTCATAGACCAAGATATATTCCCCACTCCAATCCGTTGGCGCAGAGGTCACCTTCTCAAAATCGCCATTGGCACTGCCTTGCACTAAGGTAGCCATCACGGTCACATTGAAAGCAGGCATGACGAAGCTGTTGCCACTAACATTTACAGTGGTATTCATGTCACCTGTCTTGAAGACATACCACGAGTAGAGGCTGTAACCCGTATTGGGTATTGCCGTCAAAGTAATGGTCATGCCCGACCTCGCACTCGCTTCAGAAGCAGTTATTGTGCCATGATTAACATTGCCCAAAGTGATGTCATAATAATTGTTATTCTCCGCAAATGTGGCACTAACTGTGACAGCATAGCTAGGCATGGTGAAGGTACCGTTGCTGCTCACTGTGACTGTAGTGCTCGAACTACCTGTTTTATACACTGTATAAGTGCCAACCATATAACCAGGTTCAGGTGTAGCAGTGATGGAGACCGTAGTACCTTCCATGGCACTTTCAGGTGCCGACACACTGCCATGCGACAAACCAGTGGCACAGGTGATATTATAAGACACGCCTCCTTGCCAATTTGGATCCCAAATCATGCGGGCATATTCTGGGTGGTCAATAAATGGATTACGGTTGTTTTGATAGCCATAAACTGCATTATTACGTGCTATTTCTTTGTCGCTAACGGGGTCTTCATCGCTCCAACGCAGCAACATAGTCATGGCCCAAGGAAGAATCTCTGACTTATTGGTCATGCCACTCGTGCCCCAGTCGCTGTCCTCGCTGTAATAGCGCACGCTCATGTAGAAATAGCCGCGTGCAATGTCACCTTTGTACTCATCTATAGGTTCAAACACTCTACCCGAATAGCCGGATGTGACACAAGGTCCCAACTTGGAACCATTGCCCGAAGTATAAATAGGATTGTTGACCTCGCCATAAGGATAGTTGCTGCGTTGCCCATTGACATAACCATCGGTGGGATACACATGGAAAAGGTCGCTGCGGGGCGTAGTGCTCTCGCTGAACCAACTTTGCGGCCAGGTATGCTCACGGTTCCAGCAGTCGCCTTCATGTTCGTATTCGCCACATAATCCAGTACTTGGGCTATACTCAATATTAGAATAGATATCCCAGATCTTTCCATTAGGCTTGCAATCGGTGTAGGCAAAGGCATTGATCAAGCCATTATAACTGACCACATGGTGGCCTTTGATGATATTGTGTAGAGCTACTTTCAGTTCGTCGCCAGTTTTTCCATTGGCATTGTTATAATAACCGTTTGGGATTTGTGCCCATATGCTCAGGCTCGTCAAGGCGAGCAGGAAAAGTGTAACTAATGCTTTCTTCATCATATTAGAGTATGTTTCAAACTGAGAGACAAAGATAGAGAATATTCTGGAATCGCAGGCTACAAAGAAGACCCCAAGGCACAAAAAAAGAGCGGCAAAAATTTGCCGCTCTTCCAGTCGATTTTGTGAGAACCTTAGTTCTCCAAGGCGCTACCCTTCAGTGTCGTGTAGTTGATACGGAAGGCACCCACCTTACGGAGTTCCTGCTTCACGTCGGTGACAACACCCATACGGGTATCCTTGTGCACCTTCAGAGCCGTGGTCATCAAAGGTTTGTCGGCCTCGTTACGCGAGTCGCGTTCCTTTTGGATCCAGTCGGCGATGTCGGTAACACGGGCGAAAGAATCGTCCAACTGAATACGAGATTCAGTACCGAGCTTAGTGTCGCGCGGAGGACCGATGTAGATGGAGCTCACCAAAGCCTTATGCTCAAGCTTTTGAATTTCGGAAGCCTTAGGCATGGCTGTCTTCACCTTCAGTTCGACGTCACGCATCGTAGTGGTGATCATGAAGAAGAATATCAACATGTAAACGATGTCAGGCAATGAAGAGGTGCTCACTTGCGGCACTTCCTTCTTTCCTTCTTTTCTGAATTTACCCATATCTCTATCCTCCTTTAGTTAGATTTGTACTCAACGGGCTCGGCCTCACTGACACGTACAGGCACGGCATCGTTGATAGCCTTGGTTTGATCTTCTGTGAGTTGGTCGAGTTGCTTATGGAATGTCTTCCAAGCCAGTTCTTCCTTCATTTCATTGAAGGCGCGTGCCAACTCATTCTGCACACTGATATACATAGCATACGAGGTACCGCGGTCGTTCTGCAGTGAGATAACGCCCTTCGACATGAGCACATCGCCCACAAGGTCGAAGTTTTTGGTCTCCACTTCAGGAGCGGTTTCGTCGCCAGGACGCGGGGTCATAAAGTGCTTGGCTTCGTCCTTAAGTTGGGAAATATCCATCGGACGGCCATTGACCAGCAACCTGTCGCTCTTGTTTACCATTACATTCATCACGTTTCTCTCCTTAACCTTGACGTCCTCGTCGTTTTGCTCGACGGGAGGAGGCAGACGACGGGTGATACCGTAGTCCACGTCCATGGAGGTCGTCATCAGGAAGAAACACAACAGCAAGAATGCTATGTCAGCCTGCGAACTCGAATTGATTTCTGGAACTTTTCTTGCCATGATGAAATGTTTTACTTTTTAACTGCCTTGTAAACTACTGAGAACAGGATGGAAAGAATGGCGACTACAAGAGTGACATAGAAGAAGTTGAGGCCAAGTTCGACCCAACCGTGAGTCTTGCCAGAATAAGTGATTTCGCCAGCTTGATAAGGAGTGGCAAAAGCGCCCTTCGACATAATGTAAGCTACAACTGCAATTATAGCAAATGCAATGACCGCAATCAATAGTGTCTTTCCCTTGACGCCTTTGATGGCAGCAGTGATGACGACAGAAATCAATGCGATGACAATGCCAAGTATAATCAAAATGTAGCCCCAATTCAGGAATAAGTCTGCACGAGGCGTAGGCAACCCATTGTCGAAATCCGGCTTAATCGTACCAACAACGCGGTAGAACAAAACCGTTATGACGACAGTCACCAATGCCAAGGCGAGAAATACCCATCTTGAAATATTAGACTTACTATTCATGATTGATACTTGTTTTTATTTGTTGTACTTAGCGAGGATGTCCATGAACGAGATGGAAGCGTCTTCCATGTCGTTGACGATGCTTTCAATCTTAGAAGCAATGAAGTTGAAGAAAATCTGAAGAATGATAGCGGCGATCAGACCGAACACGGTGGTCAACAGAGCGACCTTCATACCAGAGGCCACAACCGTGGGGCTCATGTCACCAGCAGCGGCGATGTCGTCGAAGGCCTGGATCATACCGATAACAGTACCCATGAAACCGAACATAGGAGCCAAGCTGATGCAAAGACCAATCCAGCTCAAGCCGCTTTCAAGCTTACCACCGGCTACTGAACCGTAGGAGACGAGGGCTTTTTCAACCTCTTCAAGTGACTGACCGTCCTGATAGCGGATGAGGCCTTGAGTGAAGATGCTGGCCACAGGACCGCGGGTGTCCTTGCAGAGTTGTTTGGCACCTTCAACATCACCGTTCTTCATCTTGGCTTCGATACCAGCCAGAAGCTTCTTCGAATTGGCCGTTGCGAGGGTCAGATAAATGATTCTCTCGATTGAGATGGCCATACCGATAAGGAGGATGACCAACACGATACCCATGAAACTAGGACCACCATCGATGAATTGTTTCTTGATGGATTCACGGAAAGTCGCAGGAGCTGCCTCATTGGTTTGAACCGGGGCAACTTCTTCAACGGTCTCCACAGGAGCTGGGGTTTGTTCAGGAGCAACGGTCTGTTCCGTCTGCTCGGTTTGCACTTGCTCGTCTTGAGCAACAACGAGATTGCTGACACCAAATGTAAACAGGCCAGCAACCATGAGGAAAGCAATTAATTTTTTCATAGTTTAGTTTGAATGTTTAATTATTACTGTATGAATTACTATGTTCTATCATTACTATTCCGCGGAGAGAGCGGGATTCGAACCCGCGGTACCCTTTTGGAGTACACACACTTTCCAGGCGTGCTCCTTAAACCACTCGGACATCTCTCCAGTGCTATCCCAACCCCTCTGCCTAATCTGAAATCGTTGCCAAAAGTACAACATTTTTTCATTAGGAAAACAAAAAAAATGGTTTTTTTATTGTACAAACAATTCAATTGCTTGAATTATAGCCTCAAAGCGTCATCTCACCACGGATGGAATTTTGCATGATTTCAAGGATTCTGGCTTTTGGCAAGCCTTCTCCAATAAGATACATGAGTTTGGCGACGGCAGCTTCTGTGGTCATGTCATGACCGCTGATGACACCGATGCGTGCCATATCCAAGCTAGTTTCATAGCGTCCCATCTCTACTGACCCTGCCTTACATTGGGTGATATTGAGGATAATGAGTCCACTGTCGATGGCTTCTTTAAGCGCATCCAAGAACCAACCTGCTGTGGTGGCATTGCCCGAGCCGAAGGTCTCCAACACCAATGCACTGAGATTTGGCGTCTTAAACACGTGGCGCACAAAGTCTTGTGAGATACCTGGGAAAAGCTTCAAGATACCCACATTGCGATCCATCTTGGTGTGCACCTTCAGTTTCTTAAAGTTGGGCTTCAGGATGCGTTCCTTATTATATTTAATATGTATGCCCACATCGGCGAGGTTGGGATAGTTCGACGAAATGAAGGCATTGAAGTTCTCAGCGTTGAACTTGGTGGCACGGTTACCACGCAACAATTGGTTCTGGAAGAAAATGCTCACCTCAGGGACGATGGGAGTCTCATCATCCTTAGCTGCGGCTATCTCAATGGCGGCCAAGAAGTTTTCGCGACCGTCGCTACGCACCATACCCATGGGCAATTGAGAGCCCGTAAGCACAACAGGCTTGTTCAGGTTCTCGAGCATAAAGCTCAGCGCCGAGGCGGTGTAAGCCATTGTATCCGAGCCATGGAGTACTACAAAACCATCATAATGTTCGTACTCCTCCCCTATCTTTGTCGCCAAGCGAATCCAAAAGTCGGGCGACATGTTCGACGAGTCAATTAGCGGGTCAAAACTATAGAAGTCAATCTGATAGCCAAAATTCTTCAGTACGGGAAGATGGGCATAAATATTGTCGAAATCAAATGGGACCAAGGCTCCTGTCTTGGGGTCTTGCATCATGCCGATGGTGCCACCCGTATAGAGCACCAAAATGGAGATTTCTTCGTTGCTTTGCATAACAAACGGAATTTTGTGGCGGCAAAAGTAAGGCTTTTTTTGGCTTGCACGGCATTTTGCGTTATTTTTGCGGCATGAAAGTCATTGCCCACATCCATACCGACTTCCCGACCAAGTTCGGCATTCCGCGCCAAAGCGGCATCATCGCATCATTGCAAGGTCGCATTGTTTTTGAGCCTGAGTACCGCATCGCAGAGGCTGTGCGCGGACTGGAGGACTTTTCTTACATCTGGCTTCTATGGGAGTTCTCGAAAGCGGTGCGCGATACATGGTCTCCGACGGTGCGTCCTCCACGCCTAGGGGGCAACGTTCGCAAAGGCGTGTTTGCCACGCGTTCACCTTTCCGTCCCAACCCCATAGGGTTATCATCGGTGCGTCTGGAAAAGGTAGACATCGACCCTAAGCTCGGCCCCGTACTCTACGTGTCGGGCATCGATCTAATGGATGGCACGCCAATTTACGACATCAAGCCTTACATTGCCTACACCGACAGCCACCCCGATGCCGTCAGTGGCTTTGCCTCAACGCCTGCCGAATATCTTTTAGAGGTGGATTTTGCCGAAGACCTATTACAAAAAGTACCTGAAAGCCAAAGGGAAAGCCTCATCGAAGTGCTCGCCCACGATCCCAGACCCCAATACCAAAATGACCCCGAACGCGTCTATGGTATAGCGTTCGGGGACATGGATGTAAAATTTAAGGTTGAGGGATGCCTCCTTACTGTATTGCAAATCGCAAAGTCAGAGGCAAAATAATTCAACGTTGTCGATTTATTTGATCTTTCTCACCGCCGTCTGCAAAATCTTGTTGTCCTGGCTCTTGTCGTAAACATAGACCATCAGGTAGCACTCGTCGGCGTTATAGTCGGCATTGATTTCAGTGTTGTAGCTGAAATAGAAAGCGTCGTTGGCATCCACATGGAGGTCTTCGAACGCCTCGCCGTATGCGCCGTTGAGTGTGCCACGGAAGACGTTGCGGAAATCATACTCCTTGTCAACTCCGCCTGGAATGGTTTGCCAGCCTGTGATATGGTCCTCAACCAGACAAACCGTGACGTAGAATTCTCCGTCAAGATCATTCAATGCAACGGCTTGGACCTGCACCTGCAACTGGCGAGTAGCTGCATCATAACTGGGACCAACCACGATCTCAAACGACTGCTCTTCCAACAAAGCCTCAGCCACCGGTGCATCGATTTGCGCATCGTTGAGCGTGTTTCCCTCTGTCAGTGCCACATGGTCAACGGTAAACAACGGGTTGGAGTCGTGATTGTTATACCATGCTGTGCCTTCGTCGGTGAGGAAATCGGGGAAACTGCCCATAGGTTGTGCTTGGAATCCGGCATGGACGCTCAAGATGAAGATATGGTCCTCATCCAGCTGATGTTGCAAGTTATGAGCATGCTCGGCGGCGGCAGGGCAGTTGACGCAACGTGCACCCGTGAAGTCTTTGATTAGCACCGTCTTGCCCGTAGGCTCCACATCACCACCTTCCAGAACGACCGTTACCGTATAAACCGCTGTCGTGCCATTTTGGGCGGTCACGGTATAAGTCACAGGATTGGTGAAGTCTTGTGCCACACCTGAAGCGGGGTCGACCGTAGCGCCTTCCGACACTTCAATGGTGGGAACCAGTTGCGTGACATCGGTTCCGGCAGGAAGCACAAAGGAAATCTTACGTGCAATCTGGTCAATCACACCGCTTTCTGCCAACGCATCGAAACGGAACGACAGGATGCTTTTTTCGTTGTCGGCATCATGTACCACTGCCTCTACCATATACTGCGACGTGCTGCCACTCAAAGAAGTGACGGTGTAATAAACGGGATTGGTAAAGTCCTGAGCCACACCTGAATTAGGTTCTATGGTTGCATAATTTGAAATGATGATGGTCGGTGTCAGATGGGTCACATCCGTTCCAGCAGGGAAATCCAACCTCACCATCTTGGTATCCTCGTCAACAGTGCCATAAACGCTATCCACTCTAAATTCCAAAATAGCTCTCTCGTCCTCAGCACCTTGAATGTAAGGCTCCTTCTCGACATCACAGGCATTCATGAGCATCATGACAGCCAGCAATGCCATACCTATTCTTAGTATTCTTTTCATTGTTCTAATCATTAGGTTTAAACATCAATTAAAAACTTGTTGAAACAGTCAATGAAACGCCACTGGAGGCGGGCACGGTGCGGCACACACCGCCCACGCAGACCACACCTTCGCTCTGGCGACCGGCACTCAACATGACGCGGGTGGCATCGTGGATATAGGTGACTGTACCCGTAAAATAATGGTCGCGGTACTCCTCGACGGGGTTGCCATAATTCCACTTGTCGGCGATGGAGAACGACCAGTGCGGGTTGATGGAATACTCCAACAGAGTGAAGGCCCAATCGCCACGCTTCTGGTAATCCTTCTTCTCGCTCTCTTCCACCTCATAGCCCTTGTGAACTTCGTTTTCCCATAAGCCTTGCAACTCGAGGCGCAGGCTTTGCTTCTTGTTGATTTTGTAAGTCACATCGAGGAAACCGATGTTGGCCTTAACGACTGGGGAACCGGCATGGCCTTCGATGGTCTCGATGTCATAATACAGGTTAATGTATTGCGCAGTGAGGTGCCAGTCCTTGTTGATTTTCTTGTCGATTTCGAAGTTGATGTCGCGGAAGAAGCGGTGGTCGCTGATGGCGAAGAACTTGGAAGTGTTGCCCAAAGTGCCTGCTTGGTTCAAAGCCATCGTGTTGCCAAACTTGACGGAATCGCGGACGATGTCGTTCACTTGGCTCATGTTGAAAGCCAGCTTGGTGCCGTACTTGCCACCAAGTGCAGTGCCTTTCGGGATGGTATAGTTGACCTGCAATTGAGCAGCCATTTCGCCATTGGGTTGGGTCGAATAGGTGTACATCGACGGTAGGCTGTGGGTGTGCGTATAATTAATAGGTGGGATGAAGTTGATGTCGAGGTCATTTTGTTTGCCTGTGTACATCGACTTGAAGCTCATGTTGTCGACACGTTTCACTTGGAGGACAGCGCCAAAGCCTTTCTGTGAATAGCTCAGTGACGACATCAAAGCGCGACCTTCCTTATAAATGAAGTTGTTGATGGCCGATGGGTCGTTGATTTTATAGGCATACTCGGTGCTGAAAGCCCAGTTGCCATAGCCCAAGTTGATGCGAGCCGCGGCAGCGCCCACATTCTCGGGGATGTTATAGAACGAGCTAAGGTCATTCTGTTTCTTGCTGACGAAGCTGCCGCCCAGACTCATCTTGAACTCCGAATCGTTGAGCGAGGCTATGCTTTGGTTGAGGTCCCATTCGGCGTCAACGCCACGCACTATGCCACGTTGGTCATCGTTGCTCATGTCGCGCTCCAAATAAGGTGCCCAGAAATAACGCTGACGGCCATAAACTGCTTTCAACGTCACGCCTCGTGTGGGACGCAAAACTATTCTAGCGCCACGGAGAGCATTGTCCATGCCCAATGACCACTCTTCATAAGTACGGAACACGAAACCGCAGCCAAACTGATCGTAGATGTCGCCCACAGTCATCCCGATGAAGCCGTTGTCGTAGGTGGCGAAGAAATTGGCCAAGCCCACGCCATTCAGCTCACTGCGGAAGCCGTTCATCTCAGGCAAGAAGGCCTCGAAACGCATACCCGCCGAGAAATTGCCATTGGTGTAATTCACCTTTCCAAAGCCATTGATACCGAATTTCTTGCCCTTAAGGTCATTGATGCTGATGCCTTTGTCAAGCATATAGTATTGCGCATCGGTCTGAAAACTGCCGCTCACTTGACTGCTTTCAAGCAACGACTGAGCACTCGCCTTGAAACTGACGATCAGAGCGAGTGCGAGTAAAAATAGTATATGTTTTCGCATAACTTCTTGTATTACTTTTTCTTCTTAGCGATTTTCAAGATTTCCTCATAGAGATCTTCTTCGCCGCCTTCGACGTAACCCGTATGCTGCCAAACAATCTTACCACTACCATCAATCAGGAAGGTGTGGGGAGGATTGCTCACATTCATGGCACGTTTCAGGTCGCTGTTCACGTCGAGAAGGACTTCAAAATCCCAGCCCTTGCCTTCAACGGTGGGTTTCACCTTGGCGGTGGAACGCGAGTCGTCGATGGAAACGGAATAAATCTTCACGCCCGTCTCGTCCTGCCAGTCTTGATACACATCGTTTAAGGCGTTGTGCTCCTTGATGCAGGGGCCGCACCAGGTTGCCCAGAAAGTGATGACGATAGGTTTGCCGTTGTTCGACAGTTTGGCAATGTTCACATCCTTGCCATTCAGGTCCTTTAAGGTAACATTCGGCAGGTCCGATTTCGATTGTGCATGAAGGCCCGTCACAACCAGAGCCATCAGCAGAAGTGTCATAAGTTTTTTCATTGGATTTAAGGATTTAAGATTCAAATATTTAAGATTTAAAGATTCAAAGATTCAAAATTCAAAGATTCAAAATTCAGCATTCTGCATTCTACATTCTTCATTCTATCTTCGTACTATAACCGTTCATTCTTCCTCAATTTGGCAATACACTTCAAGTAGTTTGCAGTATTTTTCGGCCCTAATAGCGACCTTCTTGATGAGGTTTGGAATCAGGACACATTCTCCTGCATTTACAAATATCGCGCCATTTTCCCAATTTAGGGTGAAATTCCCCTCTAAAGCGATCAAAATCACGAATGAATCGAGATTGGAGTAGTCTTTTTCCATCTCGCCCTGCAATTGAAGCAGGTTGGTCACAAAATACTGACAATCCACGACGGGCACCGTCTTGTTCATCACATCTTGCACCTCAATTTTGTAACTTTCGGGCATCGTCCCGTCGATGGCCTCCACCGACTGCGGGATGTGCAACTCTCGGCGCATCCCCGCCACGTCGATGCGGTCCCAGTCGTAGATGCGGTAGGTGGTGTCGCTGGTCTGTTGTATCTCAGCCACCATGATACCCGGACCAAGTGCATGGACACGGCCCGCAGGAATGAAAAACACGTCGTCTTTCTTCACCTGCTCATGGTTTAGCACAGATTGCAGCGTATTGTCTTTCAACACATTGACATAATCCATTCGCGTCATCTCGCGGTTGAAGCCCATGACGAGTTCGGCATCCTTGTCGGCCTGCATCACGTACCACATCTCCGTCTTGCCATTACCCAAGCCACGCTTCTCAGCCAACTCATCGTCGGGATGCACCTGCACCGAGAGCCAGTCGTTGGCGTCGATGATTTTCAACAGTAAAGGAAACTGTTCGCCATATTTGTCAAAAACACTCTCGCCAACCAAGTCGCCCATGAAAGTTTCCACAAGGTCGTTGATTTCGTCACCCTCGAAGTCGCCGTTGGCGATTTCGCTCTGCTCATCCCAGATACCTGAGAGCAGCCACACTTCGCCACAATTGGGCAGTGGACCGTAGTCCATGCCAAGCACTTCCTTGATTTTGCGTCCGCCCCAAATCTTATCCTTGAAGATGGGCTTAAATTTTAGGGGATAGAGTACGGTCTGCATAAAAACTTAAAATATGGATTGTATAACTTTATCTACCATCTCATCAAAGAAAGGTTGTTTCATTCTGCTGATTTTACGGATAACATCACGTTCAATATCACCCACCAGAATATGACACTTGACATAACTCTTTTTCAGCATAGGCACGGTCAACATTTCATCATCCAACTCAAAGCAATACTCTGGATTATATGGTTTAGAAGAAATCATACACAAATAAATGTAACCTTCATTGTCTTGAAGTTCATCATTCGATACAATGACTGCGGGATGCGGCTTGAATGAACCGTCAGGAAACAAGAAATTGATCTCTACGATATCACGTTGTGAATACTTCATACCAGATGTTTTGAGAACATTTTTGCGGCATTAGCCCTAGAAGTACAAAGGAACGCTTGTTTTTCTTCCTCTTCAGTCCATTCTTCCCACTCAGGATACGTGACAACTCCTGCTGCGATCAACTTGCGGATAAGATCTATAATCTGAGCATTCTTTTCATCATAACTGATGGTCATAGTAGTCATAATCATTCCTCCTTTTCAGACTGCAATAATACGAATTATTTCTGACATGGATAGTCAGACACTAAAAATCATTATTTTTGCGCCAAAGAAAAACATCATGCAAAACCTCATCGAACTTAGACATATCCTCCACGCCCACCCAGAGCTTTCGGGGCAGGAGGTCATTACAAATAGAGTTTTGAACGAATGGGTGAAACAAACCCAGCCCGACCAAATCATAGAGAAAATCGGTGGTTATGGCTTGGCTGCTGTCTACAAAGGGGCAAAGCCTGGCAAGCGCATCCTCATCCGTGGTGACATCGACGCACTGCACATTCCCGAGCCGAACGACATTCCCTATCGTTCACAAAACCAAGGCGTTTCGCACAAATGCGGCCACGACGGTCACGCCACCATCCTCAGTGGACTGGCGCAATGGCTCGGCGAGCAACGTCCCGACCAAGGCGAAGTGGTGTTGCTCTTCCAGCCCGCCGAAGAAACCGGACAAGGCGCACAAGCCATCCTCAGCGACCCGCAATTTGAACAAATCAAACCCGATGTGGCTTACGGGCTGCACAACCTTCCCAGCTTTGAGAAAGGTAAAATCATGGTGAAGGAAGGTTGTTTTGCAGCAGCATCGTTTGGCTTGAAACTCATTTTCGACGGTCGCACAGCCCATGCCTCACAACCTGAGACGGGGCTTAGTCCTTCGGAATTATTGGCCCAGCTCATCCACCATCTGGAGAAAAAACGCGAGCAGTTGAAAGCCGTGAAGCCCCTCACCACCTTTGTCATCACTCATGCAACCCTTGGCGAGGAGACCTTCGGCGTTGCCCCAGGTCATGCCGAGATTTGGCTCACCCTGCGCAGTTTCAACGACAGCAACCTAGAACTGATGTCGACGGAAATCATCGAGTTTTGCCGCGCCAAGGCCAAAGACCACCTCTTCGACTTCAGTTTCTCCGAACACGAAGCCTTCGCCGCCACTAACAGCGACGAAAACTGCGTGAAAACCATAGAGCAAGCCGCTGCCAATCTTGAATTGAGCCTCGGCCATTTAGAAGAGCCTTTCCGTTGGTCGGAGGACTTTGGAAGATTTGGGAGCGTCTGCCCCATCGGCTTCTTCGGCCTTGGCTCAGGTTTGGAGCAGCCTGCATTGCACGACCCTATGTTTGATTTCCCTGATGATATTTTGGAGACAGGAATGTGCATGTTTTGGGAAATCATTCGGTTGGAGTTGGAAAAATAGTGCAAATACATATCTTTGCCCCGATAAAAACGCAAAAGCCATGGAATCAAGCGTCAACAACCCATTAATTATTCGTTGCAAAAATTGCGGAGGGCAGCAACACTTTGACATCGCAAAGCAGCACTATATTTGCGAACACTGTGGCTCAACTAACGAATTGGACTCGCAAAAAGCGGAATTCAAGAACTGGAGGAAGATCCAGCAACAGAAAGTCAGGGAAGGTATCAGCCATGTGAGGACTTTTGCCTGTCCTGCTTGCGGGGCACACACCTTAGCCGCCTCTGACGATGCCTCGACGATTTGCCCATTCTGCCAAAACACCATGATTGACGCCAATTTTGCAGGCAACGACCTGCCCGAGATCATCATCCCCTTCAAAATCACCAAAGAAGAGGCTGAAAACAAACTGAAGGCATGGCTCGCGGAAAACAAAGGCAACAAGGCGGCAAAGGTCATCGAAGACAACCTGAACCGCTTCACGGGCTGCTATCTGCCCTATCATATCGTGCGCGGCGCCTTTAACGGTGACATGGCCATCGGCCTTCAGGATGGCACAACCACCCATTATCCGTTCCGAGCCTATTTGAGCCATACCGCAGTGAATGCCTCCCAAGACTGGGACAACCTGTTTCTCGACGGTATCGAACCCTTCGACTTCAGCGAGACTCGCGAATTCGACTTCGCCTTCCTGAATCAACAGAACGCCAAGATTCAGAATGTGGTTGGTGACGCATTGAACGCGCGTGTCGGAGAAGAAACCCGTGCAGAGCTATACCAAAGCCTAGCTAAGAAAGTGCGCACCAAGGAAATGGACATCTTACTCGATGACAACGAAAACGAGTCCATCCCTTCCCTCATGCCCGTGTATCTGGTGAAATGCGAAAACGGTGTGGCAGCGGCCGTGAATGGACAAACCGGAAAGGTATCCATCGCTACAGGAAAAACGAAAAACCTTACCGGTAAATGGTGGCTTTGGCCTACCCTGGCCACCTTGGTAGTGGCCCTTGTGGCGGGGTTGTGGATGGGAGAGGCGCTATCAGTCGGTGCCATCGCCTTGGTGTTTGGTCTCGTCTTCTTCGCCGTTGCCCACAACCGCCACCACAAAGAGATCGTCCAAGAGATTATCACAATGCCCAAAGAAGAGAACCGACACAATGACACCCAAACGGAGTTCTTCGCCGACTTTGGCAAGGGCCCCGTCCCCACCGAGTTGAAGTTTTTCACTCCTTCGCGTATCATCAAGTTGATTGTCGGAATGTTGGTTGTCACCTTCCTTCCGTTGCTGATCGCCATTCCGATACAAATTCTCAGGGGACTGCCGCTTTCCGACATTAAAATCGGCTATGGTGCGGCATGGTACATCACCCCAGTGTTCATGGCCATCGTGCTCGCCGGAGGAGCCGCCAAAACGATGATGTACGGGGAGCCCTTGTATTATGAAAAACAGCCTAGCGGAACACTGAAAAGAAGAAAGTTGCCGTCGCAGCAGAAGTTCTCTTTGAAACAAATATTCCCAGGCCTTAAAAAAGCGGGATCTTCAAAAGCAAAGGTTAAACTTTCACCAGGATGCGCCATCTTGCTTATTCTTTTCCTCCTGATTGGCAGCGTGGCGGCCATGCTCTCTTGACCGTCAGAAGAGCTGGAACATTTCACTGATGATTGCCCGCGAATAAGCATTGGCCACCTCAACGATGAACTTGCCGAAGTCGACGCGGGCGTTGTGGTCGGCGGTGTCGCTGATGGTACGGATAACGGTGAAAGGCGTGTTGAACTCAAGGCAGACCTGAGCCACGGCTGCGCCTTCCATCTCGACGCATAATACATCGGGCAAAAGACTTAGGATTTCCTCCCGTTTTTCATTGCTGTTGATGAATTGGTCGCCGCTGGCGATGTCGCCGAAATGTAAGGTCGGTGCGAGGTTGAACTCCTTGACAGCCTCCTCGCCCACCATGTGCTCCACGCCTCTTTCCAGCAATCGCTTTACGGCCTTGCCTGCCAAGTCGGTCAGTTCAGGGTCGCTATTGACATAGGTGCGGTTGAGCAAAGGCAACTCAAAGCGCGAGATGATGGGACGGGCATCCAAGTCGTGCTGCACCAAGCATTTGGAAATCACGATGTCGCCCACCTTGAGGCCATCGGCCAAGGCCCCTGCCGTGCCGATGAAGATCAAATCCGTCACGGCGAACTCTTGTATTAATAAGGTAGCGGTGATGGTGGCGGCCACCTTCCCCCATTTGGAAAAAGCCACCACGCAACGCACATTGCCGATTTTGCCCACCACAAACTCGCGGTTGGCGATTTTCACTGTCGTTTTTTCAGTCAGGAGGGCTTTCACTTCGTCGATTTCTTGCGCCATGGCGCCAAGGATGCCTATATTGCGGGTCATAGATTCAAAGATTAAAATTCAAAATTCAAAGATTCAAGATTTAAGAAATTTGCACGGCAAAAATAAAAAATACTACTTTTGCAAAAATTTATCGAATGAAGAAAATCTGCATATTTTGCGGTAGCAGCATGGGCTTCGACCCGATATATCGCGAAAAAGCCGCTGAATTGGGTCATGTTTTGGCCGATAACCAATGTGAATTGCTATACGGCGGCGGCAATGTGGGCCTGATGAATGTCATTGCCGAAGAGATGAAACAACGCCATTGCAGGATTGTTGGTACCATCACCCAGCACCTGCTTGACATGCGCGTAGGTCGCCCCGACATCGATGAGCTGATTGTAGTAGATACCATGGCCGAACGCAAGAAAATCCTTGAGGACATGGCCGACGCTTTTATCGCCATGCCGGGCGGCGTGGGAACGATGGACGAGTTTTTCGAGGTGATGGTGCTCAGTCAATTGCGCGTATTCGACAAGCCTGTCGCGCTCTTCAACGTGAACGGTTATTACGACCATATCGTCAGTTTCCTCGACCGTGCCACCCACGACGGCTTTATCCACCGCGAGCACGCCAACAACATCATCGTCAGCAACAACCCTAAGACACTGCTGCAAGGCATCGAGAACTTCAAACCCGTGGAGCTGAAAAAATGGGTGGATGAGATTAAAGAACAAGTTTAAAGTTAATAGTTAGAGCCAGCCCCGTAGGGGCGACAGATATTAAGCAGGCGACGTAAGTCCCTGCTCTTACACAAACACAGACAAACACCATACATCATGATCATCATAGGAATCACAGGCACCCTGGGTGCAGGCAAAGGCACCATCGTCGACTATCTCGTCAAGGAGAAGGGCTTCGTGCACTACTCAGTGCGGGCCTACATTACAGAAGAATGTCAACGCCGTGGGCTCGAAGTGAACCGCGACACACTGACCTTGGTGGGCAACGACTTGCGCGCTGCGCACTCACCCAGTTACATCACCGACCAACTCTTCGAACGTGCCAAAGCCGAAGGCAAGAACGCCGTCATCGAGAGCGTGCGCACCCCAGGCGAGATCCACTCACTGCGCGAGAAGGGCGAGTTCTATCTCTTCGCCGTTGACGCCGACCGGAAGATACGTTACGACCGCATCTACCTCCGTGGCTCAGAGACCGACCACATCGACTTCGAGACCTTCGTGTCCAACGAGGAGCGCGAGATGACCGCCACCGACCCCAACAAGCAAAACCTTGGCGCATGCATCAAAGAGGCCGACTTCGTCTTCATGAACGACGGCTCCATCCCTCAACTGCACCAACAGGTGGAAAAGGTTTTGACCCAACTCCATGTACGCCCATCTTGGGATGACTATTTCCTCAACCTGGCCGACACCGTCAGCGAGCGTGCTACCTGCAACCGGGGGCGCAGTGGCTGTGTCATCGTGAAGGACAAGCAAATCCTGGTGACGGGCTATGTGGGCTCGCCGCGTGGGCTACCGCATTGCGACGATGTAGGACACCTTTTCCGAAAGACCATCCACGAAGACGGTTCCGTCACACAACACTGCGTGCGTACCGTGCATGCCGAGCAAAATGCCATCTGTCAGGCTGCCAGAAGAGGTATCGCCTTGGACGGCAGCACCTTATATTGTCGCATGACCCCCTGCCGCACCTGCGCCATGCTCATCATCAACTGCGGTATCGTGCGCGTGGTGTGCGAGCGCCGCTACCACGATGGTGCAGAAACCGAGGAGATGTTCAAGCAGGTAGGCATCAAGTTGGAATACAAATACGACGAGGTGCAGCAATACGAAGGACAACGGTGCGACAATACTGACCCCATAAAATGACTAACTTCAAAAGAAAACACTATGAAAAAACAACTACTCCTTTTCCTTGCCATGGCATTCGTGGTTCCTATTACCATACAAGCTCAAGCTTCACGCGACCCATGGGAGCTCGTGACCTCATTCTCATGCTCCACTGGCCGTCAGCATGGCGTGGTTTATGATGGCGAGTTCATCTACACTAGTGCCTGGGGCAAGTCGTCGACAGTGCTGTCGATGTTTTACAAATACGACCTTAACGGCAACCTCATCGAAGAATTCGACGTTTCCGGAATCGACAACTCCGACAACTACATGCGCGACATGACCTACGACGGCCAATATTTCTACGGCTGCGACGCCCATTCCGGAAATATTTGGTGCTATGACCTCCACAACAAGACGCTGATTGGACAGATTAACACGTCCTTTAATGAGCTCGGCACTTGCACCTACGATCCTGTTCACGACGCTTTTTGGGTGGGCGAGAGAGCCACGGGAAACAGTCCCAACCTCCACCTTGACCTCAAGCTCGTCGACCGCAACGGTGCTGTCATTCAGACGGCTACAGCCCACAACCTCGGTGGACACACCGTGCACGGCACGGGCTATTTCACCGACGAGAACGGCGCTGCACACCTCTATCTGTTTGCCGTTGAGGGTTTCACCGCCCACGTTTTCGACTATAACATCGACGACGACACCATGAACCCCAACTACATCTTCGACTTCTCCGTCACCCCTGGATGGGGATATGCATGCACAGCTGGCGGTGCTTTCATTGGCGAATACAACGGAACAGTCTGTTTCTTTGGCGATGTGGATAAAAGCCCCAACCTCATCGGCATCTATGCTTTGGGCGACTATACCCCCGAACCGCCTGAGCCACCAGCGGGCGACCAGTTCTATGACTTCAACGACGGTTTCCTGCGTTGGACCACTATCGATGCCGATGGCGATGGTTATGAGTGGCAGCTGAACCGCAATTGGAACAATCCTTCCAACACCTACAGTGCCGTCAGTGCATCGCATGATGACATGTACGAACTGCCTCTAACGCCCGACAACTACCTCGTTTGCCCCTTCAAGCTCACCTATGGTCTCCTTACCTTTAGAGCCTGTGCCCAAGATGCAGCTTATCCTAAGGAGCACTTCGGCGTGGCCATCTCCACCTCGGGTAATACCGATGCCAACGACTTCACCACCATCTGGGAGACCACGATGACTGCCAAAACCCAAGGCGCATGGTATGACTATGCCATCGATTTACGCGAATACGAGGGCCAAGAAATTTGGGTGGCTTTCCGTCACTTTGGCTGTACGGACCAGTTCATGATCGTGGTCGACGACGTCACACTCTACCGCGAGTGGGACGGTGTGACCGACCTCCTCACCCCATCTCTTTCCATCTTCCCCAATCCGGCCACCAACCACATCGTAGTGGAAAGTGAGAACAATATTGAGCGTTATGAGATTTACAGCATATCCGGTGCTTTGCTCCGCCTCCATGAGGCTGGTGCCTCTGCGTTCGACATTGACGTGCGTGACCTGCCTGCTGGCACTTACATGATAAAGTTGACTTCGGAAGGCGTGGTGCAGACCAAACGCTTTGTGAAGGAATAAGTGATTCCCACGAGTTATATTTATTGAAAATTCAGCAGTTTACACTGCTGAATTTTCAATTATGGAACGGATATCCACTATCCTACCCATTCAAGGCTTCGGCGCCGCCAACGATGTCGATTAATTCGTTGGTGATGACGTTCTGGCGAGCCTTGTTGTATTGGATCTTCAGCTCCTGCGAGAGTTGGTCGGCATTGTCGCTGGCGATGTGCATGGCGGTCATGCGGGCGCCGTGCTCGGCAGTGAGGGTGTCGAGCATGATGGAATAGAAGTTGGTGCGGATAACCTTGGGAATTAATTCATTGACGAAGGTTTCCTTGTCGGGTTCCACGATGTAGTCGAGACTCTGGGCTCCGCCTGAGGTTTCGGCCTTTAAGGGCAGCACCACCTCGCGCGTGGGTACTTGTACGCCCGCATTTTTAAAATGGTTGAACACCAATTCCACACGATCGACTTTCTTGCTGAGGAACAATTCCACCATCTTATCGCTGATTTCCATGGCCAGGTCATACGACATGCACTCGGCCAAAGGGGCATATTGCTTTTCCACCTTGATGCCAAACTTTTTGGCGTAATCATTAATCTTTTTGCCGACCAAGAAAACGGTGACGTTTTTCGCGCCCAAATGCTCGACATATTCGTCATAGACCTGCTTGAAGAGCTTGCAGACGCTGGAGTTGTAGACGCCACACAGGCCGCTGCTCGACGAGAAGGCCATCAGTGCCACCCGTTTCACCTCGCGATGCTCGGCCAGCGGGATGCTGACTTCGCCTTCGAGGGAGCCGAGGTAGTTGGACAACGCTTCGCTCAGTTTGTTTTTGTAGGGCAAAAACCGCGTCGTGATGCCTTCGGTCTTCTTCAGCTTGGCCGCCGACACCATCTTCATCGCGCTCGTGATTTTCTGCGTCGAGGCGATGGAAGCGATGCGGGCCCGGATTTCTTTTAGTGATGCCATTTGATCTAATTAAGAATTGATAATTGAGAATTGAAAATTAGGTGAAGGCTGGCTTTTGCACAATTCTGCTTTCTCCCATCTTAATTCTCAATTATCAATTGTCCATTATCAATTAACCATTAAAGTGTTCACTCAAATTCAAAGCTTCCTCTTTCAAAACCGCCTTGATGTCATCATCGATCTTGCCGGCTTTCAGCTGCTCCATCACGTTTTTGTGCTTCACTTCCATGATGTCGAGGAACTGCTTCTCAAATTCCAACACTTTATTCTCGGGCACTTTACTCAACAAGCCGTTGGTGCCACAGAAGATGATGGCCACTTGCTTTTCGACGGGCATGGGCGTATATTGCGGCTGTTTCAGCAGCTCCACGTTCTTACGACCCTTGTCGAGGATGGCGAGAGTGGCGGCATCGAGTTCAGCACCGAACTTCGAGAAGGCTTCCATCTCGCGGAACTGGGCTTGGTCGAGCTTCAAGGTACCGGCCACTTTCTTCATCGACTTGATTTGCGCGTTACCACCCACACGCGACACGGAGATACCCACGTTGATAGCGGGACGGATACCGGCATTGAAGAGGCTGGTCTCCAAGAAGATCTGTCCGTCGGTGATGGAAATCACGTTAGTGGGGATGTAGGCCGATACGTCGCCAGCCTGTGTTTCGATGATGGGCAGAGCCGTGATGCTACCGCCACCTTTCACGATGTCCTTGATGCTGTCGGGCAGGTCGTTCATCTGACGCGCCACGTCGTCGTTCTTGATAATTTTGGCAGCACGCTCCAGCAGACGGCTGTGGAGGTAGAAGATATCGCCAGGGTAAGCCTCACGTCCCGGGGGACGGCGCAAAATCAGGGAGACTTCACGGTAGGCCACAGCCTGTTTCGAGAGGTCATCGTAGATGATGAGGGCATGACGACCTGTGTCGCGGAAATACTCGGCGATGGCGACACCAGCGTAAGGCGCGTAGAACTGCATGGCGGCGGGGTCGGAGGCGGTGGCACTGACTACGATGGTGTAGTCCATGGCACCGTTTTGTTCCAAGGTCTTCACGAGGTTGGCCACAGTGGAGCCTTTCTGTCCGACGGCAACGTAGATGCAATAAATCGGGTCGCCGTTCTTGAAGTTGTCTTTCTGATTAATAATAGTGTCGATGGCGATGGCAGTCTTGCCCGTCTGGCGGTCGCCGATGATGAGCTCACGCTGGCCGCGGCCAATGGGAATCATGGCATCGATGGCCTTGAGACCCGTCTGTAGCGGCTGGTTCACCGGTTGGCGGAAGATGACGCCCGGAGCCTTGCGCTCGAGAGGCATCTCGTAGGTCTTGCCTTGTATGGGGCCTTTGCCGTCGATGGGAATACCCAAGCCATTCACCACACGACCCAGCATGCCTTCGCCTGCCATGACGGAGGCGATGCGCTGGGTGCGCTTCACCGTCTCGCCTTCCTTGATGTCTTCGGTGGGGCCGAGCAGCACCACGCCGACGTTGTCTTCCTCAAGGTTGAGCACCACGCCCATGGTGCCGTTCTCGAACTCGACGAGCTCGTTCGATTGCACCTTGTCGAGGCCGTAGACGTGTGCCACGCCGTCGCTCACTTGCAGCACCTTGCCAATCTCCTCGAACTGCACTTTATTGCTCATGTTCTGGAGCTGCATCTGCAGGATGCTTGATATTTCACTTGGTTTGATGTTTGCCATGTATATTGAGTTTATTGTTTTCTTCTTTTTTGTTTGGCTTCTGGCTTTTGGCCTTTGGCTTCTGGCAGCTAGTGATATAAGGTGAACTTTCCTCTTTTATTAGAGCTGCCAATAGCCAGTAGCCAATGGCCAGTAGCCTATTTCAACTTGTTTTTCAACGCATTCAGTTGTCCAGCCACACTGGCGTCCATTCTCGTGTTCTCGATGTCGAGAATAAAGCCACCGATGAGGCTCGGGTCGATTTTGACGTCAATCTCGGCGTTGGCGTCGAAGGTCTGCTTGATGAAGGCCTTGATTTTGTCATAGGTAGCTTCGGGCAGCTCGGTTGCAGTGGTCACGTTGGTGCTCAAGATGCCGTGCTTCATGCGGTACATCTCCATATATTTCATGGCGATGAGGAACATTTTGTCCTCGCGTTTCTGCTCGGCCACGAAGGCGATGAACTGCTTCAGTGCGTCATGCAAGGGCTCACCGATGGCCATCTCCACCAACTTCACCTTCTCCTCTTGAGCCACGATAGGGTCGGCCAGCACCTCGTTGAATTGGCTGATGGCCAAGAGATAGTTGTGGGCAAAGCGGGTCAGGCCGTCGTAGACGGCTTCTTCGCAATGCTGCTCCTGAGCCAGTTGGAACAAAGCCCGTGCGTATCTCACCGATATTCTTCCGTTGTCCATAGCTTAGGCCTGAATCTGGGTTGGGTTGTTCTTGAGCAGCTGCTCGATATAATCGTTTTGCGCTTTCTTGTCGCTCAGCTCACGTTGCAACAACTTCTCGGCGATGTCGACGGAGAGGGCGATGACCTCGTTCTTGATGTTCGCCATGGCCTCGGCCTGTTCTTTCTCAATCTTCAGGCGGGCGTCGGCCACAATCTTCTCGGCTTCCTTGCGAGCCTGAGTCTTCGCTTCTTCGATGAGCTGGGTCTTCAGGTCCTGGCTCTCCTTCATGATTTTGATTTGCTCGGCCTGTGCCGCCGCCATAGTCTCCTGCCTTTTCTGCTCGATGCCAGCGAGGGCATTGTTGGCTTCCTCGGCTGCCAAGAGAGAGTCGGCAATATGCGTGTTGCGTTGCTCGACGGCATTCATAATCATCGGCCAGCCCACCTTCGCCAAGATGAAAAAGACGATGAGGAAGCCAATGAGCATCCATATCACTAATCCACTTTCGGGAAGAAATAAATCCATGTCAGGTGTTTTTTATGATTGTAATAGTTTCTCTTTTTTTTGACGCGTGACTTCGGGACTTCGGGACTTCGGGACGTTTTCTCGTCTCGCAGCCTCGTAGTCCCGTAGTCTCTTGTCTTTGATTAGCCAAGGGCGGCCAACAGGCAGACGACGATGGCGAACAATGTTGCACCTTCGACGAGAGCGCCAGCGATAATCATACCCGATTGGATACGACCAGCGGCTTCGGGTTGGCGAGCCATGGCTTCCATGGCTGACTGACCGATTTTACCGATACCAAAAGCGGCGCCGATGACTGCGATGGAAGCGGCGATGGCGGCCAAACCAGGCACATACGATACCGCTTCAAGGATAGTTGATAATAACATGATTTTAAAGTTTAAGTGTTTATTGTTTGATTTAAAGATTTAATATTCAAAGATTTAAAGATTCAAAGATTCTTAATTCATCATTCTTAATTCCACATTCTTCATTCGTGTTCCGGTTCGTGTTGTGCCATACCTATAAATAGGGAAGACAATATGGTGAAGACATAGGCCTGGATATAGGCTACCAGCAGCTCCAAGGCCGTCATGAAGATACTCATAAAGATGGAAACGATGCTCATCACGCCGCCCATACCTGCGCCATACATGCCACCGATGATGAAGATCAATGCCATCAGCACCATGATGACAATGTGACCGGCGAGGATGTTGGCGAATAGACGGACCATCAGGGCGAAAGGCTTGGTGATGGTGGAGATGAGCTCGATGATAGGCATCAAGGGAATGGCCTTCAGGAAGACGGGCACGTCGGGCCAGAAGATGTCTTTCCAGTAGTGCTTATTGCCGAACACATTCACGAAGAAATAAGTCAGCAGAGCCAAGACCAAAGTAATGCTTAAGTTGCCTGTCACGTTGGCCCCGAAGGGGAAGAACGGAATGAGGCCGAAGAGGTTGGCGAAGAAGATGAAGAAGAACACCGTCAACAGGTAAGGCGCGAATTTCTTCACTTTTTTCTCAGGGATGTTGGGGCGGATGATGCCATCCAACACGGTATAGGTGAGCCACTCCACCAGACCTTGGTACTTGGTAGGCTTAGCCATCGGGTTTTTCTTGTACATGTTCGCTGCAGGCAAGAAGAAGGCCAACAAGAAGATGCAGACCAAGAAGATGCCGAAGGCGTTCTTGGTGAAGGAGATGTCGAAGGGTCTTGACAGGCTGCCGTCGGACTTCACTTCCACCAACTTGCCTGGGTATTTTGGGGCCTTGATGGGCTCGATACGGAAGTTGGCGCCATTGTGCTCAAAGGTCTCGCCGTCCTTCAGCTCACAGATATGCTTCGACGAGAAGCAATGCCAGCTGCCGCCATTCTTGCATTTCACGATGACAGGCAACCACACGCAAACGGGATGCTCGTTGATTTCCGTGATGTGGAAACAATAGCTGTCGCCCGTGTGGCCGAAGATGAACGACTTGGCGTCAAATTTTTCCTTCTTGGGCTCCTCAGTGTCTTGCGCCATGCTTTGCGCGGGAGCGAAGGCTATCCAAGCCACAAGAAGAAAAAGGGTAATATGCTTCAAAACATTTCTCATGCTTTGTTTTCTTTGTTCAGATTCTTAATGTAATGGTTGTAGACGCAGGTCTCTGCCGCCAATGCAATGAGGTAGGCCGAAGCTGTGATGATGATGAAGGCCTTGCTGCTTTCCTTGACGAAAACGATGTAAAGAACAAGGATAGCCACAGAGAGCACCAACTTGATGCCTTTGTAGACCAACAGCCAAGTGAGTTTAGTGGGGTTGTTATCCACATTTTTTTTCATCAGGTGGCAGTAGAAAGCGCCCAAAATCATGAAGAGATTGGGGCCAGTAATCATCCAGTTGTTCCACCAAGGTTTGTCGGCGAAGAAGCAGAGCAGAATGCCGTCCAGGACAATGCAGAGCAGCAGAAACACAGCCAGATATTTTGTCAATACGTCTTTTTTCATAGCTCTACACAGATAGTCAGTTGATTGTTGTGGTTCTCGACGAATCCGCCTTTGACGGCAATCTCCTGATGCACGCCTTTGTCGTCGGTGAAGCTGACTTTGCCGGCTTCGAGGATGGCGACGATGGCGGCATGGTGCTCGAGCAGGGTGAATGGTCCCATCTTGCTCGGCACGGTGACGGCCGTGGCTTCGCCGTTATACAGCGTTTCGCTCGGGGAAATGATCTCTACTTGCATCTCACCTTAATTAATTAACGTTGGCGTTCTTCAGCATCTCCTCGCCCTTGGCGATGGCATCGTCGATGGTGCCCACCAAGTTGAAGGCGGCCTCGGGGTATTGGTCAACCTCGCCGTCCATGATCATGTTGAAGCCGCGGATGGTCTCCTCGATGGGAACCATCACGCCCTTCAAGCCAGTGAACTGTTCGGCGACATGGAAAGGCTGCGACAGGAAGCGTTGCACACGACGGGCGCGGTGGACCACAATTTTGTCCTCTTCTGAAAGTTCCTCCATGCCAAGGATGGCGATGATGTCTTGCAGCTCCTTGTTGCGTTGCAGCAGCTGGATGACACGCTGGGCTGTGTTATAATGATGCTCGCCGATGATGTTCGGGTCGAGGATGCGCGAGGTGGAGTCGAGCGGGTCGACAGCTGGGTAGATACCCAGTTCGGCAATCTTACGGCTCAAAACGGTGGTGGCATCCAAGTGCGAGAAGGTGGTGGCAGGTGCAGGGTCGGTCAAGTCGTCGGCAGGCACGTAGATTGCCTGTACTGAGGTGATGGATCCGTTCTTGGTCGAGGTGATACGCTCTTGCATCTGACCCATTTCTGTGGCCAGTGTGGGCTGGTAGCCCACAGCTGAAGGCATACGACCGAGTAGGGCCGACACCTCGGAACCCGCTTGCGTGAAACGGAAGATGTTATCGATGAAGAGCAGGATGTCGTTTTGGTCATCGTTTTGGTCGTCGCGGAACGACTCGGCCACGGTCAGGCCTGAGAGGGCTACCGAAACACGGGCTCCAGGCGGCTCGTTCATTTGACCGAAGACCAAAGTGGCTTGTGAGGTGGCGAGGGCTTTCTTGTCGATTTTGGAAAGGTCCCAGTCGCCTTCTTCCATGGCCTTGACAAACTCGTCGCCATATTTGATGATACCGGATTCAATCATTTCCCTCAACAAGTCGTTGCCTTCACGGGTACGCTCGCCTACACCGGTGAACACCGAGTAGCCGTTGTAGCCTTTGGCGATGTTGTTGATGAGTTCCATGATGAGCACGGTCTTGCCCACGCCGGCACCTCCGAAAAGACCAATCTTACCGCCTTTCAGGTACGGCTCCAGCAGGTCGATGACCTTGATGCCGGTGAAGAGCACTTCTTTCGAGGTGGCTAAGTCTTCATACTTGGGCGGTTCGCGGTGGATGGGGTATTCTGAGGCACGGTCGAGTTGGCCGATACCGTCGATGGCGTCGCCCGTCACGTTGAGTAGACGACCTTTGATTTGGTTGCCGATGGGGATGGAGATGGGTTTGCCCGCTGGCTTGACCTCCATGCCGCGCATGAGGCCATCGGTGGAGTCCATGGCGATGGTGCGCACAGAGTCCTCTCCGATATGTTGTTGGCACTCGAGCACCACGCGTCTCCCATTGGGGCGGACCACCTCCAAGGCGTCGTGAATCTTCGGAAGGTTGGATTCGCCGCCTTCAAAGTAGACGTCAACCACAGGGCCGATAATCTGAGTGATGTGTCCTATTATTTCTGACATGATATTGCTGTTGTATTTATTTCAAGTTGAAAATAAATTGCAAATGTATCAAATTAAACTTTCCGTTTGACAGATTTTGAAAAAAAGAAGAAAATTTGTTGTTGAAGGATTTGAACTTCTGTACAAAAATGCGGCGACTGATAGCCTTACAAATGTAAACACCTCGTGCCGCCGCATTACAATTATGGAATATACCTCATTCCCCGATCGGGTATCTCATTCACTTGTCTCAATTTCAACAGGTTTAGTCTCAAGAAGAATCTCTTTGCTTGTAAAATCCAGCACATATGGGTTTTTCGCTTTCCCTAAGATGGCTCTGGCCTCGTATGCTATTGACGTCATAGGAGTCAGTGATAACTCTTGCTGGGCATCATGGTCGTATACCTTAAAAGTATATGTAAAGCCTTCTATACCTTTAATTACTAACTGGTATGCCCATGTACCAGTAGTAGGAACTTGTTTAGGAAACTTGGTCCCTCGACACACTCCGTCATTGGAAAACACACCAAGTTCGAGATTCGGATTCGCTTGCTCTACACCATCAATACGAAGTACACACGTACAAATCATAGTTTTGTCTCCGATAGGAACCGAAGTCCAATGGGGTTGCATTTGCGCACGCACTACAGTGCATGACATACAAACCAAAAGATAAACAAGAATTTTCTTCATGGTTATTTAACTTTATCTTGTTCTCTAATCACCATAATCGGTTTCTCGGGGAGTTTACCAATATTAGTGACAGCACGGGCAGCTTTATCTAGTCCAGCCGTTTGGAAGAAAAACGTCTTCACACCATCACTATTGGAGAAGTACATATAACCCTGGCCGGGAACCAAAGTCTCAAGTCCGTACCAGTATCCGCCTCCCAGATGCTCGGCAACTCCTTCCGGACCCTCGATCATGTCTCCTTCCTCTGCCTCCAATCCCGTCAAGGCAACCATAATGTCAACCTCCTCCGTGCACGGGAAGCCTATCCACGTCCACTCAGGATACAGCGTAATCACATGGTCGGCAGGATCGGCAACCGCGCCTTGCAACTCTATCTCGCAGCCCGTGGCAGCCTGTACCAGGTACATGTTCTCATTCACAACTCCGTTCTCTTCCAAATCTCCCATCCAATATCCGTTTCCAATGTTCTCCGTGAGACCATCATACTGCGACTCAATCTGGATTCCGTTGTCGCTAAGGGCCGCCTCCAGTTGCATAAGCATCTCTATTGGATTTCCCTCAACGTACAGGCTCACCCAGTTCCAATCCTCAGATAAAGCGATAGTCTGTGTGAAACCACATAAAGCGCTTTGGTGATCATCCATTCCGTGCATTTGGGGCAGGCATGGACCTTCAAAATTCTGAGCTTGAACTTTCATCATGGCCGTCAGCATGAGTGCGGCCGTCACTGCAATTGTCAATAATTTTGTTTTCATTTTTGTTGTATTTAATTTGTTAACTCAATTTGTTCGTTTTTATTATATTTGGAAATTAATTGTTTACAGGGTTCACCAAACGCACAGGATTTCCAGTACTTCGATTATTCGTAGAATTACTAAAACCGACATAATTATTGCCAAAATAAACACAGTACGCTTGGTTAATATCACTATGAGTGGATGACCAGTAATTACAGTTATTAGTTATTGAAGTCCCATTGCGGCCAACTGTTTTGGGCAAGAAGACTGCTCCATTGGCTTCAAGAATCGTAGTCCAATCCGTTGCACTTATGGTGTTAGCATAGAAACCAGAGAAATTTCCATAATCATCATTTGTGTAGTTCAGCGTGTAGGTAGAGGCGTCCCAATTGTCGGGCAACAAGATGAGGCCATCCACACCATTCACACTACCCATAGCAAATCGGATACCTGAAGGAGTATTACGTCCATCGATAATATAGGTCCATTCGTCGTTGGTCAGTGTGCGCCATCCGCTGTTTTCTTGGTTGCCGCCGTTACGTATTGCGTTGTAACCCCAGTCGGCCTTGCCTGTCGAGTTATAGAGGTTATAGTAACGGTTGTTATAGACAAGGTAGTCGCTGTTTGTTTGGCTCGTGCTCCAAGGTTGGTAACAAACGGCGCCGTGGTCATAGCCGCTCGTGCCCCAGCCAAAGAGGTCTCGGTCGACATTTTGGTTCGTACTGCCTTGTCCATTGTTGCCCAATGTCTCCCACTGTTTGTCGGCAAACTTCCAGTAAGGCGTGCTGGCACTACCGATGTATTGCAGGTTGCCTTGCGAGAACCGCACTTGGTCGCCATTGCTATTCACGGTAAACTTGCCTTTGAGGGCGCCTGCCGGCCTTGCATAGGATATGGGATACCAGGCGAAAAAGATATCCGTCGTTTCCGTCAATTTTACAAAGAAGGCACTCATCGGTGGGATAGGCCCAGCCGAAAGCGTCACCTTTTCACCCTCTTCGTTGTAGACCATGACATCCATTGGTATGTATTCATCATCGTCTTGCTCATAGATATAAATGTCGCAGGTGAGGAAATTACCCAAGAGGCGCCATCCGTTGAAGGTGTTGTTTGGATTCTCATTATAAGGCACATTGGGGAGATTATATGAGCCTGACATCATTGTACTGCCCGTCAGCGATAGCTCCTGGTCATTGGGGCTGGCAAAAAGATAACCCTCAAGCTGTTCAAGCTCGTCGATAGGATCTTGATTGCTGTTGCGCCACTCGGCATTCGGATAATTCTCGTTGAACTTATACAAGTCGCAGCCTGGGGAGGTCATTGCTGTCGGTACAGGTATGTCCTCAATGAACGGGGAGGCGAGCAGGTAATAGTGGTCCTGGTTGTTCGCGTTGCCGTAGCCTACGATGTTTTTCTTCATGGTAACCACAAGGCCGCTTGTACGATGCCAAAGTTGGCCGCCGTCTTCAACGGTGATGCTGCCGCCGTCGAGGGTAACATCCCATGCGTATGCAGTATAACCTTCGGGGATGACAGCATCGGCTTGGATGATGACATCGCTGCCTTCTTCGGGCACTTCGCCGATATTCCAGTTGTCGCCATCGTTCCAGTAACCATCAGTAATGAAGACAGACTGTTGCGAGCAGTCGATGGTGTAATTGACGGCCTCACTCATCACATTTGAACCGGTAAAGACCACGATTCCGTTATTGTCGGTGACTGTATAAGAACACTCATTCGGCCATTGGCCACTCACCCACTCGAAACGGAGCTCCCGACCGTCGCACACGGGGAGCGTTTTCGTCTGTGTATAGGCTGCTGACGATCCGGTAGCATCATAATAGTCGTAGTCGTTGGTCATGATTGCCAAAACAGTGTTGGTCTGCACATCCACCACACGGATGGCATTGCCATTCCATGTGTCTCCGTAGCTGTCGGTGAGTGTAAAAGTGAGCTCGCATTGTTGTTCATCCGGGCAGAAATAGGGTTCGAAGCTGAAGTTGTCAAGGTAAAGATAAAGCTTGTCGTTAGAATTGAGTTTGACGGCGACATATTTGGTGCCTGCAGGGAAAATCTCTTCATAAAGCTGCCAAGTGTATTGGTCATTGGCGGTCACTTCTTCGCCCCAAACGAAGGCACTAGGCGATTTTGTTGTTGTGGAGTAACCCACCTGGAAAGATTCTGGCCAGGAGTTAGAACCGTTCTTGTAATAGAACGACACTTTCATGTCCACAGCTACATCAAACTTGGGTGAGATGAGGTATTGAGGCGGGTTGGTGGTCCATCGGAACCTAAAGCTATTATCGCCTTCGTAGGTGTCATCGTTGTTGATGTCTGAATCGGTATGGCACTTCAGCTTGGTCCAGCAGTCGAATTCATCGGGGTCTTCGAAGCCGTATGCGTATGGCAAACTCTTGGGATCACAAGCGGGAGTGAAGCCGAAAGTGGTCTTGGGGATGAAGTTCCGCTGGGTGGGCTGCACGTCATCCAAGCTAGTGGGATTTGAGCCAGAAATGGATGCCCCGGTGACTTCTTGGCCGTAGAAGTAAATATTCTTATAGCCTTCGTCATCGGTATTCTCTATACCCACTAAAAGATTACCGCCTTGGTAAGTGAAGGGTGTGCTGAAGTTGATGGTCATTTTACCACCGTTATCTGTGCTCACGATGTCGAAGAAACCACTGTAAACGCTGGTGGCAGAAGACTTGGACTCAAAGGCACTAATCGAGGTGTAATCCACCTCCTTCAGGTAGACATCCGCAGGGCTAACTGTGTTGTAAGGAATATTGGTATAGTTGGTGTAGAACGTCATGCTTGTGATAGATGAGCCAAGCATTTCTACCAAGTCGTCGGCGGGGATGACAAACTGGCTCCTGGTGAACTCGTCGAAATAGAAGATGTAGGCGGGGACAGTTTGGTTGGTGGTCGTACCTTCATACACGGTCAGCGTTTCGGTGCAGTGCATGTTGGTGAACTGGCTCCAGCCTGAGGCCGATTGATAGTCCGCCAATGAGGCGCATGGCACCGACACCGGGATGTCCGTTGGCACATTAAGGAACACGTCTGTACCCATAGTAGGCACCGATTCGGGATAAACCATTATGGAAGTCAGGCCTGTGCAGTTCTTGAAAGCCGAATTGCCTATTGAGGACACGGAACTGCCGATGGTCAGCGAGCCGGTGAATGAGGAGCAAGAACTGAAAGCATTGTTACCTATCGTGGTCACGGAATTGGGGATGGTCAGCGAACCCACGAAATTGGTGCATGATCCAAAGGCATAGTTGCCTATCGTAACCAAGGTGTTCGGGAGGGTCAGCGTGCCTGTGTAGCCGGATGCGCCATTAAAAGCGAAATTGCCAATAGCGGTCACGGTGTAGGTGATGTTGTTGTAGGTCACTGTGCTGGGGATGGAAAGCGAGCCCGAGGCGGTAATGCCCGACTTGCGGCCATTTACCGTCACGGTCGTCCCATCGGCATTGACGGTGTACTTGAGGTAACCATCATCGAAGGATAGTGCAAACAGATTCGTTACTCCGGCAGTGCATAGGAGGAGGAAAAGGAAGTGTAAAATTTTGTTTTTCATAGCGATAGGGTTTTAGAGAACACTTTGTCGGATTTCTGTATTTGTTGCTTTTAGCTATTTTTGAGGCTACAAAAATAGAGCAAAAAATTGAAAAAAGCAAATAAAATGTGCTTTCGGATTTCATAAAAGCGTATTTTTGCACGATGATTACTAAGATTAAGGAAGTTAAGACGAGGAAGGAATTGAGGACTTTTGTCCATTTCCCGAATCAACTCTATAAGGATAATCCCTACTATGTGCCGCAGATTGAATCGATGGACCTCGGCACCTTGACGCCTGAAAAGAATCACGCTTTCGAAGTTTGCGTGGCCAAGTATTGGTTGGCCTATAACGAGAAAGGCGAGGTGGTGGGCCGCGTGGCGGGTATCATCAACCGTAAATACAACGAGAAGAAAGGCGAAAAGGTTTGTCGTTTCGGTTGGATGGACTTCATCGACGACCGTGATGTTTCCAAAGCCTTGGTTGACACTGTTGAGCAATATGCCAAGAAGAATGGTTTGGATACGATGAGTGGCCCTATGGGCTTCCTCGAATTTGATCCTGCCGGCGTTTTGGTGGAAGGCTTCGACAAGTTGCCCACGGCCTATGGAAAATACAATGCACCTTATTATGAAAAGCATCTGACTGACTTGGGCTATGCCAAGGATGCCGATTATGTGGAATACCTTATTAATGTTCCAGAGGTCATCCCCGAGCGCTACGAACGCATGGCGCAGCTGGTTTCCGTCAAGAACAGCCTGCATCAGGCTGCCTTCCGCAACCGCAAGGAGTTGGAGCCTTATCTTGATGGTGTGTTCCGCTGCCTTAATTCGGCTTACGCAAAGCTGCACGGTTTTTCAGAACTTTCGCCTGGCCAATGCGAAGACCTTAAGAAGCAATTCGTGACCAACATCAATGTTGATTACGTCTCCATCGTCCTCGACTCAGATGAACAGGTGGTGGGGTTCGGCGTAGCCTTGCCTTCGCTCGCCAAAGCTATGCAAAAAGCCAAAGGCTCGCTCTTCCCCTTTGGATGGATGTATATGCTGAATGCATTGAAACAGAACGATACTATCGACTTGCTCCTTATTGCCATTGACGAGAAATACAAGAATAAAGGTGTGAATGCCATGATTTTCGACAAGTTTGCAAAAGGCATCACCAAAAACGGCATCAAATACATCGAGTCGACACGCGAATTGGAAGACAACACGAGTGTGCAGAACCTGTGGCGTTATCTTGAGCACAACCTGACGAAGAGAGCCAGAACCTATATTAAGCATTTGGAAGGATAATGATATGAAAACGAATCTATTAAGACAAAACTGCGCCAAATATAGAGCCCCACAAGAGGCTCAAGCGAAAGGCATATATCCCTATTACAAGCCCATCGAGTCTGAACAGAGCACGGTGGTGAAAATCCACGGCAAGGATGTGCTGATGTTCGGATCAAACAGCTATTTGGGCTTGTCCAATGACCCACGCTTGAAGGAAGCCGCCATCGAAGCTATCAAGAAATATGGCACAAGTTGCTCTGGCTCAAGATTTTTGAACGGAACACTTGACATCCATGTGGCTTTGGAGGAAAAGCTAGCCAAATTGGTGGGTAAGGAGGCCTCCGTTTGTTTTAGCACTGGTTTTCAGGTCAACTTGGGTGTGGTTTCGGCACTTTGTGGCCGCAACGACTACCTGCTTTTGGACAGCCTCGACCATGCCTCCATCATCGAGGGTGCACGTCTTTCGTTCGGCAAGGTGTGGAAATACAACCACAACGACATGGATAGCCTGGAAGCCAAGCTGAAACTCTGTAACCCCGACTCCGTCAAGCTTATTGTGGCTGACGGTATCTTCTCGATGGAAGGCGACATCGTGCCATTGCCGCGTATGGTGGAACTGGCCGATCAATACAATGCCGACATTATGATGGACGATGCCCATGCCTTGGGTGTGTTGGGTCATCAGGGACGCGGCACTGCCGACCATTTTGGCCTCACCGATAAGGTCGATCTCATCATGGGCACCTTCTCCAAGTCGTTCGGTTCGTTGGGAGGCTTCATCGCCGCCGACTTCGATATCATTAACTACTTGAAGCACAACGCCAGAAGCTTGATTTTCAGTGCCAGTATGCCGCCCGCGAATGTGGCATCGGTGAGCAAGGCCATTGATATCATGCTGAGCGAGCCTGAGCGTATAGAGCACCTTTGGGATTTGAGCAACTACGCCCGCAAGCAATTCCAAGACCGTGGCTTTGATACGGGTCATAGTGAGACCCCCATCATTCCGCTCTTTGTGCGCAATTCGGAGAAAGCTTTCTGGCTGTGCAACAGGCTGTTGGACGATGGTGTGTTCGTCACACCCGTCATCGCCCCCGCCGTCCCCGAGGAGGATGTACTGATTCGTTTTGCCTTGATGGCGACACACACTTTCGAGCAGGTTGATGAGGCCATCGAGAAGATTACCAAGGCTTTCAAGGATGCTGGAATTATAGCATGATAGTTTTCATCACGGGAATATCATCAGGCTTCGGTCTTGAGACTGCAAAACTGCTCTCGCTGGAGGGCCACACCGTTTATGGCACGGTGCGCCGCGAAGTGGATCCTTTGCCCCAAGTGCGTTACCTCCAACTCGATGTTCTCGATGGTGAGGCAGTAAAAAATGCTGTCGACGAAATCGTTGAGAAAGAAGGACATATCGATGTATTGGTCAACAACGCGGGCATGGGCATTGGTGGACCGCTGGAGTTTGCCACTGAAGATGAAATCCGTTTGCAGATGGGCACGAACTTCATGGGTCTGGTGCATTGTGTCGATGCCGTTTTGCCTCACATGCGCAAGCAAGGTAGTGGCAAAATCATCGCTTTGAGCAGCATCGGTGGCTTGATGGGGCTGCCGTTCCAAGGCTTCTATTCCGCTAGCAAGTTTGCCATCGAAGGCTATTGTGAGGCTTTGAGTTTGGAAGTCAAACAACAGAGAGTCAAGGTGGTAGTGCTTCGTCCAGGCGATTTTTCCACAGGCTTCACGGGAAGCCGCAAGAAAGTGGCTAACGAGGCCGCATTGCAAGCCTATCCCATTTACAAAACGGCCATCGAGAAGGTGGAACATGACGAAAATGGTGGCTTAAAACCTATTGTTTTGGCCAAGAAAATTTCCAAAATCATCCAAATGAAGCATCCCCGAAACGGTTATGTCGTGGCTTCTTTTGAACAAAAACTGTCGGTTTTGTTGAAACGCATCTTGCCCGCCAAGTGGTTTGCGCGGATTTTGGGGTCGTATTACAAGCTTTCCTAAAATATTTCCTTTTTCATTTCGTTTTGTTGATTGGATTGCTTAATTTTGCAACCTAATTCAGAAATAACAAACAAAACGAAAAATATATGCAAGACAAACTGCAAGAATTGACCGATAGGCTCTACAACGAGGGCTTGTCGAAAGGAAAACATGACGGCGAGGAGTTGGTGCAAAAGGCTCAAGCTGAGGCTGACCGCATTGTGGCCTACGCCAAGGCCGAGGCCGACCGCATTGTGGCGCAGGCTAACAAGGAAGCCGAGGAACTAAAAACCAAGGTGACTGCTGACGTCAAGATGGCCGCCACGCAGAGCATCGCCGTGACGAAACAGGAAATCGAGAAGATGGTGGTAACTAAGACCGCCACCGAAGGCGTGAAGGCCAATATGAATAATGCAGCCTTCGTCAAAGATTTGATTGACAGCGTGGTGAAAGCATTCAATCCTGCCAACGCGTCGCCCGTCGACTTGAACCTCATTCTTCCTGAAGCCTTGAAAGCCGAGGTGGAGCCTTTCGTGAAGAACGAAATTGCCAAACAGTTCAAGGGCGAGGTCAAGGTGGATTACTCCAAGAAGATGAACGGTGGCTTTAAGGTCGCTCCCAAGGACGGCGGCTATGTGCTGCAATTTACCGATGACGAGTTCACACAACTCATCGCCAACTACCTGCGTCCCGCCACCAAGAAAATCCTCTTTGGCTGATGGATAACTACGTCTATATCGTGGCTGGCTTGCCGGAACTGACCTCGGGCTTCGAAAACACGGGCTTCGACTATGCTGCCGTGAAAGAGTCCATCATGGAGCTGCTCTCCGAAAAAGACCAGCAACTGGTTGAACTCATGGAGGAAGGTTTCGATGAGAATAGCCTAAGCGCTGAGTTTTATGACAAAGCTGCCAAGAGCAAGAACCGTTTCATCCGCGAGTATTTCGACTTCGATGGTCGCCTGCGCAACATGAAGGTGAACTACCTGGCCAAGCGCCTCGGCAAGAAAGCCGAAGACTACACCTTGGAACTGCCCGAGGCCGACTTCGAGGAAGGTAAGCAGATCGAGGAAATTCTCGCTGATGCCGACTTTGTGGAACGCGAGCAGAAAATGGACGAGCTGAAATGGGAGAAGGCCAGCGACATCGCCCGCATGGACTATTTCAACATGAACGCCATCCTTGCTTTCATGGTGAAAGCGAAAACCGTGCAGCGCTGGGCTGAACTTGATGAGACAAAAGGGGACGAGATGTTCCGCAAACTCGTCAAGGAGGTGCGTGGCACTTTTGGAGGTGTTAACAGCGCTACGACAATCACTGGAACCACTGCTCTTGAAATAGTTGAGGAAGAATGAGCTTTGAGTTTGTCGAAAGGTCGAAGGCCCTGACAGAATCTTTGAATTTTAAATTTTGAATATTGAATTATAATATATGAAAACAACAGGAAAAGTTACAGGAATCATTGCAAACCTCGTCACTGTGGAGGTGGACGGCCCTGTGGCACAGAATGAAATCTGCTTCATCGACCTCGACGGCGTCGAGCTGATGGCAGAGGTCATCAAGGTGAACGGGAACAAGGCCTCCGTGCAGGTGTTTGAGAGCACCCGTGGCCTCCAAATCGGCGACCCGGTGGAATTCCAAGGCTACATGCTTGAGGTGACCTTGGGACCTGGTTTGCTTTCGAGCAACTTCGACGGCCTGCAGAACAACCTCGCCACCATGACGGGCGTGTTTCTGAAACGCGGTGAATACACCAAGGCCCTCGACGAAGAGAAACTTTGGGACTTCACGCCTATCGCAAAAGTTGGACAACAAGTCGTTGCCGCCGACTGGTTGGGTGAAGTCAAAGAAGGCTGGCTACCCCACAAAATCATGGTGCCGTTCAGTTTCAAGGGTACCTACACGGTGAAGTCGGTGGCCAAAGCCGGACAATACAAGATTACCGACACCATCGCCACGCTGACCAACGAGGAAGGCGAGGAGGTGAAGGTGAACATGACCCAGAAATGGCCCGTCAAGGTGGCCGTGGGTGGGTACGTTGAGAAACCTCGTCCCTTCAAGGTGATGGAGACGGGTGTGCGTACCATCGACACGCTGAACCCCATCGCCGAAGGCGGCACGGGCTTCATTCCCGGACCTTTCGGCTGCGGCAAGACTGTGTTGCAACACGCCCTCGCCGAGCAAGCCGACGCTGACATCATCATTATGGCGGCCTGCGGTGAGCGTGCCAATGAGGTTGTGGAAATCTTCACCGAGTTCCCCGAACTGAAGGACAAACACACGGGTCGCAGCCTGATGGAGCGTACCATCATCATCTGCAACACCTCCAACATGCCGGTCGCGGCTCGTGAGGCTTCCGTTTACACGGCCATGACCCTCGGCGAGTACTACCGTGCCATGGGCATGAAGGTGCTGCTACTTGCCGACTCCACCTCACGTTGGGCACAGGCCTTGCGTGAGATGAGTAACCGTTTGGAGGAGCTGCCTGGTCAGGACGGTTTCCCCATGGACCTCTCGGCCATCATCTCCAACTTCTATGCGCGTGCAGGCTACGTGAAACTCAACAACGGCCAGTCGGGCTCCATCACCTTCATCGGGACAGTTTCGCCTGCCGGCGGTAACTTGAAGGAACCCGTCACCGAGAGCACCAAGAAAGCCGCACGTTGCTTCTACGGCCTCTCGCAGAACCGCGCCGACAAGAAGCGTTATCCTGCCGTCGACCCCGTGGACTCCTATTCGAAATACCTCGAATACCCCGAAATTATCGAGTATCTCGACGAGAAGATTGAAAAGGGTTGGGTCGACAAGGTGACGAAGACGAAATACATCATCCGTAAGGGTAAGGATGCTTACGAGCAAATCAACATCTTAGGCGACGACGGTGTGCCGATGTCGTACCATGAGCAATACTGGAAATCGGAACTTGTTGACTTTGTGATACTTCAACAAGACGCTTTTGATGACATCGATGGCTGCTGCCCATTGGAACGCCAGAAGTTCATGCTCGACCTGATACTTGAAATTTGCGACCGCAGCTTCAAGTTCGACAACTTCGAGGAGTGTACCACCTACTTCAAGGGACTGATCAACATCTGCCGTCAGATGAACTACTCGGAATACGAGTCGGAACAATTCAACAAATACTTGAACCAGCTTAAGGAGGAACTGAAACATGAGTGAGAAAGCCTTTCAACGCATCTATACGAAGCTGACTGCCATCACCAAGGCCACCGTGACCCTTGAGGCGCAAGGCGTGACCAACGATGAGCTGGCTCTTGTGGCCGGCCGTTTGGCGCAGGTGGTGAAAATCAAGGACAATAGCGTCACCCTGCAGGTGTTTGGTGGCACAGAAAACATCCCGACCAATGCCGAGGTCACCTTCTTTGGCGAGCCGCCTACCTTGAATGTGAGCGACGAGCTCGCAGGCCGTTTCTTCAACGCATACGGCGAGCCTATCGATGGCGGCCCGGCTGTAGAGGGTGAGAAACGCCAGATAGGTGGCCCATCCGTGAACCCTTATAAACGTCGTATGCCTTCAGAGCTGATTCCTACGGGTATCGCTGGTATCGACTTGAACAACACTTTGGTCTCGGGACAGAAGATTCCGTTCTTCGCCGATCCCGACCAGCCTTACAACCGAGTGATGAGTATGGTGGCTCTCCGCGCCGATGTGGATAAGATTATCCTTGGCGGTATGGGCCTGACCAACGACGACTATCTGTTCTTCAAACACGAGTTTGAAAGTGCGGGTGCTTTGCATAAGATCGTCAGCTTCGTGAACACTACCGACCAGCCGCCTGTCGAGCGTCTGCTGATTCCCGACATGGCCTTGACCGCTGCGGAATATTTCGCGGTCGACAAGAACGAAAAGGTGTTGGTACTGCTCACCGACATGACCTTGTATGCTGATGCTCTGAGTATCGTGAGCAACCGTATGGACCAGATTCCTTCGAAGGACTCCATGCCTGGCTCACTCTATTCCGACTTGGCCAAGATTTATGAGAAGGCCGTGCAACTGCCTTCGGGTGGCTCTATCACCATCATCGCTGTGACAACCTTGAACGACGGTGACATCACTCACGCCATTCCCGACAACACGGGTTACATCACCGAGGGACAGTTGTACCTCCGTGCCGACCCCGACTCGGGCAAGGTCATCGTTGACCCGTTCCGTTCGCTGTCACGTCTGAAACAGCATGTGCAGAACAAGAAGACCCGTGAGGACCACAGTGCCGTGATGAACACTTCGGTGCGTCTGTATGCCGATGCTGCCAATGCCAAAACCAAATTGGAGAACGGCTTCGACCTGAGCGACTACGACCTGCGCTGTCTCGACTACGCCAAGGAATACGCCACGCGCCTCCTCGCCATCGACGTCAACATCCCGATTACCGAGATGCTAGACACGGCTTGGGAACTGTTCGGCAAATATTTCACCAAGGCCGAAACGGGTCTGAAGGAGAAACTCATTGAGAAATACTGGAAAGAGCCTTCGAAGTGACCAATTTTGAATTTTGAATCTTAAATTTTAAATCTTTAAATCGATTCAATGGCCATCAAATTTCAATATAACAAGACCTCGCTGAACGAGCTGAACAAGCAGCTCAAGACGCGAACCCGTGCCCTGCCCACGCTGAAGAGCAAGGAGAGTGCGCTGCGCCTTGAGGTGAAGAAAGCCAAACAGCGTTCGGAGGGACTTGTAGAACAGTTAGAGGCCGAACTCAAGTCGTATGAGTATATGGCCCGGCTTTGGAATGAATTTGAGCCAGGACTGATTTCCGTGACCGATGTCAAGCTGAAGACCGTCAAGATTGCGGGCGTGCCCGTGCCGTCTTTGGAGGAGGTGCTGTTCGATGTGAAGGACATCAACCTCTTCACCAAGCCGATGTGGTATGCCGACGGCGTTCAAATCTTGAAAAATCTGGCGCAGTTGGGCATCGAGTCGGAGGTCTATACCGAGGTGAGCCGCATCTTGGACTACCAACGGAAGAAGACCACACAGAAAGTCAACCTTTACGAGAAGGTGCAAATTCCTGGCTACAACGAAGCCATACGTAAGATCAAACGATACATGGAAGACGCGGAGAACCTTGACAAGGCTTCGCAGAAAATCGTGAAAAACAAACACATGGAAGAAGAGGAGGCAGAACATGGTAACTGAAATGACAAAATATGATTTCATCCTCATGAGCGGCGACGCCGATGCCTTCTTGGAGAAGCTGCAATCGGTGGGCGTGGTGGATATTACCCGCTCGCTGAAGCCCATCGACGATAAATCGGAGAAGCTGTCGGCTCGTGCGGAGATTTACCGCAAGGCACTTGCCGCCTTGAAGATGGTTGAGAAGGCCGACGACCCGGGACAGAAGCCTACCGATTTCGCCGTGGAGGTGATGGAGACCGTGCGCGACAAAGAAGCCATTGAGGCACAGCTACCGCAGCTCCGCAAGGACGCGGATGAGTTGGTGCCTTGGGGTCAGTTTGACGCCAAGAGCTTCGACCGCCTCAAGGGAACTGGATTGAAACTCCACTTCTACAAGGCGAAAGCCATCGACCCCGCATGGAAGGAACAATATGCACTGAGCGAGATTTCGAACCTCGGCGGCTACAGTTATTTCGTGGTCGTGTCTGACACTGACGACTACGACTTCCCGCTGAAAGAACTGCCCGCTCCCGACCGCGACTATGCCGCCATTGAGAAGCAAATTGCCGACTTGGAGGCGCAGGTGAAAGAGAAAGAACATCGTCTGGCCCAACTGAAATGGCATGAACCTGTGTTGCAAGCCGAGTTGGATAAGACCTTGTCGAAACTTGACCTGCATCTGGCTAATGCCGCAGGCGAAAAAGCTGCTGAGGACTACATTACGGTCTTTGAGGGCTTTGCACCCGCGGTGAACGAGCCTGCCTTGCACGATATGCTGGAAAAGGAAAACATCCTTTATCTGGTGGATAAAGCCAAAGTCGACGACAATCCACCCATCAAGCTAAAAAACAACAAGTTCGTTTCGATGTTTGAGTTGCTGACCGACATGTACGGCCGACCCAGATATGACGAATTCGACCCGACGGTGTTCATCTCCATCTTCTTCATGCTCTTCTTCGCCTTCTGTATGGGCGATATGGGCTATGGTTTGGTGCTCATCGGTGCCAGCCTTGCCTTGAAGAAGGTGTTGGGCAAGATTGCGCCTTTGGGCATCACTTTGGGCATCGCCACCACTGTGGTGGGATTCCTGTTCCATACCTTCTTCTCCGTGGATATGCTCAACTGGAGCTGGCTACCCGAAGGGGTGAAGAAGATTATGCTACCTTCGCAGATTGCAGGCTATGACGGCACGATGGTGCTGGCGTTGCTCGTCGGTATCGTCCACATCTGTCTTGCCTTGATTGTAAAGACTTACCAGTCCACCAAGGTGAAAGGCTTTGCCAACTCCTTGAGTACTTGGGGCTGGACACTACTTATTGTAGGTGGCGTCATCGTGGGCGGTCTCGCCCTGATGGGCGTGATGGACAAGGCACTGACGAAGTGGGTTGTTATTGTCATAGGCTGTTTGTCGGCCTTGGGTATCTTCTTCCTCAACGACCTGCACCGCAACCCCTTACTCAATGTGGGCTCGGGCTTGTGGGAGACCTACAACACAGCCACGGGTCTTCTCGGCGATGTGTTGAGTTACCTGCGTCTGTATGCCTTGGGCTTGGCGGGTGCCAAACTCGGCGAGGCCTTCAACGCCATCGGTGTTCAGGCTTTGGGCGACGGCGGTTTAGGCTGGGTGGCCTTCATCCTCATCGTGGTGATTGGTCACACGCTGAACGTCGCCATGTGCGTCTTGGGTGCTTTCGTGCATCCTTTGCGACTCAACTTCCTCGAGTTCTTCAAAAACTCCGGTTACGAAGGCTCAGGCAGGAAATATAAACCTTTACAATCTTAAATCTTTGAATTTGAAATCTTGAATTATTAAATCTTTAAATATCAACATTATGTTAGCAACAATTTTAGGTTATCTCGGTCTCGGCCTCGTGTTGGCCTTGGCAGGTATCGGAAGTTCAATCGGCACTTCGACGGCGGGCAACGCTGCTGAAGGCGGCCTCAAGAAACGCCCTGAGGCATCGGGTAATTTCATGGTGCTGTCGGCACTGCCGGCCACCCAGGGTATCTACGGCTTCGTGGCTTTCTTCATGCTGCTGAGCAAGCTGAAGGCTGACCCGACGCAAGGTCTCGTCATCTTTGGCGTGGGCCTCTGCGTGGGTTTGGTCTGCATGATCTCCGCCATCCGTCAGGGACAGGTTTGCGCCAACGGTATCGTGGGCGTGAGCCAAGGTCACGACGTGTTCACCAACACGCTGATCTATGCTGCTCTTCCCGAATTCTACGCTATCTTGGGCCTTGTGGGCGCTTTGATGGTGTGATTGGGAATGCAGAATGCAGAATGAGGAATGCGGAATGAATATTCCGATTCGAAATTGTAGAGACGTGCCATGGCGCGTCTCTACAGGTTTATTAATTTGTTGTTTTGGAAAAATTGTGTAGTTTTGCAGTGTGAAATACAAAAACCATGGAAAACGTTTTGTCTGACATTCGGCAATTGGCATTAGCGGTTGTCCCTTATGGGGGTGAAGCATGGCTTTACGGCTCTCGTGCGAGAGGAACTGCTCATGACCATTCTGATTGGGATATCCTTTTGATACTCAATAAGGAAAAGCTCACCCAATCGGATTATGACAAGGTAAGTTATCCTTTTGTTTTGTTAGGCTGCGAATTGGGCGAGGAAATCAATCCGATTATGTACACCGAGCAGGAATGGCAATCTTATCGGGCAACGCCTTTCTATGAGAATGTTCAACATGATGCAGTAAATTTATTGCAATGACACCAGAAGAGAGAAAAATATTGGTTGACATGCAAATTGAAATGGCGCATCGGTTTCTAAATCAAGCTGATGAAATGATGGATTTGGACTATTCCGATATGGCCGTAAACCGGTTTTACTATGCTTGTTTTCATATTGTGCAAGCCCTTTTCATCCAAAGAGAAATCGTTGCACACACCCATTCAGGAATGCTAACACAATTTAGTTTGCATTTTGTGAAAACTGAGAAGATTTCGTTGGAAGATGGCAGTTTCTTGGCTCGTTTGTTCCAACTCCGTCAAAAGGCTGATTACAATTGTGCGTATGACATTTCAATGGAAGAGGCTCGGTCACTCAAGGAGCCTACTCACAAGTTTGTGGATAAGATAGAAAAGCTTATAATTGATGGAAAATAAAGAAATATCTTAGTTACATTTCCTCCTTCAGTCGCTCAATCATCCTTCTCTCTTTTTTGGTCGGTCGGCCTGCGCCGCGGTCGCGCCACTCGGCTTTGTAGGCGCGCATGAATTCGATGCGCTCGTATTCTTCCTTGGGCGTGAGGTCGTTGTAGACTTCAGGCACTTGCTTGGCAGAGACGCGGTTCTTGACGACAGTCTTGACTTCCACAACCTTGTGTAACTGCTCAATCTGCACTTGGATGACATCACTCACCTTCACCTCGCGCGAGGGCTTGACGGGGTTGTCGTCCATCTTCACCTTGCCGCCCTTGATGGCATCAGCCGCCAACGAGCGTGTCTTGAACAGGCGCACTGCCCATAGCCATTTGTCTATTCTGACGATATTCTCTTCTTCAGCCATTTTTTTGTTTTTATTGGGATTGCTTCGCAAGAAATCTTGAAAAAATCCATTTAAAAAATCCAATAAAACATATCTAATTGATTCTGAATGATTTTATATATGATTTTTAATAGATTTCTTGGCCGCAGGCCAATCCTATAAAATCACTTCTCTTTAAATATCAACTGAATCGGCACGCCATTGAAGTCCCAAGTCTCGCGGATCTTGTTCTCCAAGAAGCGTTTGTAGTTCTCCTTCACGTCCTTCGGTAAGTTGCAGAAGAAGATGAACTGAGGCGCGATGCTCTTCAGCTGGGTGATGTACTTGATTTTCAGGAAACGTCCGCGCGAAGCTGTCGGTAGCGGCACAGAGTTGATATGCTCCTGCATCTTGTCGTTCAGCTCGCGGACAGGTATGCGGCGCTCGCGGTTTTCGTAGACCTTATGCGCCGACTCCAGCACCTTATAAATACGTTGCTTGTTGATGGCTGAGGTGAAGATGATGGGGTAGTCGGTGAAGGGTGCCGTCCTGGAACGAATCAACTCCTCGTAGGCCTTGTGCGTATTGGAGTCTTTCTCCACGAGGTCCCACTTGTTGACGACCATCACCAGGCCTTTCTTGTTCTTCTCGATGAGGCGGAGGATGTTCATGTCCTGAGCCTCGAAGCCTTGTGTGGCGTCGAGCATGAGGATGGCCACGTCGCTGTCTTCGATGGCGCGGATGGAGCGCAGCACGCTGTAGAACTCGATGTCTTCCTCCACCTTGCTCTTCTTGCGCAGTCCGGCCGTGTCGACGAGCATGAACTCCATGCCGAAGGCCTTGTAACGCGTGTAGTTGGCATCGCGGGTGGTGCCGGCGATGTCGGTGACGATGTGACGGTCGGTGCCGAGGAAGGCATTGATTAAGGATGACTTACCTACGTTAGGCCTTCCCACCACGGTAAACTTGGGCAGGTCGGTGTCGAAGTCGGTGGTATCGGAAGGCAATAGCTCACAGACCTTGTCGAGGAGCTCGCCTGTTCCAGTACCGGTCATGGCCGACATGGGGAAGGGCTCACCCAAGCCTAATGCATAGAACTCGCCTGCCAAGATTTCCTTGTTGGGCTCATCTATCTTGTTAACAGCCAACAAAACTGGCTTTTTCTGTTGCCTCAGGATGACCGCCACGTCCTCGTCAAGGACATGGAGCCCTTCACGGCCGTCGACGATGAAGACGATGACATCGGCCTCGTCGATGGCCAGATCCACCTGCTTGCGGATTTCTTCTTCAAAGATGTCGTCCGAACCAACCACATAGCCGCCGGTGTCGATAACGGTGAATTCCTTTCCATTCCAGTCGCTCTTGCCGTAGTGCCTGTCGCGCGTTACGCCGCTCGTCTCTTCCACGATGGCCATGCGCTGCTTCAGCAGACGGTTGAAAAGCGTCGATTTTCCCACATTGGGTCTCCCCACAATAGCTACAATATTTGACATGATGCTTTGAATTTAAAATCGGGTGCAAAATTACACATTTTTTGAATGCGGAATTAGGAATGCTGAATGCGGAATGTCGCAAAGCGACGATTGGCTTCGCGCATTCAGCATTCTTCATTCAGCATTCAACATTCAACATTTATTACGCTTCGTATCCAAACCGCTTCAGTTCAGCTTCATTGTCCCTCCAGTCTTTGTCAACCTTGACGAACAATTCCAAAAAGATTTTCTTTCCCGTAAACTCCTCAATGTCAGCGCGGGCCTGCATGCCGAGTTTCTTGATGGCACTGCCGCCCTTGCCGATGATGATGGCTTTCTGCGAGTCGCGGGCCACATAAATGATGCTGCGGATGTGGATGCGGTGCTCTGTCTCCTCGTATGATTCCACCTCAACTTGCACTGAATAGGGGATTTCCTGTTGGTAATTGAGCAAAATCTTCTCTCGGATAATTTCGGTGATGAAGAAACGCATCGAACGGTCGGTGAGCTCGTCTTTGGGGAAGTAGGGGGGACACTCGGGCAGTTTTTCCAGAATCTGCTTGAAGATGAACTCCACGTTGGCGTTGTATTGTGCCGAGAGCGGAAACACGGTGGCGTTGGGCAAGGTCTCGCGCCATTGCTCCACGGCTTGTTCCACTTGCTCTTGCGTGGAGAGGTCGATCTTGTTGATAAGCACGAAGACAGGAATGTCTGTCGTCTTCAACCTTTCGACGGTCTTTTCCTCAATCTTCTTGTCGGTGATGTCGACGACGAAAAGGATGAGATCGGCATCGATGAGGGCGACATTGACGAACTGGTTCATCACCTCGTGCATCTTGTAGGCTGGGTCCTTGATGATACCGGGGGTGTCAGAGAAGACGATTTGGAAGTCGTCGCCGTTGACGATACCGAGAATACGGTGGCGGGTGGTCTGCGCTTTCGAGGTGATAATGGAGATTTTCTCGCCAACGAGCTGATTCATCAGGGTTGACTTGCCCACATTCGGGCGACCTATTATGTTGACATAGCCTGCTTTATGACTCATAGTGAAAATTTTTCTTTGATTTTGGCCTTGCAAAGAAACAAAATTATTATCTTTGCAGCCGATTTCGGGAACGAAATTTTTTGTTTTCCGAGATTTTTCGCACGATGCGGGGTAGAGCAGAGGCAGCTCGTCGGGCTCATAACCCGGAGGTCGGAGGTTCGAATCCTCCCCCCGCTACCATATTCCAGTTGCCAGTTTGAAATTCAGCAAATTACATGGATTTCACTCTGGCTACCGGGACAAAAGCGGGACAGACCTCGCACTCCTTTTTCAAAAGAAATAGGAGAAAAAAAAATGTCGCAATCCTCAAATTTATTGTCCTTTCGACCAGCTCAGTACCATACAGGGAAATGCTGTTTTGTGTCATTTTACGTCTTAGATCCGCTGACCGGTAACCTCACCAGGCGACGTGTGAAAGTGGATCATGTGCCGAAAAACGAACGACGGAGATACACCACGGCACTTGTGAACTCCATAAACGAGAAACTTTACTCAGGTTGGAATCCGTTGGCAGAACGGCTGAAGAAAACCACTGTAACCATTGGCCAGGCTATTGATGACTACCTTGCTGCCAAGGCCAAAGAGACCAGGAAGGACACCATGCGATCCTACAGGAGTTTTGCGGCCTCCTTCGATGACTGGCTGAAGAAAGGTGGCCTCGATGGGCGTTTCCTAATCTCGATAGGTGAAGACGTGCTGCTCGATTATATGCTTGAAATTGAAGATGGAATTTCGGCACGCACCTATAATAATTATATAACATTCCTCCGTGGTTTGTTTGAGTGGTGCAAACACCGGCGATGGATTGCAGAAAACCCTGCTCAAAATATAAAGACAAAGCGCGTGGACGAAAAGAAGCGCGTGGTCATCCCTGCCGATGTCCGGGCGCGGATCTTGCGTTATTTCGAGGCCGAAAACCCGAATTTCGTTTGTGTGATGATGCTGTGCTACCGGCTTTTTATCCGGCCAAAGGAAATCTGTGGCCTGAAGGTTAAAGACGTTGATTTTGCCGAGGGCCTGATGACTGTTCCGGCTGAGGTAGCCAAAAACCACAAAGAGCGCGTGTTGGCCATGCCTGAAGAAATCCGTTTTTATATGGATCGCCTGAACGATGCGCCTAAAGACTGGTTTCTGTTTTCAAATACGAGATACGAAGCCGGGCCAAGAAAGAAACCCATGGCCCCAACAAGAATTGATGGCACCTGGGAAGCCATGCGTGAAGCGTTGAACTTGCCAAGTGCCTATCAATTTTACAGTCTAAAAGATACGGGTATCACTGAAATGCTTGAAAATGGTGTGCCGCCCAAGTTCGTTAAGGAACTGGCCGACCACCATAGTTTAGCGATGACTGAGCGTTATACGCATAAGGCTGAGGCTAAGAAAATTCTGGAGTGGAATCGGATTAGGTTCTGAATCAATTTGGCACAGGCACAGGTATATCAATCAAGACTTCATTGCTTGTCCCGCAATCGGTGATTTCAAGAGGCGTGCCAACGGCTATATTGGCAATCTCCTGAGCTGCGTAAATATTTTTCCAGTTCGCTACTTCGTTAACCTGGATACTGTTCTCTGTAACAGCTCCGTCTTCAAGTGTGCTGGTGACATAGTAGTTGTCCCCAACCTTGGTCAACTCCGATTTGGAATAAACATTGTCATCCGTACCGATAAAGTCAGACACTCCCATTGCCTCACCATGAATCATGTTGCCCGAATAATAGTCGCTTGTGTTGCGGATAGCTCCTATTGCAATAGCCGTATCGTCCGTAGGTACAAATCTCGATGCCCCTATACCAAGATGCCTGTTGCCTGTCCATTCGAGCAGCTTCAGCGCGACAACGTATGAGCACATAAGGAGTGCTATTCCAGATTGCAGATGCGTGTTGTCAGCACTTAACAGGTAATTATCATAGCTTGCATACAGTCTCACTGTAACCGTGCAGGAATCGCTACCTGAATTTACAATCTTGAAATTGTCGCTGTTAGCCTCAGCTGAATATGTTGTCGGTGTCGAACTAAATGTGATAGATGAACCGTAGTTAGATCCATAGAGCATCCTCACCGGTCCTTTTCCGGCTGTTAGCCATACCCTTATTTTGTCAGCTTTGCTGCCGGATCCCTTGATCTTGCCGTTACTCACCACTATTTCCCCTCCGGCCTCAACCGTGAAGGTCTGTTCGTATGGATACACGTCTCCATACTGTCTCAGCAATGGATTGGTGCGGGCGTTTTGAATAGCAGTCCCAACTGGGAATAAATCAAAACAGGCACACTTCTTTACAGCAGCTGAACGCAGCGGAACATTATCATTTTCAAAAATATACGCTGTATCTTCCAATGGGTCGCCGTTCGCGTCAACCTCGAAGGTGTCGTAAGTGGATTTAGCATAGTTGAGACTTGTGACGACCGACACTGGCTGCACTACCACAGACTGTATGATTCTCACCAGCTCACGGCAGCTGCTGACAGTACCCTTAAGCATGACAATATTCCATTTCCTCCTAAGTAGTATTGCATTCAGCATCAACTGAGAAGAAGATGTTACTTTAGTCCACTTGCTTGAGTTTGGCAGCCACTCCATATAATATTCAGCCGCCTGCGTGTTGTTCTTATAGGCATCGACGTAATAAGATGCCTGAGCTCCGCTGTGATATGCAATCCCTATCGTAATGTCATATCCTGATTCTATCTCATTCAGGATTGGAGGCACATAAGCCATGATTTCCATGTCGCCAGAAGAGCCTATGACGAGAAGATTTAGTTTCTTTTTATCCTGCACAGTCTCGTTTGTCATCGACACACCACATGCAATAGATGCAGGCACTACAGAGACGCCTTTGGCAGTCATGATGTTGTAATATAGGTATCTGCAAGATGAATTTAACTTCAGCTTCAGCGTTGATCCTTTTCCTACAGTGATTCGCTTTTCAAATCCTGTCGCAAAATCAGGCTCGGCGTTGGCTACGGGTGTGGCTGATTCGAGCAGACACAACACATTGCCGCCATTGTTGCCAGCTGTAAATTCCAGATAGTTGTTTCCGATTGGAATTTGTATAATAGCACCCTTTGCCGTTCCGTCGTTCACCCATTTGATTTGCGAATTGGATTCGGTGATGATATACCCGCACGGCGTATCTGATACTGTCAGTTGCGTTTCTTTGCCATAAACTATGTTGGATATAGCCTGATTTGTATCTTCAAGCTCTTGCTCTTTTGCAAGTTTTGGCAAAGATTCTTCGGTAGACACCAATACCACCCGCTGCGGTGCTATATCGGATCCATTGCTCGAATTAGCCAACACAAACAGGTATTGTGCTCCGATTGGCACATCGAGCTTCGCTGTTCCGTGTATTGTTTGTCTACTTGTGTTTTCTACCAACGGAGCCGAAGTTCCGCTGGTCGTCGGCTCGGTGTTGTTGGTCAACCATGCTATATATTGGTTATAGCCTTCTATCTTTACTGTTTTGATGTTGGCAAGCGGAATAGAATAATGCCTTGTGCTGCCGGCGACGTCTTGCCATAAGAGTGTAGTTCCGTTGATGCCTCCTTTTTGTTTCGACAGCTGCGAAAAATCAACATCTTTGTAAAAATCAAGATATTTGTTGATTTTTGACACAGCTCCAGACGACCCGACATTGCCCTCGTCATCGTTAACGCACAAATCATCTATTCCGGTCGATGCCAGCATCTGACCAGTGCCGAATACTGGCGCATCGTCAGTGCGTTGTGTGTTGTGCCATTCACCGTCCACAACATCCCAGACCTCCAGCACATCTTGACCGTCAACTGTATTTTCGACATAGGCTGTGTCGCCGTCGTTGGGTGAAGGATAGGCTGCTTCCAATGCCGATTGGGTCGGAAACGTGCCTTTGAATGGCTGATAGGCTTGCTGTCCGTCTTGGCCTTCGGCTTTTATTCCTGTGTCTTCGCCATCAACGATCCAATTTTTCGATGAAGGATCAATGTAAGGTTTTGTGAAAATGTGTGTTTTCTTCCATGCGTCATCATCGACAATAAACAATGCTATCTCACCGGTTAATACAGACAGTGCGGCACCTCCTTTGTCGGTGAAATTGGTGTAAGTGCCAGAAGTGAGTGCCAAATAAAATCCATTGACACTTGTTTCAGGGTGCTCTGGTGAAGACGGTGTTGCGGCACCTAAATATACTGCTCCCTGGCTGAGTGCAGATAATGCTGAATTGATTCTATTAGCTAATAATTCATTGATATAATGCTGTGTGTATTGTCCTTCTTCCCCGGTCAATTCGGAAAGAGCGGTAAATTCTTTGGCTATATCCCATATATCGTCTGCATAGGCGATTGGGAAACTTCTTGACGTTGGCGTGATTGAAACAGGAAAAAATGACTGCTCAACTTTAGAAGTGCTTTGATCGACAGGATTACTCATATTTCGTTGATATTAATGGTTAATTTTACGTCGCCGAAACCACGTCCGGCATCTGCTTTATTTATTGAAACATAGGCTTTATAGCCGGTAAGGTCTATGGTATTGTCAATAGGAGATGTGAAATATAAATCGTCTACAGGGTCTCGCATCATGTTTATATCGAAAACTCCTGGCGTAGCCGTTGCGCTGCCTTTGGTGATGATCCACAGCCAGACGTCTTCGTTCGTGTTGTTGGGCACGTTGACGACGGTTGTAGGCATGTTTTGGGTGACGCGACGGTTTTGTGCGTAAAGCTGTGCCACGATAGGCGTGAGGTCACGGTCGGAATGCTCGATGTTGCCAGGATAGATGCCCCAATAGGCCGGATAGATGGCTGATAGGCTGCGGGCCGGGCTGCTCTTGACAGCGGTCCTTTGCTCATACACACCGCCTGGCGTATAGCTCCATTGCTGCGATTCCACAGTGCCTGGCTGTGCGATGGATTTGGTATAAACGCCTAATGACTGGCGCGTCCATCCGCTCGGTGTGGCGTCGGCATCCACCAGGGCGCCGTCGAACCTGAGCGTTACGGTGACGGTCATGCCGGGGCTCGTTTGCGCATCGGCAAAGTATTTCTGGTTGACGTCGGGTGTGAGCTTCACGCTGAAATGCGACGTCGGGTCGGGAACGTCGCTCCCTCCGCCTCCACCGCCTTCATAGTCCTTTTCGCGCAAGCGGCCAAGGACTCTGTCGAATATTACTGTCAGGCTCATGGCTTTCCGTATTGGTAGATGGTTGCTTGGTTAGATCTTTCGCTCCATTTGGCCTTGGCCCAGGTGCATTCAATGGTCTGCGTGCCGCCCGACTCGGTGACGACGAGTTTACGGATAAGCCAAACGGCATCCTCAATGTTGGGATCTTCGGGGTCTGCGATTGGCGAATAACCGCCATAGATGGTGGTGGTTCCGTCTTTGCTCGACGTGTTGACTTCCTGACGGTCGAATGTGCCGCCTGAAGCGTATAGTTCTGCGAAATTGATAAACATGGCGATTGGGTTTTATGGGTTATTCATGAATCTTTACTTTCAGTGCAATCCAAATGAGCGCGACAAAACCGATGACGATGCCAAACAGGATGCAGCCTATCCATATCCAGGTACTTCCTCCGGCTACCTTTTTCATGTTCACGGGAACAACCACTTGTGCGTAGTTGATGGTGTCTTTGTAGCGGATGGGCATGGGGGCGGCCACAAAGCCTACCTTCAGCGTGCTGTCGGCTGGGCGCAGCTTCACGATGACGGTGCCGTGGTCGGTTGGGGCATAAACGGTCTTGCCTTGCAACACTTCCATCAGGGGCACGGTCGTACAGTCGGCATAGCCGGGCGCGGTGAGCACCGTGTCTATCGGGTGCGCTTTCACTTGCACCAGCTCCGGGCACAGTGCCACCGCTTTGCGAAGGTGCTTTTCGGCACGCTTTTGGGCACTACATGCCTCTTCTTGTCGTGGGCGATCATGGCTTCAGCCTCTTTCTTTTTCTGTTGCCAAAATTGGATGTCTTTCTTCCAGATGGCAATTCCCTTTTTGAGCGATTCTTTAATGGCTTTTTTCTCTGCGTTTGTCATAATTTTCGGTTTTTATGGTTGGTTTTCAAAAATTTTCGTAATTTTGCGGAAAACTTTCAGGATTGGCACCACAGCCTATTTGTTGCTGCTACCGGCTGTCCTGGAAGTTTTTCTGTTTGAGTAGAACGACTTCAGCACATTCTCCCCAGTCTTGGATCTCTTCAGCCCCACAATCAGCTTGAGCGTGCTTGCACCCTTAATCCATGTGTAGGTGATGCTTTTTCCGTCCGATGTCATTACGCCGTTTCGGATTACGTCGCACAGATTGACGATTTCCGTGGCCGTGACGGGTCCCGCGACTCCCTTATAGTGCTTCCCCATGATATGCAGCACACCGTCGTCGGTCTTGTTGGTGTAAAGCAGGAACCTGACCGTGTTGCCGTTGGCGTCGTTGACGGCGAAGCGGTAGGGTTTGGCACGTCGGAACACGAAGGCAGTGTAGATGCGCTTCTGCTCCTCGTTAAGGCCGCTGAAGTTCACCTCCTTCTTGAAGGCTTCGGTCTTGGCTTCAAGTGTGCTCGGTTGTGGCTTCTTGGTTTTCATGGGTTTTTCAATTTGGGTTTGGTTTTATGGTTCAATATCCCGCTGCCGATATGATAGGAGCCAGGGAATAGTTTCCCAGACGGATGTATTCGTATTGTTGTCCATTGATGGAGCCTGCATGTATCTTGAAGCGCGTCTTGTCGACAGGCCAACGTGAAAGGTTCTTGATGGTGACAAAGCTTTCGGTGCGTTTCAGGACCTTTATCCCGATTTTCGTGTCGGAATCCACCATCGAATGGCCGTAGTAGGTTTTCCCCTCTTGGAATTTTTTCATTGGGTTTTCAGGTTTTTAAGGTTTTACTTGATCATTCCTGACAGATACATTTTCTTGTATGCCTCGGCGTAGGAGTCGAAGGTCATTGTGTGCTTGCCTCGGCGGGTGATGAAGGCCACCTTGCCGTTTGGCAGACGCTTCAGCTTGTAGCCGCGGTTCTCGAAGGTTTTCTTGATGTCGGCGATTTTCATTTTGCTTTCCGTTTTTATGCCCAGGAGGCAAGGTAGGTCTCCCAGTTGTTGGTGATGTCGGTGTATCGGCCATTGCGGTAGGCCAGGATCTTGTGGCGGCGGTTGCCTTCGCGCCACGAGACGTGGATCCACTTCGAGCCTCCGGCCTGTTCGAGGATGAGCTGGTCGAAGTCGCCGAACTGGATGGCTGCGCGGGCCAAGGCTCCGAGGCTCCCGCCCGATGCGGGCACGAGGTCGGCAGCCTCGCCCATGGTGTGTTGCGACGTGCTCACGCCGCCCACCAGGCTGTTGAGCTGCGGGCAGCGGTAGCCGCTCGAAACGATGACGGGCCGCCCGTAGATGCGGCGGATGGGGTCGAGGCAGTTCACGATAAGCGCCTCCAGCTTGGCGCGGATGGCGGGCGTGGGCGTGTTGTCGATGTGGTGGCTTTGTGCCGTGGCCGAGCGCGTCAGCTCGCTGATGGTGAAATATTGTCCTTGCATGATATGGTTTGTTGTGTCGACCACTTGCTGCACGGCTGCGGTGATGAGGTTGCCTCCCGTGCCGGTGCCGCTCAGGTTGCGCTCGGCACGGCGGCGCGTGATCCACCACACCAAGGCCGCCAGTCCCACCGTGGCCACGGCCAAAGAGGCCCACAGTGCCGTGCGCTGTATGTCGGTCAGTTTCTTCATTTCTTCAGTCTTTCGATTTCGTTCTTCAGCGTTTCGATCTCGTTGTCGCGCTTGATGCCTTGGTCACGCAGCATGTCGTTCTCCTGGCGCAGGCGCAACAGTTCCTCGTACAGCTCACGGTTTTTCTGCACAAGCAGGTCGACGGTGGTCTGCATGGCCTTGAGCGTGTCGTTGCGGCGGGTGCGTGATCCTGCAATCCACGAAACGATGCCCGTGAACGGCACCAGGAAGGTCGTTATCCATTCATAGGTTGTCATGGTTCGGTCTCCTTACGAGTGTTTGGCCTCGCGCAGGGCTCGCTTCCAGCGGGCCGTGGGCGTGGCTCCGTAGAGCTTCTTGTAGGTTTCGGAAGCCTCCTTGGCCGCGGTGGTCACTTTCTTGCCTTGGCGGCACTTGGTCTTCAGCATCTTCTGGTAGGTCTCCTTCTGCTCGTCGTAGATGCACGAGGCTTTCTTGATGACGGATGAGGCCTTTGTCGGTTTGGTTCTTTTCTTTGGCATGGTTCTTCGGGTTTTGAGGTTTGAGGTTTTGAGGTTTGAGGTTCACACCTCCTACCTCATACCTCCTACCTGGATTAAAGTTTCTTGACGAGTTTGACGATCATTGCGCTGATGGCGACGACCATGATGGCCGCTGCACTCAGCAAAAGGATTGACGAGCGCTCGATCTTCACCGGCACGCCGTCCTTATAGTTGGCCAAAAGCTGTGTAAGTTCCTGGTTCATGGCTTCAGTCTTTTGGATTGATGATGATTTGGCCCAGTTGGTTGCTTTGCACGGGGTAGCGCAAATTCATGGCAGCGGTCATGATCAGCCAACGGTCGTAGGTCTCATAGACTTCGGCGGCTTCGGCGGCCACAGCCTGGCGCAAAGCCGGATTCTGGTCGATGCGGCGTGCCTCGGCGCGAATCTCTGCCTTGATGGTCTCGTCGATGGTGAGACGGTCAAGAATGCGCTCCCACTCCTTCTTACGGAAGAAAAGCAGCCAAACGATGACTGCAATGGCCAACACGGCGGCCATGATGATCAATGTCTTTTTGGTTTTCGGTTTCATCGCATTACGTTTTTATCTGTTTAAAAATCTGGTGTTATCCCTTTCGCGGTGAGAATGTCGCGGCAACGTTGGAGCTCATTTGCATCCAGCTCCGACCGCAATATAGCTGGTACGGTACTTTCGGCTTGCAGGTTCATGTGCTGCACATACCACGATTTCTGTTTGTAATAGTTGACCCAGGCGTTTTCAAGCATCATGTAATCAGCTTGCGTGTTAAGGCATTCGAGCACTGCATATACTTCTTTCTCGTTGGTTCCGGTTGGCCACCATGACACAATGATAGGCAAAGACCTGTAAGACACTGTGGCATTCCAAAGCCTTTCTGCAAGATGGTAGAAGTCGAGCGAAGAGGTGATGTTAGTGCCTGTACTTGATTCAATCTCGCTTTCCGTCTTCAACCCTTGGGGATTGCGGCGTTTTTTTATTACAATCCACACCACCACGACCACCGCCAACACGCCCAATGCGATAAGCAGCGGCTTTTGGTTTTTCTTCAAAAACTTCTGTATGTCTGTCGTTTTCATTTCCTGAATTTTTTGATGATGAGATATACGGCGGCTCCCACCAGCAGGCCGACGGCCAGCATCGCTATGGGGAAGGCGGTGGGGTCGATAGGCGTCACTTCGCGGAAGCCGAATCCGTATTTGTTTTCGTATTCTCGGATGACGGACTTCACCCAACTGTTTTTCGAACGGTTGAGGAAATCGTCGAGCGAGTTGTCTTTATTGGTGTAGGGCATCATTTGCTCCCAAAACAGCTCTGCGGCACTCTGTTGGCTCTGTCGGCGGCTTTGCTCGAAGGCGGTGGCAAGCATCGTATTCAGGTTGGCACGCTGCACGGCAGTGCTCCACGAGTACCAGCCCGCGTTTGAGTTTTGGATGATGCCGTAGACGGTCATGCCCAAGCTCACCACTGGAGCGATCAGCATCTCCCAGGCGAAGTTGGAGTAGTCGCGTCCGTCCATGTACGACACGAACTTTTCGCGTCGGGCGCGGTCGCCGGCACCGGTGGCGCGGCTCAGGAAGAGCTGCGTGGCAAGTGCGTTGGTGCGGGCCTCGTCGCGTTCGCCATACTGAAGGTGACACACCTCGTGGCACAAGACGAACTCCTGCACCATGGACGGCAGCTTGTAGAAAATCGCGCTGTTCACCTCGATGGCTCCGTCCTGATGGTCGGCACGTGCGATGACCGGACCAAGGTCGGCCTCACGGATCATTATTTTTTCTTGCGGTCCCATAGCAGCAAAACAAGAATGATGACAGCAGCACCTATGATGACGTAAATGGTGGATCCAAGGTTGAAGCCTTTTCTGGTTTCGGGCTCAGTCACCACAGAGACAGTCGGAGTCGGGTCGGTGTTCACGCTGGTGGTGCCTCCTACAGTTCCGATGCTGATGGTGCCTGAAGACGTAAACGTCACGGTTTCGCCAGCCATCAATGCCTCAGTCACGGCAAGGGCCTGTTCCCTCATTTCGCTTGTCTTGAAACGCGGGTAGGCGTATTTGTCGGAGTTGAGGAAATGGAAACCGGCATCGTTCACGTTATCCATACCAAATACGGCCTGATAGGTGTAGATCATGCCGTTGGCATTATGGGCAGTGTCGCATTTGACTCTCAGCGTGCGGTTACCGTCGCGTGAAACCTCTTGTACGTGGTTCTTGATTTGCAGCAGGGCTTCTTCCGGTGATAATAGTGCCATTATTCTTTGGTTTTTGGGTTATTTCGTTTCCTTCAGCACCAGGTAGAGCGCAATTAGCGCCACTGCCCAGGTGAGCATACGCATACGCTGCCACACCATTGAGAGCGCAAAAACGGTGGGAGCAGCCACGCCGGACTGATCCGACGCGGGCTGCATACCGTCTACGATTTCCTCAACAGTTTGGGCGGCCTCCTGAGTGTCGTCGATGGGGTCGACGACATTGTTGCGGCCAAAGCATCCTGACTGGGTCATCATGAGCGGCCTCCTTTCTTGCTGTCGTAGTAGAGCCATGCCGCAATGGCAAGGGCCCACCACCACTTTTTGACGAAGGCGACGGCACTGTCGACCAGACTCACCGAACTGGCGGGATAGACATTGACGGCGGGCGTCTCATAGACGCCGTGGCCGGGATCATCGCTGGTGCCACCGCCTGGAGTGCCACCACCGCCACCGGGAACGTCAGCCGACTTAGCGAAAACAGCCGTCAGGCTGATGTCGTGGGCTGGCATGGTGATGGTGATGCGGCGCGAGGTGTTGTCCTGCACGTTGCCTGCAAGCTGTACGCCTTCCCAGCGCTTGAAGACGTAGCCGTCTTTGGGCGTGGCTTCGAGGCTGACTTGCGAGCCAGGTGTGGCGCTCATTCTTCCTGCGTCCATACCGCTTCCGCTGGCTGTGACGCGACCCATGCTTCCGTCCCAGGCGACATTCAGCGTGTAGCTGGTGCTGACGCGCTCGAAGCTGGCAACGAGCGTAACGTCTCTATTCATGGTGATGCGGACCGGATTGGACTGGCGAACGCCCGACAAGTCACTGTTCCAACTGACGAAACGATAGCCGGCGACAGGTTTGGCCCACACTTCGACGACGGTACCCGCGGCATAGCTGCGGCCCGTGGCATTGGCACCTGCGGCAAAATCGGCAACGGGAATTTGACCCGGCACGACAGAAGACACGACGTTGGCGACCACCGTTCCCATGGCGGGATTTTCGGCGTAGGCATTCAGGACAAATCCTGTTGAATGCGTTCCCGGATTTGCGCCTGAAGTGCCGAATGCACCCGATGCGGTTGATAAGTTGCTGTAGCGGCGGCGGCTGTAGGCGCCGCTATATGTTTTCTTTGGTGTTGTCATGGCTTATTTGGTTTTGCGGAGCACGAGCACCACGCCCATGGCCACCACCAGGCCGATGACGACCCAAAGGATGGTGTTGGTGCGTTGTTCCTGCTTATACATGGTTTGATAGGCGTTGAGCTGTGCGGCCTCTGTGCGGCCAAACATGGAAGTGAGCACGCTGGTGGTGCCGTTGATCAACTGGCCCAACAAGCCGCCCCAGTTGACAGACGAACTGGTGCCACTGGTGGGAATGTTCTCGTAGTCGTTGGAGCCGGGGATTTGCTGAAACACGCTGCCCGTGTCGACGACCGTTCCGTTGCTATAGCGGCGATATTGGCGGACGTCCTTGTTGAGCGGAGCGCGGTGTCTTGATATTACGTTATTCATTGTTGCCTTGTTTTACTTGAAAAGGCGAGCGGGTTTTGCGCCCTGCCCGCCTTATCAACAAATTAAAAATCAATCTGTATGAAAAAATCCTTGCTCTGGTCGGATCAAATGTTCACCGTGGTGTTGAACTGGAACTGGAGCGAGAAGTGGGCACTGGCCGGAATGGTCAAGGCCATGAAGACTTCGGGAGTGAGCTCAAGAGGCTCCTCGCTCAGGTCGATGGTGATCTTGGAGCGGTCGTAGGCGTTCACGTTCACATAGTTCTGCAACGTGATGAAGTCAGTACCACCCTTGGCACCGATAACGGTCTTGGCGATCTCGATCTGTTGGTCGTAGATATCCTGGCTTTGGCTCTTGTTTTGGATGATGATCTTGTTGACAGTGGCGCCAACGCGCTGCACGGTGTTGAGGAAGTCGCGGAACATGACGCGGCCAACACCGGTGACTCGCACGATGGCATTGGGGTTAAACTTGGAATCGTCGGCCACTTGGTCGGCACTGTAGCCAGCGTTGACAAGTGCGGCAGGATCGCTGTAGTTGATCACGACCTCTTTGGAGGTTTGATCTTGGGTCATTTTCATGGTGTTGTAGACACCGGGCAGAATGCACAGCTTCACGGAATTGATGGCGCTGGTGTTCACCATGTCGAATGTTGCTTGGGCCATTAAGGCCTCTCGAAGTGTATTTTGCATCTTTGTAAGGTTTTGATTATTGATTATTGATTCTTGTTTTTGCGGCCTTTAGTTCATGGCCTTTACTTTGTTGTAGATGGTTTGGTAGCGTGTGGCGAAGGCGTCGCTCTGGAAAGCGGTGTTTTCCTTGTTGCGGTAGTAATTCCACAGGCAGTTGAGCAGATAGGCTGATTCAAGGTCGAGACCTTTCGACAGCGCGTCTTGAATGATCCAATCCTTGTATGCGCCCGTTGGATTGAACTTGCGGACTAGCTCGGCTTCCAAAGAAGTGAGGCCCGCAGCGGCAATCAGCTCTTCGAGGCGGTCGGGGGTCGATGGCGAAGCTACCTGGGCGACAGCCTCGGTTTCCTTTTTGCGCTTCCACAGCAGCCAGGCGACCACGGCCACCACAAAGGCGATGATGATGTGTTTTCTCTCGATCTTCATGGCAGGCCCTCCTTTATCCTACGGTTTGTCTGTCTTTCCATGGCTTGTAAACAAGCACATAAGCGACGATAGCCAAAGTGGCGATGCTCACCAAGGCCATGATCTTGTTTGATTTTGCGATCTTGTCTAACATAGTTCAGAAATTTTGGTTTTTGGTTTAGTAAATTTGAAATCAGGCTGTAAAGTTAGTGTGGCCGTCAATGGCCTTTCGGCATTATCAAGCATTATGCGGCATTATCGCGGATTATCAAGCATTATGCGGCATTATGGAAAGGCAAAAGAAAAGCCCGTTACCGTGCGGGTACCGGGCAAAGGGCGTATAAAAGGGCCTATAGGACGGGGGGTTTATCGGCCCTTTCATTACAGGAAGTTCTCGACAACGACCTTCACCTCCTTGGGCTTGAAGAGGCCACGGCGCCTGTTGGCCAACTCTGGAAGCTCGGCGCGGATCCACCGGCGCATGGTGTCGGGCGTCACCCCGCAAAGGTCGGACAACTGGGCAAGCGTCATGGATTTGTATTCATTCATTTTTGATGATCTTGAAGGTGTGCGGGTCTGTGAGGGCTTCTTTATTAACCTGGGCGACGGTGGCTTCCACTGTTGGATAGTCGCGGACGTTTTTCTTCCGGTTGACGGGATTGTCGGTGGTGGCGAATATCATGAAATGCGTGGCGTAGGCGAAGAACTGGGGCGGCACGGTCGTGAAGCCATGGCCAACGGCGATAACATCCACGTCGTCGTGACGTGCCGAGATCAGTAATGACTTCAGATAGATGCTCGGTTTGTCGTCGATGTAGGCACGGCAGTCGTCGAAGACCAACAGACCGTGCCTGAAATTCTTGCAGATTTCGTTGACGGCCTTCGCGTCGGCACGGCAAATAATCTTGCGGGCGCCCTTGTAGGTGGCTACACGCTGAGGGTAGTCGGGATGCACCATAGGGATGCCTTGGAAGTCGTCGAAGTTGGGCGTCACCACAAGCACACGGCGCTTGTTTTGCAATGATTTGTTTATCAAGCGTCGTATATAGGTGGTTTTTCCCGTACCCTTACGGCCCAAAATCACCATCACAAACACCTCACGCGGCTCAGTCTTGGGCTGGGGCCTCGGGGGCTTGGCGGTGGGTGTAGGGACTTGCTTTGGGAGGCTCGTATTCGGGATTGATCCGTACTTTGTTTCCATTGCTTTGTGGTTTTTCGGTGGGTTGCGGTGCTTGGTATTCGTAGGCGGCCATGCGCTCTTCGAGCCGGTTGGTGCGGGCTTCGAGCTCGGCCATGCGGCGGTCGGCCACGGCTTGCTTCACCAGCGGGCCGTACACCATCACGTAGAGGATGGCCAGCGTCCACTCGGGGCCGATGTTCCAGTTGTGCTCTTCGCTGACTTCGCCCCAGGCTTCGGCGATGTCCTGAAGGTCGCGCTCGTCGGCGCGGTACGATTCGCCGTTGCGGGCCACGAAGTTCGACAGGGTGAAGTCGATGCCGGTGTCGATGAGGCGTGCTATCCTCTCCCCTGTGCGCATGGCGTGTTCGTGGTCCACTTGTGGAGCGGGATCGTCATCGAGCCGCTCGAAGTCGCTGAAGGCCTGCCCGTCGGGATCGACGAGGTTGGGCGGGAACTCGTCCGAAGGTTCGTATTGAGGCCCCGACTTCTCGGGATTCTCGTAGAAGTGCTGGTACTGTGTAGGTGTCTTGAAGGCGTTCTCAATCTCGTCGAAGCTGACGAAGCCGGAGTCACTGGTACCGAAAATATCAGGTTTGCTCATAGGTCTTGCATGTTTTGAAGGATGGATTGGAAAATCTGTGCAAAGTTGGTTTCTTCGACGATGCGGCTCACGGCGTTCTGCTCGTCGAGTGTTACCATCATAATGCGTAGGCTGCCTGTCTTGTTGTCGGGAGCGATGAGGTAGCACGCCCCGGCATCGTGGCGTTCGGTGTCCTCCTGGCGGAGTTTTTCCTTCAGGTAGTTTTCGAGGTGCTGCGGTGCGGCCTTCAGCAGGTCGGGCGGCAGCAGCTTCAGGGCCATGCGGAGGCCTGCGGCTTTCAGGCGGCTTTCGTTCTTATTTTTTGAGTCTGTCATAGGCTTTGCGTTTTGCGGCCATCTCTTTTTCGATTGTTGGATAGGAGTCAACAAAGCGGTAATGGCGTGGATCGTGTTTATGTTCGGCGTAAACCAGTGCGTACAGTTTATACGTACGAGGTCCAGAAACTACCTTGATTACATAGGGATGCTTCCACTTGCTCATGGCTGTAGTATTTTAAGGGTGTAGCCTATTTTGGCGAAAAGGTTGGTGTGCCAGTCGTTCCTTCCTGTCGGGGTGAAGTCGGTGCCCACCTCGGCAAACAGGCGGTGAAGGTCGGCTATGTCGTAGCGGATGCCAATGCCCGTGTCGATGTCGGGATTGATGCGCTGGCGCGAAGATGGATTGAGGCTGAATCCGAAGTCGGCAAAACAGTAGGCCATCTTGTGGCCAACCGTGACGCCCATCATGGCGGCGCCGTATCTGTCGAAGCCATCGGGGACGAATCCGTTGATGTTGGCAATGGCACGGAAGCCCACGATGTCGCAAAGGTCGACGACGGCACGGAGGTCGGCGCCTATGTTGGGCTTGGATTGGTGGAAATCGTGGGCATATTGCAGCGATGCGCCCACTTTCAGGCTCGGCGTTTGCGCCGTGGCTGCGGTGGCCATCAGGGCGACGGCAGCCAACAGGATAAGGTGTTTTCTCATTGGTTTATTGGTTTTGGTTGTTTTTCAGTTCTTTCATCACTTCGCGGATCCGCGAGCTTTCCACTGTGTAGGGCAGGTTGTTTGCCCTTGGGTTCTGGAGGTCATCGATGAAGAGGCGTTCCAGGATCTTCGCCGGTGTGGTCTTCTCCTTCTCGGCCATTTCATTCAGGAAGTAGGCTGAGACGGGGTTGGGCTTCAGGATGATGGCGCCTTCCATCTGTTTCTGGAGGCTTTCGATTTGCTCCTGTTGTCCTACGCCCTTAATTGCGTTGTCGTTAGCTGTGCGGTTGGCCGCTTCAAGCTGGGCTTGCAGCTCCTTGATTTCGGCCTCGTCGTTTTGCTGCTTGGCCTCGTAGGTGGCGATTTTGCCATTGGCTTCTTCCAGCTGCTGTTCCAGGTTGGCGATAACCTCGCTGTTGTCGGTGTCGACGTGCGGGTTCTGGTAGGCGTCCATCAGCGTCTCGATGAACGAGCGCGCCGTGGCTGCACCGGCTTCACGCATCAGCTGGGCGAAGCGGCGGTGGGTCTCGCTGCCGGGTGAGAGGTTGATCTGTGCCGAAATGCCGTCGATTTTCACGGTTTCGGACTTGGTTTTGTTGGTGTTTTCAGTGTTTTCTGACATTTTTTTTGTGTTTTTATGGTTGGTTTTCAAAAAGTTTTGTAGTTTTGCAGGCAAGAAAGCCTGGTGCCCAGGCGCTCACTTCTTGCTTCAATGGGTGTGGCGTGGCTAACAGGCAAGTCGAGCAAGCGGCTTCGGGGGTGTGTGGGCATCCCCCGTTTTTTTATTTCTTTTCCCATATCAAATCTTCTTTCTTAAAAAACACTTTTCTTGATGCTCTGACCGACTTCACCATCCAATAGTTCTCATTCTTGTCGAAAACAAGGTGAACGGCAGCAATATGGTCAAGATCATCATTACAAAAGGCCAGTACGACAGTATTATCATGTTGTCCTTTACGTATTTGGTTGAAGTTTGAAGCGATGAATCGTATGTATTGTTCTTTCGTAAGACCAAGTTGTTCAAGGTAACGCTCTGTTTGATCGAGGTGTTCTTTGTTGTGCTTTATCGAGTTTGAGATGCTTGCACGTATTCTCTTCGCGTTTCCGGGTACATCTTTGTAAACTCTCCGAATAGCCGTTAGTTGTGGTTGGGTGAAGACTCCCAATCGTTCTTTTTCCTTATCCAATTTCACTCTGTTTTTGCTCTGTTTCGCCATGGTTTTGTCTTGTTTTGTCCTTGTTTCCCAATGTTTTGCAAGCGTTTCTCCTTGTTTTCGGTTGTTTCGGAGCTGTTTCCGTGTTATTTCGCCTGCAAAAATACTTGTTTTTTCTCAAAAATCAAGGCTTAACTTATTAATTTTCAGCGTTTTAACTTAACATTGTTAAATATTTAACGAGGTTAAGCAATAGAGGATGCTTTCGGGTGGGTTTCGGTCTGTTTCCACCATTAATGTTTCTACCATTAACACCAAAATTTCGGAAAAAAAGTGAAACCGTTCCCGCGAATCGTAGAGGCACTGAATATCAGTTTGTTGGCGGTTTCACTTTTGCGGTTTCAGAAAGTGAAACCGTGCCGACGAGGCCGCATGGCGCCATTAATGACGGTTTCACTTCTCGGTTTCTGAAACCCGATGTGAAACTCTGAAACCATTTGTGAAACCGTCATCGGATAGGCTGATTTTGTGTTTTATTTAGTTGATTGTCAATATTTTATGATTTCAACGGCTTGCCTCATATTATTACAAGTTTCAGAGTTTCACTTTTTTTTCCGAAAAAAAGGATTAAAAGGGAAAAACGAGGAAAAGGGATAATCCGGCGGGCGCGCAGCGCATTTTTAGAAATGTGCCGGACGGGGCTTGTAGTGAAACAGGGCGGGGATGGACGCAAAAAGCCCCGTCTCAGAGGCTGAAACGGGGCTTAAGAAATGCCTTATCAGGATGTATCACTTGAGCATAGCGGCGCAGCGGGTTATGATTTGGTCGGCGAGGCTGAAGCCGGTGTCGCACACGCTTTTCTGCTGGTTGCCGTCGTAGCCCATGGAGATGTGCATGGTGTCGTAGCCGTCGTTCACCAGGGCCAGCAGCTTGCGGTCGCGCGTGGCGATGGCCTCTTTGTAGTCCTTGATGTCGGGATGCGGGCGCGTCTTGGTCTTCACGTGGAAGATGGCGTCGACCACGATAAGCACGGCATTCCACAGGTAATGCCCGGCGGCGCGCACATACTTGCGGTCGCCGTAGCGTTTCAGCGAGCTGTCGTACTCCCCGTTGTCTTTCAGTGTCTGCTTGGCGTTGTCGACGTAACGCCTCGCCTCTTCAACTGGATTCTTCTTTTCCATAACGATTCTGTTTTGATGGTGCAAAATTACTTAATTATTTCAAATACTTAATAGTGTTAAGCCTGTTTTTTTCTCAAATCGGGGGCACGGGGGTGTCGAACTCATCCTTGAAGCGTTCCTGGACGGCGTTGCCCACGGTCTTCATGTAGATGTAGTACTCGGTGCGGTTGGCCACCTTGCGCACGATGCGCCCGGGCGTGCTGGCCGGGCACAGCTCGGGCGGGTTGAGGCACTCGATGTAGTGGCTGTTGTTGCGGCAGAACGACTGCAGGGCGCGGCTGAACTTCGACTGGCTCCACAGCTTCAGCCCGGTGGCCGAAACGAAGTCGGCAAACACGTCCGACTTCTTGATCATCACGTCGAGGTTGGGACCGTCGGGGAGGAAATAGCCCTCGGCCCACTCATTGAACTGGTCGCCCATGATGGAGAGGTTGATGCGGCGGTAGATGTTGCCGGTGTCGACGCGCAGCTCCTTGTTCTCGGCCTTCAGGCGCAGGAAGAGCTGGAGGCAGTCGATGAGGAAGTTGATGTCGGCGTTCCACTCGTCGTCGGTGTAGTCGCTCCAGAATAGGTTCTTGCCGAAGTCGTCGGCGATGGTGCGCGTCTCCTCGTAGTCGTTGATGTCGGTCTTCTTGTGGTAGTAGTCGGAGTTGGTTACAAACAGGAGGCGGCGCAGGGTGCTGTCCTGAAGGCTGTTTGGGGCATAGTTGGAGCAGATGATCACCTTGGGCGAGTTCTCGAAGCTGATTTCCTTCGACTTGACGTGCTTCTCGTTGACGATGGTGTTTCCGGTGGCCATGGTGTAGAAGAAGTCGAAGTCGAAGTATTTGCCGGGGTCGTCCACAAAAACGAGGTCGGTGTCCTCGTCAACCCGCTCCAGCACGTGCTGGTTCTCGGTGAGGTTCTTGGCGCGCCCGGGCAGCATCACGGTGTTCTTGAGTATCTTGAGGCCTTCGGCGATGAACGACTTACCTGAGCCGCCCGAAGCCTGGTCGTCGTTGAGCACGGCGTTTTCAAGCACCCACACGATGTAGGGCCGCGAAGGGTCCTTGCCCGAGTGGAGCAGGTAGCCTATGGCATACATCTTGGCCAGCAGGCAGCGCATTTGCTCGTCGCGCTCGTCGTCGGTGAGGTATTTGCCGTCGATCTTGAATTTGTTAGCTTCCTGGTAGGTGGTGTCGCCCACCGTCTTGGCGAAGTCGAACTCATTGCGCCAGTAGAGGCGTGACGAGTTGATGCAGAAGCGGAAAAAGAGGCTGCTGTCGTCGAGCACCTGGAGCGTGGTGCGGCCTTCGCTCTCGGCGACTGCGAACGATGGCGCGAGGCGCTTGAAGCGGTGGCGGCACACGGCCTTGTCCCAGATGTGGAATTTCTTGTATTTTGCCACCTGGTCGGCGGTCACTTCGATGCTGTCGTTGAGGAAGCGGAAATACTGCGCGTCGGCGGTGTGGTTTCGGAACGAGAACCGCCCGTTGACCACCGGCAGCGAGTCGATGATCGACTTGATGAAGCGGCTGGCGATGAGGCTGCGCTGCACGTCGAGCGATATGTAGTGGCTGCGGCAATACTCGTTGAGGAAGTCGCGGATCGAGTTGGCCGTCACCTCGGTCACTATGTTGTCGTCGGCCACGCGGATGATGCGCTCGTTCATGGTTTGCGGGTCCACCAGGCGCGCGTAGCCGTTCAGCTCGAGGAACCACAGGAGGCTCACCACGTCGAGCTTGGTCTTGGGCTCGCCGGTCTTCTTGTCTTTTTCCTGGTACCAGAACTTGCACTGACGGGCCACGGCCACGAGGTCCTGGAAGTCGCGCTGCCGGCTGTGGAACTCGCACCAGTCGCGCATGTCCTTGCAGGGGTTGCCGCGACGGTCGCGGTGCTGCATGAGGCTTTCGGGCAGCTCGATGGTGGCGATGTCGAGGTACTTGAGCGCAAGAGCCTTGGCACGGGCTCGCCCGGTGGCGTCGATGTCGGGCAGGTTGCACACCTTCTCGCACATCGATAGGAGCGAGTGGAACACGCCCGCGCCCAGCTCTGCGGTCTCGCTGTTGAGCCACACCGGCTGGCATCCACGGCTCAGGCAGCACACCGCGTCCCTCTCGCCTGAGCAGATGACGCACTCGGGCAGCTTGGTGGGCGGGTGCTTGCCTTCTGGCACTTCGTCGTTCTCGTGGTCGGCCACGAACTTGGAGTGGGCCTTGCGCAGCTCGAAGAGGCCGTTCACGTAGTCGGGTTCCTTCTTGCCGAGATACATGAAGCGGTACTCCTTCTTGGGTTCCAAGGGTTTCAGAATCTTGAAGAACGACTCGCCCTGGGTGTGGCACTCGCGCATGAAGACGGGGAAGTCATCGGTGGAGCGGATGGTGGTGGTCTTTCGGTTTTTGGTGAACGAGTACCAGGTGACGGCGTAGAACGAGAGGGCCGTGGCGTGCTCTTCCTTCACTCCGTTGCCCAGGGTGCGCAGCTCGGCAGCTGTGAAGGGGTGCGTCTCGAAGTCGAAGTGGCCGTCGGGCTCGTCGTCGGTGGCGGGTCGGGTCTCCACCAGTGCGCGGTTGCGGCTCTCGTCGAGGCGGTCGCTGATGCCGTGGCGCGACGCCAGCAGCGACAGCGCCTCGTTGAACTCCACGTTTTCCTCGCGCATCACCACGTCGATGGGCGACCGTGCCTTGTTCTCCTCGCCGAAGTCGGTCACGCGCCACACGCCTTTGATCCGCTTGAGGAAGGCCGAAGGTGCGGTTTCCTCGCGCAGGCTGAAGCCGCGTCCGGGTCGGTCAACGCTGTCGGCGGCCTGCGGGTAGTAGTGCAGGATGATGTCGAGGCCGCCGTTGGTGGCATCGTATATCTTTTGCAGGAGGTCCATGGTTTAGTCTTCGGTTTCCGGTTGTTCGGCTTGCAGTTTCTGCGTCTCGTGCCCGCACTTGGGGCACACGAGCCAGTGCAGCCTGGCGTCGTATTCATGCCCGCAGTTGGGGCAGGTAGTGGGTATTTCGTGGTTCATAATGCGACAGGTATTTGAACATTTCTTCCTAGAAGTCCTCGCACTTGCGGCGGTAGGCTTCGCGGGCTTGGTAATATTTTGATCGTTCTTCGTCGTTCATATCAATCCTTGGTAATGGAAAAACTCCAGGAACTCGTCGAGGTTAAGATGGAGCTCGATGACGATCTCCCCTATCTTGCGGCCTTGGTCCCACAGGTCGAAGATCTTGGCCTGGAGCGCTTCGTCTTGGTAGATGTCGGTCATAGTTCTAAATCCTTTGGTGCTAAAAGCCCTGCGTTTTCGAGTTGGTCATTGAGCCATTCGTGGACGTTCTCATCGAGTGCGAAGTGCTGCTCGTAAAGCTGGCCAGTCAGAGAACCAGGTGCGTCTTTAAACCATCCGAAATCAAAGCCTCTTTCCTTAATTCTCATGTCGTAGCCCAAGGCACGGACGGCTTTTGCGATGGTGGCAAGGCTGCTCTTTTGTGTCAGCCGGTATTTGAATTTGTATACTTTGCTCATTTTGCGTTGTCTTTAGGTGTGAATTATCGTCGTATTGAGATCAGATATTCCTCGAAAGCTGGCATTTTAAGGCCGGCTCTCCTGTTGCGGTAGTATTGGGCGTATTCAGGCGTGTTTCTTTCTTTTGGAACAAGGATTTTCGTCCTGTTGTCGATTTGCAGATACACGTATCCGGTTTCGTCCTTGGGAGCTTTTGGGGTTATGTCTGCCTCTAATTTGATTCGTAAGGCCGCCGCCAATTTACGCATGCTGTCTTCTTCCTCAAGATAGCCGAGATAATGACCTTTCCAAAGGATTTTTTCGCGGATGCGGCGGTTGGCCCAGCTTAGAGACTTGCCAGCCCAATCCGCGGCAGCTTTGACACTTGGCCAATGAAGCGTTTCACCGGTCTTTATGTTGATGCCGATCACGGCATATTGGAAACCTTTCCTTTTGCTCATTTCGTGTTGTCTTTATGTGTGAACAATATGCAGGCGGGCTGGTTGGTTTTCACCCTCAGGAGGCCGTTTTGGGTTTTCTCGCTTTTGCGTACCTTGCAGAACCAACCAGGCTCGGCAAGGGTGTGGCAACGGAAGCTGTTGCCGCACTGGCGGCACGTCAGCTCCTTGAGCACCTCGGCTGCAATGCCGGTGTCGGTGTAGTCTTCGATGGGGAAAAGGGTCTCTTGCATGGCTATACTAAAATTAGCTTCCATCGATACGAGAAGGTACCGTCCTTGCGGACGCGTCTGACAATGGAGACGGCCAGCGTGTCGCGGCGTCCGCAATATCGTGCACCAGGCTTGCGCAGGCGACGGTAACGCGGGCGTTTCATGGCTGGCCTCCTTCCTTGATCTTGAAGTTGTCCGCCAGGTCGTTGATGCCGATAAGACGGAGGATGTGTTGTAGCTCGTGGACGTATTGGATGGACATAGACAGGCGGCCATTGAAGTTGGCGTCTATTGAGAAACTGTCCCACGGCAGCGGTGAGACATAGACTATCTGGCCGCCGTTGTTATAGACATAGTTAAAGCAGCCTTCCGGCACGTCGGGCTGTCCCACGAAGTCGTTGGCCAAAAGGATCTCTCCGGTGATTTTGATAGGGTGCAATGCAGGGAAATAAATTTCAGTGCCCGAGAAATCGTCTGCTTCTATCTGGTGCAGCTCGGTTTCGTGTGATAAGTTGCCCCGAAACAACACCCAATCGAAAATCATTACTTCGTTGGCTTTCATTTCCCGCCTCCTTCCACTGCCACTTCGGTTCCGAACACGGTGAGGCCGAAGCGGGCGGCCACGCGGTCGATAAGGGATTGGTACTTCTTCTCGGGCAGGAACTTGCCCGTGGTCCAGTTGCTCCAGGTGGCGTTGGTGACGCGGCACTCCATGATGACGCCACGGCGGAACAGCTCGTAGTCGTTGGCCGTCAACTGGTCCCGAAGCTCGCTTAATTGGATTGTTTGCATTTGGCTTGAATTTTGATTTAATATTGTTAAATATTTGACGGCGCAAAGGTAAATAAATAATTTACTACAAAGCAAATGTTTTTACAAAAAGTATCAAAAAATTTACCAGAATTAAACTAAAATTAATCTAATTATTTGTAAATTAGCACATTATGGAAACAAAAGAAATTCATGTAGGCAAACTTATACAGGATGCCTGTAAACAAAGCAATTACAAGATGGTCGAAATTGCCAAAGAATGTGGCATTTCGAAGCAAACTTTGAACGGATGGTTCAAGAAGGACGATTTGTATGTAAAAGATTTGTTTACCATTTCAAAGGTACTTGGACGGGACTTCGTGGCCTTGTTTACCCAGCCGAAAGAAGACACGCCACAGCGAACGAAAGTAGTTCTTCAGGTAGAAGTTGAAGAAAGCAAAACCAATGAAGTTTTGGCTTATATCCAGGATAAAGGTCTTGGTAATATTTTGAAAAATCAATAAATAATCAGCAACTATGACAAAAGAAGAAATCATCAAGAAATTGAATGAATTAAGAAAGACCTTTTCGGCAATCGAAAATGGGAAAGAAAACAAAGAAAAATATGGCGATTTGCTTATCAATGCCTATGATATAGTGGATTGTGCTTTGGTAAAAAATGAGTTAAGTATTGCTGAAGATGCTTTCGCCTTGATAAAGTCGATTGTTTGGAAAGATGATAAATATAAGGCAGAGGTAATAAACTGGTTTAATAGCCTAAAGGGAAAATTCAAGGATTTTGAGGCGATTGCATTTATCAACGCTTCGATAATTGACTTGCAAACAGACCAGGTTAATATGAAGAATATGAGAATAATATGTCGTGAAATAGGGAAGACTTTTGGAAGTGATTATGTAAACCAGCATCTTCCAGAAATCATGGGTAATGTAGCAATTTCAGCATCTATTGACAAGCTGACCGCAAAAGTTTCGGAATTGATTGAGGTTTTGAAGCAACGGGGATAATTAAAACTCAGCGATATGGGATTATTAGATGATTTAGGAATAGGTTTTGCCTCACTGTTGGGATTAAAAGAAAAATCCATTAAGGAAAACGGCGGCAAAATCATTACACAATACGCCACGTTAGAAGATGTTATCGATCATCTCAAGGGCTTTGTACCCAAGGCAGATCCAAAGTTAAAAAACAGCTATACGGAAAAAACCATCGAGACCCAACTGATCAAGTATATGAAGAAAAGATTTGTTGAGGTCACGCCGCAATATACTCTTGGTGGCCGTATTCCCACTGTCATCGACATGGATGTGGCCAACGGCGTTGCCGGCATCGAATTGAAGGACGCAAAGAGCGTGATAAAGTCCAATGAATTTAATCGTATGAAGGGCCAAATCCAATACTATAAGGAAACGCGCTATAAGGATGATAATATTTTCCTCCTTGTGGTAGGCGAACACGAAGACAAAGAAAACTCTCGCCTTATCGAGGTAATGGATTTTTGTTTGAAAAACCAGATCCGATACGGTTTTTACGAGCTTGGGAAAGGGTATATTGAGGAAAAATAAAGAGTGAAAAATCAGCGATATGGCAAGTGAAAAGAAAAAGAATAGCAATTGTACCATGATAATGATATGGGTTATCATGGGGATCATGGCGTTGGCTGTTTTATGCTGTATTGCCGGTTTTTTCTTCAATATATTTGAGTATGAAAATAACGACAACATTGTCATAACCTTCCTCGGCGCATTGGCCGCCTTTGTGGTCATCAGCAACTATGCCCAGATGGTGGATATACGAGACCAAACGAATAAGCGAATCAAAGAACTGGATGATAAACTGGAGAATATGAATAACAAAGTTGACGGTATGGAAAAGACCATAGAAATTGACAAAGAAAGAATCCAAACAAAGTTTGAAGCCATAGCGAAAATGATGTTAGTCGCCAAGGGAGAGTTTTACAGGTACTATGTGATATATCAACAGGATAAATATAAGATGGTCGAAATCAGGGGAAAAGATGCTTTCGAACTGTCATTCAAGAAATTCTTATCAAGATACGATGACGAATCCGTCAAGGACATGTTCAGGAGAATGCTGAAGGACTTCGGAGTGCCTGATGAAGAATTGGATAAAGATTAAAATTCAGCAACATGAAAAACTATAATTTCAATTTTAAGGATTTACCAAAGTATTTGATAATCGACACTGGCGAGGATGAGTTATTGTACCGCCCCACAATCTTAAAGTGGGAAAACGACGGCAATAGGAATGCCTATTTTGCTATGTATGCCCGCTATTATACAGGTTTCGGCAATATCAACCCCACCCAAGTGCTTTTCTATGTATATGCACCATCATACGATGAGGCAGAGAAACTATTTCTTGAAGAATACAGTAGGAATAGCAAGAATATCAAGGGAAGGTATTGGATAGGAGACCGACCGAAAATCATTGATTTAATGAATATGAGCGTCGATAGGTTCTTGATGGTCCGTAATGTAAAAAGGCCAAAAAACAGCCTATGAAATCGGCGAAAAATCCCCGAAAACCCGTGTCTAAATAACGGAAGCCAGTCCCGTAAAATGTTGTAGCGGGGAAAGTTACCCGCTACAGTACCGGGACAGAAACGGGACAAAAACCGCCGAAAAAAGGGGTTATTTAGAAAACAACCTTATTGAAAACCAGATAATTAACCAACGGAAAAGGAGAGTTAGCGAGTCCTCCCCCCGCTACAACCAAAAAACGGATGGTCATCGGCCATCCGTTTTTTTTGGTTATAAATTATGGCCTCTGTATAGGTCATGGCATTTTGTTCAAGCTACCGCCGACCGTGGATTGCATTTGGATGGTGCCGTTGACGAATCCGTAGTTCAAATTGCCATCACCAGTGCAAGTGCCTTCAAGATTGAGCTGGTTTTCAACAAGGGTGGCTTCAATGGAATAGGTAACGTTGATCTCAGGCTCGATGGTCATAAGTCCCAAATCGTATGGGAAGGTGATAACATCGTTGAAGGTTTCAAAGACGACCTTATTGCCATCGACAACTCCTTTGAAAGTTATTTCCCTATCATCCATTTTGCAGGTGCCGATAACTTCATTCATGTTCTCTCCAGCGGCGATGTCAAGGATGACAGGTACTTCGCGGTCAGTGAATTCATCGTGAATAGGTTGCATTCCCAACCCAGTGAATTCAGCATCAAACGAACCCGTGGCCAAGGCGTTGCCTTCATAGTGTCCAATGAACTTGGCATTAGGTTTCTCATTATAATTGATGTCGAAACTCTTCGAGGCGTTCAGACCATTGGCGTCAGTCACGATGCCAGTGACGGTCACAGCGCCTGTAGCCTCGACGGTGAAGGTAGCTGTGTAGCTGTAGCTCGTCAGGTTCTCGATAGTTGCTTGGCTGGAGTTGATCACTGTGCCGTTTTGGGTGAGCGTGATCTCGATTTTCGTCAGCTTTTCGCCCGTGGCGTTGAAGCCGACCTTGATGTTGTCGCCCGAAAAGATTTGTACGTTTTCTGTCACATAACCCGTGTCGGTGATGGCGCTGATGGTGGGTGCGACAGGGTCTTTCTTGCAGCTGGCAAAGAGCATCAGTCCGATGCAGCAAGCCAAAAATAAAGTGCTTTTTTTCATGATGATATGACTTTTAAGTTATTGTTTCACAAGTTTTCCGTTGAGGTCGCCCGACACTTCATTCAACTGCACCAGTTCTCCTGTAGGCAGGGTGAAGTTGCCGTTGCCATTGAACGTCCCGAGGATATTCAAGGTGTCGCTTTCGGCTTTCTTACCTTCCATTGTGAGGTCAAGATTGAAATAGTAGTTTTGGTCGGGTTTGTCGATGACGAGGTGGACGGTTCCGAAATCAGCTTTCTCGGCCGTGGCTGTACCTGAGGTTTGGTGCGACTCGTCTTCAACGGTCACAATGGCCGTAATGGCATTGATTTCTTCGCCTTTCGCGATGTCCATCCTGATACTGTCGATGGGGAAAGCCATGTTGCTTACAGCATTGTTGTTCATCGAAGTGATGGTGAGCGTAAACTGACCCATGTAATTGCCTACATAGTTGGGAGCGTAGTCAACGGGGGTTGGTGTGGGTTCAACAGGTTTCTTACAAGCTGCGAACAGAACTACGAGGCAGCTTAATGCGATGATGAGGGTCTTCTTCATTGTAATCCAAATTATTTGTTAGTTGTTCGATTAAAGCAAGTTGCTGAGCCTTGAAATAGTCGAAAGGTTGAAGTACTGTCATTTTATCAGTCGGCCCTTCGACGGGTTCAAGGACCTTTTTCAGCTTGCAAAAATAAGGCCAATTTGTTTTTGATAACGGAAATCCATCAAAAAATTGTATTTTTGAGCCTTATTTTGTGCCTATGAAAAGGAAATGGATAAGCCTTTTGGTGTTGATTGCCTTGGTTTTGGTCATGACGCTACTGTATATATTAGGCCCAGTTGCTGGACCCATGCCGCTGTGGCTGTCGATTTTGCCGCCTTTGGTGGCCATCGTGATGGCTTTGCTTATAAAAGAGGTGATTTCCTCGCTTTTCGTCGGCATCCTGACGGGCACCTTCCTCATGGCCTATTACGGTGGCGCAAGTCCAGCCGCGGCTTTGGGTGGCGGACTGCTGAGGGTTGTGGATACCTACGTCGTGGGTTCTTTGTTTGATGTCGACCATGTGACGATTATTGTCTTCACCATGCTTATTGGTGGCATGGTGCGCATCATCTCGACCAATGGTGGCATGCAAGGGGTGGTCAACTGGCTGTCGCGAAGGGCTCGTGGACCACGCTCGGGCCAACTGATGACCTTCCTCATGGACCTCTGCATCTTTTTTGATGATTATTCTAACACTCTCGTGGTGGGCAATACCATGCGCCCCATCGCTGATAAGCTCAAGGTGTCGCGTGAGAAACTGGCTTACATCGTCGATTCTACTTCGGCTCCTGTGGTGGCTGTGGCTTTTGTCACCACATGGATTGGAGCGGAGCTGAGCTATATTCAAGATGGCATTCAAGCCATCGGATTGCAGACCTCGGCCTATTCGGTGTTTTTCCATTCTTTGGCATACAGTTTCTATCCTTTCCTGACCCTCGGTTTTGTGCTAATGATTATCTTCAGCGGTCGTGACTTCGGTCCCATGCTGACGGCGGAGCGCAAAGCCAGAAAGGCCTTGGCGATGGAAACGGAAATGACAAACAGTGTGTCGAAGCCTGCCCATATCATCGATGCCTTGATTCCGTTGGCAGTACTGATTTTTGGCACAATCATCGGGTTGATAGTCACGGGGTATGATGCCGCTGCTTGGCAGTCAGGAACGGGCTTTTTCTCCAAACTCTCCGTTACCATCGGTGCAGCCAATTCCTACAAGGCCTTGCTTTGGGCCTCGGTGCTGTCGTTGCTGACGGCCATCGTGGTTACCTTATTGCGAGGCTCTTTGACCTTCGCCAAAGTGATAGAGGAGATGGTGGAAGGCTTCAAATCCATGTTCAATGCGGTTTTGATTCTCACAATGGCTTGGTCTATCGCCTTGGTGACCAAAGATATGCATACGGCTGAGTTTGTGTCGCATCTGCTGGTGCAATGGTCGCTTTCACCTGTTTTTGTTCCAGCGTTGACTTTCCTATTGGCCGCTTTGATTGGCTTCTCAACGGGAACTTCGTGGGGCACGATGGCTATCCTTTATCCGTTGATTCTTCCCGCTTCATGGCTGCTCTGCCAAGAGCAAGGCTTGTCTGTTGAAGCGACCATGCCTTTGTTCTACAATGTGGTGGCCTCGGTATTAGCAGGTTCCGTCATGGGCGACCATTGCAGCCCGATTTCCGATACCACGATCATGAGCTCTTTGGCCTCCAGTTGTAATCACTTACAACATGTCAAAACGCAGATGCCTTATGCGCTCACTGTGGGTGGTGTGGCAGTAATAATAGGGGTATTGCCAACAGCCCTCGGTCTACCCTCATCGGTTGCCTTCTTATTGGGATTAGTCACCCTATGGTTGATTGTCAGGCTTGTTGGGAAGAAAGTCTAAGTCCTTTTAAAAACCCCTCATCAATACAAAAATCAGAAAACGCTTCTCTTTATAATGATTTATTCCTGAAAATACACCCGCTTCACTCGCTGTGAGACACGTGTCATAATCTCATAAGGAATAGTTTGGCAAGCCTTGGCGATGTCTGCAATATCGTGCTCAGCATCGAAGATGACCACCGTGTCACCCTCAACGGCTTCCACATCAGTCAAATCCAACATGCACATGTCCATGCAGATGTCGCCCACAACAGGCACCTGCTGTCCATTCACATAGAACTTGCCGTTCCCATTACCCAACAAGCGAGAGAGACCATCAGCATAGCCTATAGGCACGATACCAATGCGCATATCGTGCTCGGCACGCCCATGACGGTTGTAGCCTATGCTGTCGCCCGCAGGAACACGCTTAATCTGGTTGATAGTCGTCTTGAGCGACACCACAGGCTGCAACATACCTCTGTCAGCCTCACAAGTAGGCACACCATACAAGCCGATACCCAAGCGTACCATGTCGAACTGATACTGCGAGAAACGTGAGATGCCAGCGGTGTTTAAGATATGACGCAACGCCTGCGGAAAAGCTTCTTTAATCATCGTGCTACCTTCCTCAAAACAATGAATTTGACTCATGGTGAAATCATCTTCGGCAGGATTGTCGGCTGTAGCAAGGTGCGAAAACACACTCTTCACATGAAGCATTGGGTTGGCTTGAATACGATGGATGAGTTCAGGCAACTCTCCAATGGAAAAGCCCAAACGATGCATACCCGTATCAAGCTTGATGTGCACATTCAAAGGATGTGCCTCAGGCAAGGCAAGGTTCCCCATAGCACGCTCAATGAACTCCAAATTGCGAAAGCTGAACACCTCAGGCTCAAGGTGATATTTGATGATATTATCGTAGCTGTTCACCTCGGGGCTCATCACCATGATGGGTAAATTGATGCCTGCACGACGCAATTCAACACCCTCATCAGCGAAGGCAACCGTCAGATAGTCGACATTATGGAATTGCAGCACATTGGAAACCTCAAGGTTGCCACTGCCGTAGCCAAAGGCCTTCACCATCACCATCAATTTGGTCTCGGGTTTGATTTTCGACCGAAAATAGTTCAGGTTGCTGACCAAATGATTAAAGTTGATTTCCAAGACAGTCTCATGCGCCTTCTCCTGCAATTCCATTCCGATTTGCTCGAACTCGAAAGCGCGGGCACCTTTCAACAGAATGGTTTGATTGCTGAACTTTGAGAAGGGAAAATGCGTCAAGAAATCGCTCACATTGGGATAGAAATAACACTCCATGTCAAACTTGTTGGCCTGTCGAGAAATGCCATCGCCAATGCCAATCAACATATCAACGTCCTTGTTTTTAAGCAGTTGTGCAATTTCTGCATACAAATCCATCTCATTACGCCCGCTTTGGAGGATGTCGGACAAGATTACGACCTTACGCTTGTGCTGATGCTGTTGCTTCATCACGTCCAAAGCGATAGATAACGAGTTGACATCGGAATTGTAGTAATCGTTGATAATGGTGCAATTGTTCATTCCCGCCTTGATTTCCAAACGCATAGCTATGGAAGTCAACGACATAAGCCTTTCAGCGATGACCTCAGGCTTCATCTGCATCAACAATCCGATGGCAATGCAATGGATGGCATTCTCGATGGAAGCATCGTCGGCAAAAGGAATGACAAAAGCTAAAGTGTTGCCTTGATAGTTGCATTCGATAGTAGAAATCTTCTCTTCTTTCTTCACCTGCTTCACAAACAGATTGGCCTCTTCGAACTTCCGGCTCCAAGTGAATAGTTTTACCTTTGATGCCAAACCAGAACGAATGACAACCTGCTGTATCTCAGAATAATCCATGCAATACACCAATTGTTCCGCCTTCGTGAACAGGTTCAACTTCTCCCCTGCTTTTTGTACTGGATTGATGAAATTCTCCTCGTGGGCCTGACCGATGTTGGTAAACACACCAATCGTCGGACGGATGACGTCTTGCAAAGCCATCATCTCATCAGGCTCAGAAATGCCCGCCTCAAAAATGGCCAGATTGTTGTTCTCGTTCATCTGCCACACCGAGAGCGGTACACCCACTTGAGAATTGTAACTCTTCGGGCTGCGAACAATGTTATAGTCCGAACTGAGCATCTGGAAAAGCCACTCCTTGACAATGGTTTTGCCGTTGCTGCCCGTAATACCGATGACGGGAATGTCGAACTGCTGGCGATGATAAGCAGCCAATGCTTGCAAGGCTTTCAAAGTATCGGGGACAATGATGAACGAAGCTTCGGGACAAGTTGCTTCGGGCCGATATTTCACCACAAAGGCCCTGACACCTTTATCATAAAGTTCTTCAATGTATTTATGGCCATCGTTACGTTGGCTCTTCAAGGCAAAAAACAAAGCTTGGTCGGCATCCATCAAATGGCGGCTATCGATAAGCAAATCACTGATTTTACGTTCAGTAGACGCCCCAATAAGCTTACCATTGACAATTTCTGCGACCTTTTGTAAAGAATAAAACTGGTGCTGCATGGAATTCTGCTCAAATTTCTTGCAAAGATACTGCTTTTCCAAAAAAGCAGTATCTTTGCGCAATAGAAAAAAGTGACAATATGAACATCAAGCGCCATCTCCCCAACCTACTTACTTGTGGCAACCTTGTATCTGGCTGCCTGTCGATTTTGTTTCTCACCGAGAACATGCCCATCAAGGCAGCCGTCATGATTCTCGTTGCGGGTCTTTTCGACTTCTTGGATGGATTTACCGCACGTCTTCTCAAGGCACATTCTCCTATCGGTGCCGATTTGGATTCACTTTCCGATGTGGTTTCATTTGGTGTGGCACCTGGATTTATCATGTGCTGGTTGATGGATCGTGCCGCTGACCTGCCTTCGTTCGTCCTTTTCAGTGTTGATGTGTTGCCATGTTTGGCCTTCCTGCTACCAATCTTCGCAGCCATCCGTTTGGCCAAATTCAACATTGATGATACACAGACAACCACTTTCCGTGGCCTCCCTGCCCCAGGCATGGCTATCTTCATCACCTCACTGCCCTTGGCACTCCGCCAGCTGGGTCATCTCACTGATGGGAGCATGGGATATTGGGCCTGTTTAGGCATCACGCTCTTTTTCTCCTTCTTGATGGTGAGCAATTTACGCTTTTTCTCGTTCAAGATGAAATCAGCGAAATGGAAAGGCAACGAAGTAAGATGGATTTTCTTGATAATTGCAGTAGTAAGTCTTGCCATCTTCCACTTGGCTGCTCTGCCTTTATTGATGGTACTATACATTTTGATGTCAATATTCTTCGCGAGTAAAATGGAATAAAATATTTCCTTCGGGAATGAGGTAATAACAACTATCAAAATGCGGCGGCTTGTGACGTTTACGGTTCGTAAACGTTGTTTGCCGCCGCAAGTTAAATTTGAAAATTGACTCCAATCCCAAAAGGAACTTCCTACAACTCCTTCTTGTGCAAAATGAAATTATGCCCAAGATACACGTCGCGGACGTGTTCATCAGCGGCAAGTGTCTCGGGTGAGCCCGACATCAGCACTTGACCATCAAAAAGCAGATAGGCGCGGTCGGTGATACTCAATGTCTCGTGCACGTTGTGGTCGGTGATGAGCACACCGATATTTTTCCGTTTCAACTTAAAGATGATGCGTTGGATGTCCTCTACGGCAATGGGATCGACACCCGCAAAAGGCTCGTCAAGAAGAATGAAGTTAGGGTCGACGGCCAAAGCACGGGCAATCTCAGTGCGGCGGCGCTCACCACCAGAAAGCTGTATGCCCTTACTCTTACGCACATGCTGCAAGCCAAACTCATCGAGCAGTCCCTCCAACTTCTCAGCTTGTTGCTCCTTAGTCAGTCCCTTCTTGAACTGCATCACCGAAGCGATGTTGTCCTCCACGCTCATCTGACGGAACACGGAAGCCTCTTGTGCCAGATAACCGATGCCAATTTGTGCTCGTTTGTACATGGGCAAAGGCGAGATATCCTGATCTTCAAGGAAAACCTTGCCAGAATAAGGCTTGATAAGCCCCACCACCATATAGAACGTGGTCGTCTTACCTGCCCCGTTGGGTCCCAGCAGGCCGACAATCTCCCCTTGTTCGAGTTCGACATTAACCTTATTGACCACGGTGCGCTGACCGTACTTTTTCACCAAATCTTCAGTTCTCAGCTTCATCTTTGCATTATCAATTATCAATTCTTAATTCTCAATTCAAAAAATTCCTTCCTTCAATATATCATGCAAATGTATAATTCCCAAATATTTACCATCATGAATCACTGGCAATTGTGTGATACTGTTTTCCCGCATTTTGTGCAAGGCATCCACCACCAAAGCCTCCTCTTCAATAGTCTTGGGGTGGGAAGTCATGATTTGAGAGGCCTTCACCTGCTCGGTATTGGGGTACTTCATTAACATCCGACGCAAATCTCCATCGGTGATGATGCCCAACAATTGTCCTTCCTGCATCACCACTGTGGCACCCAAGCGTTTGTGGGTCATCTCGATGATGACACGAGTAAGGCTATCGTCAGGCCCGACTTCTGGGCGCTCGTTCCTAATATACAAGTCTTTCACGCGGAGATAAAGTTGTTTGCCCAAGGCACCTCCAGGGTGGAACTTAGCAAAATCCTCCGTGGAGAAACCTCGACACCTCATTAATATTAATGCAAGCGCGTCGCCCATGACCAACTGCGCCGTCGTGCTACTCGTTGGCGCAAGACTACCCGGAATAGCTTCCTCATCCACAGCCACGTCAAGGATAAAGTCAGCTTGTGATGCGAGATATGAATGCCGATTGCCCACCATGGCCACAATTTTGTTGCCCCGCAACTTGATGAGTGGCACCAGCACCTTGATTTCAGGCGTCTCGCCACTTTTCGAAAGAATCACTACAATATCACCCTCGCGGACTATGCCCAAGTCACCATGGATGGCATCGGCAGCATGCATAAACACCGATGTTGTGCCCGTCGAATTCATTGTCGCCACAATCTTTTGGGCAATAATGGCACTCTTCCCAATCCCCGAAAACACCAGATTTCCTTTGTTTTCAAGAATCAATTCCACGACTTCAACAAAATCATCGTCCAATTTTGCCTTTAGGCCATTGATTGCACTCGCTTCATTTTCAATTATTTGAGTAGCAAATTGAATTATTTCTTCGTTTTTTTTCATTTTTTCTCAAAAAATTCTTGCGCGGTATGGGTGAAATGCTATAACTTTGTCTTTGCTGATTGGGGAGAAAAACTCTCTTTGGCAATAACGCAGTTTTTCAAAACAGATTGCAAAGTAACGCAAAAATTCGGACAATACCAAAAGGAGATAAGAATGGCAAAAAAAGCAGACCTTGAGATTCACAAGTTGTTGAAAAATGTTTTTGGTTTCGACCAGTTCAAAGGGAATCAGGAAGAGATCATCAAAAGCATCCTTGCCGGCAACAACACCTTCGTACTGATGCCCACAGGTGGTGGTAAGTCGCTGTGCTATCAGCTACCTGCATTAATGTCGAAAGGCACGGCCATCGTCGTTTCACCACTCATCGCCCTGATGAAGAACCAAGTCGACATGATTCGCAACTTCGGCACCGAGTTGGGTATTGCCCATGTAATGAACTCATCACTCTCGAAAGCTGAGCTACTTGAGGTGAAAGAAGACCTGAAGAGCGGTAAAACCAAACTGCTCTACGTGGCGCCCGAGTCGCTCACCAAAGAAGAGACGACCGAATTCCTACGGGGCCTCAAGATTTCCTTTGTCGCCATCGACGAGGCGCACTGCATATCAGAGTGGGGTCACGACTTCCGTCCTGAATACCGCCGTCTGCGTCCCATCATCAACTCCATTGACGAAACCCTTCCCATCATTGCCTTGACTGCTACCGCCACCGTTAAGGTGCAAAACGACATCATGAAGAACCTTGAGATCATGGATGCCAAGGTCTTCAAGTCGTCGTTCGACCGCCCCAACCTTTATTACGAAGTAAGGCCGAAGACCAAGGACGTCATCAAGGACATCATCAAATACATCAAACAGAACCCGGGCAAGTCGGGCATCGTGTACTGCCTCAGCCGCAAGAAAGTGGAAGAATTGGCCGAGACGCTTTCCATCAATGGCATTCGCGCCCTTCCCTACCATGCCGGTTTGGACAGTCAGACACGTAAGGAGAACCAAGACAAGTTCCTCATGGAGGAAGTTGACGTCATCGTAGCAACCATAGCCTTCGGCATGGGCATCGACAAGCCTGACGTGCGTTTCGTTATCCACCACGACATTCCGAAGAGCCTTGAAGGCTACTATCAAGAGACTGGTCGTGCGGGTCGCGACGGCGGCGAGGGCAACTGCATCGCCTTCTACGACTACGAGGACATACACAAGTTGGAGAAGTTCAACAAAGGCAAGAACGTCGCCGAACAGGAGATTGCCAGAGAGTTATTGAACGAAACAGTAACTTACGCCGAATCAGCAGTTTGTCGTCACAGACTCCTCCTCCACTATTTCGGAGAAGAATACAACAAGGAGAACTGCGGCTCATGCGACAACTGCCGCTCACCCAAGGAAAAATTCGATGGCAAGGAAGATCTCAAGCTCGTTTTGGAAGCCGTTGAAGAAACCAAGCAACTCTTTAAGACCAAACATATCGCCGAGCTGCTTGCTGGTAAGCTCACTGGCGACATCAAGGCGGCCAAACAAGAAAACAACGAGTTCTTTGGTGCTGGCGACGAGCATGACGACAAGTATTGGACTGCTGTCATCCGTCAAGCCTTAGTTCACAAGCTTTTGTCGAAGGACATTGAGAACTACGGCATCCTGAAAATCACTAAAGAGGGCAAGACTTTCATCAAGAAGCCTTACACCATCATGCTCGTCAAAGACCATGACTACGAGAACTCCGATGAAGATGATCCGGAGACCATGGCAGCCTTGGGCGCCAACAAGGACGGTGGTGCCGACAAGACCCTCTTCGCCTTGCTGAAAGACCTGCGCAAGACCATCGCCAAACAGAACGGTCTGCCGCCTTTCGTCATCTTCCAGGACCCCTCGTTGGAGGACATGGCCATCCAATACCCCATCACCAAAGAAGAGATGACTCAAATCGCAGGCGTGGGCGCGGGCAAAGCAGAGAAATTCGGTGAACCCTTCATCAAGCTCATCAAGGAATATGTGGAGGAGAACGAAATCACCCGTCCCAACGACATGGTAGTGAAGTCGGTGGTCAACAACTCCGCGCTGAAAATTGGTATCATCCAAAACATCGATAAGAAGATTCCGCTGGAAGACATCGCCTATGGCAAAGGCTTGGAATTCGACGAACTGCTTTCGGAAATCGAGAGTATCGTGTCGAGTGGCACCCACTTAGACATCAACTATTACATTGAGGACAATATCGACATCTATCACCAGCAAGACATCCTTGATTACTTCCACGAGGCCGAATCAGACGACGTGCAGGCCGCCCTCCAAGAGTTGGGAGAGGATGAATACCAAGAGGAAGAAGTCCGATTGATGCGTATCAAGTTCTTGTCGGATGTCGGCAATTGATTCAAAATGAAACGATTAGTATTATTATCACTGCTTTTTGTCCTTGCGATCGCTTGCGGTCACAAGGACAAAGGCTTTATACCCGAACGGCTGCTCAGCGAACAAGAGATGATCAACATCATGACCGACGTACAAATCATCGAAGCTGACATCAACTATCAGAAATCTCAGGAACGGGAACAAGAGCCTAACGACACCATCAAAATCATCCCTAAGGATTATGTCAAAATGTCAAGGGATTATTACGCACAGCTCTTTGAGCATTATGGCATTACGGACAGCATTTTTGAGCAAAACCTCAAGTATTACACCGAACGCCCCGCTGAGCTGGAGAAGATTATGGATTCAGTCATGCAGCGATTGACGAAAGAGCAAACTATTTCTTCAACTCAGTAGCAATCAAATCATTCAATTGTCGCGCGGCATCAATCAACATACTCTCGTCCGTCGGGACGGGCACGGAATGGTTGTCCAAGCGGCTCAAGGTTTCCGCAGAACACGCATCGCGGTCGCCCTTGATGGTGGTGTAGTCGTTCTTGAAGGTGGAGGTCACCTCAAAGGGTATCGAATACATTGGCTCGTCATCATTCCTAATGCTGCAACTCACACATTCCATGACAATATGCCCCTTAATAATAACACTCTTGTTCTGAGAGTGATCTGTTACATTAACGGTTTTTCCTTTATTGGTTTCCTTAAAGGTCACTTCATCAAGTCGGACTGGGGATATTTTCACCTCATCCACCACAGCACCAACTGAATACATGATAAAAAGCTTTCGATCCCATTCGGTAAGAAAAGTATTATAGGTTGGGAGTTCACCCGTATCAAAAGCAAGCACTGTCGCCTTAAATTCCCGAGGCAAAGTGAAATCGCTTGCATTGCCAAAACCGATGAACACAGCATCACCAAAACAAAGCGAAGACCTCATGACGAATCTCGAAATATTTGGATTATCCTTATTTGTCCTCGCGAGTTGCACAACATATTTCATTGCTTCTTGCCCATTTTCTTTCGTCCCTGTGGTAAGCAATTGGTTGATTTTTGCCACCAAGAAACTTTCCGCCTTGCTACGGGCAACATTCATGTCGTCATCAAGGTCGAGTTTCACATAGTTTATGCCGTTTTTGACTTTGGTCGGGAAACACGATAGGGCATCATTACGCCCTTTCATGCTGCAATACCGCTGATAGATCTCAGGCCACACATCGGGTTGACCCATGGCTTTCAAAGTCTGGATGCGCTCATGGTCGGCTTGGTTAGCCTTGTGATAGGATGCTGCCACCATATTGATACGGCTGGCATTCATGTCGCCATCGCAGATGTCAGGTGCCAGACGCTGGATGACCTGGTCATATTCTTGGGCTTCATAGAGTTTCTTGGTCGTGTTGCAGGCGGTCAGCATTGCACCGAGCAACAACACGGGAATCAATCGGAGGTATTTCATAGGTTTTCTGTTGATCATTTGACTTCTGGGCACGTGACTTCGTGACTTCGCGGCACGACCCGTAGTCTCGTTGTCCCGAAGTTTCGCGTCAATAAAACAAAACTGCAAATTTCGCTCCAAAATTGCTCAAACAGGAATAATTCTTTACTTTTGCATCACTAAAACCACACTTTCATGGAAAAAATCAAGCAACTGCAACAGGATTTCGCCGACTTTTTGGCGCAAACCAACCTCAACGGTCAACCGAAAGAATTATACGAACCGATTTCCTATACCCTTCTGCAAAGCGGCAAGCGCCTTCGCCCCGTGCTCTGTCTCTTGGCCAATGAGATGTTTGACGGTGACGAGCAACAAGCCCTTTGGCCTGCCTTGGCCTTGGAGACCTTCCACAACTTCACCCTCATCCACGACGACATCATGGATAAAGCCCCATTGCGCCGTGGCAAGGAGACTGTTTATCAGAAATGGAACGCCGACATTGCCATCCTCTCTGGCGATGCCATGCTGGCGATGGCTTTCCAATATGCGCTGAAGCCAATGAAAGGTGCAGAACTTGCGAAACAATTGGGCAAGGTAGCCATAGAGATTTGCGAAGGTCAGCAGATGGACCTCAACTTCGAGACCCTCGGCAATGTGACCATACCTGAGTACCTTGAGATGATCCGTCTGAAAACAGCGGTACTATTAGCTACCGCCTTGCAAATGGGTGCCACTGTAGCAGGTGCAAATGAGGCCGACATCCAGCATCTATACGACTTCGGCATCAACATAGGAATGAGTTTCCAACTGCAAGACGACATCCTTGACCTATACAGTGACGTGGCAGTATTCGGCAAACGTCATGGCGGCGACATCGCTGACAATAAGAAGACCTACCTTTATTTAAAGGCTTTGGAATTGGCTTCTGAAAAAGACAGAAAACGCCTCGAACACCTTTTCACCCTCCGCATGGACCATGACGAGGAAGAGAAAATCGAAGAAGTACAATCCATATACGATCGTCTCCATGTGAAAGAGGCTGTCGAGCAGGTTATGCTTGATTATGACCGCATAGGTATTGAAGCTCTATCAGCCATTGACCTACCCGAAGAAAAGAAAAAGCACCTCCGCACTTATGCCGAGCTGCTTTCGGGAAGAAAGAAATAATGCAGCAAGAAAACAAAAGAGACCGCTTATAGATTCCTTTTGGCAAAGCCTAGGAATGAGATAAGCGGTCTTTTTCTATGAACAGAATTCCGATTAATTCTCGGTCTTGGAGGATTTCACCGATGCCTTTTTGGTTCTCTTGGTATCAGGTTTCGTGGCATCTTTCGGACGCACTCTCTTGCCTTCCGCTTTGACATTTTTCTTTTCTTCCTTCATTTTTTTGTCAGCGCAGCACTCTTTTGAGTCCTTCTTCTCCGACACCTTCTTTTCGGCACAGCAGTCGGATTTCTTTTCAGACGACACTTTCTTCTCGGCACAGCAATCGTCTTTCTTCTTCACAGGTTCTTGTGCGACCTTCACTGGAACGGCTTTTTCTTGCTTTTCGCTCACCGATTCAACTTTCTTGACCTTAGCTTTCTCTTCGTTTTGTGCATTCGCATCCTGAATGCTCATGGCGCTTACAGCAAAAAATGCCAACGCACCAAATAAGATGGATTTCTTCATGTTGATAGAGTTTAAATGATTGTTACGAGTCTTTTTTATCAAAAATCGTTCCAAAACTTATGGCAAAAACAGACAACTATCGCCATAACTCAAAAAGCGAAAACCATGATCAAGGGCAAAACGATAGCAATCTTTCCAGCGTTCACCAATAAGAACCGACACCAAAAGCAACAAAGTGCTTTTGGGTTGGTGAAAATTTGTAATCAACCCGGTAATGACTTGCATTTTATAGGATGGGGCAATCATCAGCGCAGTGCTGGCTTCAAGTCGGGTTAAGCCGTGACGACCAAGATAATTCAAAACCAACTGCATGGCCTCAGCAGCCGACAAAGGCTCATGTTCTTCGTATGGGAACCATTGCTCCACATGCAAAGGACGCAAGTCAAGGCCTTGTTCTTTGAGCATCACGCCTATCCAATAGAGACTCTCCAAAGTCCGGGTACTGGTAGTGCCCACAGGAATGATAGGCTTCCCAATTTGATCAATCAAATTCTGTATCAGCGACTTGCGAACAATAATCGTTTCTGAGTGCATGGCATGTTCACCGATGGTATCCGTGGAAACGGGCTTGAAAGTTCCCGCACCTACATGTAACGTCACTTCATCGAAGCTGAAGCCCTGCTTGTGCAAAGCGGCAATAAGCGGTTGAGTGAAATGCAATCCAGCCGTAGGCGCGGCCACTGAACCATCGTAACGGGCGAAAACGGTTTGGTAACGCTCGCGGTCGTCAGGCTCGGCGTCACGGTGCAGATAAGGTGGCAAAGGAATCTCGCCCGCAGCCTCTAAAACCGAGGCAAATGACAAATCCTCCGGTGTCCATGAGAACTCGATTTCAGCATATTGGTCGTTTTGAGCCACGCGTTCCGCACTCAAAACCACTGGCTTCCCTCCCACTGACAATTCCATGGAAAGCAAGCCTTCTTTCCAACGTTTTGCATTGCCAATCAAGCATTTCCATCTTACAGGTGAACATGCTGAAAAGGCCAATTGATAATCTTTTTCTGGCTCAAGGCAGAACACCTCGATGCGTGACCCTGTCACCTTGTGGAATTGCAGGCGAGCACGAATGACTTTGGTCTCATTGAAAACCAACAAAGCATTCTCGGGCAAAAAATCGCCAATATTCTTGAATTGAGATTCGTTTATCTCATTGTTTTTCAGTACTAAAAGTTTTGATGCATCACGCTCAGGTAAGGGATACTTGGCGATACGGTCATCAGGCAAGGGATAATCGTAGGCTTCGATGGAGATGTCTTTAACTGCGTTCATCTTTGAAAATTTGCGCAAAAGTAGGGAATATTTGCCTATCTTTGCACTCCAAAAGGTAAAACGATGAAAGCCCTGATACTCAAAATCGAACTGACACGCGAGTTTCTTTTGAAATTCCTGAAATTCGGAGTAGTCGGTTTTTCGGGAGTCTTCGTTAATTTTGGCGTCACTTACGTTTGTAAGGAATGGCTCAAATGGAATAAATACCTGAGTAATATCATAGGATTTATCTTCGCTGCCACCACCAATTACCTCCTCAATCGCATCTGGACTTTTGAAAGCACTAACCCGCAAATTGGAACAGAATACGCTAAATATTTCATTGTCTCTTTGGTCGGTCTTGGCATTGATACTTTGACGGTTTATTTACTCAACGGCAAGCTGAAGTGGAATTTCTACCTCAGCAAGGTGTTTGCCGTAGGCGCTTCCACATTATGGAATTTCTTTGGGAACCTGTTGTTTACGTTTGCTGTGTAAATTTATTTCCCTTTCATCTCAGCATAATCAGGAAGGTGGTCAAGAGGGCGTAATGTTTGGTTTTCTGCCTTGTAACAATACGTCACAGTACCATTGGTAAGCAAAAGGTATTGAGGATGCAGTGCGGAGTGATAACGCAAAGCTTGCTCAAGCACTGCTTCAGTGAGCGTCACTGTGGGAGCCTTGCACTCAACAATCATCAGCGGAGAGCCTTCACTTCCGAAAACGACTGCATCGGCGCGTTTGTCCAATCCGTTTACCTTCACCGAATACTCCACGGCTACCAATCCCGCCGGCACCTTGAGATGCTCGACCAAAAGATACAGCAATTTTTGCCGCACCTCCTCTTCAGGCGTCAGCGCGACAAACCGACGACGCAAAGGATCAAAGACATAAGTCCTCCCCTCTCGCTTTTCCGTCTTAAACCACTGTAAACGATTGTCCATAAAAAACTACATTTCGAGCGGACAAAGATACAAGAATCTAGATTTAAAATTCAAGATTTAAGATTCAAAATTCAAGGATTTGACAACATTCATTACTTTTGCAGTAAATTTATCAACCATGAAAAAACTGATCTTTGTCTTTCTCTTGGGTATTGCCACTATGTATTGCTCCTGCGACCGACAGCAAGACACGCTCATCGGCACTTGGATTGTTGACAAGGTGAACGTGCAGTTTAATGAAAAACACAACACACCCGAATTGGTAAAACAAATCGGCGAGATGGAACGACAAAACAGCTTCAGTATCAACGCTGATTCCCTACTGACCTTCAAAGGTTTGGACACTGAATGGCAAGGCAAAATCAATCTTAAGAGCGATGGATCGCTGATTTGCAACGGTGCGAACTTTGGACTATGGGAAGAGGGGCGAATCGTCACACGAACAGGATCGCCTTTAGGAGAAATAGTAGTTACTTATCGGAAAAAGTAACTTGGTAAAAGGACAAAAATGGCCGTCTATAGATTCCATACGGGAATGACATAGGCGGCCATTTTTGCTTATTCTTCAGGCTCTACATACTTCAAGCTATATGCAATAGACTCAAGTTGCAGCAATGCATTGCGTTTCTTCTGATTCGGCTCGTAATAAAAGCCTTCCACTGTGACAAGCTGGCCGGTGCGACTGTCGGCAAAAGTGTATGAAACGAAAGGTCCGCCCATGAAATTGTTCTCCACCTTCCACATGCCACGCATCTCTTTGGCGTAGCCTGCTGGAAACTTACTGGCCGTCGTCACCAAAGGTGGAACGAATTCAATCTCAGTACCCATATAGGAGCCCTCCGACGGACCAGGAATATACTGTCCCTCCATCATATTGCGCATGGCTATAAGACTTTGGGGTTCAAACTGCAAGGTGTCGCGATAGGGCGTTTGATAGATGACCAAGTCAGCACTCGAACGTTCCAACTCTTTGCGCAACCACATAAAGTTGGGCTCATTTTTGGCGATGTAAAAACCATGAGGCACCGTCAACGTAAAACCAAATTTATCTGCTATTGCCATTGCAATGTCTTCATCTTTTGTAGAACGGAACACATTGAGGATGCGCTCACGCTCCACTTGGTCGTACCAATCCTGATAAATTTCCTTTTGTTCGTCGAAAAGTTCGACCCAAGTGGTTATGTTGGGCGCGCTGATTTTCACATAACGCTGAGGCGCAGCCCAAAGGTTCTCTGTGGTCACAGCAGCAGCTTTCTCAAGGCTTGGGTCAATCTCCACCTCAAAGATGCACTTTTGCTTCTTGAACAGGTCTGAAAAGCCAGCTGCCTTGATATGCTTCAATTCATTCCGTGCCTCAGGCTGGGGCAGTCCGTATTGATAATCCATGAAAAAATGACGGAGCGAGTCGCCAATACGGCCATTCCATTGGTCATCATTTTGTACCACCACCAAGATTTCTGATGTGCCGCCAGTCGAGCGGTCTTTCTTTCTTGTACGAGTTTCCTCTGAACATGACACCATAATGCAGGCGATCATGAGGACAATTGCGGTTTTAAGGTAATGTTTCATATATGTCTTTTTTTGCTGGTTGCAAACAAACGGCTTACAACCTGGTTATTTCTTGATTTTCAATTTCTGTCCAACTTTGACGGTGTTGCCTTTCAGCCCATTCCATTTCTTAAGGTCGCTGACAGTGCAGCCGTATTTCTTTGCGATTGAGCTGAGGGTCTCACCTTTTCTCACGGTATGCGTCTTGACTTTGGGCGTATTTGACGTCTTTTTGTTGACACTGCTTTTCGAATTACTGCTTTTCGTTGAATTACTCACCTTAGTCATAGGAGAACCCGAACGATAGATGGTGAGTCGTTGTCCAACATGGATCGTTTCCCTTTTCAGATGATTCCAAGCCTTGATATTCGCTACCGTGACATGATACTTCCGAGCTACACTACCCAGACTCTCGCCTTTTTTCACCACGTGGACAAAGCTATTACTTACTTCTTCTTCCTTCTCCTCGATGACCTCACGTGTCTTCTCCACCTTACTCACGTAGGAATAGATACTGTCCTCAAGCTGTGTAAACCTCAAAGTATATTTCGTCGGCATGCGCAGCGAATAGGGATAACTCCTCGTGCCAGGGATGATGCGCTTGGTGTATTGTGGATTGAAGAAAACCAAATCTTCCATCGGTACGCCAAGGCATTCGTTGATTTGGCTGAAGCTTACTCGGTCATGCACCATCACGGTATCAGTGCCGTGTAGCAGCAAACCTGGATTCTGTGGATAGAGGTTGTGTTCAGCGGCGTAGTTCATCACGTAAGTCACGGCAATGAAAGCAGGCACATAGCCTCGGGTCTCTGCCGGCAAATAAGGCCAAATGGCCCAATAGTTCTTAGTGCCATGCGCTCTCACAATGGCTTTGTTGACCGTTCCCGGACCCGAATTGTAGGCGGCAAGCACCAAAAACCAATCCTCATATCGCGCATAAAGACTTTTCAGATATTGGCATGCAGCCTCTGTTTCCTTTTCAGGGTCGAAACGGTCATCAACAAGTGTGCTCACCCTCAGGCCATATTCGGCACCCGTGCCTCGCATGAACTGCCACAAGCCCTTGGCACCTGCCTTTGAACCTGCGGTAGGATTCAGTGCCGACTCCACCATGGCGAGATACTTCAGTTCCAAAGGAAGATCATATTTGGAAAGATATTCCTCAAACATCGGGAAATAGACATAAGAAAGGCCCAACATACGACTTGATTGCTGACGGCGGCGATTGGCATAAAGCTCGATAAACGATTTGACATGGCTATTGTATGTCAGAGGAATAGTGGTCTCATAAGCCAATGTCTGGATACGCTTCATATAGACACTATCGTCGTATGTCGGAATTTCATCTTTGCTGAATCCGTATTTGTTCCAGATTGCAGTGTCAATGTCGAGATACACATCCCTAAAAGTACTAAGCGTACTCACCATATTAAGCATCTCCATCACCGTCGATTCCTCGACAACATCCTTACCTGAATTCAAATCATTGAACCTTCGTTCACCAAGTTGAACATCAAGACTGTCATATTCGGGTTCATAGACTTGTGCGAACAAGGTCGCTAAGGGGAAAAGAACAAATAATGCAATAAGCTGTATACGTTTCATTTGGGATGAAAAATTATAATGGGTGAGACTCTTTTTCAAAGAAAACGCAAAATTATCAAAAATCGTCTATAGGGAGCAAAAAAATACTACTTTTGTTTTTTAAAACTAAAACTCCTCCTATGGAAAACGAACGAAACATTGACAAACTAGCGGGTTACATCATCAAACTGGGTGGTTTAGCCATCGTTTTAGCCTTATGCTGGTATTTCAAGAACGTAATCATTTACATCATAGCTGCCTTTGTGGTCTCCATGATTGGGCGACCGCTCATGCAACTGATGCGAAGGATAAAAATCAAGGGGAAGAGCGCTCCCGACTGGCTTTTGGCTGTGCTCGCCCTCATACTTATCTTTTTCTTTCTGGCGATGATTATCACTCAAATGATTCCTTTGGTATCCAACATCGTCAGGGATGCCTCGGCCATTGAAGCAAGTAGTTATTTCGATTCAAATCCCATCGACAAAACGAACGATTGGCTCATTAGCATGTTTCCCAATCTTGGCTACGATTTCGACCTTTCCGAACTTATCTTGGGAAAAATCAGGGAATTGGTTGATTTCGGAAAGGTTAGCGGCATTGTGGGGTCGATGGCTTCTATGGTCACCAGCGCTTTCGTCGCCATATTTGCCATTGTGTTCATCTCGTTTTTCTTCCTCAAGGAAGAAGGCCTGTTTGGGCGAATCATCTGTGCCTTTGTTCCCGACAAGCACGAACTGACCTTAAACAAAACAATGAGCGAAATCAAGCAGCTGCTATCGCGTTATTTCGTGGGTCTGGTCATCGAGATGCTTGGGGTGGCTTTGGCCGACTTCCTCGGTCTGTGGCTCATCGCCCGACTTGACTTCAGCTATGCCATCGGCATTGGCTTCATAGCCGGACTGCTCAACGTGATTCCTTACGTTGGACCGCTTATCGCTGACGTTATCGGTATCGTTTTCGGCATCATTTTGAAGCTGGGCACAGGTGCTGGCTTGGGTGTCAACATCTGGATTTTTGCTCTTATCATCCTGCTTATCATGTTGGCTGCCCAACTCATCGACAACTTCATCTACCAACCTCTCATCTATTCGACGAGCATCAAGGCACATCCTTTGGAGATTTTCATCGTACTGCTTATGGCGGGCCATATCGGCGGCACGGTCGGTATGCTTGTTGCCATCCCAGCCTATACGGTGGTACGCGTTGTGGCCATCCGTTTCTTCTACCGCTATAAAATCATCCAACGACTTGTGCCGGATTTGAGCGAGGAGGACAAAATCATTGAGAACATTGATTGATTGGTCAGCCTCCCCCTGAGGAATACTACACTACACCTTAAGACATCATGGCGGACAATGATCCGCCATCTCCTATTTGCGAAGACGAATCCCTTTAGCGCAGGAGAACGCGGATCAAGTCCGCGATGACGCTTCGTGGCGTGATTGTAGTTTTTTCTGAAACGCCAAGCGTTCGTTACCATCCAACAGATAAATGATGCCACAGTATTGATAGCCGTGCTTTTCCAAACCCTTGCGCATGATGATATTGGCCTCGTGCGTGTCGATGCGAATATTGGAGACTTGGGTTTCGCAATAGTCCAAAAGCGCGTCCAATATGCCGTGTGATTCGGGTGTACTGGCAATACGATGGATGACATAATAAGGTTCATCATCCAGCCATTGACCGTCATAGATGACGTTGTAAGTCACTTCAGGACTGGGTAGAAGGGCGAAAGTTCCCACTACCCTACCCTGCTCATCAAGCATCACATGGCTCCCACCCTGCTCGATGTCTTTACGAAACATATCATCACGCGGATAGCCATCGGGCCATTGGAAAGTGTTGCCATAGCTTCGCATGATTTCGCGCGCTTGGTCGCGGAGATTGAGGATGGTTGGCAGGTCGGCCAAAGTAGATTTGCGGATGGTGTAACTCATTTTTGGCCCAATTCAAAGATGGTCAAATCTGCAACGGTCATCTCCACCACCTGAATCAGATCCTGTGGGTTGAGTTTGAACTGCAAGCCACGCACACCTGCACTAACATAGATGTAATCAAACAGTTCGCAGGTTTCATGGATGAAGGTCGGAAACTGCTTTTTCATGCCTACAGGCGAGCAGCCACCACGAATGTAACCCGTCAGAGGCAGCAGTTCCTTCATCGGGATGAGGTCGCAACTCTTGTTGCCCGTGGCCTTGGCGGTCTTCTTCAAGTCAAGTTCGTCGTTGCCTGGGATGACGCAAACAAAATACCCGATTTTGTCACCTTTCAGCACCAAGGTCTTGAATACTTGGTCAATGTCCTCACCCAGCTGGTCGGCGATGTGCTGCGCCCCGAGGTCGTTTTCGTCCACCTCGTAAGGAATCAACTCATACGCAATCTTCTTCTGGTCGAGGATGCGGCAGGCGTTGGTTTTATTGATTTTTTCTTTGGGCATTAACTCAATTATAATTCTTGAACAGGTTATTATAATACAGATTGAGCGGGTCGAACATTAAATCCCAATTCTCGCCCCAAACGAGATTACCATACTCCAATTTATAATCGAGGAAGCGAACTGGGTCATGATATTGGTCATACTGCGGATGTGGCCGTTTGATGAAATACGGCTCGAAATCAACAACATTGCATTTGCCATCCGCAAAAGTGACACGCAACTTATAATCTCCACAGGGTTCTATTTCAACAACGTCGTAACGATTCATTTCTTTATATCTTTTTTGTGATTTTCTCGGGAGTAATTATCTCTTTCAAGATGTAGAAGCGGTACCATTTTTCAGCAATCTGAACGGCAAATTCTTCCACAAAGGCCTTTGCCTGTTCCAACTTTGCTTTTGGGAGATGCTCTTTCCCTCTCTTTTTTCTGGTCTTTATCTCTTTAAGTTGTCCGTTTTCAAAATGAAGCTCAAAAATGCTCTCATTTCCCCCACTGATAGCATGAGCATGTATAGGTTCATGATCATTGGGATAGAGGAAAAAGATGATTCCAAAATACTCGTATATCTTCGGCATGGGTTGCTTATTTTACACCGCAAAATTACAATTTTTCCCGAACATCCAAGTAATACATGAAGAAACCAGCCGACTGCAAACAAAGCTTATTCCGCCAACTTAATCAGCGGTTCACCAAGTGCTACTGAAAGCTGAGACAAAGAACGCAACGTGAAATTTGGAAATCCTGTAATCCAACGAGAAACCACGGCCTCGCTCTTACCCATTTTGTGAGCCAAATCGCGCTGTGTCATGTGCTTCTCTTTGAGAATAGCATCTATACGAGCGATGATGTCAGCCGACATTTGTACTTCTGACATAATTTCGGGCGACAATGCCGTCACTTTACTTTCGAACCATTCTTGTTTGCTTTTCATAACTCAAATCATCATACAGAAAGTGCATTCTCATACAAGTCTTCAATATGGAATTCCAAATCGTTCCCCCAACAAACATTACCGTATTCAAGTCTGCATTTACGGAAATTTGAAGGTTTCAGATACTTATTGTATTGAGGATGCGGATGGCTGCGAATGAATGCTCCAATATCCACAAGTTGATGTGTGCCGTCGCTAAACTCCAGGTCAACGGTAATGTCATCGTGACACACGAAACTCACTATTGTCACATAATCCACCATCATAATTTCTTGGTTATCTTTGTGATACGAATCTTCTTCCTGTAAATGAAAAAGTTTACCCATTTTTCAACAATATTATGGGCGTATTTTTCAACAAATTCCCGTGCCGTTCTCAAATCTTTTTCTGAAAGAGCAGGTCCTTTCTGTTTCCTCTGTCTGATTTCGGACAACTGCCCGTTTTCAAGGATCAATTCAAAAACAGCCTCGCCACCATTGTGCTGCACATGCACGTGAATGGGTTCGTGTTCGTCCGAGAAGAACTTGAAAACGATTCCAAAATACTCGTATATTGTCGGCATAAACGGTTCAATTAGATTATGCCGCAAAAATAATCAAAAAATTGATATTTATTCTAAACTTTTAGAAACAAATTCTTTCCACCGAACATTATAGCAAATCATAAAGCAGCCCTCTGTCTCAGTTTTTTCTTCAACAAATCCGTTGATATGTTAATCAATGAAAATATTATGACTCCCAACCCTATTTAGCTATTTTGAATAAAAAACTCAACTATCAAGCTTTAGAAAATCATCACAAGAAATTGCTATTGTTTTATAACCTAACGCTTGGTAAACAACATTCGCCTTATTCCTAGTTCTTTTATCATTAGTGACAAAATAATCACAATACGTTGCAAAATAGGCATGACCTGCATCATATGCTCTAGCCATAGTTGACCTTTCTGTATATTTATCTCTCCAAAAACCTAGCCAATCAAGTATATTAAAAAAAGATTGAAATCCTTCTTGAATAGTAATTGCCGATGACAACACATAATCCATAATTATTCCTCCAAACCTTGAAGACAATTCTTCCACAGAATAATTGTTTAACTCTTTTACATTGATTTCCAACTTTTCAATCAATCTGTTTCTATCAAGCCCCATAACAAATTTCTTACTGACCCCTCTTAACTGCTCCATATTCCTGATACGATACGATTGTGAACATAATTTGAAAACCTCCAATGGAGAAACAATTATCGATTCTAATTCATGTTTTTCATCATGTTGTACAAACCGTCCTCCAGTAAGATTCTTTATCGTCTTGAAACGCTGATTTTTTAAACATTTCATCCTCTCTCCACTTTCAATCATTTCATCAATATGGACATAAGAACAATAATAATACACATTACTGCTTATTGGCAAAACAACTATGTTTTCTTCACAATCAATGAGGACGTTGTTATCAATGTAGACTCTCATAAAATACTATTCTATAGCTATTATTTTGAATTTCCAGTAACTATTACAGATGAAACATCTCCTGTATTTGAAACCACTGCTCTTTTTATATGAATCATGTGCAAACTACCATCTAAAGCTATCGTTCCTATTAAATAATCATATAATTTTGAGCGAGACACATTAATTCCGCCAAACACTGATATTTGAGCATTGTTTTCTATCGCGTTCACGAATAAAGCCTCTTTTCCATCTCTAGTCTGAATATTATCCCAATTGTTTACACTAAAAGAGAATAAAGAAGCGCCATTCAATGGTTCAATTTGAGCATATTCATCTTTCGCATTATATATCCACTGTAATCCAAATTCTTCAAGACCTATTGCAGCTTCTGAACCGGTTTTAATCCATTCGAAGCCTTCAACATCCAATTGTTCAGACAAATCATTAATGATAACGCATATTGACGCTGAACTTGTCTTCCCTCCCAAATCCGTCAAAACAGCTTTAACAGTACTTTGTCTATTATTATTGTTTTCTCCGAGTATGTAATAGCATTGAATGTTATCGGTGTATCTATATGATGAAACACCCAACAGATTGACTTCATTCCAAAGTTCATTGTCAACCCAAATCGACAAAGAAGCAAGCCCCACATTTGTTTCTACATTAGCAGAAGCTAAAAAACCAAAGTTATATTCATCTCCAATTGTGATGGTATCACCACTCTGAATAAATCCAGACTCGTCAATAACAGAAATACTTGGGTTTTCAGTTAATGTAGTAAAGATAATCTCTGATCCATAACTAACACCAATTTCACTAATTGCATAGGCACGAACATGATATGTTGTACCTAAAGTCAACCCTGTAATTTCGACACTATACAATCCTAATCCAGTGCCATTACTTGCGTGATTATTCATTATTGTAGGATTCCCTAATAAATTCCAACAAAGACCTCGCTCAGTCACATTCATCGATCCTTCTGATACAACGTCTCCAACACCAATCGCAGAATAAAGAGATATATTATTTACCTCTATTGTATTTACAAGGGGCTTACTTTTTGTAACAAATGTTTTTTCTTCTCCATAATATATTATCAAACCGCGCATTGCATATGCACGAATATAATATGTTGTCTGAGGCAGAAGTGTGCTTATTGTACAAACAAATGGTTCGTTCCAATTCTCCGTGTACACATGATAATCATCTATTGTAGGGTTTTCAGAAGTACTCCAACAAATACCTATTTTTGAAAGAGAAAGCCCTTGCTCCAAAACCACGACATCACCTCCACATACAACAGAATTATCGGTTATGTCTTGAGGATCATACGTGGTAATTTTCACCGTTTCATCGTCTCCCGTATTATCAGTATTACTGTTATTGGACTTATTGCACCCTAATATAAACAACAAAATAACAGAAAACAAACCACATATAATTCTTTTTGATTTCATATCAATTCAGTTATATTTGTATACATACCAATTTACACCAATCTACTTCCTATTCTCCTCCACCCACTTCCGAGCATTCACGAACGCCTCCATCCAAGGTGAGACTTCGTCGTTCTTGCGCTCGTCAGGATAGTATGCCCACTGCCAAGGCAAGAAAGCACGCTCAAGGTGCGGCATCATAGCGAGATGACGACCATCATTAGAGCATACTGCGGCTGTCGACCAATCGCTGCCGTTGGGGTTGCCAGGATATTCGTCCTGACCGTAGCTCATCACAATCTTGTATTTATCGCGATAGCAGGGGAAGTAGAAACGACCCTCGCCGTGGGCAATCCACACGCCTAATCTTCTACCCGACAGCGACTTGAGCATCACGCTCTCGTTTTGGGCAATCTCCACATTGAGGAAGCCCGACTCGAACTTGTGCGAATCGTTGTGCATCATCACGGGGTGCTCCTCGTGGTCGGGATAGAGCAGTCCAAGTTCCATCATCAATTGGCAGCCGTTACACACACCGAGGCTGAGGGTGTCCTCACGGGCATAAAAGTCATCCAAGGCTTTCTTGGCTTTCTTGTTGTAAAGGAAGGCACCTGCCCAACCTTTGGCTGAACCGAGCACATCGGAGTTGGAGAAACCACCGATAAAGGCAATCATATTCACATCCTTGAGGTCTTCACGACCCGTGGCAAGATCCGTCATGGTGACGTCACGCACATCGAAACCAGCGAGATAAAGGGCATAAGCCATCTCACGGTCGCACTGGCAGCCCTTCTCGCGAATGATGGCCGCGTTGATACCTGTGGGCTTGCGGCGATGCATGTCTATGCCAAGGCTGGCAGCTGTGCCAGTGAAGTTACGGCCAAAGCTATAATGTAAATACTGTTTCTTGTAGTTCATGAAACGCTCCATGGCCTTGCGCGGACCGCTTTGCTTGCGGTCGAGCAGGTAGGACGACTTGAACCAAGTGTCGCGCAACTCATCGATGTCGAAGATATAGTTATGGTCACCATGGGCGATAGTAATCTGACGTTTGGCCTGAGGCTTGCCAATCATCTTGAAGTTGATACCCAACTCGCGCAACATACGGTTGGCGATACCATCGTTAGCGACTTGGATGACCACCGAAGGCTTCTCGCAAAACAGCACTGCCATCAAGTCGTCTTTATCAAAGGCAGAAAAATCAAGGTTCATTCCGTATGTCGTATTGGCGAAGTTCATCTCCAATAACGTGGTAATCAAGCCACCGGCTGATACATCGTGACCAGCCAAAACGAGATTGCTCTCAATGAGTTTTTGGATGGCGTCAAAACATTTCTTGAAGTAGTTGACACTCTTCACATCTGGAGTAGTCTGACCGATGGCGCCAATGCTTTGGGCAAAGCTACTTCCACCCAGTTCGAAACCATCCTTGGAGAAATCGATGTAAAGAAGTTCTGTGTTCTCATCGGCCTTCATTACGGGACGGATGACCTGACGAATGTTCGAGACCTCGCCCGCGGCAGAAACGATAACCGTTCCAGGAGCAACAACCTTCTCGCCATCGGGATATTTCTGTGTCATCGAGAGGCTGTCCTTGCCTGTCGGCACATTGATGCCCAAAGCCACGCAATAGTCGCTCAAGGCTTTAACGGCTTCATAAAGTCTTGCTGTCTCGCCTTCCTGCTTGGCAGGCCACATCCAATTGGCGCTCAATGAAACACCTTCAAGGTTACCTTCAATCGGAGCCCAGATAATGTTGGTCAAGGCCTCGGAAACCGAAAGACGCGAGGCAGCGGCCGGATCGATGAGGCCCGCAATTGGGGCATGGCCCAAGGCCGTGGCGATGCCGCGTTTGCCGTTATAATCCAAGGCACTGATGCCGAGGTTGCTCAAAGGCAATTGAATCTCGCCCACACACTGCTGCTGTGCCACACGACCCGTCACGGAGCGGTCCACCTTATTGGTGAGCCAATCCTTACAGGCCACGGCTTCCATTTGCAGCACATTGTTGAGGTACTTGTGTATATCGCGCTTGGTGTAGCTGATTTTCTTGAAATGATAAGGTTTGGTCTTGTCTTTCAAAATTGTCCTAGGTGCACTGCCGAAGAAGTCGGAAATGGCCAAGTCGATGGGAGCCTTGCCTTTCTTACGGACAAAACGCAAGCGTTCATCACCCGTCACCTCACCCACTTCATAATACGGTGCACGCTCACGCTCGGCGGTCTCCTTGATAATTTCCTTGTCTTTCCTGTTGACCAAGAGACCCATACGCTCCTGTGATTCGTTCCCGATGATTTCCTTGTCGGAAAGGGTCGGATCGCCAACAGGCAGGTTGTCGACATAGATCACACCACCTGCATCCTCAATGAGTTCGCTAAGGCAATTCAGGTGACCACCCGCACCATGGTCATGGATGCTGCGGATGGGGTTGTGGTCGCTCTCGGCCATGGCACGGATGACATTACTCACGCGCTTTTGCATCTCGGGGTTGGCACGCTGCACAGCGTTCAATTCGATGGCGTTGCTGTATTGTCCTGTATCCACACTCGACACGGCACCACCACCCATACCGATACGATAATTATCACCGCCGAGAACGATGATGACATCGCCCTCCTCTGGTTCCAGCTTCTTGGCATCCTTCACTTTAGCAAAACCTATGCCGCCAGCTAGCATGATGACCTTGTCGTAGCCCAATGTCTCTTTCTCGCTGTGTTCAAAGGTCAGCAGACTGCCGTTGATGAGGGGCTGGCCGAACTTGTTACCAAAGTCGGAAGCTCCGTTGGAGGCCTTGATGAGAATCTCTTCCGGTGTCTGATACAACCACTTGCGCGGCTCGATGTCTTTTTCCCATTCACGGCCTTGCTCCGTGCGGGGATAGGAAGTCATATAAACGGCAGTGCCCGCCAAAGGCAAGCTACCTTGACCACCTGCTAAACGGTCGCGGATTTCGCCACCACTACCCGTAGCAGCGCCGTTGAAAGGCTCCACGGTAGTCGGGAAGTTGTGCGTCTCAGCTTTCAGCGAAATCACGGTCTCAATGGGCTTGATTTGGAAGGCCGAGGGCTTGTTGGGCTCGGCTGGAGCAAACTGCTCCACCTTGGGACCGAGAATGAAAGCCACATTGTCCTTATAAGCCGACACAAGTCGGTTCGGGTTCATCTTCGAGGTCTTCTTGATGAGGGCAAAGAGCGTGTTGGGCATCTGCTTGCCATCGATGACGAAGGTGCCGTTAAAAATCTTGTGACGGCAGTGTTCGGAGTTGACTTGAGCGAATCCATACACCTCACTATCAGTTAGTTTGCGCCCAATCTTTGCAGATATGCCTTTCAGATAGTCCATCTCCTCGCTGCTCAAGGCAAGGCCTTCCTGCTGGTTGTAGGTCTCAATGTCGTCGATGTATTTCAGCGGTTCAGGCTTGCGGTCGACGGAGAACACATTTTGGTCAAGGTTTTCGTAACGGTTTTGCAGCATTGGGTCGTAAGGAGCCTTCTTTGATTCCACACGATGGAACTCCTCAATGCGGATGATGCCTTTGATGCCCATATTTTGGGTAATCTCGACGGCATTGGTGCTCCAAGGCGTAATCATCTCACGGCGCGGCCCGACGAAATGGCCTTTCACCGTGTCTTTTTCGATTTTTGCGGCATTACCAAAAAGCCAATTGAGTTTGGAAACGGTTTCCTCGGAAAGCTCTGATTTGGAATCAACGGCTATAATTCGCTGATTGTCAGATTGGAAAAAGCATACCATAAGCGCAAGGTTTTATGCGTGAAACAATGCCGCAAAGATAGCGTTTTTATCGGGATTATTTTTCTTTCAATCCGAGTTTATTACATTTTTTACTCTCTTTATTTTCAAAATCTTATTGCATATTTCAAAAAATTCATATTTTTGTCCGTTCGTATAGTCGAAAGACCTTGGGAAATACTAACTAAATCATAAAACAACTATTGACCCCGACGAGCCAATGCGGAAATAACCGGCAACAGAATTCTATGAAAAAAGCTTCTTTACTTTTCGTTCTCTTGTGCGTCTCAACATTGATTTTCGCACAGACCACCACCCAAACGGCCATGCTGAAGCATGGCGACAACATCACTGCTTACTATGGGCCTGATGCTTTGGCCGATGCTTTCGTGTTTGCCGATGACGGCGACATCATCACCCTGTCGAGTGGTTCTTTCAGTGCCATCGAGTTCAACAAGCCCGTCACCGTGCGTGGCGCAGGCTGCACCTACGACCCCGAAACGGGCACCAATCCCACTGTTATCACTGGATCGGCGCATTTCAGTTTTGCAGGCGACGAAACGAGACACCTCACCGTCGAGGGTATTCAATTCCCCGAGCAGACTGAACAAACCGATTTCCTCTATGGAAAATTCATCAGATGCCATATCGGCACCATGAGAGTCGGCCGAATTGAAAACGCTCTTTTTATCGATTGCTTTATCAAACAGTTTTATGCCAACGCAGCCAAAAATGTCACGTTCATCAATTCGGTGGTCTGGCAAGTATGGAACTGTGACGACAATAGGCCATTGACGTTCCAAAATTGCGTTTTTGGAAAAACCTATCCCAAAAGAGTCAGTGCCACCAACTGCATTGTCAACACCAATGAGTATTTGGGGGCAACTAACACGTTTGTCAACTGCATCTTCATTAGAACCAGCGGTTATAATGATGCCAACATCATCAATTGCACTAAGTATGAGTCCTTTGTGGATATTTGCGAAACCTTTAACGGCAACGACCCCGATTTTGACGAAATGTTCATCCTGAAAAACTACATCGCCAACAACTTCCTAGGCGACGACGGCACCGAAATAAGCATCCACGGTGGCACCATACCTTACGGCACCCGTCCCACCTACATGACTCCATACCGTAACACCGTCGACCATGAGTCGACGCCCGCCGGCAAACTGAACGTCCACATCGAAGTGATTGACGAAGGCAAGTAATCACCCATTAATGCATGAAAGCCATGAAACGTTATATCATCGCAATCATCGGGTTGATGCTGTGCTGCGGACTGAGGGCCCAAACACGCACCTGCCGCTACTGGTTCGACGGGAACCTAGAGCAGAGCGTGACTACCAGCTTCAGCGGCAATGTGTGGGACACCGAAATCGACGTGAGTCTGCTTCCCGACGGCATACACTCCCTGCACTACTACCTGACCGACACCACTTCGACTCCCGTCAAGGGATACTTCTTCCACAAAGTCTCAAACATCGGAGCCTCTTCGTTGGAATACCGCTATTGGTTTGACAATCACCACAACAACCTTCACAGCGGCACAGTGGGCAACGGCACTTTCCAATTGGATGTCAGCAACCTCGCCACTGGACTGCACACCCTGCACCTGATAGTCAAGGGCAGCAACTACAGCGCCACCCGAAGCTATCTCTTCATCAAGACTGATATGGCCGACTTGGGTGTCAACCTCAGCTACCACTGCTGGTTCGACGAGGACTTTGGACATCAGCAGACAGGCACTTTGGGCGACGGCAACCTCCTTTTAGACGTGACCGCCCTTGAGGACGGCGTGCATGTCGTGCGTATCTTCCTCGAAGGCAGCACTGTAGCGGCACCACAATGCTTCATCTTCACCAAGCATCCAGCCACAGCCGACACCTACGAAATCACGGCCACGGCAGTTCCTGCCGAAGGCGGCACTATCACCGGGGCTGGCACCTATTACGAGAACAACACCTGCATCCTGACCGCCACGCCCAATGAAGGCTATTCTTTCGTCTGCTGGAAAGAGAACGGCAGTGTGGTTTCACAAGAAGCAACCTACACCTTCACTGTGACTGGAAACAGGAACCTTGTGGCCCAGTTCTCTGGAACAGGTGTAGATGAATATGAAGGTGAAAGCCTCGTCCTCTACCCCAATCCTGTGAATGACATGCTGTTTGTCGAGAGCATCGGCATCACCCGCAAGTGTGAGGTCTATTCCCTCTCCGGACAACTTATGCTTTCCCTTACGGAATGCTCCGAACGACTTGAAGTGCCCGTCGAGAATCTGCCTACTGGAGCCTATATGGTCAGGTTGGTTACCGACAGGTTCGTGAAGACAAGCAAGTTCGTCAAGAAATAAGTAGATGAGTAAATTTAGTTTACATAATAGACGCGAGAGATTTATTTAGCTATAAGCTATAAGCCGTAAGTTTTTAGCTTTGTGGTAATGTTGCCACCGAGCTTAATGCTTACGGCTTATAACTTATAGCTTATTTCAGCTTCTTCCTGACTTTGACACACTTTTCGGCTTCAATTTATAACAATCTAATAATCAATTGTTTTAAAAAATGATTTGATGACTCGGGTGACGCAGACCTCAAAAAATCCTATATTTGGGGCATGTTTGTCCGCAAAAAGCGCAACCGCAGTGGCACAACCAGCGTGTCAGTGGTATTCAAGAACTCTGGGAGCTTCAAGGAGGTTCACCACTTAGGCTCGTCCGCAGACCCCGACGAGATACGTCGGATGTATAACGAAGGCCGGGAATGGATTGCCAAATACGGAGGGCAGCAACAGATTGACTTTGACGAGAAATGGCGGAAGGAGCGCGCCAACGCCGAGGCGAATGCCCTGGCTATCGCCGACTTCCGGTCTGTTCTTTCTCATGTGAAGCGGACCACGCTTGATGCGCCGCAGGTCATTCTGGGCCGTGTTTACGACCGCATCGGCTTCAATGCCATAGGGGACGAAATACTCCGCCACCTTGCCATAGCGCGAGTCTGCCAGCAGATCAGCGTGGCGCACACCATGGATGTCCCTGGAGGCCGCATAGGCCTTGTGTTCTACGATGTGACGACCCTGTACTTCGAGTCCGCTCCCGATCCGTCTGACGAGTTGCGGCAGGACGGGTTCTCGAAGGACGGGAAGACGGCCGAGTCGCAGATAGTGCTGGGGCTGCTCGTGAGCGAGGACGGCTATCCGCTGTCGTACTCGGTCTTCAACGGGAAGCAATATGAGGGGTACACCATGATACCCGTCATCGACGACTTCGTCCAGCGCTTTGGCCTGAAGGACTTCATCGTGGTGGCGGACTCCGGCCTGATGAACGAGGCCAACGTCAGGCTGCTGGAGTCGGCCGGGTACAAGTACATCCTTGGCGCCCGTATCCGGAGCGAGTCCTTGGAAACCAGGGACTGGATGCTTGGCATCGACTGGACAGACGGACGTTGCGAGGAGCACAAGAAAAGGGCCGGCCAGCGTCTGATAGTGAGCTATTCCGACGCACGGGCCAAGAAGAACGCCCACAACCGCGAGAAGGGCGTCGAGAGACTCCAGAAAGCCTATGCCAAGGGGACGCTGACCAAGGACAAGGTGAACAACCGGGGCTACAACAAGTTCCTTGACATAAGCAAGGATGTCACCGTCTCCATCAACTATGACAAGATAGAGGAGGATGCCCGTTGGGACGGGCTGAAAGGCTATATCACGAACACCCGCCTGGATGCCAAGGAGGTAATCAAGCAATACCACGGGCTTTGGGTGGTCAAGCGTGCCTTCCGCATAGGGAAGTCAGACCTTGAAATGAGGCCGATGTTCCACTTCACGCCAAAGCGCATCGAGGCGCACATCTGCATCTGCTTCGTGGCGTACAAGGTCTACAAGGAACTGGAGAGAACCATCCGGCAACTCGGCATTGGAATGAGCTTGGACAAAGCCCTGTTCTATGCCAAGACAATCCCCACCTTGCGCTTCAGACTACCCAATGGAGAGACCTACTCCGAACGACTCTACACAATGCCTCAACAAGAACAGATACGCCCACTATTGGAAGGCTGAACCCTCGCGTATGCGCGTACGCGCGAAGGGTGACGCATTGTCAAAGTCAGGTCCATAATGCCATAGAGTTACTTTCGGTGGCCTTTTTGCACCTAACTTGTTGTCTGAATTGATTTAGTTAATCAAATAGGTAGTTAAATTGTCGTAAAAATGTCGTAAGCTGTCCGTCTTGCGGCATTTTTTCTTTTCGATGTTATTCTACAAGCCATTGCTTCAACTAAATTATGCAGAGTGTATTTTGAGCACTCCAACTTTTATTCATCAAATTATTAACTATCAAATCAGTTTTTTATGCAAAAGAAAGTAATTTCTTTGGTTTTGGTGCTCTTGCTGGCCATAACTGGGCTAGTGAGAGCCGAAGAACTGACCGTAAACTCAGGTACTGTCACTAATGCTTATGTGCCGGTTTATGGTTTTTACGCTGACGCCTACCTAAAGGCGGAGTTCGTGACACCCGCTGCCGACCTTGCCAGCATGGCCGACAGCGACATCACAAGCTTGAGGTTCCAGATCGACCTCCCTGCACTTGATGCTTGGACTGGAACTTTTCAGGTTTTCCTTATGGAAGTGGACTACACCACCATGAGTGCGTTCCAAGGCACTGAGGGTGCGACCATCGTCTACGAAGGTCCCCTCGACGGAACGGGCGAACAAATGGTGGTGAACTTTACCACTCCCTACACTTACCACGGTGGCAACCTGTTAATCGGTGTCTATCAACCGATAAGAGGTAACTACAAATCTATCACTTTCAAGGGCATCAATGCTCCAGGAGCCAGTGTGCAGAACTACAGCTACACCAGCCTTGAAGCCATCACGCCTATCGCGCGCGATTTCCTGCCCCAAACTACTTTCGTCTACGAAGCGAGTGCTTCTGCCGAGCACCGTTTGGTAGCACTCGTCAATGAGGAAGAAGTGAATGCTCTCAATGTGGGCACCCGTCCCATCGGAGCCTGGATGGAGCCTTTCCACTTCCAACTGAAAAGCGAAGGTGCTGCCGCCACGGTGACGAACCTCGATTTCACCCCACAAGATGGTCTTTTCGTCCTTGGAGACATCGAAATGCCATTCCTGATTGGTCACGACGAAACCGTTGACCTCGGCATCAGCACCAACGGCGTGGAAGCCGGCGTTGTCGAGCGTCAGTTTGTGGCCATTTACCAAGAAGGAGGTCGCACGGCTGCCGTTTGGCCCGTCATTGCTGAGTTCTACGCTCCTGAGATTCCTGATGTGGTCGAGATGGCGAGACCGCACGACGAAATCTCCTTCCCTTATGTGGAGACGGTCGCAGGCATACGGACCCACTCCAGCTGACGACACTGACGGCCTTGAGCCTGCCAGCGTGACCCTGCAATGGCATCTGCCTGACTTCGCCACGGAGTATCGCTTGGTGTTCGGCACAACCTACTATCCCGATCCGGAGCATCCGCAATCCGTCCTCGTTGACTGGACAAGCGACCTCGCCGAAAGCTATACGGTGACCAACCTCTGGAACAACACCAACTACCTCTGGAGAGTGGATGTGCGTAACGGCAGCGAAGGTTGCGAAACCCTCGGCCAAATCTGGGGCTTCACCACACACCTCAACAAGCCTCATGACCTCGTCGCCAACGACTACACCATCTTCAACGACCAAGAAGTCACTTTGAGCTGGACGGCCATCCAAGACCGTACCTTCCGCACCTATTACATTTATCGCAATGGCGAGAAGGTGGGCGAGACCAACACCAACGATGTGAGTGCCACGAGCTATGTGGACGGTCCGCTGGAATACAACATGGACGGCTACGAATACTATGTGACCGCCGTCTATGACGAAGGCGAATCAATGCCCTCCAACACCATCACCGTGCAGGTGAGCGGCTACACCAACGAGACAGGCATCAACGGCTATGTTTGGGAGCAAGATGGCGAAACCGGCATCGAAAACGCCACCGTCACCCTGACGGGTCAAGATGAGTTTGGCGACACCCAGACCTATACCGCCACGACCGATGCCAATGGTTACTACAGCAAACAAGTCTATGCCGGTACTTACACCAACGCCGTGGCTTCGAAGGAAGGCTACCAAGATGTCGTGACGGTCCATCCGTTGCCCTTCACCGTAGCCCACAACGCCCAAGAGAACGATGTGAACTTCCTCGTGGACGAGAACTTCGATCCCGTTTGCACCGTCATCGCCGAGTACTACCCCGACAGCCTCGACCCAGAGAGCCCTTACGTCAAGGTGTACTGGGGCTGCGACCTGCCTGGTGAGGAGATCATCGAGCCCTTTGAGACGGGCGACTTCAGCCTGTTTGACTGGCAGATCGATGCCAACTATCCTTGGAGCATCACCACTACCGATCCGTATGAAGGCACTTACTGCATGAAGAGCGGCGGCGCTGGTGTAAACAGCGTCATCAGCAACATGACCGTGACGGTCAATATTCCCGCCGACGGCGAGATGAGCTTCTTCGGCAAGATCTCGAGTGAACAAGGTTGGGACTACGGTTACTTCTTCATCGATGGTACCCAGATGGGTAGCTACACTGGAGCCGGTAACTGGGGCGAGCGCAAGTTCCCTATCACCGCTGGCGACCACACCTTCCAATGGAGATATGAGAAGGATGGCAGTGTTAACAACTACGATGACTGCTTCTATGTCGACTACATCACTTTCTACAAGAGACCCGAGCCCTTGGGTGCCGGTTGGCACACCTATCTGGAAGGCGAGTTCAACGATGCCTTGCGTTCGAACCTGACCGACCAGCCCGCTTTCGGCTATCACTATCCGACAAGCATCACTGGCCAATACAACGGCTTCCTGCTGACCAAGGTCTCCATGTTCAGCGACGACCTTTATGGTGCTGTGGGTGGCAACTACACCTGCAATATCTACCAAGGAGGCAACACTCCTGGTGCCGGTACTTTGGTGTCCACTCAGACTGTTGACCTGTCTGCTGGTCTCGGCCAATGGGTCGACTGGGATCTCGACACGCCTGTTGCTGTGAACGGGAGCCAAGACCTATGGGTCATCTGGCAAGTGAATGTAGCTGGTGGTTTGGGTTATCCCGTCGGTATGTGCAACAGCGACAGCAACCCGAATGGCGACTGGTGGAACGCTGGTGAAGGTTGGGAGAACTATGGCGGTGGCGTTTGGACCATGCGCAACTACTTCACCGACCATTCTGGTCGCAGCGTAGTTCTCGGCTCTGCCAAGAGCGTCCAAAATGCTCCTCTCGCTATGAATCAAGGCGCCAATATCGACAGAAGACTCCGTACCATTGCAAAGGGTGACAATAGGGTGATTTCCGAGAGCATCAACCCCAACGCCTCAAGCAGACCGTTAGTGATGGCTGAAAGCAATCGCTCCCTGTCACACTACAGAGTTTATCGCACGAACTGCTACAACGATGGTCCTTACACCGAAGAAAACACTGTGCTGCTGGCCACCGTTTGGGTGCCCGACACCGTCTACATCGACGTTGAGTGGGCTGACCTCGAACCTGGCATCTACAAGTGGGGTGTCGGTACCGTCTACGAGGGCAACCGCGGCGAAATGATTGAAACTCCCATCCACTGGACTGCTCCTCAAGCCGTCAACAGAACTTCAGGTAGCTTCGTTGCACAGAATGGCACTACCGCTGGTAGCCATACTGGCAACGCTGGTGTTTCCAACAGAGACGGTTGGTTGATGTATGACGATGGTGTCAATATTGATGCTATCGGTTTGACTACGGGTGGTTCCTTCTACTGGGGCGTGATGTTCCCTGGTGGCAGCTATGAAGGCAATATGTTGACCAAGGTGAGCATGTATGATGCTACTGCACACACTGGTAACATCTTGATTTACCAAGGTGGCGATACTGCTCCTGGTACTTTGGTTGGCACCGAAGCCTACACTTGCACTGGCAGTGAAGACTTTGCCGAATGGACGTTGAGCACGCCTGTTGCTATCGATCCTACCCAGAACCTCTGGATTGTGATGAACAACTCCGATGGCCAATATGTTGCTGCTTATGCTGAATATTGCGGCGACGACAACAGCCAGTGGCTCTCTATGGACGGCATCAGCTGGGATGGCTTGTACAATGCTACCGGTGGTGCTTTGGATGGCACGTGGATGATTCGTGCTTACCTCGAAGATGGTGGCACTCCTGGCCCAACTCCGACTCCTGGCAGCGGCAACCTCAACCAACTTGCCCTGCCTCGTGAGAGCGAGACCATCTGGTCGAACTGCCTTGAGAAAGACATGTATCTCAGCGACGGTAAGGTCGACATTAATGTGTTGCTCAATAGCGCCGATAGCCCTGAAGGTGTCGAAGTGAGTTTCGTCAACCTGAACGAAAACGAGCAAGCCAACAACCCGATGGCATCCATCACGCTCGATGAGACGGGCTTCTACAGCTGGGACAGCTTCCGCAAGGGCGATTACCTCGTAAAGATTGATTTCGACGGATACTACCCGATTGAAGACACCGTCCACATCTGGGATGAAACCCATCTGCGCTATGTGATGACCGAGATCATCTATGGTGTCGACAACCTCTATGTCTCCCGCACTGGCTGGGCCATGTGGGAGCCCAATGGCACGCCTGGCGAAGGCGACCGTCACCTTGAGTACTTTAAGGTGATGTGTACCAGCATCGACGGCGAGCCTATCTTCAACGCCGATACCGAGCACCCGTTCTGCCAAGTCAACACGGAAGAACTCGTCGAAGGCGAACACTACATCTGTAAGGTGGCTGCCGTTTACAGCACCGGCATGAGCGACTGGACAGAATGTGTATGGCAATACGAAAGCTGCGAGCACTACAATGGCACCCTCAACGGTGTGACAGTCAACGGCAACACCATCAGCTGGGATTACCCGACTGGCACGGGTCCCGTTCCTCCGCCACAACCGGGCGAGAATGCCGTGGTCGTGCTGAACGTCCCGACCGACATTTGGGGCGATGGTTCCGGCTATCAGATGCTGCTTGATGCCGACGCCACGATGTACACGCAACTCGCAGCCGCCATGTATTTCGACGAAATCGGCAGCTTCGACGGCTTCGAATACACGATTCCCGAGAACGCCGACTATGGCATCAACCCTGCCAACATCGTCGTCAACAACAGCGTGGCCATCGAAATCCCCGCTGGCACCTACGACTATGCCATCATCAACCCCGACAAAGTCAGTACGATATGGTTTGCCGGCAACAGCGGTAATGCTGAGAGCAAAGGTGACGACATGGTGTATGAAGCCGGTAAGATGTACACCTACACGCTTTCCAGCTCAGGCACGGGCGACATGATTAACTTGACCATCACTGACCGTAACGGCATGGTTTCTGTGCCTACGGGCGAGAATGTGGCCACGCTGGCGAGAGCCATCCGTACTGCCGAGAACCTTGCCAACCGCGATGGTGAATGGTACTACTACGACAACGGTGTCAACGTGGACGGCATCGGTACGGGCGGCGGACAGTTCTATTGGGCTGTCATGTTCCCGGCTGGTAGCTACAACGGCAACACCGTAACCAAAGTCTCGGCATACGATTACATGGCCATGACGGGCAATGTGACTATCTACAACGACGGCGACACGGCTCCCGCCAACCAGGTAGGACAGATGGACGTGACCTTCACAGGTGCTGAAGACTTCGTCGAGTTCACCTTTGCCGAGCCCGTCACCATCGACCCGACCAAGAACGTCTGGGTGGTGTTCTTCAACGAAAGCGGCGCCACCTATCCTGCGGCTTGCTGCGACAACACTGGCGATGCCAACGGTCGCTGGGTCTCTATGGACGGCGTTGATTGGATGGATATCCTTGAGGCCGCTCCGACACTGAACTACACTTGGATGATTCGCGCCTACATCGAGGAAGGTGGTACACCTCCTCCGACACCAGGCGAGACCGACTGCATCGGTGCCATGATCTTTGCCGACGGTGAATGGGAGGCCTTTGTGCCCGTCCCGACCAACACCTATGAATACACTGGCAATGCCAGCGAGGTATGCGTCCGCATGGTGTATCCTGGCACGGCCGAACTGCCCGACAACAACTACTACTGTGCCATGAGCTGCCCCGAGTGCGTCGAGCCTGCTTTGGTTTGCGAAAGCGACATCGCCATCCACGGTGAAGCCCTCACGGCGACCGACCAATCCAAGATTTGGTGGGGTGAGCAACCCGTTCCTGGCAACGAATGGCTGTCTTACCTGTCCATCGATGATGAATTCCCCGTCGAAGGCACCCTTGGCGCACAAGGCATGCCGTTCTATTGGGGTTGCATGTATCCTGCCAGCATGATTGCCGAGCAAGGCTTTACCAGCAACTTGATTGACCAAATCTGGTACCTTGACGTTGGCGATCCCGAACTGACTGGCAATTGCGAAGTGCACATCTACCTTGGCGGCGACAATGCTCCTCAAACGGAGATCACCTCGCAGACTTACTACATCGATGGCGAGCAAGGCTTGAAGCCTATCCAACTCAATCAACCTGTGGCTATTGATGGAACACAGAACCTGTGGGTGATGTTCTACACCGACGGTTCCATCGACGCTCCCGCCCCAATGACGACCTATCTTGGCGACCCGAACACCATGTGGATGGGTGTCCAAGACATGTGGGTCCCGCTGTCATCGTTCGGCTACACCTATAGCTTTATCCAATTTGTCCATGTGAGCAATGGTGGCAAGGGTGAATTCCTGACAATGAATGACAGTACTACCACCCACTTCACCAACGGAATGACTCGCGAGGCCAACCTAGTCGTGAAGCCTGTAAGCATGAGCTCGTTCAATACCACAAGCTTGCGTGACGACAACGGTGCTCCTGTGAAGTACAATGTGTATCGTTCGACCGACAACATCAACTACACCCTCATCGGTGAAGTGCCTTATGTTGAAGGCCAGACCTACTACGAGTACATCGACTCGCCCACGACCTCTAACGACTACTATTATCAAGTCCGCACGGTCTATGAAGACGGTTGTGAGTCCGTCCCGGCTTTGAACGCCGACGACCTGGCACAGAACCATGTCCTCATCTCCGTCAGCGTTGGTTTGAACGAACAGAGCGACGAGGTCACCCTCTTCCCGAATCCGACCAAGGGCAATGTGACCATCCAAGCCTCGGGCATGAACCACATCACGGTGGTAAGCGTCCTCGGCCAAGTGGTCTTCGACACCAAAGTCAACGCCGACGAATACACCCTGAACATGGCCCAGTTCAACGTGGGCATGTACAGGGTGCGCGTCCATACGGCAAACGGCACGACTGTAAAACGAGTCACGGTCATGCAATGATAAGCCGGAACCATGGCAGCCGCTTTGGAACGAGCGGCTGCCATGACATGACAGTCCTACAAGAGCTGTCATAAGCAAGGAGGCGACCCGATGGGTCGCCTCCTTTATTTATTCAGAATTCCTCTGATTGTTCCTCACCGCCACCGCCGCCTTCATCGTCACCACCTCCTTCACCATCGGGACGGTTGCGCTTGATGTTCTGCTGGTTGATACGGTAGTTGAAGTTGAGCGAGAATGAACGGCGGTTCCAAGTGCTGGTGTTGTATTGCCAGAAGCCGTCGCCCCATGACTCACCGCCCCAGCTGCGTGAGTTGAAAAGGTCTCGCACATTGAAAGTGATGGTGCCGTTGCCGTTGAAGATTTCCTTGCTCACGGCGAGGTCCATCCACCAATTGCCTTTACGCATGCCCAAAGGCTCCTTGTGCGGACCCATGATGTGCGCCGTCAGCTGAAGGTCGAACCAGTTGCTGACCTTGAACTTCGACACAGCGCGTCCGAAGAGCATCCAAGTGGCATCGTCATAGACCTTGTCATTGATGGTGCCATTGAATCGGGAACGGAAGAAGTTAACATTGCCGTTAAGGTTCCACCATTTCGTCATCTGGCCTTGGGCCACCATCTCCACACCAAAGTCATCGGCCTTGCCGAAGTTGATGGGCATGCTATAAAACACGCCATCATCCTCGTAGGTATAGTGGCGTATCATGTTGGTGCCGTGGCGATAATAGGCCGTGAAGTTGAAACTGGCCTTGTCCCAGAAGTGGATGTAACCAAGTTCATAGCTGTCCATATAGGTTGGCGTCAAGGCGGGGTTGCCAAGTCGGATGTTACGATTGTCGTTATAGGAACGGAAGGGGCTCATCTGCCAGAAACCCGGACGGCGAATACGGCGTGTGTAGCTCACCTGGAACTGGTTGAATTCATTCACCGAATAGTTGATGTGGGCACTCGGGAAGAAGTCAAAGTAAGGCTTGCCGCCGTTGATGGAGTCGTTGCCGTCGTGGGCATAGCCTTTCAGGTTGGTCAAGATGTCGGTCATCTCGGCACGCAGTCCCACCTGTCCCGACCAACGGCCCCATTCGTTGCCGAGGCTGGTGTACAAAGCAGCCACCTGCTCACTGTATTCATAGTCGTAGCAATAGTTGGATAATGGCTCCCAAATGCCGTCATTCTTCTGCCAAACGCTGTCGTTGCTCAAGATGTTGCGGTTGGTGTATTTCGCGCCAATCTCCCACTGCGCCTTGGTGAGGAAGGGATGCACATAGTCGATGCTGGCCTGCAGGTTGCGCATACGTTGGTCGTTGCCTGTCTTCTGATAGATGGTCCATAGTGCCTGCTGCGCATCCGCATTAGGATAGAGCGACTCGTTGATGTCGGAGCCCGCATTCTCGGTATTGGTGAAGAAACGCATGTTGGCCTTCAGGCTGCGGCCTTTGCGTTCAAAGGTCTTGTCGTAGTCTAAAGTGACCTCATACATCGGATCGTACTCCCAATAGTCCTCGGCGCGCACATCATACGAAGCGGAGTCCCAAATCGGATATATGTCGGAATAACGCACCACGGGATGCGTCTCCAACTTGCCGTAACGATAGACGAAAGCGGCACTCACAATGTCTCGATCCGTGATGTAATAATCGGCACCCACACGCACATTGTGACCCATACGATTCATCCTACGCTCGGTAGTTTGGTCGGTGAGTTGGGTGAAGAGGGTGTCGCCATCAATGATATCACTGAAGCGCTTGGTCTTATTGACACCGCCGCCAATGTTTCGACGGTTGTTGAAACCGTAGCTGCCGAAGAAGTTCCAACGTTTCAGGCGGTAGTTGCCCGAAAGGCTCG
>CAMJRR010000001.1 GCA_946408345.1 uncultured Bacteroidales bacterium | reverse complement strand
ATCGACTTGACCTACACAGGTAAAGTGAATGGTAGCGCTGCTGAAATCAGCGGCACCTATGAAGGCACGGCCTCCATCGACCCTCAGACTGGTATTATGACCCATAACTCACAGAAACAGAACATGTCCATGACCATCAACGAGCAAGGCATGAGCATTCCTATGACCATCGTAGGCAATACGACTGTTGAAGTGAAATGACAACAGAAAACAAAGATTTAGCTGTAGGACTGGCGTGATACGTCGGTCCTACTTTTTTTTCGACAATTCATCCCAACCACAGATTATTTTCTACCTTTGTGGCATCGTTAAAAAACACATCATCATGAAACAAACCATTACCTTTATCACCTTGGTGCTATTGGCTTTTTCAGCCATGGCACAGAATCCCAAGCCACAGCCTCTCACGCAAGAGGAATTTGAAGCCTTGTGCCCCACCCCACCTATGGGCTGGAACAGTTGGAACAAATTCGGCTGCAACGTCAGCGAGCAACTATTGATGGAAGCCGCCGACGCCATGGTGGCCTCGGGCATGAAAGATGCGGGCTACGAGTACATCGTCGTGGACGACTGCTGGCAAGTGGACCGCGATGCCGATGGCAACATTGTTTGTGACCCGGAACGTTTTCCCCACGGCATGAAGTACGTAGCCGACTACATCCACTCCAAAGGGTTGAAGTTCGGGCTGTATTCCTGCGTTGGCACTCACACCTGCGCTGGCCGACCAGGCAGCATGGGACATGAGTACCAAGATGCCCTCTACTACGCCCGCAATGGTGTCGACTACCTGAAATACGACTTCTGCAACAACCGTGGCACCAACTCCAAGACCGCTTACACCGTCATGCGCGAAGCTTTGAAAGAAGCTGGCCGTCCCATCGTCTTCAGTATCTGTGAATGGGGCAGCACAAAACCTTGGGAATGGGCGCAAGGCATCGGTCACCTCTGGAGAGCCACGGGCGACATCATCAACTCTTGGGAAGGGCGTGCCGACTGGGGCGGGCACGGCATGGTGCACATCATCGACTTGATGCAAGACCTTTATCCCTACAATGGTCCCGGACATTGGAACGACCCTGACATGCTCGAAGTCGGCAACGGCGGCATGAACGCCATCGAGGACCAAAGCCACTTCTCCATGTGGTGCATGTTTTCTGCTCCACTCATGGCGGGCAACGACCTCAACGACATGAGTGACGACACCAAGCGCATTCTCACCAACAAGGACGTCATCGCCATCGACCAAGACTCTCTCGGCATCCAAGCCCATCTCTCCGTCGCCATGGGCGACCGCCAGATTTGGGTGAAACAATTGGCTAATGATGAATGGGCCGTTTGCTTCTTCAACCGTGGCGACGATGCATGGAGCCTCAACTTCAACTGGAACGACATCCCTGAACTGCGCAAAACAGGCATCAACTACAGTGTTTTCGACCTCTGGCAACACGAAACCATTGCCAAAACAACGGCGAAAAACGTGGTTTCAAGCATTCCCACACATGGCGTGCTGATGGTAAAGCTTTTGAAGCCATAAATCCCATGCCTACGCACGACCCTGCGTGGGGATGACATGGCTTCAAAAGCTCTACCCTGCTCAATTAAAAAGAAAAGCCAGAGGAACCCCCCGCTGGCTTTTTCGTAATAGCCTAATGACTATTAATTAGTTCAACATCACCGGCATGAGCAACATGAGCAGGTCTTCAGCCTCATTCTCATTGTCAACAGGCATGATGATGCCAGCTCGGTTGGGAGCCGACATGTCAATCTTAATCGTCTCGGAATCGAAGTTGGCCAACATTTCTTGCAGGAAACGTGAGTTGAAGCCAATTTCCATGTCGTCACCTTCGTAGCTACAAGTGAGACGTTCCTTAGCCTCGTTGTAGAAATCAATGTCCTCAGCAGTCAGTGTGAGTTCTTGCCCAACAATGCGGAAACGCACCTGGTGAGTGGCTTTGCTGGAGAACACAGCCACACGGCGGATGGCCGAAAGGAAGGTCTGACGGTCGATGGTCAAATGATTGGGGTTCTGCTTCGGAATGACAGCATCATAGTTGGGATAGCGGCCTTCGATGAGGCGGCAAATCAACATGTAGTCGCCAAACGTAAACGAAGCATTGGTCTTGTTGAACTCAATACGCACAGGCTCGTCAGCCAAGGTAGTCAAGATGCTCTTCAATTGGTTGATGGGCTTCTTGGGCATGATGAACGAAGCCACCACGTCCGACTTCACATCCATCCTTCTGTAGCGCACCAGCTTATGGGCATCAGTAGCGACAAAGGTAAGGAAGCTATCCGTCATTTCCATCAGCACACCTGACATGATAGGACGAATTTCGTCCATACCTGTGGCGAAGACGGTCTTCTCGAAGCCCTTGGCCAGCACATCGGCGGGAATCTCCCAAACAGAAGTATCGGCCATGGCAGGCAATTGCGGGAATTCATCGCTCTTGTGCCCCGCTAGTTTATAGCGGCCTTCACCAGCAATCAGTTCAACAGCTAAAGTGTTGTTGTCAACCGAAACCGTAATCGGCACATCGGGGAAATTCTTCATGATTTCCAAGAGCAGGCGGGCGGGAATCGTCACTTCGCCAGTACCTTCCACCATGTCAGGAACGAGACTGAACGTCATGGTCACATCAAGGTCTGACGAGGTGATTTTCAGTTGGTTCTCGTCCAAATGGAAGAGGAAGTCATCCAAAATGGGCAAGGTGTTTTTTGAGCCGATAACGCCACTCAAGGCTTGCAGGCTCTTCAACAGTTTAAGACTTGATACTATGAATTTCATATAATTAGGTATTTATTTATCTTTCAGTTTTGAAGTTGTAAAAATACAAATAATTGGAACATCAAGGGCAATTCATCGAAAAAAAACTCAAATTTTAGAAACTTCCAACGGTCAAGCCTGCGTATTTCAGTCGGTTCAGGAAATCAAGCATCGACTCGTATGGCACCGCGACATATTGGAATTGCTTGTCATCCTTAGTGCGTGTACGGCTTTTCTCCTTCGTATCGGCCAAACGCTGGTTGATGTCGGAGAAGGTGCAATGCACTTGGAATTGTCCATCGCCGACATTGTAGTTGATGAAGGTTTGGAACATGTCGTTTTGGAAGTAATAGGTGATGTTGCCCAAGCGACGGTCAAACATCACACAGCCATCAACGTATTTGTTCACAACATAGTTGCCAAAATTACCCAAGCCTATCTTCCCAACAGAAACAAACGCATGGAGTTTGTCGTTCCAAACCATTTTCAAGTCGGGGATTACTATCGTATTACTATAGAAATCAGAAGATTCCATTTGTGGATAGCCACCTGCTAATTCAATGTTCATACGCAGCTCCTCGGTTTTTTCTGCTGAATTTTCCGAGCGGAAATAGGGCAAATAATTGGTCTGCGTCAAGTCGATCGACATGCCCACAGCATTGGCAAAAACGTCTGCCATGTCTTCCATTGCCTTGTCATCAAAGATGGGGGCACTGAAAACATTGAGACCATGCAAAGTAAGGCTATCATTGGGATATTGGGTGTAATCGCCGTGGACGATGAATTTAGCCAAAGGCGTGTCAAAGCCTAAATCCGTCGTGCCATGGCCATTGACAACACCACGCGAATCCAAAACGAGGCTGGCATCGAATTGCGTCGTATCGGTCACAATAAAGCGAAGACTGTCAGCATCGAACCACAAGACGCCATTCACTGGAGCAGCCTCATCAAGTTCTTTCCTACCCTCTTTGGGTGTGAGGAACGACCCGAAATAGCCGCCATCAATAGCCAACTCATAATAAAGACCATTACACATGCTGGGTTCATCCTCGCGGATACGATCCATTTCGATGGGAATACGAATGGATGCAGGGTTAATATGAGTAGCAGAGGCAAACCAATGGTTAAGTGCAGCGATGGTATCTTGTGCCGTTTCAACAAGGACCCCTGAACCCTGACCTGGTGGAAGAGTCGAAGCATCGGTTTCATCCAACTCCGTTTCCATTTCTTCTGTTTCAACAATTGTTGAGTCAAGCGGCATTTCAACAGGCTCAATAACCGCAGACTCCTCAAAAGCCAACATGGCAAACTTGCCATCATAGTAGCCTAACTCTTCGGTAGCATCCAAAGTCAATCGGCCCTGGAAACCGAATTGGGTGTTCAACCTAAACTCTGATGTTTCCCCAATATGTGCATAACCATGGGTAATGCCTCCAACTGGAACGATGGTGTCCATTCGAATCGGGGTGCTGGTTCCCTCAGCGTTGGTGTAATCCCAAGTGCCTTGTGCATCGTAGTAATTGCGGCTATGAATGTTCACCACTGCATTTTTATATAGGTGGAATTGGTTTAAAGTGTCGGCCAAAAGGTCGCCACTGATAGGTTCCAACTTTGACTCCGCATTGATATCCACATCGTGCATATAGGGGAACACCGCTGCATCAGCCACTCGGATAATCTTCACATCGTGCGCATGAATGACATAGTTGGTCATGTCATATTCTGCACTCATGCTATAGAACTGCAAGGAGTCTTGTTCAGGCACCAAGGAAATGAACTTGGAGGCATTGTTATGCACGGCAAGCAACTCTTCATAGGTGGTGGCTGTGGCATAATCGCCGAAAGATTCCACCGGATTGTAAAGATGCAGGCTGTTAGCGGCCATGTCCCATTCGGCTTCCTTCAACGAACAAATGTATTGGTTCATGGGGAAGTCAAGGTTACTGTTCTGATCAAGATAATCGTATTTCACCTTTTGGGCGTCAAAGTCTACATTGGCTCGGTAGTTGGTAGCGGCGAAAGCAATGTTGGTCGTATCTGCGGAATAGAGTAAAAAGTTGGCCGAATCTGCCACAAAGGTAGCGGCGTCCAAGGCAAAATGGTCGGAATCAAACTCAGTCAGGCCAAAACGCATCTTACCGTCAGCGGAATAACCATCAGGCGAAAGGGCTGTCTTACCTGAGAAGTAAGTATCGCCATACATGCAAATAGGTTTGTCGATGGTCTCCGTGGTCAGTTCGGGTTTCAGGATGTCCCATTTCAACCTAAGCGCATCTGCCGAAGCCATGGGAAATCCCGTACCATCCTCACGAGGCACCATCTTGAACTGGTTGGTGATGGCAGTGACCGAGTCCATGTAAAACATAAACTGGTCGGATTTGAATTCAGAGGTCTGATAGTCGAGCATTCCCTCTCCGAAAAAGCCACTCCCCGACAGGAAGACTTTGTTGTGAAAACGTCCCAAGTCACCATACAAGGGATAAGATGCCGTTTCGTTCTCACCTATCTGGTGGACGAAGCCCAAAGAATAGTCATCCATGACCACTAAAGGCTGCTCAATGTTGGGCATGATGCCACCCGAAACTAACTCGCCATCGAAACGCACCTTTCTCATCGTGAGGTCGTTCAAGCTGTCAATGACAAAGGGGTACACGCTGTAATAGAACTTGCCGTCAAAATCCTCGGCAGTCATCACCGAATCAACACTGCCAGGGTTGAACACACCTCCGTTAATTTTCCTATAGAACTTAAAGCCTTCAGCATCGCTGTGGAAGATAGGATAATCCGGGGTCTCGTAACGGCTCGACTTGTTGTCGCCATGGTCAATGTCCAAACGTCCCTGCAACTTTTCTAACGTACCGTCAACAGGAATAATATGGTTGTCGTAACGCGCATAAAAACGCAGAGAGTCAACCTTCTCCATTTTGATAGAGAAGTCTTCATAATTGAACTCACTGTCTTTGGTGAAAAACTCAAACATGCCCGCCATAATGCCGCCAGAAAACGTAAAATTCTGTTTTTTCGTGAAAGTAACACGCCCCAAATCGGGTACGATAACCACTCGTTTGCGGTCGCTCAGCGAAATAGCCGGACCATCAAAACCATCAATCTGACTCGTAATGCCATACACAAGCATATCACCCGTATTCAAGTCAATACGAATATTGGGCTGGCGATTTGTTGTAACCGTATGCAGCTTGATGTTATCATAATCAATCGCCTCACGGAAGGAATCCACCACATCGAAGAAACGTGGCAAGGCTATGGCCCATTTTGTTTCAGTATCATATTCCACATAACCTTCGGCTTGCAGCCGGAGCATCAGTGAAATCACCTGTTCGATGGGATAACCCAGGTAAGAAGCCAAGTCACCAACGGCAAACTTCACCTGACGGTCCACATTGTCGAAGCCTTTCAAAAACTTCTCGATGCGAATCATGGGATGCGAACCGTCAAGACCCTGAAGCCGCTTGAAATCATTGTGGCGGAAATAATTCACCGAAACCACGTCGCCTTCACTCGTCGGGTTGACGCCTTCCATCCTCCTGAAATCCACCTGATTGCCATCGATGTCCCAATACATGGCCTCAACGAAAATGTCCAAACCATGGTAATAATCATGGAACGGGCCATCGCCAAAATCCTTTTCGGAACGATAAATCATCATCCTCCTGGTCTTGTTGTCGTAACGGAAGCCCAAACCATTGTGATATAGGGAATCCATTTCTGTGCCCAACGAGTCAATCAGATAAAGGCGCATGGCTGCATTGTCGGAAACCAGCAGTTCATCCACCGACATCGTCAAGCGCTTGGATTGCACCCTAACCACTTCCCTTCCCCCTTGACGGAAATGAAAAACCGCCTTGTTTCGCACTCCACCAAACACTTCCACCTGATTGCCCATCATGCCGATGCCGCCTTCAAAATCGATGTTTTGCATCAAGTTTGTGATTTCATAATCTGAGCGATATGATTTCACCCTAGGAAACATTGTCTTTTCATCAGGTGTGTTCACCAAGACCTTATCCTCATATCGGCAAAGAATATCTTGGTCGAAATGTTGGCGCTCGTGGAAAATCACCGAGTCGATGGCATATTCAGAGCGGCTAAGATCAAGCTGGTAATAATCCGGCAAGGTAACAAACACCTTGTCGGCAGGGATATTGAACCGCGACCAGTCGGCACTACCTCCTGAACCTTCCCAGCGATTGCGGTCCAAATAATAAACACCCTTGGTATTTTTGATCAATGACTCATCCTTTTGCGACACTAAGGCCAAAGTGCCATCGACCGTCAATTCAAACTGCTCCTTCGAAGGGAACCCCCAAAGAGCATCGCGGAGTGTCCATTTAGAGTTGCCTTTTGCCGTCAAAACCTTGTCAACAAAGATGTTGCGGCACGAAGCAAGATACTTGTCCACACCATTCATCGACTTTTGCACCTTGGCATCGGTGTAGCTCAACCAGTTGTTTACATCCCTATGGTTCAAACCAGCGGTAGGAATCCTTTGCACGACCTCGACAAAATTAAAGATGTTAGCGTATGCTTTACCCCCACTCTTGGAGTGCAGCAACTCGCAAAGCCGCATAATGGCAGCAGTCTCTTGATTGTCGTAATAGCTATCCCAAACGCCCCGAAATGTCTGCATCATCACAGCTGCCTCGTCGCGGTCTTGTTTCGAACTTGAGGAGTTCATGTAAGCAGACAATTGTTCATAAAAAGCGTTCTTTTCGGTAGGAAAAAACGCCTGAGCAAAGGCAGAGGTAACGCTTAAAAAAAGCGCACAAACTGCTATAAGGATTCCTTTTTTCATTCCTTGCAATTAGTTATAAAACAATTATTTACAAAACTCAGCAGCCACCCAATTGTTGCGACTCAAGTGGCGGCAATAGTGCAACCCAAGACGTTCGGCTTCATCTTGGATGCTCGGCAAATCCTCAGTGTAGAAGCCGCTGAAGAAAATGTGAGCATTAGTGTTCATGGCGTCCACATAATAGTGCATGTCTCGTAATAGAATGTTGCGGTTGATATTAGCCAACACCACATCGAAATTACCTCGGATTGAAAGGGCATCACCGAGGATGATTTCAATGTCGGAAACGCCGTTCAACTCTACATTGGTGAAAGCATTACGATAGGCCCACTCATCATTGTCGATGGCCACCGTGTGGGCCGCTCCCAATTTCTTGGCCAAAATAGCCAACACCGCAGTACCACTTCCCATGTCAAGCACTTTTTTCTCACGAAAATCAGTCTCCAACATCAATTGGATGATTTGGGCAGTCGTCTCGTGGTTAGCAGTGCCAAACGACATCTTGGGCTCAATGACGAGGTCGAATTCAAAAGTCGGATCAGGTTCATGGAACGGAGCACGCACACGGCAGCGCTCGTTGACCACCACAGGCTGATAGGAAGCCTCCCAAAGCTCGTTCCAGTCCTTATCGGGCATCTCCTCCACTTTCAGCAGTCGAATGTCTGTAAAAGCAGGCTCAAGCAATAGGTTTTCCACTACCACATCATCTCGACATTCAGCTGAACAATAAGCCTTTAGCCATTGATCTTCATCCATAAAAGAATCGAAGCCTATATCTGCCAGCATGGTCACCAACATATCATGCTGAATATCAGACGAAGGTGCGGTAAAAGTGTATTCAAAGGTCTTCATCACTCTTCGCCAATATGTGAGGCTTGAATGCAAATGGAGACAAAGTCCTCTGCCTTCAACGACGCAGTACCTATCAATCCACCGTCGACATCAGGTTGAGAGAACAGCTCTGTGGCGTTCTTGGCATTGCAGCTGCCGCCATAGAGGATGCGGATGTCGTCAGCCGTAGCTTCGTCGTAGTGTTCCTTGATCAATGAACGGATATAAGCGTGCATCTCCTGGGCTTGTTCGGGCGTGGCGGTCTTGCCAGTACCAATGGCCCAAACGGGTTCATAAGCGATGATAGTGTCATAAATGGCATCGCCATCCAAATGGAACAAGCCTTTTTCCAATTGCTCCTTAACAACCTCAAAATGACGACCAGCTTCACGTTCTTCAAGTACCTCACCCACGCAATAGATAGGCGACATATTGTTCTCAAGCAAGCGGTTGATCTTCTCGGCCAACACTTCATTGGCCTCGCCAAAATACTTTCTTCTTTCACTATGACCCACAATGCAATAGTCTACATCGATAGACTTCAGCATTTTGGCCGACACCTCACCTGTGTAGGCACCTTTGTCATAGGCACTGCAATTCTGTGCGCCCACGTTGAAACGCTGCTCATCGAACTCATAATCCGTCAACATTTCAAGATAAGGGAACGGAGGACAAATGATGACTTCGCAATTCAATTCCTCCTGTTCGTCAAAGCGGTCAAGGATTTCGTCAACCAAAGTTTCGGCCTCATCGAAAGTGAGGTTCATTTTCCAGTTTCCAGCTACAATTTTGCTTCTCATAACTATTTCGATTTAAAGATTTAAATTTCAATGATTTAAGAAATGATTTACTCTAGAATTCGAAACGCAGGATGCGTGACGAACTTCAAGTATTTAAATGGACAAAAATACAAATTTTTCGATTACTAACTTAAATTTTCTACCTTTGCGCCTTCAAATCAAAGAAAAACAACCACATGAAGAAAACAATTATCTTTACTTTTACGATTTTGATGGCATGTTTCTGTTACGCCCAAGAAGAACTCCCCACAGTCGTTCCCGACCGGCCAGGCAATACTTATGGTGTCGATGTGACACCATTACACAAGCTCATTTGGGACAATGGCATCGGTTTTGAGTCTTCGCCTGATGGAGCCCAAACCATTACGCTGAACACCACCATACTCCGATATGGCATTTTCGAGAACATGGAACTGCGTGTGGGCACCGATTTCGTGATGCACAAAAACGATGCTGCCATGAAACGTACTTTTGGCATCAACCCGCTATACTTTGGTACAAAACTCAAAGTTTATGAGGGCACACGTATCCTGCCTTCTATAGGTTTGTTGGCTGAATTAAAATCACCACATGTCGGATCGAAAGAGTTGCTTCCCACCCACCTTGCTCCTTCAATGTATGTGCTTTTTGAGCACAATATAACCAACTGGCTTGGAATAGGCTACAATGTCGGCGAAAAATGGGACGGCGAATCGGCCACCCCTACCACTTTTCTTGCCCTCAGCCTCAATTTCAGCTTCAATGACAACTTGGGAGCCTTTGTGGAGACCTACAACAACATCCATCCTGAGGGCGAGAACGAATACATGACCGAATTCGGTTTCACTTGGCTGGTGTCGCGACGTGTGCAATTAGATATAGAAGGAGACCTAGACCTGAAGAATTTAGGAAAATATTATTCGGTAGGATGTGGCGTTTCATGGATGATTAACTAATCCTTCGCTCACTTCACTCGAATCTTTCTGCCACGCCACAGCTTGGTGTTTTTCTTAAACTTGTTCAGATGGCACAAGATGGAAACTGTTGTGTAGTTTTCCACAGCGATGGAAGCCAAAGTATCGCCTTTCTTGACCACATAATACTTCTTTCTCTCGCGAAGCTTGGGATAAACCGCCTCCACGATATCCACTGTGAACTTTTCGTCCATGTCGTCGTACGCCGCATCCAACAGATCCGTCGACATGGTGTATGATCTATTAACAGGACGGCCCTTGTCCTTGAGGGAATGGGAAAACAGCCAGTCATAAGTCTGTTTGAGATAGAACACGCGTGCCAAACGGGAATGATTCACACCTTCGAGGCGATCATATATCAACCTTGTCGTATCACCGCATGAGCGTATGGAGTCGACCACTCGGTCGGAGCACTGCACCTTTACAGCTTTATCGGCCGTGCCATGGATAATCCACAGCGGTAATGTAGACAAGCCGCAAAGTTCTTTCCCCGTCGCTCCTCCACACATCGCCATGGCGGCAGCCACGCGGTCGGGATACTCTGTTGCCACATCCAAAGCACCATAGCCTCCCATGCTCATGCCAAGCACATAGAAACGATTGGTGTCCACCTTATAATGGTCGTCAAGCCAATCATACAAGGCCATCACACGCTTCGGTTCCCATGCTGTCTGCGCTTGGGGTGCGACCACTATCGCATTGATGGCTCTCCCTTTGAACAAGGCATGGATGCTGCCATATTGCAGCACCATTTCCAAAGAGTCACCGCTCAAACTCTTTCCATGAAGAAACATCACTAAGGGCAACTCTTCAGCCTTCTCATAGCTGTCGGGGAGATAGAGCCAAAAATCGTAACCTTCCTCTACGAAACCGCGGCATGCCATCACCTGAGCCAACGTAGTCAGCGGCAGCAGGAGCAACATAAAGATGAGGGAGGACAACTTCTTCACAGCATTTTCAATTATTGGGTAAAAAGCAATTTACAGCGGCAAACCTCAACTTGATTCCCAGTCAAAATTTCCGCCTTTACCAATCGTACACAATATTCATTCTCAGCAGTTTGTTCGAGATAGAAGTTCAGCAAGTCACTTTGATGTGCCTCGGCGACATAGGCGATCTCGAAACGTTTCAAATGATGTTCACGATACCAGTCAATATCCCAAAGATCAAGTACATGCTCGATGTATTTCACCGAGTTGACATGCCCATTGATGTCAATATCATTGTAGTTGACTTCTATGGTTTTAACCAATTCGACATTTTCCGACATTTTCACGCGCCCACCTTTCTCAATTGGGCATGGCTTGTCGGTTACAATCCAGTTGTTGATGGCACCATTGTCGATGGAATAAATGTCAGTAGGCTGGCGCGTCACCGTGTCAATCATCGCCCAAATGGAACGTCCATAACCGTAAACACGACCATTGCCATCCGACACGCAGAAATTACGGCTGGTGAAAAAACGCATTGCGCTTTCCACCCAAGTCTCAATAGTAAAGCGTTCATACTGAGTCGGCATCTCCTCCATCTCGATGGCCAGACGCGACAACACCCACGAGCGATTGATGGTCATCAGGTATTTCATCCCAAAGCCACGGTCGGTGGAATGGAAATCAGCCGCATTAAGCATCTGGTTGCCCAAATGTCCAAAAAACATCCGTCCCGAAAAATCGCAATGGAACGGCTCAGCTATGAATTCGTATGTTCCGATTTTATTCAAGATTCAAAATTTAAAATTCAAAATTCAAAATTCAAGATTCCTCATTCCTAACTCCTCATTCTTCATTCTTAATTCTTAATTCTACATTGATTATTCTCAATTCTCAACTAATCCTCACTCTCGGGTCAATAATGCCATAAATGATATCCACCACAATATTAACGATGATCAGCATGACCGCAATCAAAAGCACCGCACCCATGATGACAGGAAAGTCGTATTTATCTAATGCATCAACCACCACCACGCCAATGCCCTTCCAGTCGAAAACATACTCCACGAAGACGGCACCCGCAAGCAATGAGGCAAACCATCCTGAAACTGCTGTCACCACAGGATTCAAAGCATTTCGCAAGGCATGGACACAGATGACGCGCCAAGGTTTCAGGCCTTTAGCTCGGGCAGTACGCACATAGTCCATCGACATAGCTTCTAATAAAGAGGTTCGCGTTAGCTCGGTCACAACAGCCAAGGGACGCATACCTAACGTCAAAGCAGGCAAGATGAGGTTGCGAAGACTCAAGAACTCGCCCCTTCCATATTCATCGACGGTGTACAAGCTACCTGTCATGCTCAAACCCGTATAATGCTCGAGCAGAAAGCCAAAAATCCAGGCCATTAAAATAGCTGCAAAGAACGAAGGCAACGACATACCAATAGTCGTGATGAAAAGGGTCAACTTATTGAGGAACTTGGTATGGAAGACTGCAGTCAGGATGCCGATGAACAGTCCAAAAAGCATGGCAATGGAAATGGACACAGCCGCCAACAGCAAGGTATTCGGGAAAGCCTCGCCCAAGATGTCGGAAACTTTGCGTTTGCTTTGGTACGACATGCGCAGATACGGCCCTTTCAACACAACAGCTGTTGAGCCCCAAGTCGCCAACTTGGCATAACGCCCTATTTTGTCAAGTTTCTGCGAGCCTTCCGAAACATCATAAAACGAAATAGGGACCAAGTCGTTGAGATAGTCGACATACTGCTTCCCAAGACTCTGGTTCATACCCAATTCCTCACGGATAGCATTCACCGATTCCTGGTCGGCGCGCTGGCCAAGCATCATCTGGGCAGGGTCGCCGGGCAGGATATTGAAAAGGAAAAACACCAGTGTAGCGACACCCCAAAGCACCGCAATTCCGTATAGCAACTTCCTGATGACATAGGCACCCATAATATCACAAAGCCTTCAAGACCTTTTTGAAGTCGACAGAACTCCACTTGTTCTTCACCAAACCGTTATCCAGCCAGATAAGTCCAGGATTGGAGCGTACTATCGGCTTGATTTCCAACTCATCAGCATAATAAACTTCATAAAGGAAATCATATTTTTCGCGTAATCGCTCCACATATTCGGGCTCGTTGGCTACCGTCCAAACCACATAATAGCCACGACTTCCCGCTTCATCGGTAATCTCTCTCACCCTGGTCCATTCCTTTTCGGTCACCTTACTCAAGTCGTGTGAAGTGAACATCAGCAAGTTCTCCGTATTGAGAATCAACTCCGTGACATCATTGCCGTCTTCGTCAAGGGCAGAGAAGCCCAGAAAATTGGTGCCACCTTCCACTCTTTGGTCAACGAACTCCCACTCCGACATCCAAACCGAATCGTTCCAGGGATAATTGGGTGAAAGGTACTCCTGAGTCTCCCCTGTAGCCTTGTTTTTATAGGTAAGATAGATTTTCGTCTCTTCGTTGGTCGAAGTCGTTATTTGTTTGCCCACCTTCCAATTCATGAAATCGATAACGGGCAAGTGGCGATAATTGTAAAACTCGAAACCCAAGAACGCCAAAGCGAAAGCAATCCCGATAGTCCATTGTGTGCCTTTTTCCAACTTGTTTTCCAACAATTTATTATTCATTATCAACGGTATCAGCACCGCGTCGATGACGAGATTCTTATAAAACGTTTGCCAGTTGCTCATCTTGATAGCCGTACCAAAACAGCCACAATCGGGCACAAGGTCATACAAGGCATCGAACAAGGTCGTGATGGTGAAAAACAGCATCAACAAGGTTGCTCCCAAAACTGCCAATCGCGGCAAGACTTTGGTTATCAAGCAAAAACCTACTATAAACTCAGCTAATATCATCAACATGGCCAAAACCAAGGCGAAGTTATTCAGCCAAGTCATGCCATAAACAGAAAGATAGTCCAGCATCTTGTATTTCGTCCCCAAAGGATCAACGCCCTTGGTAAAACTACTGAAGATAAACAAAGCGCCCACCAATACGCGGCAAACAGTCAAAGCTGAAACACTATATCTTTTACTGAAAACCAAGGAAACCAACAGGTTAAGTAGCAGTATGGCAAGGAACCAAAGATGGTAGGCAGGCAAGAAATAAATTCCTACTGCCGAGGCTAAAGCCACAAAAATGCTAATCCAAGGGAGATTGGTATCGTTTTTCTTTCTCATTTTTTATCTTGTTCACTTAACAAAATCAACGCGAACACCGCGTAGTTAATCATATCGTAATAGTTGGCATCAAGTCCCTCAGAGACAAGGGTTTTGCCACCGTGGTCCTCGATGCTCTTCGTGCGCAGTACCTTGCTCATAATCAAGTCGGTGATAGAGCTGACACGCATGTCGCGCCAAGCCTCGTCGTAGTCATGGTTTTTGCGCGTCATCAGTTCGTAAGCCTCATTGGTGACCTTGTCGTACAAGGACGTTGCTTCTACGGCAGTTAGGTCGGGCTGGTCGACCACTCCGAGTTGTAGTTGGATGATACCCATCGCCGCATAGTTGACGATGCCAATGAACTCGGGCTCGATGCCTTCGTCAACAAGTTGCTCGGTAGTCGTTTGCAGCGTCCTGATTCTCTTCACTTTGATAAAAATCTGGTCGGTAATGGAAGGCGTGCGTAGGATGCGCCATGCCGGACCGTAGTCCTTCATCTTGTCGATAAACAGCTTGCGGCATTGCGCCAAAACCGCATGAAATTGGGTTTTTGTATCTTTTTTTGGCATGAAAAATGTATTTTTGCAAAAATAAAACTTTTTTCAATGCTGAGACTCAATTCACGGAATAAAACCATCCTTTTCGACCGCCCAGCCGTCATGGGCATCCTCAACGTGACACCCGACTCTTTCTCTGACGGTGGTCGCTACAACCAGATGGACAAGGCATTGCACCACTGCGAGCAGATGATTGCCGACGGTGCCAACTTCATCGACATAGGTGGCTGCTCCACGCGGCCCAACAATGCCATCGCCACGGAACAAGAGGAACTGGAGCGCGTCATTCCCATCCTGAAAGCTATCAGAAAGGCCTTTCCCAAAGCATTGGTTTCAATCGATACCTTCCGCAAAAACATAGCTGAGGCTTGCATCAACGAAGGTGCCGACCTCATCAACGACATCTCGGGCGGATTGTTCGATACAGAGATGTTACCATACATTGGCCAAAACCACATCCCTTATGTGATGATGCATTGCATAGGTTCACCCGAAACCATGCATCAATATACCCTTGACGGTGACATCCACCAGACTGTGATGGACTTTTTCAAGCAGCAATGTGAAGCTTTGGAAGCTTACGGCAAACAACAAATCATCCTCGACCCAGGCATAGGCTTCGGCAAAAGCCTTGAAGCCAACTATCAATTGCTCGCCGACTTGAATCGTTATCGCTATAACAATTTACCCATCCTCATTGGCATTTCGAGGAAATCGTTAATCAACAAGGTGTTGCACACCACGCCCGACACTGCGGAGAACGGGACGACGGTGCTGAACACCATTGCCCTGCTCAATGGTGCCGACATCCTGCGCGTCCACGACGTGAAAAATGCACGCGAGGCCATTGAATTGGTCGGGACATTTTGTAATTTTGCGCCAAATTTCAAGCTATGATTGACCTCTTCATTCAATTCCGGGTTTTCGACTTCATTGACATCATTTTGGTAGCTGCCCTTTTCTTTGGACTCTATCGCCTGCTGAAAGGCACCTCAGCCATGAGCATCTTCATCGGCATCGTGGCCATTTTTCTTATCTGGCAGTTAGTCAAGTATTTGCAGATGGAAATGCTGACTGCCATATTGGGTGCATTCGTCAGCGTGGGTTTTATCGCGCTCATCATTATTTTCCAACCTGAGATTCGACGTTTCCTTTTCACCATCGGTGCCCAAGCCCAAGAAGGCAAACTCGCACAAAAGTTTAATTTCTTGAAAGTCAGGAGCAATGTCGACCTCAACATTGACGCCCTTACCAAAGCCTGCATCAATATGTCGGAGATCAAACAGGGCGCGCTCATCCTGCTGACACGCAAAAACAATTTGGACGACATCGTCTCAACAGGCGTTGTGGTCAATGCAGACATCAGTAATCCATTGATAGAGAACATCTTTTTCAAGAATAGTCCCCTACACGACGGAGCCATGATCATCCGTCATAATCGCATCACTGCGGCCCGTTGCATTCTTCCCGTGTCGAACAAAACCAACATCCCGGGCCACTATGGTCTGCGCCACCGTGCCGCTATCGGCGTGACCGAAGTCAATGATTGCATCGCCCTTGTCGTATCGGAAGAGACGGGCAACATCTCCATGGTCACTGGCGGCGAAATCCGCACCATTAAGCCTTTGGAATTGAAGGAAATGATAGAGACAGAGTTGAGAGTTTAAAGTTCCACAAAGCAGTCATCCTCCTCCGTAAACCGCAACTGCTTCTTATACGGGTCATAGCGCAACATGATCTGATAGGTATAGCCTCTTTCCTTCAATTCAGCCCCAACATAGCTATTCATCATATAGTCGTAGGTATAGCCCGCATAGAGTTTGCCAAGATACACAGCATAATTGTAGACATCATTAAGCTTCAGCGTATCAATTGTATAATGATAGTCGATTGTATTGGTCCAGATGGAAAAATCGGCTCTGGAATCAAAGCCGTCCATGAGGTTATGCTCACTGAACAACACCGGTTTCCAGTCACCATCATTGATTTCGAACCACGAGGCAACATTGACCGTATTCAAAGGATGCTTATAACTGTATTCATCCGTATCGCTAAAGAGATAGTCCTCATACTCTGTGATGCGACCTGTGATTTCCATCCTTGAGAGCATCACAAGCCAATGTGTGGAGTCGACCGGCACCTCATTCATGTTGTCAGGCACATAGACTTGTACGCCATAGTCGCCCAGAGTTTGAGCATAAGCATTATACATCACATCGAGGAATAAGTCTTGGCTAAAGCCTTGAAGCACATCGGTTTGCTTGCCGAGTTGGGTATTATATTCCACCTTCATCTCAGCCTTTTCCGGAAAATACACCGCCGCCTCGATAACGGGACGCTCGACCATGAATTGCTTGGCCAGCTTCTTTTCAGTCTGACAACCAGAAAGCAGCAAGACCAACAACCAACCTATTACTATCGTTATTCGTGTCTTCATAGATCTTCTCCAAATAAATCCATTTGCACTCCATCACCCTTTGGCTCCACAATCTCTAACGGCACATCGGCGGGATTGACTTCAATCTTTTCAATGGTTTCTTCTCCTTCAGCAGGTGTTTCCACATCCTCCTCCGAAGGCTCTGGCTGGTAGGGTTCAAGAAACTCCCACGCATCAATTTCTCTAGTAGACAAACGTTTGCCTTTAGCCTTGTAGCTCTTGATACCGATGAATTCTTCCACGTTGACCTCGTCATCGGGGAAGCTGTTGCCTGCATCGCTAACCTTATAGCTCAGCTTCAGGCGCGGCATGTCGTCCACACTGCGGCCAAGATACTTTGCCTCTGGATGCTCGCCGATAAAGGAAACGCGGCTGTTCAACTTGGTCTCCGCCTCGATGCAGAAACGCTTTAAGTACATCTTCTGCGTCTCACCTTCGATATAGATGACAGAGAAAATCTCGTCTGGGTCAAACTTGCGAATCTCCACCATGTCGTCGTCGAAGTGGGTGTTGAGGTCGAAACCTGAGATCTTGAACTCGCCGTTGGCAAAAATTTGAAGAATGCGGTCATCGCCCTCGAAAGCACCAAGATATTGTCCGCGCTTGTCGGCATTCAGGCGACGCACGGTGTCGTCGTACCAAATTTCACGCGCATCAAGGGTTGAAACACCTTCCCCACCCTTCTTGATTTCCTTGACCTCGTATTTTGTCAGCAAATTGCCGCGGGTGTCACGGCCTTTCACGGCCAAGTCAGCGAACTTGTAATCCACCGTCTTCTGTTTCTTGTTGAACAGTACCAGCGTCACCTTGATGACCTCGGCCTCGCCATTGGGATTCGATGAAAAATAGCGCACCTTTGAACCAGGCTTGCCCTGCGTGAGGTCGTATTCCTTATCACGAGTGACACCTTTAACGGCAAAACGCTTCGCATAATGCGGAGCACCGTTCTTGCCATCGCGATAGACCACATTATAGGTGGTACGATCGTCATTCTTATGGAACACGTCGACATGGATGATCTTTTGTCCCACAAAGAGTTTCGGCTGCAGCTTGACCACGGCATACTTGCCATCCTCATGGAAGACGATGATGTCGTCCATGTCGGAACAGTCGCACACATATTCATAAGCTTCCTTGTTCTTCTCGCGTTTCAGGCCCTCGCCTGTGCAGACAAAGCCCTCTTCCCTGTTGACATAGAGCTTTTCGTTATTGGCGGCTACGGCCACAGCGGAGATGTTGTCGAAGTTACGGATCTCCGTCTTACGTCCGCGGCCCTCACCGTATTTCTCCTTGATGTGCAGGAAATAATCGATAGTGTAGTCCACGATATGGTCGAGGTTATATTGCGCCTCTTCCATACGTTTCTCAATATCAACGATTTGCTCGTCAGCTTTCTTAATGTCGAACTTCGAAATCTTACGAACAGGTTTTTCGCAGAGTTTCTCCACATCCTCACGCGTAATCTCGCGCTTCAGCAACTTACGATACTTGTCGAAACGGCGCTCGATACCCGTAAGTTGGTCGTTCCAAGTCTCATAGTCCTTGTTCTCCAACTCCTTGTAGATACCCTTCTCAAAGAAAATCTTCTCCAACGAAATCCAATGCCAGCTGTTCTCCAATTCATCGATGAGGATACGCAACTCCCAACTGAGCAGTTCCATAGTGCGGTCGGTACTGAGTTTCAGTATCTCACTCACCCCCATAAAAGCTGGGTGCTGATTGACGATGACACACGCATTGGGTGAGATGGACACTTCGCAGTCGGTGAAGGCATAAAGTGCGTCGATGGTCTGGTCAGGCGAAACACCTGGATTGAGATAGATTACGATTTCGCACTGCTCGGCAGTGTTGTCGTCGATTTTCTTGATTTTGATCTTGCCTTTGTCGTTGCACTTTACGATGCTGTCGATGAGGCTGCCCGTGGTGGTGCCGTAAGGAATCTCACTAATGACTAGTGTCTTCTTATCTTGTTGGCTGATTCGCGCACGGATGCGAACCTTACCACCACGCAGGCCGTCATTGTAGTTGGTCACGTCCATCAAGCCACCCGTTGGGAAGTCGGGATAGAGTGTGAAAGGCTCATCACGCAGATAGGCCACCGAAGCATCAATCAGCTCATTGAAGTTGTGTGGCAAGAACTTAGATGCCAGACCCACGGCGATGCCTTCGGTGCCTTGTGCCAGCAACAACGGAAACTTCACTGGAAGCGATACAGGTTCGGCATTGCGGTTGTCGTAGGAACGGGTCCAGTCGGTGGTCTTATGGTTGAAGACGACCTCTTTGGCAAATTTGGAGAGGCGTGCTTCGATGTAACGTGGGGCAGCGGCGTCATCGCCTGTGAGGATGTTACCGAAGTTACCTTGAGTGTCCATCAATAAATCCTTTTGGGCAAGCTGCACGAGGGCATCGCCAATGGAAGCATCGCCGTGCGGGTGGTATTTCATTGTGTTACCCACGATGTTGGCCACCTTGTTGAAACGTCCGTCGTCCAATTCATCCATCGAATGCAGGATGCGGCGTTGCACAGGCTTCAAGCCGTCCTCGATAGCGGGCACGGCACGTTCCAAAATGACATACGAGGCATAGTCGAGAAACCAGTTCTCGAACATGCCTTTCAGTGGTATCACATGGTATTCATCTTCCTGAGCATGAGCGTCTTCCACACCTTCAAAGGTCTCATCAGTTGGCTGCTCGTCCAAGGGTTCGTTTTCCGTCTTGTCTTCGATATCCATAAAATTTTTCTCCTGCTTGCAAAAATAGGAAAAAAACGGAAGCTACATATTGCTATCCATTACTTTTCGGTCAATTTTTGATACATCTTGAATAGCCTTGCCACAATCTCGCTCTCGGTGGCATCTTTCGGGAAGTCGTATGCCTCAAGTACGGCGGCATCGTTGGCACGGTGGGCTTTCAATAGTTCGGGAAACAGGAAAAGATTGCCGTACATATCCGCTAATGTGGCATCCGGATAGACTTCACGAGCATCAAGGATGGCTTGAGCGGTCTGCTCAATCTTCTTTTGTTGCTGTTCCGTTGGAGCGGGCCATGGGAAGTTGTTGTAGACAATTTTAATGGAGTAGTCATAATCACTTTTGAGACGGCCACAAACCCCTCGCATCCATGCCATATGAACAAACGAATTTAGAATACCAAAATGGTAGAAAGAAGCATTGGGCATTAGTCGCACTTTGTTGCTACACAATACGTTATCATCCATATAACCCATTGGGATATATGGTCTTCTTTGAGAAGAAACTTCTGGGATTACAATGTAATGACTTTTAGGCATATTCTCCACATGGAAACGTGTAGGTCGGTCTGCCAATTTCACAGTTCCAGGGCTTGGACTAGCAAGACGATATTTCCTTACTGCCTCTACCCTTTTCATACATTCAGGTAGTTTAATAAGTTCCACAGGATTTGCATCACCAAGCCATAGGCACCAACGTGGACGGCGGTTGATGAATTCATCGGAGCCATACCAGTGCCTAAAATACTTTTCAGCAGCAGGTTCCTTCTTTACAAAAACATCTTTCTCTTCATCTTTGAATAGATAAAACCCGCCATCGATAGGCTTATTACCAATACTGATTTCAGGTACGTTACAAATGGGGTGTTGGCGACTTGCAACAAATACGTTTTCCCCTTCAATCAAATAACCGTTAATATTGGATGCTTTTATCACATTTGTTCCATCAAAGATTCTTCGCTCCTCATTTTTAGACAAATTTTTAGAAAAACCAATAATAACGCAATGTACATGAGCTTTATGGTTTGACTCGCTGTCCCAAACAAAAGTCCGCCACGCAAAATCGATATGCACTCCAGCTTCCATCAATGGTTTCCAAAGGTTGGCCACTTGCTCGCCTTGGGTTATGGAATTTGTAGAGACCAAAGCCGCATGAAGTTTTGGATTGTCCATCATAAGCTCAGCTGTCTTTTTATACCATCCCGTCACATAGTCCATATTGCCGATGTTCTTCCATTTGGCTCCAAAGACGGAAATCAAGTCATCCTTCTGTACAGCAGACATAACGCGAGCCCCAACAAATGGCGGATTCCCCATGATATAATCAAACTCCACATAGTGAGTCCTTGGGGTTTTGTCAAATTGATGGATGCTTGGACTATGAAGATCAATCGTCCCATACTTGACTTCGGGTTCGCTGGCAATAAAAGAAGAACTTTCATGAGGCAAATACTGGTGTATATAGACCTCATCGGCATAAACGGTGGTCGCATCGTCAAGCTCTTCCCATGTCGACCAATCAAGTCTTAGGGCGTTGCCTTCACGAATGTTCGCATACCGTTTCAACGGTAGAGGATCGAGAATGAAGCCAACTATCTCATCGGTCTCCTGCATCATCTGCGATTCGGCGATCCAAAGGGCTGTTTGGGCCACTGCGCAAGCAAAGTCGTTGATTTCGATACCGTAGAACTGACTGATGCTCACCTTGATGGGGTCGGCCACCTCGCCAATAATACGGTCAGTGCCATAAATGATTCGCAATGCTTCGTTTTCAAGACGGCGCAACGAGGTATAGGATTCGGTGAGGAAGTTACCCGAACCACAAGCAGGATCAAGGAACTTCAACGAGGCCAACTTTTCTTGGAAAGCAAGTGCTTTGTCCTTTTTGGCTTTTGTCATCGTGATGGCCTTAATTTCAGCCAATTCATTCTTCAAATCGTCCAAAAACAACGGGTCGATGACTTTGTGGATATTTTCAATCGAGGTGTAGTGCATTCCTCCAGCACGGCGTGTTTCGGGATTGAGTGTGCTTTCGAACACGGCACCGAAAATGGTCGGAGAAATAAGGCTCCAATCGAAATCGTCGGAAGCTCGTTGGAGGATGAGTTCGCGGATTTCATCATTGATGCGCGGAATCTCAATATCGCCTGAAAACATACCGCCATTGACGTAAGGAAATGCTGCCAGATTTTCATCCATATATGGATCTCGGTCCTCGGGTTTGGTGTCCAAAACATGGAACAATTCTATCAGCTTCACTCTGAAGTCAGCAGCCGGGAACTGCGACATATAGTCGTGAAACATATTTCTGTTCCCGAATATGCCCGCATCTTCGGCATAAAGGCAGAACACCAAACGGACACAGAGCTTGTTAAGGGCTTTCTGAGATTCCAGATTATTGGGGTCTTTGTACTGGGCAAGTATCTTGTCGTATAACACACCAACAATCTCACCAGCCTTGATACTTACCTCCAATTCCCTCTTGATGTGGGCATTGACATCATTCACCAAGAAAGACAAACGGTGGTATTCCTTTTCAAAATCGGCCAATTGAATCACTTCAGGCGCGTCATTGGGATGCTCCATGTCATGCACTTCGAAGGTGGTGAAGTTGCAGGTGACAATCCAGCGAGGTGCCATAGACAAAGGCAAACCTGAGGCATAGCGACGCGCTTGCTGATATGGCGTGAGTTCCGCTCCATCACTTTGCTTGACCTTGGCAGAGAGGTCAACATGCGAACCTTTCTGCTCAATCAGGACTCTAGTAACGCTGATATATGCATCGATGAAGTCAAATCCTTTTTCTTTGGTGATGGTCTTCACGGGAAGCTCAAATTGCATCCACGCCATCGGGTTGTCAATACCAAAGACATTATGCAATAACTCCAGCCAAAAACGCTGAGTTTCGCCTTTCTCATATCCTTTGCCCATCCAGTCCTTAGCGAACTGCTTAGCCGCTTGTTTCTGTGTTGTGTTTGCCATTATTGAATCATCTAATTATGGCTTCAAAGATATGCATTTTTTCTGAGTAAAAAAAAGATTTTAGTTAAAAAAGTACTTTGTTCACTTCCAGAGCCTCAGCACCAATATCTCACCCAACAAAGCCAGCAGTGCAATCAATGCAAAGAGTTTCCATTGCGAGGACTGATGCGCCATAGCTTCTACAAGGTCGGCTGTGGCAAAATCAGAGGTGTCGAGGACGGCAGCTACATCGAAACCAGCTTTGGCAAACGCCTTGCTCACCTCATCGCGGTCCACGAAGTCCATGCGCGACTCCACACGGCTTTCATTCCATGCCGTCACACGGTTCACACTATCGTTGACCAATAGGTCATAGAAACCCGCCGAAGGCAGGTTATCGTTCAGATAGAGATAGACTTTGCCATTGCGCACTTCGGAGGCAGGCATCTGCTCAAAGCTGCGTTCTGAATTGGCAAAGAGGTATTGGTGGTCGCCTTCAAGGCTCATGTCATTCAAAACCAATATCTTGTCTTGACCGATGGTGTAGGAGAGCCTGTTCAATTGACCGCCAAGCAGTGCCATCTTCACCATCATCGGAACGAATAACGAATGGTCGGCAAGGTCGCTCCATTTCGGGTCAAGCGCGGTAGTCATGACGAAAGCCTGCCCCCGCCCCACTGTCTCCGAATACAACATCGGGTCACCGTTTTGAAGGATCAACAAGGAGTTCGGGATGCCGTTGCTTCTCATGCGCAAGTGCTTCTTCACCTTGGGCAGATCGGCCTGTTGTGGCATATCGAGAATGACATCGCTGAAGAACTCATGCCGCACAGCCAGGTCTTGAACTATCGTGGCGTTAGTGTCAATCTCCATAACAGAGAGTCCGAGTTTATTCAACAGGAAAGAGTTGTTTTTCGGATCACTCTTCGAAGGAAACACCAGCAATGCTGCACCATCAGCAACACAATTCAACAGTGTCTGTTGCAAAGTCTCGTTGATGTTAGCACTCTCGTTGACAATAATGAACTGGGCCTTTGAGAGTTGGTCCAAGTCGAAGCGCGAAGGCTCCATCAAGGTGTAGCGGAACTGCTCGTCGTCCTCGAAAAGCAGGGCGCAACTCGTGGCTTCGCCACCCAATTCGATGACGGAGAGGCTCGGCCTCACGCCCAAAACGAAATCATAAGTGTCATCAAAGGTGATGGGATGATCGTTGAGCGACACGCTACAACGTTGGTCACCTGTGCCGTCCACCACAAACTGCATGACGACTTCTTGGGTGCCGTTTTTCTCCAAGTCGACGGTGGTGGAGGCGGCCATCGCGCCGTTCATCGTGAAAGTGATGGGCAAGCCCTTCACCTCTTTGTCGCCTTGGTTGACGATGCGCACGTTGAGGTCGTTGGTCAAGCCGGGCTGCACCACAGGCGAAGCCAACCACACGGTATCAACGTAAAGGTTGGTCTTGAACTCGGGCGTCATCGGTACCGCCACGATTTGCATGGCGGTGTCAGCTTTGGCTGCCGACAAATCAATGGTATTCCTTTGGAAATCGGAATAGACGAAAAGCGTAGATGATGAGAAACCATGTTGTTTAGCTAACATCTCGAAACGGTCCATCACTTCTCCCATCGGCGCAGGCGCGCCATCGGGATTCATGCGGTCGAGTTGGTCGAGCATTTCCTCCTGGTTCATCGGGTATTCGTTCTGAATCTCGAAACTGTTGGTCATCAGCAGGTATCGGTTGGAGGGATTGAGTTTGTGCACCAAATCCCGCGCCGACTGCCGTGCATCCTCTATCAAAGTGGTGCGCTGCGACTGCCCCTTCATGCTCATCGAGTTATCAATGTAGACGCCCACCAAGCTCTCTGCCTTGTTAACATTCAACTGTTTCTCAGGATGATAAGGGAAAGCAAAAGCCAGCACCAATGCCGCAATGAACAGGCAGCGCAACAACAAAGTGACGAGATACTTCAGTTTACGCGTCTTGGCGTTTTCCTGCTGAATGGAGCGCAGTACGGCAGTATTGCTGAAATACACCAACTTATGCCGCCTAAAGTTGAACAGGTGGATAATGATGGGAATCAGAAGGGCAAACAAGCCCCAAAGCATATTGGGATAGAGGAAACGCATAGCCTATAAATGAGGGTGCAAAGATACGAAATCTTTATCAGTATCCGAATAAATGCCCACGGTTGCTATGACGACGATAACGATCCTTGGCAAACGCAGCACAAGCATCTTTAAGTCTAGGCTTCAACGGTATGGCTATTCCCAATGTTACCTCCAAGCCTTGAGGCAAACGGTATCCAGTAACCTGATAGGCATTCACATTGGTAGACTGTGCGATACCGTTCTTTTCGTATGGAGAATAGCTATCAAGAAAACCTTGATGAAAGGATACGCTAAATTTCAACAAGACATCCTGATATCCGATGTTCACCTTGCTACGAATGCCTACACCAGCATAGGCTCCAGCATGAATCAACGCCATGTTGGCACTGTCAACGGCAATAGTATCATTAAACGCAATTGGAGCCGTCCTGTCTATCTGGATTTTTCCAAACATACACATTCCAGCCTCCAACCCGACCATAACAAAAGGCTGAAAATACGGTCTCACATCCCAAACCATTTCCAAAGGAATCCGTAAATCGACATAGGATGTTGAAATTGAATAGTGGACATTGGCTCCTGAACGATGCACATACTTCATATCGGTGCCACGTTGAACATAGACGACCTCAGGCGACAAATACACAGATTCTATAATGGGAATGTCCAAAAACAAACCTCCAGTCGGTGTAAAAACGAAAGACTGCGGCAAACGTGCCAATGCCGGATTCTTAAAATACAACATTCTAGGCATATTCACGCCACCCTTAATGCCCAAGGAAAGCGTCCTGTCCATTGGCTTACTTTGTGTCATCTGACCAAAAACGCCAATGCAACACGCCAACAAAATATTCAGTATCAAAACTTTTTTCTTCATAGCTTCATTTTAATGATGGATTTATTGCCAGGGCCAAACACACCTTTCCGCCAAACCATCGCCATCCTTGTAATAATAATACGTACCTGGAGTTGGCGCTTGATCACCTTCGGACTCCAACACGACAATAGCCATGCGAAAACCTGACAAACCTACAGATGTCTTTGTGCCACACATGACCACACCGCGCTTTACATGAATATCCGCACTAATATCTTTGTTTTCTGCAAAATAAACTGTGAAATCATTGTTGTTCCCCATGATAAATGCCGTATCGGTGCGCTGTTCGGTGGATTCGGCGAACTCCACCACGACAATCCCATTGTGCTGTTTGCTGAAACGCATATAGACATCAGGATAGGGAATCGGCGACGAAACATTCCAAAGATTAGTCTTCACCAACATATTCGTATGCACCACATACGCATCTTCTTCAATGCTGTCGGGAACAACAATATCGACAGGAATGGCACCCGACGGAATGCCTTGAAACATCGCCTCAAACGTGGCCTGAAGCGAGTCTGGAATCACCGAATGGATGTCTTTAATATAGTATTCATCTCCGATAAGGGCTATGGTTTTGCCATTATTCTCCTTGATGCAAGAGCTCAACATGATGCCACTTATCACCAAGATCAAAAAGCCATATATGACTCCCTTTCTTTTCATTTTCAACACAATTTATTCATTTTTATCTAATAATCACCTTTTTAGCAACGGTTCCTCCTTTTCCATTGGCAACAAAGAAATAAATGCCCTTGCGAACTCTCAGGTCATACTCCAATGTTTTAGGATCCATATCATTGTAGGTCACAAAACTATCAATCAAGTTGCCCATCGCATCATACACCTTTATGTCGACTTTTCCTTCAAAACCACTGAAAACAAGTGTCATCTGCCCGTCGTTGGGATTGGGCAAAACGCAAAAGTCAGGTTGGGCATCACTTTGTTCATCAACGCCAAAGAACGATGATTTGAGATAGAATTTCTTCTTGATGCTATAAGGTTCGCAGTGGCTATTGTAAACGGTGCAACTCAACTCAACTGGAGTGTCGTCATGTTCGGCGACATAGACCCTGCAATAACTACGATCAGGCCATTCTTCCATGGTGAAAGGCTCAATCAGCCAAGAATTTTTGCTTCTATGCCACACACAAGAATCCCAATCATCGAAATGGCCGAGTGAGTCCTCAACGAAGAATTCATACTGGAAAGAGAAAAACTCCGTGTTGGTAATGACTGCAATGGTATCTCCATCTTGGTAATAGCTGTCATCAGTATAGGCAATGACAGGCGTGGGAGTATATTGCATGTTGTTAATGTGAAGGTTAACCTCATAAAGGCATCCATCGGGAGTCAGTCCTGAAAGCAAGGTATCACAATCCTTGTTAAAGGAAAGCATTTCGCCAAACCACGGGAAGGTTACGGCATCACACTCGCCATTAAAATCATAGGTTTCTAGGGTACTCGACTCGTTAATAGTCAAGTTGAGGACATAGGTGCTGTCGCACTCCACATCGCCGAAGCTGTGTTGGAAAGTTTTTGTAATTATATGATTGCCAATCTCATCGTAGGTCACTCCTGTAATCGGCCAATAATACTCGTCACAGACAATGACAGGCGGTACCTCTTCATAGAACTCTTGATGGAACTTAAGGTTCAAGCGGTACTTGAAATCGCAACCGCCATTGGGATCGGGGACAATAGCTTCATCATAGGTATCGGCATAATACTCCATGTTGTTCTTATCCCACTTAAAATATGGAGTCTCGTCATGTCCATAGCAGACATATTCCTCCTGAACAGGTGGCATTTGGTATGATCCAACACTAAGAATAAGTTTCTCCACCTTCAGGCAACCATGGTTGTCAACGGTGTCGAAACAAGCCGTTTGACCATCCTGGTCATATAAGGTTCCATGAAAGTTGTACGTCTCTCCTACACAAATGCTGGGATCAACAATGGTAGTGTCGTTAGGCGGATAAACGGTCAAACTAAGACGAACGAGGCTATCGCAACCATATTGGGTTTGAAGCGTATGCACATAATTACCTGAAGTTGTCAGTTCTTCGTCACCAAAGGTGTAACTCGTACCAGAGCAGATGGCTTCTTCAAAATAATACTCAACATTAGGATGAACCACAATTGTGACACTGACATCTTGCGTGTTTCCCCAATCGACATCAGCCACATGGCAAGTATAAGTGGTAGTTCCCAATGAAGGTGTAGCCACAGGATGCTGCGATGTAGGATTATCCAATGTGTTAGCTGGAGTCCAGTTATAGGTGTAATTACCCGAGCCATTCACAGGAAGGGCATGCAATGTAGTCGATTCGCCTTCGCAGAGCTCGGTATCATCGGCTGTAGCAGAGGCGGTCATGCTTCCCACATAGACTGTACATTGAGGCGCACCAACCAACACCAACTCGCAGAACGAGATGTCGTCCAGACCGAAGTCGTTGCCACTACCCGAAGTGTTCTGGTTGAGGATGGTGATAGTAGCTGCTGTATTGTTCTCACTATACCAAAGTTCATAGAACTGAAGCCATTGGCCGGTATATGGCGGAGCCGAAAACACTTCACCTAATTGGTTGCCGTTGATGCTGAATTGAAGTCGGGCCACGTCGCCAGCGGCGCTGACAGTGCACACCCAAGTCGAGAAAGCATAATAGGTATTAGGTACCACTGTGATTTGCTCTGTCCAAACATTTGTGTTCGGGTTTGTCGAGCCATTGATGATCATGAAATTACCAGAACCACCATGTCCCGTCCCTATAAAATCCGGGTGGAAACTCCCTGCATTGGAGCCAACACTATAGGTGCCTTCGGGGTACAAATTATCTGAAAAGGTATAGTCTGAGGTAAACCCCACATTGCCTAGGTCGAAGTTACTGTTAACCACACTCTCGGCACCAGGAGCATAGCCCGAGCAGGTGTAGGTTGTGGTCACCGTAGGCGAAGCGACTGTAACAGGTCCTTCGGTGGTCGAAAGACCAGTGGCGGGCGACCATTGGTAGTACATGGCTCCCGAAGCCGTCAAAGTCACTGAGCCTCCAGGTTCTATGTTAGCCGACGGCGGCGTGATGGTGACGGGCTGGGCAATGGCACACAATGCCAATAAAACCAACATAAAAACAAACAAATACTTCTTTTTCATAGAGGTTCCACTTTGGTGCAAAAATAACAAATTTTTCTTTGCCTACTCGGTTTTGACAATCATTGAATCGACTTATCTGCAAAGGGTCAAACGCTTTTTCACAACTCCATAGATTGTTTTGATTTCAAGCAGATATACCGAAGGTGTATAGCCACTAAGGCTCAACATAACGCTATCAGACCCCTTGCATTCCCGAACTTCCAGCACCTGACCCATCATATTGGTCAAACGGATGCTTTCTATACCTTCTGCTTCGATAGTAACCGAACCTTTTGTAGGATTGGGGAAGATGTGCACTTCATTCTGGATATCATCGACACCAAAGAAACCAGCTACAATCTCAAACGAACGTTCCATCTCGCCACATTCCTCTACATTGAAATGGGCAGTCAGCAAAGCCGTCCCAGGTGTGGTGACCAAAACACGACAATAATCAATTCCCGATTCCACAATCTGCCAATCCGAATTGGAAAGCGACCAAGTAACAGGGCCCGTCAAGCCTGCCATGTCAATTTCATACCGATAAATGCCGTTGATCAAGCTCGAAGCAACGTAAACGTTCGATGCGCCACTGATGGTTCCCAATTGTTCGGAGTCCTTCACGGTCAAATTCAATAATTGAACCGAACTGATGCAGCCGCTTTGCGCAAACACCGTATCATGCGGAATTTCGTAAACGCCAGGCCCATAAGTAACACCTTGGAATGTATATGAGTTGCACACCGAAAGAGGCTCATCAAGTTGAATGTCTGGCTGAATGAAGGTCACATTCAAATAAACAGTGCTGTCGCAGCCATCAGAGGTTAGGAAAGTGTGTGAAGCTTGTCCAGTCTCGCTGAAATAATGGCCATACCACGAGAAAGCCTCGCAAGCCAAAGTATCCAATTGTTTCACTATCTCAGGCGTAAGGCTAAAGTGCATGGTCACAATGCTGTCGCAACCTTGCAAAGAAGTGAAAGTATGCTGATAGTCTCCCTCCTCAAAGCAATGGTGTTCCTGCCAAAAAATGGGCTGACACGAAACAATGCTCTCCTCGCTCGATTGTGGTGGGATAATGGTTAGGTCGTAAAAAATGATGCTATCACAATGGGTTATAGCTGTAAACAAAGAGTCGTATATCACAGCGTCTTGGAAATAAGGAACACCATGCCAGACAAATCCACTGCATTCCGTCTTGGTACCGCCATCAATGATGGTATCATGTCCCAAGGTTAGATCAAGAAAATACCAAGTATCGCAATCGTCGGGATCCACAGCAGGTACAAACACCGAGTCGCGTTGGGTTTCATAGTAGATATGACCAGGATTCATCTCCCATTCATAGGAACCACAGGCAATTCTAGTGTGCGTATAAGAAGCAAACTCATCGAAATCTAAGTGCAATTCCACCACGCTGTCGCAATTCGCCATGTTGGTCAACGTAACCGTAGCATATTGCGTTTGGTCGGAATAGGTAAAGGTCATCCCATGCCATTCATAGGTCTCATGACAAGATGTGATAGGTTCCACCACAAAATCGCTATGATTGATTATGATAGGTTGATGGACAATATGAAGACAAGGATCGTAGGTTTCATAATCAATCACTTGACTCTCAATAATCACCTCGCCCGATGGCAGAGTGTATGAATCGCAAGCTACAATAGGATCAAGTGTTTCTTCCACCTCAGCAATCACTGAAATTTGGACTGGACCTATAATGTCATCGCCACAAGAATTATGAGCCCAAAAACGGACCCAATAACCATTATAGCCCAATTGCATAGACATACTCGGGTCAATCTGGGCGTATGTGCCATCCTGAGTCGAAGCCATCTGCCATTGTGAAACACGGTCGTTCTCATTCACATTGTTCCAAACCACATTCGCTTCGGGCAATTCAAGGCTTTGGTCCTCACACACCTGCAATGCAGAAAGCTGCATATTAACTTCTGGCAAATCGTTGACATGGAACGAGACCACATTGCTGAAGACTTCATCGCAGGCATTGACAACCGCAAAGCGCAAATAATACGTTCCAAAACCTAGATTGCTTGACGAAGGGTCAAAGGCAGTAAAAGGTCCGTTCTGAGAAGTGGCATATTCCCAATGGGCATCTCCCCCATCAATATGGTTGAACACGTATTGCGGAGCGACAACACTCAACGGACTGCCAACACAAATATCGGTTGGAGCTGAGATGTTGCTTGTAATTTCAGGCGCACGATTAATGATCAAATTCAGCGTGAAAATACTGTCACACACCATAGGATTGCCACTTTCCACAGTATATTCGTAGCTACCCGTGCTAGTGTATGTCTGACCATTTTTTGGCCATGTATAAGAATCGCATTCAGAGACGGTTTGTGTCTCTGTATAGGCATCACTCATAATGAAATACAGATGGGCAGTAATAGTGCAGCCATTCTCATTCTGCACTTGAGCCTGGTAATTGCCCGTTTGGTTGCATGTCACGCCATTCCAAACATAGGTGTCGCACGCAGTAATCGTGTCGTAGGTCGGCTCAGTGGAAAACACCGTGACCTGTACCACATTAGTAGAATAGCTGGTTCCACAGCCATTGACTGCCTTATAGCGGATGTAATATCCATTATATATGAATGGTATATTATTGTTGTTCAGCTGAGTAAACTCACCCGTTGAAGTCGGTGCAATTTCCCAGCTACCCGTGCCTTGGTTGGTGTGTCGCCAGTTTACGGTCGGGGTGGTTAAGGCAAAAGACTGCCCTGCACAAATACCCGCAGGAGCGGTGATAGGTCCTACTTCAGGCACGTCGTTTACCGTAATCTGAATAGCAGTACTATAGGTCATACCACATTCATTCTCAGCAAAATACCGAATCCAATAGCCGTTATAGGTATAAGGCACATTACTGTTGTTAAAATTGCTGTATGAGCCATTTTGCTGCGCTGCAATCTGCCATCCTTGTTCAGTAATGGTTGCACCATTGTTTTGTATGGTCGGAATGGTGAGATTAAAGCTATTGCCGGCGCAAATCGCTTGAGGCGTAGCTGGTGTAGAAATTGTTGGGGCATCATGCACATGAATCTGTACCGCATTGCTGACATCGCTACCACAATCATTGCTCACCTTATAATGTAGATACCAGTTATTATATGTTGTTGGAACATTCTGAGGATTAAAAGGTTGGAAGGTTCCAGAGCTATTCTGGCTAATCTCCCATGAACCCGTACCATCTCCGCTATAGGTCGGCACTGTGACTTCAAGGTCGTCGCCAGAACAAATCGCTGGAGGAGCTTGCAACGTTCCTGTAACATCAGGAGCAACATTCACCACCAATTGACGCTTTGGTGAACTGTAGATGACGCCACAACTGCTTTCCACCATGTAACATATATACCATCCGTTATATGAGGCTGGAATGTTATTCAGACTATTGTTGTTAAAAGTCGTATAGGTACCGTTCTCAGTCTGCGAAGCCACCCATCCATAACCTATAATAGGTGAATTGTTAGCATTGTACCCAGGAGGCGTCAAGTCCAAATTGCCACCTGCACAAATTGGTGGAACTTGCGGTGTTTGACCTGTGAAGCTTGGGCCATTAGTGACCGTAATCTGAACGGAATTGCTTGTTCCCGTACCACAATCGTTGACGACCGAATACCGCACCCAGTTACCATTCATTGAAAGTGGGATATTGTTCGCGTCAAACGATTGATATGATCCGTTTTGTGAAGTGCTTTTCTCCCATTGGCCGCTTCCTTGGTCAGGTTCAACTGTTGGAATGGGAATACCTAAAGGTCCACCTGCGCAAATCGGTCCAGGAGCATCTATCCAACCCACGTTGGGATCTCTACCCGCGTTAATATACACCCATGCCTCAGAAACCTCACCATGAGGAATCGTAACTCTATATTTGAATTGGTCCCAGCCACCATAATAACTTTGATCATAATACATATAATTGAACTTGCGAGTGCTGTTGTTCCACGTTGCACTTCCATGTGTTGGAGGTTGAACCACTTGTACCGTCGCCCCTTGTTGCTGGCTACTCGGAGTGATGATGTCATTGGCCAATACATCTATCTGATATATTTGATACGGGATGACACACATAGTGACATTGTCATCCACAGCGTTCACACTATAAGTAGCCTGAGGAGTAAACGAAAGATGGTCGATGCCAAAGTCATCCCCAATACCACTATCACCTGTGTAAATATCAAAAATTTCAATGACTGCTTGTGTTGTTGTCGAACCACTACTCCAAGAACTGGCCCATTCATTCCAATCATTATGCTGTGGAAGCGTCATATCCCCAACTACCTGACCATTGATTTTCAAACTCAAGTGTGCTGGATTAGGGCTATAACCCAAATAAGACTGGGCTAAGTTTCTTACTTGTACCGAAAAAAGATACGTAGTATTAGGAGTCACCGTAACAGTCTGCTTCCAAGCCACTTTCGAAGGATTCGTTGTACCGCCAAAACCATTATACAACAAATAATAACCTGAGCCACCAAATCCATATAGATTCTGAGGCCATCCCACCATGCCTACACCATGCCCTGTGGAATTGACATCATGAATAAACTGCCCTTCATGCACACCGCCACCCCAAATGCGTTCATAGTCTGTATATTCAATCAAAGTACCCGTTGTTTGCTCAAAATCACCATTAACAATCAAGTTTTGAGCAAAGAGTCGAGGTGACGAAAGCATCAACAGCATCGCTAATGCCATGAAAATCCGTTGTGTTCGAGTATTCATGTTCATTTGTTTTAGGTTTTCTGATTACATAAACGTGCAAAAATGCAAAAAACGTACCAATTCTGCAAGAAAAAGTTCATTTACAGACTTTTTCCATCCAAAACAGCTTCTTTCAAAGTGTCGTTCTCGTAGGTCAGTTTCAAGGAAAAAAACGGACGAAGCTCATCAATAAGGCGCAGGAAAATCTTGTCGCCTTCCCAAGAAGGAAGTTCAAGAAGCCGCTGTTTGTCAATCCATTCCAGGTCGCCTTCGTTGCAATCAATCTGCTCGCCTTCCCATTCAGTGCAGACAAAGATATGCATTTGCTCGGCAGGCCAAATGTTGTGGACGAAGGTGACGATGCCGCAATACCGCCACGAGGTGACGGTAAAGCCCGTTTCTTCAAAGACTTCGCGCCTCATGCAATCCTCAGGGCTCTCCCCTTCCTCGAACTTGCCGCCCACGCCAATCCATTTGTCGTGGTTCTCGTCGTTTTCCTTCTTGGTGCGGTGCAGCATGAGATATTGGTTGCCGCGTTCCAAGTAACATTGTGTGGTATGTTTCATAGTTCAAAAATACAACTTTTTCCAAATATTACGGTTTTTACGTAACGGTTTTTGCGTAATATTTCTGAAAAAGCACAAAAAAAGCAAGGCGGCCAAATTGACCGCCTTGCAAAAACCTTTTTTGCTCTGGAATTAGATGATACCTTGAGCCATCATGGCGTGGGCAACACGCATGAAGCCAGCGATGTTAGCACCCTTCACATAGTTGATGGTGCCATCGGCTTGCTTACCGTATTTCACGCATTGATCGTAGATGTCGCTCATGATCTTCTTCAGCTTCTCATCAACTTCCTTAGCGGTCCAGTTGATGTGACCAGCGTTCTGGCAGATTTCAAGGCCAGAGGTGGCAACACCACCGGCGTTGACAGCCTTACCAGGACCGAACGGGATCTTGGCAGCTTGGAAAGCGGCAATAGCGGCAGGTTGGCAACCCATGTTGGAGACTTCAGCCACATACTTCACGCCATTGGCGAGCAGTTCCTTGGCATCCTCTTCAGCCAGCTCGTTTTGGAAAGCGCAAGGCATAGCGATGTCGCACTTCACGCTCCAAGCCTTCTTGCCAGGGGTAAAGATAGCTTTGCCCGGGAACTTGTCGGCCATGTCTTGAACCTTGTTACGGTTCGAGGCACGCATGTCAAGCATGTAGTTAATCATCTCAGCGTTGATACCTTCGGGCAGTTCGCACACACCGTCGGGACCGCTGATGGCGACCACCTTGGCACCGAATTCGCAAGCCTTCTGGGCAGCACCCCAAGCCACGTTACCGAAGCCAGAGAGGGCCACGCGTTTGCCTTCGAGAGTGTCACCCTTCTCTTCCACCATGTGTTTCACATAGTAGACAGCGCCGAAACCAGTGGCCTCGGGACGCATGAGGGAACCACCCCAGCCATAGCTCTTGCCAGTCAAAGCACCAGTCGAGTGCTCACGGGCCAGCTTCTTGTACATACCGTACATGTAGCCAATCTCACGGCCACCAACACCAACGTCACCAGCAGGGCTGTCTTGGTCAGGACCAATGTTGCGCCACAGTTCGTAGACGAAAGCTTGGCAGAAACGCATGATTTCAGCGTCGCTCTTTCCTGTAGGATCGAAGTCGGCACCACCCTTACCACCGCCGAGAGGCAGGTTGGTCAAGCTGTTCTTGAAGATCTGTTCGAAGCCCAAGAACTTCAGCATTGACTCGTTTACTTTGGGGTGGAAGCGGAGACCGCCTTTGTAAGCACCGAGGGCAGCGTTGTACTGCACACGGTAGCCGAGGTTGACCTGGGTCTGACCTTTATCGTCAACCCACACAACGCGGAACTTGAAGATACGATCGGGCTCAACAATGCGCTCGACAATCTTAGCAGCCTCGAATTCGGGGTGCTTGTTGTATTCTTCTTCGATGGTTTCCAGGACTTCGCGAACGGCCTGTAAGTACTCATTTTCGCCCGGATGCTTGGCTTCCAGAGCGGTCATAATTTCATTGACTTTCATTTGTTTGACTTTAATTAAAGGTTTATTGTGTTTTGTTTGAAAGTTTGCTGCTTATGTAAAGCGGTGCAAAGTTAAGGTTTTTATTTGAACAATTTCCAAATTATCCAAAATATTTTCATTTTCCTTGACTATTCGCTTGTATTTTTCGGGTTATTGTTTTCGGCGACTACTTCTCCCCGCTCATATTCAACAATTTTTGTTATAGTACCATCAGGATTGTAGTAAATTTCCTTACCCTGCTTGAGATTGTCGACATAAGAAACTTCAATGCATTTGTAGCCCGATTCCTCATAGCCAATCTGCTTGCCCGTGCCCATTTTGTATTCAGCCTTGCTAGCCAAAACTCCGCTCGGATAGAATACGAACCATAAGCCGTCCATCATCCCATCAACATATTGGCCTTCCTGAAAAATCTGCCCATTGTCATACCATTTCTTTGACTCGCCATTGAGCTTGCCGTTAGAATAATAGTCCTTAGATGAAAGGATACCTTTTTCTGAATAGGTCAAACTAACACTGTCTTGCACACCTCTATTATACCATCTTTCCTCGGCCAGCTGTCCATTTTGGTACCAACGCTCATACTTCCCCTGCAAGGTATCATCCACATACGATGCTTGTGCTTGCCTCCGACCATTCGAGTCATACCATACACACAAGCCGTTGAGTTGGTCACCCTTATAGTGCAACTCCGACTTCAACTTGCCATTTTCCCAATAAGCCCTTTTCACACCGCTGTTGCATGCGAACAACACGAAAAGAGCAAAAACGGAAGCCCACCCACACAATTTATTCATAGTTGGAAATCTTCTTGAACGGATCGATAGGCACCAATTCTATATTCTCTTTATCATACTGATAGATACTCCAATACAAATTCTCCTTACCATAGTTTCCACCAGCCTTCAGATAGTTTTTGTAATAGAACCGGTAATGTGTATGCAACAATGAAGCTTCATAACAATGCAAGCAATTTAACAAATCTTCGTTGCCATACTGCATAAGGGCATTGAGGAAATAATAGCCCACATCGTAGCCCTCAAAAGCATATTTCTGAGGCTCTGTAACATATTTGCTCCTAAAACGACGCACAAAACGCTTGGCGGCCTCATCTTGATAATCGACAAAAAAGTCGCTAACGTAAATAGCATTCATTTTCAGCAAGTTATCAACCAAAAGCTTCTCATGCTTTTGCCAATCGCTGACACATACCAAAGTGATGGGGAAACGGTCAGCACTCTGGGTCAAAGAATTCAAGATTTGAGTGGCAAATACATTATCGTCGCCATATGCAATAATCAAGTTGGTTCGTACACCCGAGAGCTGCGATTTTAGCTTACCCATTTCACTATAAGAATAACGTTTGACTGCATTGGACATAACCAATTTATCCTTACTGCCGTTTTGGAAATCGTCAGTCGAGTACACTTGACCTTCCACGTCCAAGGTGGGCACCAATCGGCTACCCATTTCCAAACGTTCACTCTCATTACGTGCATAGCTCAAAAACTCATCCCCCGACACAGTTACTTCTTCGTTTACGGACAAATTCAAATGGTGTTCCAGTTGACTCAAAAAAAGTGAATCAGTCGCTTTCTCTCGGCTGACAATGAACACGTTCGCATTAGAATAGGAATTTTTGACCAAACTGGAAATGGAAAGTATCAAGCCAGTGTCGCCAGGCTTTACCTTCACCACATTCGGATTATTCTCAATGACCGATTCGCGCATCGACAAAGGGTTAACCATGACAATGCCATTGGACTTGGCGTATTCCTCAATGACATCAAACGATTTGCCAAAGAAAGGCCCCACTATCAGGTCAAGCTCTTTTCCCCGAATCTGGTCCAGAGCCCTTTCTGCCGATGTCACATTATCGGTCACATCAATGACGGTCAAATCCAATTTAAGACCTTCCTTTTCAAGTGTTTCTGCCGCTAACACAAAGCCTTCATAAAATTGCAAGAACGACATTGGACGCGACTTTTGCGTCTTCGCTGAGTTTTCCTTTGAAATGCTCAAATTATCAATATCATACAAATAAAGAGGCACCATCAAGGCAACATGATAGCGTTTTTGGGCATTTGCCGGGTCAGCTACACAAACAGGAATATCACTCGTCTCAAAATCAAAATTCAACTGTGGTATTTCCGAAGGAGTATTTGGAGTCTCCACCTCTTCCTCAACATCCTCTCCTTCCGTATTCTGCACAACAACCACTTCCTGCATCTGATCTAACCAATAGAAATCAGTAATCGGCTGGATAGGAATCAAAACAACCTGGTTTTCAAAAACATGAGAGCCAACGGAAATATTCTTAGCCCTAAAAGCACTTTCGTCTACTTTCCACCGCTTCAGGAGCGATGTCACACGTTCATTTCGTTCGCAATAATGAACAATGTAATCATTTTCATTGGCAATATTTGGAATTTCAATTACAGTCCCGCTCTTTGGATTGTTGCCCAGTCCTTCATTAATAGCCTTCAAATCAGATATATCTACACCAAATTTCTTGGCAATATCATACAAATCTTCCTTAGGTTGCACAGTATATTTGGAGCCAGAAAGATTAATCGAAGCATTTCGATTAGGTTCTTTATTTGGAGCAACATGTGGCCTTTCTGATTGAACCTCTGAATTCTGTGGCACTATTTGCGTCTCGTTTTTTACGTCTTGTTGTCCCATCTCATCCTTCAATTCCTCCTTCTCAACCTCTTGTTTCTTTTCCACCTCATTATTTGAATCCTGGGAACTTTGGACAGGGATACCTAGTACCATACCTGCTTTCATTCCATTCTTCAATTCAGGATTATACAACATAATTTCATTCGTCGGAACCTGATAGGCTTGAGAAATATCCTCCAACGTCTCGCCCGTTTTCACGTCATGTAAATAATAGTCCTTGTCATTGAACCTAATCTTTGGCGCCTTCGAAGGATCGATTGAAACTATTTGGACCGTATTAGGTTCATCTACAACTACAGTTTCAGGCTCTTTTTCCTCCTCTGCTTCTTTTGGAGTAGCTTCATTCTGTTTCAATTCCGGCTCAGGCTGGTGGTGTTCATCTCTTGGTTGAGCAACCGAATCCAAATTAGACTCAACCGTCGGTTTCACCTCTACTTTTGGATTTGGTTTTGCCTCTGTATTTGGATTTGAATCTAGTTTCGGTTCCGGTTTCGGTTTCGGCTTCACTTTGATAGGGATAATAATACTGTCTTCAGCTCGTAAGCCCTTCTCTGCAATCTTTGGATTCAGTCTTGTCAAATCATCAACCGATACCTTATAAGCTTTTGCAATGCCCAATAAGGTCTCGCCCTTAGTTACATGGTGTTTGTAATACTTCTTCCCTTTCACGGTTACCGTTTTATAAGTGACCGTAGTCTTTTTTTGAGCCTGAACAGAAGGTGTATATATTACTAGCCCGAAAAAGAAAACTAATATGACAAAAAGCTTGTTTTTCATAATAAATGAATTTTTATTGGCACCCAATTATTCCCATTCAATGGTCGCAGGCGGCTTCGATGAGATGTCGTAGCACACACGATTCACGCCCTTTACCTTATTAATAATATCATTCGACACCTTAGCCATAAACTCATACGGCAGATGCACCCAGTCGGCAGTCATGCCGTCGGTGGAAATCACTGCACGCAAGGCAATGGTGTATTCATAGCTGCGTTCGTCGCCCATCACGCCGACCGACTTTACAGGAAGCAGCATCGTGCCTGCCTGCCAAATGCTGTCGTAGAGGTTGTCGGCCATCTCGTTGGGATAGGATGCGCTCGGCAACTCGCAAGGCCAGTTGCGTAGACCTTTGATGAAAATGTCATCGGCATCGCGGAGGATCCGGAGTTTCTCTTCGGTAACCTCTCCCAAGATACGGATACCCAAGCTCGGCCCCGGGAAAGGATGACGACCAATCAGTTCGCGCTTGATGCCCAAGGCACGGCCCACGCGACGCACTTCGTCCTTGAACAAAGAACGCAAGGGCTCCACAATCTTCAGGTTCATCTTCTCGGGCAAGCCACCCACATTGTGGTGCGACTTGATTTTGCAACTCGGCCCATTCACGCTCACGCTCTCAATCACATCAGGATAGATGGTGCCTTGGGCGAGCCAACGTGCGCCTTCAATCTTCTGTGCCTCAGCGTCAAAGACATCAATAAAAGTAGAGCCGATGGCTTTGCGTTTGGCCTCGGGGTCGGTGACACCTTTCAGTTTCTCAAGGAACAGATGTCCCGAATGAACACCTATGACATTCAAACCCATTTCCTTGTAGGAATCGAGGACCTCCTCAAACTCGTTCTTGCGCAAGAGTCCGTTGTCCACAAAAATGCAGGTCAGATTCTTCCCTATCGCCTTGTTGAGCAACACTGCGGCCACGGTGCTGTCGACACCGCCCGAAAGACCAAGGATGACTTTGTCGTTGCCCAACTTCTGTTTCAAACTCGCCACCGTGTTGTCGATAAACGAATCGGGCGTCCAGTCGCCTTTGCAGCCACAGATGCCAAGCGCGAAGTTGGCCAGCATCTGCGGGCCCTCCTTGGTGTGGAACACCTCGGGGTGGAATTGCACGGCGTAAGTCTCTTCCCCGTCAATATTGTAAGCTGCGTTCTCCACATCGTCAGTCGAGGCGATGATTCTCGCATTGGTTGGAAGTTTGGCAATCGTGTCGCCATGACTCATCCAGACCTGAGAAGTCTTACTCACCCCTTTAAACAAAGGAGATTGCTCATCAACCACAGTCAGCATGGCACGTCCATATTCACGAGCAATCGAGCCATTGACCTCGCCGCCAAAATGCTGCGAGATGAACTGTGCGCCATAGCAAATGCCCAACAGCGGCAACTTACCTTTGATGCCTTCTAGGTTGGCAAAAGGAGCCTTCTCATCACGTACTGAGAACGGGCTGCCACTGAGAATTACGCCTTTTACGTTTGGGCCTATGGCTGGAATCTTGTTATAGGGATGGATTTCGCAATAGACATTCAATTCGCGAAGGCGACGTCCGATGAGCTGAGTCACTTGCGAACCAAAGTCAAGAATGAGGATCATTTCTTGCATAAAAGAAAATTTTGCGCAAAAATAAGTTTTTTTCACGGATAATACCGTATTTTTGCGCAAAAGAATCAAAGTATGCTCTATTATCTCATCCTTTTCGGCATCGCCATCCTGCCTGTGATCATTTTGATGATATTCATCTATCGTCAAGACAAATACCAAAAAGAGCCCATCAAATCACTTGCCAAGGCCTTCATCGGCGGCATGATCTCTATTCCTATTGACATCGTCATCGTCACTGGAATCAAATACTTGGCAGGCAATGCAGCCTTTACCCAAACGGTGTTTTTCAGCGCTTTTCTCGAAGCAGGCATACCAGAAGAATTCTCCAAATTCCTCATTTTCATGCTACTCATCTGGCGCGACAAAAACTTCGATGAATACTTCGATGGTATTGTATATGCCACTTTCATAGGCTTAGGATTTGCCTGTGTGGAAAACATCGAATACGTGTTTAGTTACGGTTTTCAAACCGGAGTAGTACGCGCATTACTCTCTGTACCAGGTCATTTCCTCTTCGGCGTGGTGATGGGTTATTTCCTTTCAATGGCGAAGTTCCATCCCGAAAAACGCGGCACTTATATGATTTCCGGCCTTTTGTTGGCCATGCTCGCACACGGTCTGTTCGATTGGCTGCTGATGGTGGCCAGCGTTTTACCCCTTGTTGGCGGTATCATCTACCTCGTTTTCATTTGGGGCGACGTCAAGCTATGGAAGCTCGGGTTGAAATACATCAACAAGCAACAGGAAAATTCGCGGAAACAAGCCCAAGAAGCCGCTCTCCAAGATGTGGAAAAACAAATTAATTCCGGCTTGAACTACGACTCAGAATACAGAAAAATCGACTGGAACGCAGGCGACAAATGGTAAATTTCCATTCGTAATCTAACCAAAAAGTTTGTAATCAGAATCCGCATAAACCTGATTATCAATTTCATCTTTTCATAAAAGTTTGTAAAGCCTTGACAAAATGTTTGGGCAATAGGCAGAAGTCGTAATTTTGCACCATCAAACCAAACACGTTACGTCATGAGAATAAAGATTTTCCTTTGGTCGTGCCTGCTTATGCTGACTAGCACGGCAACAATGGCTCAAGAAACTGAGCCGAAAGATGGTTGGCACCACAATCTGTATGTGGAATTGGGGCCTAAATTCACCGCGCATCTCTCGCCCAACCTCGAACCTTTCAGGCCAACGGGCGGCTATGGTGCTTTCATCAATGTTGACAGCCATATGAGAACTTGGCAAGGTTCATTCCGCTATGAAATCGTCAGTCCCAATTATCACTGGGCTTTACGCACAGGTGTGCAATACAGTTTCAACTACAAACGCATCGGCTACAAACAAGCTGAAGAGAAATTCCATCCTGCAGGCTATGTCGACAATGAATGGTACTACTTCGAGGTGGACAACGAGCAACAACTGGAATACCTAAAAGTAAAAGGCATTGAACAGCACTCCCACTACCTTGGCATTCCAATCGAACTCCGCTATTATTTCAATTCAGGCCTCGAAACCTTCATGATGTACCTCGCCGCCGAAGCCGATGTTGACTTCCTCGTTGGCAACCGAAACAAGGTGAATTTCCTGAACAAGGATGGCATGGCGCCCTATGCCGAACAAGTCACCTCACACTACGACAATCCCGACCCGATGAACGCTTCTGCCTACTTTGGCGCAGGTTTTCAAGTGGGCGACAGAAACGGTATTGGCGTGGGCTTCAACTGGCTCGCCCATCTTTTCGAAATCAGCGGCTCCACAGGAATGTTGCCCACCAAACCGAAATTCGCCGGGAGCAAATTACAAATCGAATTAGTCATCCCTTTAAAATAACGAACCATGAAAAAATACATCTTCATCCTTTCAGTAATGCTTGCCTTGACAGCCTGCTCGAAATCAGACTTTAAGCAAACCCAATACATCGACGACCCCGACTATCCCGGATTGCCCATCTATTCCGAAATGGGTTACAACACTTTCGGTGCTTACATCAACGAACAGGCTTTCAACGTTTCGTATGAGCACAGCCGGCCATTTTATCTTGTAGCCGACCGCGAAAAACTAACCATGACCCTTTATGGGCGAGACTATCGCAACAACCTGGATATGGTCTTCACCCTGCCGATTGATTCCACCTATCATTTGGAAGACTACCACAGCCTCCTAGCCTTAAACGGAAAGGGCTTCACAATCGACACGAATTCAACGAGTTGCAATATCAAATTCGAAGGTTATTACGCCCCTGAAATCGATAGCATTTACAGTGGTTACATCAAATTCGAAAAGGTGCAGCAAGTCATTGTGGACAAGCAAGATGCCGAGGTGGTCGTCTCAGGCAAATTCCAATTCCGCGCCTTTACTCACGATGGCACCCGTATCGACGTGACTGGCGGTCGCTTCGACCTAGGTGTTGACAATGCCAATTTTGTGAATTTCAGAAGATAACGGCCACATAACCTTTTTTTGAAGTTGTTTTTGAAATTGTTGCCGACAATTCAAAAACAACTTCTTTTTTGTATCTTTGCGCCATCAAAATCATAACACTATGGCACTCAATTGTGGAATCATCGGTCTTTCAAGCGTTGGAAAGACGACTATATTCAATTGTATATCAAACACTAAGGCAGAAATCGGTTTTGCCTCGAAGTCGAACATCGGCATGTGCGAGGTGGTGGACGAACGTTTGAAGCTCATCGACAACATCTCCCATTCCAAGCGCATCGTGCCCGCCACGGTCGAAATTGTCGACTTGCCAGGATTGAGCAAAGGCGGTCAGGGCGTGGGCAACAAGCTTCTTGCCGAGGTTCAGACCATGGATGCTCTCATCCACGTGTTGCGCTGCTTCGACGACCCCAACATTCCCCACAGCGAAGGCAGCATCGACCCTTTGCGCGACATGGAACTCGTTGATTTGGAGCTTCAAGTCCGCGACCTGGATTTGGTCACCCGCAAGTTGGAACGTACCCAGAAAATGCTGAAAAACGGCGAAAAGGACTTCAAGAAAGCCTTCGACGTGTTGACCGTTTACAAGGAAACTTTGGAGAACTTCGGCAATGCCCGCGATGCAAAAGTGGCCGAGGAGGACAAGAAATATGTGCAGGACATCCAACTGCTGACCGCCAAACCTATGATTTACGTCTGCAATGTGGACGATGCCTCTGCCACAACTGGAAACAAGTATTCCGATGCCGTAAAGTCCGCATTGAAAGAGGGTCAAGATATGCTTATCATCGCCGGTAAGCTGGAAGCTGAAATCTCGGAACTCGATGCCGATGACCGCCAACTCTTCATGGAAGACGCTGGCTTGACCGAGCCTGGCGTGAACAAGCTGGTGCGCACTGCTTACCATACACTTAATTTGCATTCGTTTTTCACCACCGGACCCGACGAAACAAGAGCATGGACCATCCATGTGGGCGACACCGCTCCCATCGCCGCCGGAGCCATCCACAGCGACCTGCAACGCGGCTTCATCCGCGCCGAGGTGATGAGTACGGAAGACTTCCTGCAATATGGCTCTGAAGCTGCCGTTAAGGAAGCCGGTAAGTTCCGCGTGGAGGGAAAGACTTACGTAGTGCAAGACGGTGATATACTTAATATTAGATTTAATGTATAATAGAAACTACAGATTGCACAGATTACACTGATTTTCGACAGAAATTATAGGGACGCAAGCGTCCGATGGGTACAGATGGCTAGATAAAAGATGGAAACGAATCAGTTTATATATGGAAGAGAAACATATGGCATTATTGGTGCAGCTATGGAGGTCCATAGAACGCTCGGCATGGGATTTCTTGAATCCGTATATCAAGAAGCTTTAGAGGTGGAAATGACAAAACGCAACATCCCTTTTATTCCTCAACACAAGATACAAATCAAATACATAGATGTTCTGCTTAACCAATTTTATATCGCAGACCTTTTCTGTTATGGCAAAATCATAGTCGAATTGAAAGCGGTATCTACTATTCTTCCCGAACATGAAGCCCAAGTTATCAATTACATTCATGCAACAGGTATGAAGCTAGGCATGTTATTGAATTTTGGGGGCGAAAGCCTTTATTATAAACGATTTCCCAACATCACGCCAAAGCCCATCCGTACTAATCCGCAGCTTTAGCTGCAAAATTACCACGACTTAACTCTGTATAAATCTGTACAATCTGTAGTTAAAAAGGAAATAATGGAATTTGTAATCTTAGTCAATGAAAACGACCAACCTATAGGTCAAATGGAGAAGCAGGCTGCGCATGTGACTCCGCATCTTCATAGGGCCTTCTCGATTTTCATATTCAATTCAAAAGGCGAATTGTTGTTGCAGCAGCGCGCCCTCTCCAAATACCACTCCCCTGGCCTGTGGACCAACACCTGCTGCAGCCATCCCCGCGCAGGCGAGACCTTGGAAGAAGCCACTTCACGGCGTCTCATGGAAGAGATGGGCATGGCTTGCCCGATGCACGAAGTCTACACCTTTATATATAAGGCTCCCGTAGGCGAAGGTTTGATCGAACACGAATTTGACCACGTCTGGATTGGACAAAGCGATGATATTCCCCAAATCAACCGTGACGAAGTGGAATCTTGGAAATACATGAGCCTCAATGACTTGAAAAACGACATCGAAGCCCATCCCGAGCATTACACCGAGTGGTTCAAGATCACTTTTGAGGAAATGACGCATCACGCCGCTGTGTTTCAATGAAAAAGCATGAGTCATCATGCTTTTTTTGTTGAAAATAAATAGTAAGTATATTTACTATAAGTATTTTTACTATTTTTGCCGCAATTTTGGAATTGAAAACGTATTAAATTATCTATTATGAAGCACAATTTTCGCTTTTTTGCTGGAATGCTTTTGTTAGCCATTCCGCTGTGTATCAATGCACAAAACGATGTTCAACAACAAGTCAACGAACTCAAGGGCAAGGTGGACCGTATGCCTAAAATCTCTGGTTTCGTTCAAGGCATGTACCAAGCCAACTTGAGCGACAAGGGTGAACTGCTCGACAACACCCTCAGAATGCGCCGTGTGCGTATGTCGGTCGAAGGCAACCTTTCGAAGACCGTGAGCTATAAGATCCAAGGCGACTTCAGTCGCAGCCCCATGTTGGTTGACGCTTTCATCAAGTACAAACCCTGCAGAGAGTTTGCCATCCAACTCGGTCAGTTCAAGACCCCGTTCACGATCGAAAGCCCCATCAATCCCGTCAACCTCGAGATCTTCGACTACGGTGAGAGTGTCAAAGGGCTCACAGGCTACAGCGACGTTTGCGGCGTGGGTTCCTTGGGCCGTGACCTCGGTATCATGGCTACCGGTAGCCTCTTCCCCGTGGAAGGCGAAGAAGGATACAAATACAGCATCGTTGACTACTCCATCGGCGTGTTCAACGGTAATGGCGCCAACCAACTCGACAACAACAACCGCAAGGACATTGTGGGCCGCCTCGAAGTACATCCCGGCCTGAAAGACCTTACCCTGAGTGGTTCTTACTACTATGGCAGGTATAACAAAGACGAAGTGCACTATGGCATCCGTAACCGTTGGACTGCTGGCATGCAATACAACGATGGCAAGTTCTTGCTCCGTGGCGAATACATCAGCGGCGCGACAGGAATAAAGACCTATCATCCTGAAGACCTTGGATATTTCAACAGCAACGGTTATTACGGTGTAATTGGATACAACTTCCAAGCTGGCGAACAGAAGATCATGCCCGTCCTGCGTTACGAGCACTTCACCAAAGATGCCGGTATAGCAAAAGGCGGCACGAATTGGTACACTGTAGGCATCAACTACTGGCCTCTGAAGTCCGTGAACTTCAAACTTGACTATTCGCTGGTACAGAAAGAAGCTGGTGAGAACTCACACCGAGTGGTCGGTATCCTAAGCTATAAATTTTAAATCTTGAATTTTAAATTTTAAATTCCTTATGGCAAACAATAACGCATCCAACCTTTGGAAAAAAGAAGACTGGCTGGCCGTGTGGATTGGCTTCATCGTCATCGCGGTGGCCTGCATAGCCGTGCTGACCGGTTCATTTGATTTCTCCGCCGCCAAATTTGGTACTTGGCACTGGTGGGAAAACGTCGAAGAAAAGAAATCCTTGGCTGCACAATTCAACGGTGAGTTCTGGGTCAAACTGCTCCGCACCTTCTTGGTAACGGGCATCCTGTTCGGCATTGGCATCAAGCTCCAAGGCGAGAAGATTGGCAAGTTCATCCCTGCCTTCGTTGTGCTGTTCCTCATCTGCATCGTGGTGAGGATGATCAGTGCCGAATACACCCTGAAAATGTACCTCGAATGGGCTTTCTGGGCCTTGCTCATCGGTCTGCTCATCTCCAACACAGTCGGAACGCCTGATTGGCTGAAACCCGCCATCCGTACTGAGTTCTACATCAAGACGGGTCTGGTCATCATGGGCTTCTCGGTACTGTTCAGCAACATCGCCAAGTTCGGTCTCTACGGCCTCGGCATCGCATGGATCGTCACTCCTATCGTCATCATTTTCATGTGGTGGCTCGGCACCAAGGTGCTGAAAATTGACAACAAGCCGTTGGTCATCACCTTGGCTTCGGCCACTTCGGTGTGCGGTACCAGTGCCGCCATCGCCACGGGTGCTGCCGCCAAGGCCAAGAAGGAAGACCTCTCGTTGGCCATCTCCATCTCCATTATTTTCACCATTTTGATGATGGTGTTCGAGCCCATGATCATTCGCGCTTGCGGCATGAACCAACTCATGGGTGGTGCCCTCATCGGCGGTACCGTCGACTCAACAGGTGCCGTAGTGCTGGCTGGTAACGCCCTCGGCGAGGAAGCTGAACAGGCAGCCGTATTGGTGAAGTCCATCCAGAATATTCTCATTGGTTTCATTGCCTTCTTCGTGGCCATCTTCTTTGCCACCAAGGTCGACAAGACCAGCGACAGCAAAGTCGGCGCAGGTGAGATTTGGACCCGTTTCCCGAAGTTCATCATCGGTTTCTTCGTGGCATCGCTCGTGGCATCCTTCATCATCCAACCTATGGGTGGCGACGTGAAAGCCATCAACGGCGTCCTCGACCAATACAAGAACTGGGCCTTCGTACTGGCCTTCACCAGCATCGGCCTCGACACCAACTTCAAGAGCCTCTTCAAGCAGATGCAAGGCGGCAAGGTGCTTTGGCTCTACATCATCGGTCAGGTGTTCAACATCCTCCTCACGCTGTTTGCAGTGTGGTTCCTGCTCTCAGGTGTGGTGTTTGACGTTCCTGTCCTCGACATGTTCAAATGATGAACAAAAACCACAAGATATTCAAAGTGATTACCATCGTGGTGGTGGTAATCACTTTGTTTTTGGCTGGCTGGATTATGGCCAACAAATTAGGCCTCGTCGAAGGCTACGACTTTGGTGCGGGCGCTTATTTCTATGCCGACATCCCTACCGAACAATACTCCGAAATCGACCACGAAGGTGCCTATCAAACTTCCGTGCCAAAATGGATCTTCTACGTCCTCTTCTTCGCCTGGGGCTGGCTGATGTGGCGGCTTTGGGTGTGGATTGAAACGAGGGGAAAGAAATAGGCCATTAAATCAGGGCATTAGGTAAATACTTCCCAAAATCCACCGTTGGCAGTTTACTCCCTTTTGCCACCACATCCTTGACAAACTGCTCGCATTCTTCAACCGACATCTTTCCTCGCATCATCGCATAATACAGGAAATCCAATGTAGTCAGATAAGTGATTTGCTGTTTTTCACAATACTCCTTAATGTCTTTCAGATTGCTGCTGCCAATGACATTGTGAGTATAACGGCAATAGGCCATACAAGCACTCTCCCCTTTGCCAAAAGTCTGCAAAAGCCTGGCATATTCGATCATCATCTCCCCTGTCGGGTTGAACGTCTCCTTTGAAATGTTCTTCAGAAAAAAGATTTGGTTGTCCAACTGGTTTTGAATGGATCCAATCTCATCATATACCGTACTCAAAACGACATGTTCATATTCCGGCAATATTTCCGGCAACATGTTAAGCCGTCCCGCCTTGGCGAAATGAAGCAACACGTCAGCATCCAGTATGATTTTGACCTTCTCCATAGCCGATTAGGTTGAGCAGTTCGAGATAATGCCCTTCGGAAATTCTTTCCTCATCGAATAACTTACGAGCCTTGGAGCCAAAATCACCGATGACCAATCCTTCGTTTCCTTTTGAATAGAGTTCAACATCATATCCCCGCAAAGTTGCCTCCTGCGTAATCGAAATCGACAACAGCGCGTCTGCAGACACAGGACTGATAACATGCAATTCTTTCAGCCTCACCACCAAAGTATGATGCGAAACCCCATAAAGATGCTCCATCCGAAGCAACGTGTCAATACTGACACTCTTGCTGACAATCTCATCGGATGGAATGTTTTTCAGCAAGCCCTCTTTAGGCATCAGCAAAGCGGAAGCGAACAGGTTGGCCGACCTCTCAGCGGTATCGGTATAGATGGAGTTGTCGCAGAAATGCGGCTGGGGATTCTCATCGTAATACAAATGATACAACTCATGCGCAATGGTAAAGTGCTGCCGTCCCCGCCTCGAATTGCTGTTCACCAACATGAATCGATGTTTCTTGTCAGGAGTCAGCAGCGACAATCCAAATAATTTATCAGACAAGGGCCGATAGAGCGTCATCACATTCAATTGACGGAGGGCAGTCTTCATATTGAGCGGCTCCGTTGCGGAAACACGCAGCAACTCGCTTCGCATCTTTCCTGCAAGGATTTCGGCCGTTTCAAGGTTCAGCTTTTTCATTTTCCCAACAGCCTTTCCATCTTAAGATAATTCATCACGACGCTCTTGAACGAGGCCACTTCTCGCATATCGTCAGCGCTAAGGTCATCAGCACGGAAAGCGCAGACCAGCATATTGCGGACTGCCGTTTCGTCTTCCTCGAAGAGAAGCGCCAATTCGCAGCCGAACAAATCCGCCGCCTTTTGCAGCACCTCCAAAGGCGTTTCGCGCTCGCCTGCCTCATAGTTGGCGTAAGCCGAACGCCCAACACCAAGATATTCAGCCATTTTCTCTTGCGTATAGCCGTTGGCCTCACGCAAGGCTTTCAGATTTCTGCCTGTGATTGTGTTCATTTCGACCCTTTTTTAACTTCTTTTTGTGTGGCAAAAATACAAAATATTCTAAAACTTATATTATTTTGCCACATTATTTTGAATCACACACTTCATTTTTTCATTTTTCTTTGTAACTTTGCAACAATAGAAAACAATGAAATTTCATGCAAGCCCCTGATATTCAAAACATATTAGCCGATCTAACCCGTTCCATCGGGGAAACACCATACGAAATCCAGCCCATCGCAGAGTCAGGCTCGGCGAGGAAGTATTACCGTGTCATTACTGAAAAAAGTAGCATGATTGGCACCTATAGCAGCAACATCGAAGAAAACGAGGCTTTCCTCACTTTCAGCAAGCATTTTTATGGCTTGGGATTGAATGTGCCAGAGGTCTTTGCCGTAAACGAAGAGAGGACTTGCTATTTGCAAAGCGACTTTGGCGATGACAATTTGTTTGCACATGTGCAGAAGGCTTTGATGGCAGGTAGTTTTGGCGAGAACAATATCGAACTTTACAAAAAAGTACTGAGCCATTTGGTGAAACTTCAAGTGCTGGGTCACCAAGGCCTGGACTACAGCAAAGCCTACCCTACTGAACGCTTCGACCGTCAGGCCATCATCGACGACCTTAACTATTTCAAGTACTATTTCGTCAAGCCGCACGAGGAAATCGACTTTAACGAAACGCGCTTGGGCAAGGACTTCGAAGCCTTCGCCGACTTCGTCAGCCAAGCCCCCTGCGACTTCTTCATGTACCGCGACTTCCAGTCGCGCAACATCATGGTGAAGGATGGCGAGCTGTATTTCATCGATTTCCAAGGTGGTCGTAAAGGTCCTTTGAACTACGATGTGGTCTCGCTGCTCTATCAAGTGAAAGCGCAAATTCCGCAAGCCATACGAGATGAATTGGTCGGGTATTACAAGACCGAATTGTCACAATACATGAGTCCAGAAGCCGTCAAATTCGACACCTACCAGCCTTATTTCGTTTACTTAAGACTGATGCAGGTTTTGGGTGCTTACGGTTTTAGAGGCCTCATCCAAAAGAAATCTCATTTCATCGAGAGCATCCCATACGCCTTGCGTGAAATCGAGGCACTCTCGAAAGCAGCACCTTTAACTTCCTATCCTGAGTTGCAAAGCGTCATTAGCCAACTCAACAAGTTGGACGCCAAATATGCCGCGCTCATCGCTCCACCTGCGGGCAAGCTGACCGTAACTATCAATAGCTTCTCATTCAAGAAGGGTTACCCAGCCGACTTCAGCGGCAACGGAGGCGGCTTCGTGTTCGACTGTCGTGCCCTACCCAATCCTGGTCGTGAGCCCGAGTATAAGACCAAGACCGGCCGCGACTGGGAGGTCATCGACTACCTCATGGCCAAGCCACCCGTCCATGTCTTCCTCGACCATGTAAAAGGCATCGTCGGACAAAGTGTCGATAACTACCGCGAACGGCATTTCAGTAATTTGATGGTCTCGTTTGGCTGTACGGGCGGACAGCACCGCTCCGTCTTTTTTGCCCAGACCATCTACGAATGGCTGAAGGCGACCTATACCGACATCCATCTGAAACTGAACCACATCGAACGCAAAATCACGGAGGAAACTGGCTTATGAGTCCAAGAATCGGAACCACCGCAATGATTTTGGCCGCCGGCCTCGGCACGCGCCTTAAAGCACTCACCCAAAACAAGCCAAAGGCATTAGTAGAACTTAATGGCAAGCCTTTGTTGCAGCATTGCATCGAGAATTTGATTGCCAACGGATTCTATCACATCGTCATCAACGTGCATCATTTTGGCGAACAAATCATTGATTTAGTAAAGCATAACAAGTTCGATGCTGTCATCCAGATTTCCGACGAGCGCGACCTGCTGATGGACACGGGCGGAGGCATCGTCAAGGCCACCCCCCTGTTCAAGGATTCAAAAGCAGTTTTGGTGCATAATGTAGATATCATCAGCAATGTCAATCTACGTGAAATGGCAGCTCAATTCATTGATTCCAAGGATGATGCTTGGCTGTTGACGCAAGACAGGGAGACAAATAGGAAGCTGTTGTTTGATGATGACGACCAACTTGTTGGGTGGATGAATAAGTCTGAGAAACAGTTTAAATGGGTTGATGAATCGAAGTCGGCCCTTCGACAGGCTCAGGGACCTTCGCTTAAAGAAATGGCCTTCAGCGGGCTGCATTTCTTCAGGAGTGATTTGTTTGCCGAATTTGAATACAAGCCTCAGAGTGTCATTGATTTATACCTCAATTTGGCCAAAAACAACCGCATCGTCTCGAAGCCCATCCAACCCGATTATTGGTTTGATTTGGGCAAGCCCGAACAACTGGAACACGCCTCAAGCTACCTAAACACACAAGTGAAATGAGTCCCGACACCTTCATATCCAAACTGGCGAGCCACATCCAAAGCCACTACGACCTCACAAAGCAGGAGCTGACCGTAGTATTCCCCAACAAAAGAGCGGCTTTCTATTTGCGTAACGCGTTCAAAACGAGCTGCGCCCAGACCATCTGGCTACCACAGATGATTTCCATCGAGGAGGCCGTCACCCAATGGAGCGGAATTGCTCTTGCCGACAGTATGGACCTGCTGTTTGAACTTATCGACATTGACGCTGAACTGCACATGGAACAAGACAGCGACCTCAGCGTCTTCGGTAGCCAAGCCTCCCAAATGGCAAAGGACTTTGACGAGATCGACCAATACGGCATCGATGCCAAACATGTGTTCAACTATGTCTTGGACAACAAGAAGCTAGAAATCTGGAACTTCGACGAAGAGAAGAGCAAGGAAAAGGAAGTGAAATACCTCCATTTTTTCCAATCACTTTACGACTATTACCTTAGACTCCGCGAAAGGCTGACCGAGCAAGGCAAGGGCTATTACGGCATGATTACCAGACATTTGTCGGAATTAAGTGAAGACGAACTGCTATCAAAGATTGGACATCGGAGCATCATCTTCGCCGGCTTCAACGCCCTGACCACCACCGAAGAACGCATCGTCAACACACTATTACGAAACGGAAAGGCTGAGATTCTGTTCGATTACGATGCCTATTATGTCGATGACGAGAACAATGAAGCGGGTCTTTTTGCGAGGAAGTACAAAAAGGTTCATCCACAATGGATTGAAAACGGCATCTCCCATGCGCTGACCACCGAAGCCAAGACCATCCACATCATCCAAGCTAGTGGCAACGCACTACAGGCCAAAGCCTTGCAAGCCAAACTCGAAGAAACGAATGATGAAAAACAAGCCGTCATCCTTGCTGATGAAAGCCTGTTGATTCCCGTATTGAACGGCATTCCAAAGTCTTACTCGGGTTTCAAAGTCTCGATGGGTTATCCGATAGCTAAAACACCCGTCAACCAACTGGTCAAGGAGTATTTTGCCCTATATCGCCATAGCAGAATCTCCCGAAAGATTACCGAAAATGGCATGGAGCGCCTTGCCGAGGGTTGGTACATTTGGACCGTCCTGCACTTGACGGACCTCGAAATCATCAAAATCATCTTCCCCACAAACGAGCTTGAGGCTTTCAACCGATGGAAATACAAGGCGGTAAACGACGGCAAGTTCATCTTTGAGGACAGGGATATTGATGCATTACAAGAGGCACCCAACATCCAAGCGTTTCTGAGGGTTATCTTAACCCATAAAGATAAACCTTCACCTGCCATCTTACTGGAAAACGTCAACCAAGTGCTGGCTTTCATCGCGCAGTTGATCCAATCGAAACAAGAGCAAAACGAGAACTTGTTCCTACTCAACCAAGTCAGCGAAATCGGGAAAATCGTTAGTCGATTGCAAAAAGTCGTGGAGCAGAATTCAAGATACATCAAAGACTTGCATAGCCTTGAAGCCCTTTATCGGGTGCTGTCATCGGCAACAAGCCTGAAGATGAACAGCAGCGAAACTGATGGTCTACAAATCATGGGCATACTCGAAACCCGTAACCTTGACTTCGAGCAGTTGCACCTCCTTAGTGTCAACGAAGGAATCATGCCGCCCGACAAGTCGCGAGGCAGCTTCATTCCCCAGTTCATCCGTCGTGCCTGCGGCCTTCCGGGCTATACCGAAAGCCAAGCTGTAGTGGCTTATCACTTCTATCACCTGCTTCAGAACGGCAAAGAGATTTACTTGTACTACAACAACCTGGGCGACACCTCAGGTGGCGAGGCCAGCCGATTCATCCTGCAAATCAAGCACGAGCTGGCCAAGAACACCAACATCAAGGTTGAGGAAGAATCGTTCAGCAGCACGGCCAAGTCCTCATTGGAAGCAAAATCTCTTAGCGCACAGAAATCCAATGCCTTAGACCGTCTCCACTACCTCATCGAAGAGAAAGGCCTCTCCCCTTCCGCTTTGTCCACCTATCTGAATTGTCCTTTGAAGTATTATCTGCGGTATATCGCCCAAATTGAAGACAATAGCGTTGAGGAAGACACGGGCGTCAATGTCATAGGCACCATCATCCACGACACACTAGAGTTTCTGTTTGCCGACTATCTCCCGAAAGACGGAAAAACACAACTCATTGACAAAGAACTTTTTGACAAAGTCATCAAGCCTCAATGGGAACAAAAACTAGCCCTTTCAATAGCTAAAAACTTGCCCAATGGCCTTCCCGATGTGGGCTTCAACTACTTGAACCGTGTCACCATTGAGCAACAACAGAAGAACTATCTCAGCTACACTTCCAAACAATTGGAAAACAACACTTTGATACTATTGAAAACCGAAGGCGAGTTGAGGTCAAGCCTGCCAACCTCTCATGGAGATTGCATTTTCTATGGCCGCACCGACCGCATCGACCAATTTGGTGGTCTTATCCGAGTCATCGACTATAAGACGGGGCATGTGAGCAGCACCGACCTCAAGGTTCCTGTGCGCCATCAAAGTGAAAGCGACCTCGATTATCTGAAACAAATTCCCGAAAAAGCACTTCAATTACTACTTTATAAGTATTTGTATGTCAAAGAGAATCCGAGCATCATGCCCAATCAGGTGACCGCAGCCATACATGGTCTAAAGTACGCACACGACATCGAATTTGGCCTATCAAAAGCGACTCCAAAGAAAGACGACAAGAATGCCGACCCTAACTTTTTGGAGGATAATTCTTTCGTATGTGACATGGAAGCCATGCTTGAGGCCGTCGTAAGCGAAATGCTAGACACCGAGATTCCGTTTGTGCAAGCTGAAGACGACAAAAGATGCAGCTACTGCGAGTTTAGGCTGATTTGCAAGCGGTGATGGTCAATTCAACACAATCTCATTGACAAGCTCCTTCCCCACCATCTCATTCAAGTTCTTCAACAACAAAGACGTGGAATAGCTCAATTCACTGCGAAGCGCATCACTATCGACGCGGACAAAAAGCACTCCGTTTTTAATGGAAAGATCAATAGTGTGCGAGGCTATGAATGGACCTACAACTTGTGGCCATGAATTGATGAGCTTGACTTCGTCCAAATACTCTGCACCTCGATGTTGCTCATAGAATTCCTTTATGAGGTCGCCAAGAGGCTTCACGTCAAAGTACACCATATTCACCTCCTATCTCCTTGACTTGGCCTTTGACCACCTCAAAAATCTTGTGGTCGATGTTGGTATTCTCAAACAGTTTCTCTACCCTACCCTGTTGTGTGTCAGTGATAAACACCTGACCGAAATGTTCATCACCGACCAAACGGACGAGTTTCATCACGCGCTGGTCATCGAGCTTGTCGAAGATGTCGTCCAACAACAAAATGGGCTTGTAGCCGATTTTCTGGTAATTGAACTCGAACTGCGCCAATCGAATCGAGACCACAAACGACTTCTGCTGGCCCTGCGAGCCGAAACGCTTCAACGGATGACCATCCAAGGTGAACTCCAAGTCGTCCTTGTGGATGCCCACGTTGGTATAACCTGAATAACGGTCCTGCTGCAAGCTCTCGTCCAAAAGTTCATTCAAAGGCTTTTCATCCAAGCGAGATTGATATACCACATTCACCTTTTCTGTGCCACCCGAGACAATTTCATAATAATGTTGGAAAATAGGTAGAAACTCTTCCAAAAACTGGTGGCGCTTGGCATGGATGTCATCGGCATGTTGTGCCAGTTGGTCTTCCCAAAGGCGAAGCAACTCACGGTCAAAGTAACGACTTTCAGCAAACTGTTTCAGCTGCATGTTGCGCTGCAATAAGGCTCTGTTGTATTTCAGCAAGGCGTTGAGATACAAAGGGTCAAACTGCGAAATCACGCCATCGATGAACTTGCGGCGTAGATCGCTGCCCTCATTGATGAGGTCGCGGTCGTAAGGCGAAATCATCACCAAAGGAAACTTGCCGATATGGTCGCTGAGGCGGTCGTATTCCTTTTTATTGAAACGGAACGACTTCTTCTGGTCACGCTTTTGCACACACGACACCAACTCATCGTCTTTACCGTCATGCGAATATACACCATGAATAGCAAAAAAATCCTGTTCATGCCGGATGTTCTGCTTGTCGGTGGCGCTAAAGAAACTCTTGCAAAACGAAAGGTAATAAATGGAATCAAGAATATTGGTCTTCCCTGCCCCATTCAAGCCCACGAAACAGTTGACATTCTCCGATAGTTGCAAATCCGCTGATTCACAATTCTTGAAGTTGGCCAGTTTGAGTTCGTGGAGATACATATTGTTGAATTATGAATGCTGAATGATGAATGCTGAATGATGGGATTATTCTACATTCAGCATTCCACATTCAGCATTCAGCATTTTCATAGTTTACTTAAATCTACTCGGAGTGTCAGGAAATTGGGCGAGCCAACGATATTGTTTCTTGAACGGGCATAATCAATCTGGAAAGCCTTGATTCTAATGCCAAACCCAGCTGAGAAGCCTACCAAACTACGCCTTTTCGGCACACCCATGTTGCGATATGCCTCATAATTGTATGACGCTCTCAAGAACAAGTTCTTGCCCAAAGCCATTTCTCCTCCAACCACCAGATGACAGCCCAAATTGGTGAAAAACTTGGCGACCTTTGATGGCTCCTGATATTCTCCTGTGATGGGGTCATAATAACCTGCCAAATCAAGCGGATCCTCATAAAGCTTGTTCCAAAGCTGGATGTCCTTATAACCCATAATAATAGTCAGTGGAAGGTGATCAAGCTTTTTGGAAGCCATAAAATCCACGGAAAACGGCAACCATTTATTGTTCACATTCAATTCCTGACAATAAATTTGTCGTCCAATATTGCGTGCAGCAAGCGTAAAAGCCCAATTGGTATACGACCAATAAGTAGCAGCCACATCCACACCCAAGGCACCTGCACGACCGCTTTCATACTGAACGCCCGCATATTTCAAGTTGGCACCAATGCTCCATTTGTCGGTCAGCTCACGACCCCAACCCAAGGTGACAGCGTAGTCCGACACATTGAAAGTGCTACCATCGGTATGGCCGCTTTCCGAAGCATACTGCATCTTGCCGTAATTGTAATACTGCACCGAAGTGGCAAAACTACCCAATTTCTCAAAGGTATGGCTGTATTGTGCAGAACCAAAATTCGTTCCCAAATTGAAATCACCGACATAGGACAAGGCTATCTGGTTGTTCATCTCAGGCGAGATGGCAGATGGATTGAAAACAGCTGTCTGCAAGTCACCATCATGCACCGGCAAAGGCAGTCCACCCAAGGCCACCACACGGGCCGAGTTGGCATCTGTCAAGGCACGATACAAGCCATTATTAACTTGTGCTTGGGCTTGCAAAGCGATGATTGACAGCACCAAAGAGCATATCATGTAGATTGTTCGCTTCATAGTTCCATATTTTTAGGATAACGGCACCTATTTAATTATTATTGCGATGATGTGCAATTATTTATCAACCAGCCCCAAGCCTGTCTTCACCAACCTACCATCCTCTTTCAACTCTGTCGAGAGACGGTCGAGCATGCCATTCACAAAACGGCGGCTTTCAGGTGTGCTATAGAATTTTGAAATCTCAATATATTCATTGATGGTGACCTTCACGGGAATGGAGTGGAACTCGATAAATTCCGTCAAAGCCATGAAAATCAAAATCTTGTCCATCAACGCCAAACGATCGTAATCCCAATTCGAGATGTTGGCTTTTACCAACTCCATGTACTCATCGGCATGAAGAACGGTCTTCTCAAACAGCTTGACGACAAACTGTTTATCTTCATCTTCATCTTTATACACCGGGGGCAATATACTGAACTCATCAAAACTAGCCGGCAGTTCGCTGATGAATTTCCAGAGGAGATAGATGGCCAACTGATAATCGCTATTAAACGAAAGTTCGCGGTCGGAATAATAGTCATAAAGCAAACCGTTCTCCGCCATGTAAGTGTCAATCACCGCAACCAAAAAACGCTTGTCATCACTGAAACTATCTTTTCCATTGGACATATATTCTTGATACTCTGGAGTCTCCGTCAGCTTCGTAAACATATTGCGAATGAAATCCTCACGGGAATCGGCCCAGTTGATTTTATACTGTTCCTCAAGCTTCATCAAATGCTTATTGTCATCCAGTGCCTTGAGAATCCTATTATTGACGAACTTCATGTTGGGATTCAGATCCTCCTCTGTCGGAAAATGTTTATGCTTGTTTTCATCGATACGACGTTCGGCGAACTGCTTCAGCTCAACCCAGAAGGAAAGCTGGTAGACAAAAAGCTTGTATAAGTCATCGACCCCTTCAAGCAACTGACGTTCAGCTTGAGACAGGTTAGAACTCTCGGATTGGTGGTAGGCATAAATGGATTGCAATGCCTTGACTCTCAAAAATCTTCTATTCAACATAAAAACGGGTTGTTTAGCATTGAAACAAAATGCAAAAGTAGCAAAAAATCCATTCAAATCCACATAAAGATAATTTTTCATCAACACTATGGATATGAAAGAAAATGTCTATCTTTGCATTTACATTTTTCGTTAAACTAACTCATTAAACAAGAACAATCATGAAGAAAAAATTCATCTGCCCCATCTGCGGGTATGTGCACGAAGGAGAAGAAGCCCCTGAACGTTGCCCTCAATGCAAGCAAATCGTCGAATGGAAAGTCGTTGACGAGAGCGCTGCCCTGAACTTTGTCACCGAACACGTCGTCGGCATCGCCAAAGGCACAGGAGAAGACATGATCAAGGACTTGAACGCACATTTCATGGGCGAAGCCACCGAAGTCGGCATGTATCTGGCCATGAGTCGCCAGGCCGACCGCGAAGGCTATCCCGAGATTGCAGAGGCTTTCAAGCGTTACGCTTTTGAAGAAGCCGAGCACTGCGCCAAGTTTGCCGAACTGCTGGGCGACGTGGTTTGGGACACCAAGACCAACCTCTACAAGCGCATGATCGCCGAATGCGGTGCCTGTGAAGACAAGATGCGCATTGCCCGCGTGGCCAAGGAGCGTAACCTCGACGCCATCCACGACACCGTCCACGAGATGGCCAAAGACGAAGCCCGCCATGGAAAAGGCTTTGAGGGATTGTATAAACGGTATTTTGGATAAGTAGCTGTCAGCTATCAGCAATCAGCCGTCAGCTCGCTTGAACCAAGCTGAAAGCTGATTGCTGACTGCTGAAAGCCAACTAAACAACTGAATAACTGAACAACTAATAACTAAACAAAATGATTAGCAAGAAATTAGCAAAAGCCATCAACGACCAAATCAACGCTGAGATGTGGTCGGCTTATCTCTATCTGAGCATGTCGCAAGACATCTATGCCAAAGGCTACAAAGGCATCGCCCATTGGTTCAAGGTGCAGTTCCTTGAGGAACAGGCCCATGCCGCCATCATGATCAACTACATGCATTCGCAAGATGCCAAGGTCGTCCTTGCCCCCATCGCCAAGGTTCAGACCGAGTGGAAGAGCGTCTTGGCCGCTTTCGAAGACACCCTTGAGCACGAAAAGAAGGTGACCGCCATGATCAACAACTTGTGCGACATCGCTGACGAGGACAAAGACCGCGCCGCTGCCAACTTCCTCGCCTGGTTCATCGACGAGCAGGTGGAAGAAGAAGAGAACGCCCGTGACCTTGTACGTCAAGCCTCTATGATTGGCGACCATATCGGTGGCATGATTATGCTCGATAAGGAACTTGGTGCACGTGAATACCACACACCCAGCCCGCTGAAATGAAAACAACAATGTTAATCAACCGAAAGGCGCATCATATCGACGCGCCTTTCTTTTTTCACATATAATTTCCCAAAATTAACCACGAATTATCCATGAATAATTTATGGGAAATTCGTGGTCAATTACATGATAATTCGTGTTTAAAGATTATAGTTCCCCAGCCTGTTTCTTAGCCCAAAAGACCTTGAAATCTTCGTAATTCTTTTCCAACAATGTCGGTGTGTCGAGACCATACGGGCACTTTGAACGGCAGGCGTTGCAGTGCTTGCACTTCTCAATGAGCTTCATCTTCTCGGCCCATTCCTCGGTAAGGTAGACGCTCAGCGGGGCACGACGCAAGAAAAGACTCATACGGGCGCAGTTCTCTATCTCGATTCCGACCGAACAGGGCTGGCAATAGCCGCAACCACGGCAGAACTCACTTGAGAATTCAGCACGTTCCTTTTCAATCTTGCGCCACGAGGCAGACGACAATTCCGGTTCATGCTCCTGATAGGAGATAAACTCGTCCAACTCGCTCTCGCGCTGTATGCCCCAAATGGGCAAGGCATGGTCGAACTGGTTGAGGAAGGCATAAGCCAAGGCTGAGTCATTGATGAGTCCGCCTGCCATAGCCTTCATACAAATGAAGCCCATGTTGTGCTTGTAACAGGCTTCCACAATCTTTTGATCATCTTCCGATGAGAGATATGAAAACGGATATTGCAGTGTATCGTAGCAATCGCGTTCGATGGCTTCCATAGCCACATTCTGACGGTGGTTGCTGATGCCGATAAAACGCACCTTGCCTTGACGCTTGGCCACTTTCATGGCATCATAGAGGCCTTCCTTATCGCCAGGACGCGGGCAATAGTCGGGGTTATGGAATTGGTAAAGGTCGAGATAGTCAGTCTTCAAGTTCTTCAAAGTGGTATGAAGGTCTTTCCAAAACTCCTCAATGCTGGTTGCAGCTGTTTTGGAGGCAATCAGCACTTTGCTGCGTCGGTCTCCAAAGGCAGCACCTATCTTCTCCTCACTGTCGGTATAAAATCGGGCTGTGTCGTAGAAATTGATGCCATTGTCGTAAGCCTTATGCAACAAATACACGGCTTCCTTTTCGCTGATTCGTTGAATGGGTAACGCACCGAAGCCATTCTTGTTCACCTTCAAGTTGGTCTTCCCTAAAGTGATAATCTTCATATCTACCTGAATTTTGCACAAAAATAGAAAAATAATTGATACACACCAACTTTTCAACGGGAAAAAATTCTACAACCCGACGAAAAACGTTATTTTTGCAAAAAATCTATATGATGAAGATTCTAATCCTCAACGGTCCCAACCTCAACCTTTTAGGCAGACGCGAACCCGAAATCTACGGCCGTATCTCGTTTGAAGAATACCTGCCACAACTCCGCGAGAGGTTTCCACAGCACGAGCTTTTCTATTTCCAGTCAAACCACGAAGGCGTTTTGATTGACAAGCTGCAAGAGGCTGATGGTCAATATGATGCTGTGATCATGAACCCAGGGGGCTATGCCCATACTTCCATCGCTATTGCCGACTGCATCCGCGCTATCAGCATCCCCGTGATTGAGGTTCACATCTCCGACATTTCGAAACGGGAGCCTTACCGCAGACATTCCTTTACGGCCGAGGCATGCGTGAAGTGCATCTCGGGATTAGGAATGGAAGGGTATGCCAAGGCGGTTGAGTCAATAGTTCTACCTCAGACGGAAAAATGAAGAGGTATTATGTAGAAAGAATTATGGAAAAGCAATAATTTTTTCGACATAAAAACCAATTAGGCTATAAAAAGTCGGAAAAGCATTCCGCTCCCCCGACTTTTTCAATTCTTATGGTCTACACTTGTTGTGTGAGAAAATCATTCCTTCACAAATTTCTGCATAGCCTTGCTGCCGTCAACGAAAGTGGCTTTCAGCAGATAGCAACCTTTGGCCAAGGCGCTTACATTGATGGTTTCAACGCTGTTTTCAACGTGTATCAACTGCTTGCCGTCTATGCTGAAGATTTCCACTTGTTGAAGACCGTCGCCGTTAAGGTTTAGTGATCCAGTCGTTGGGTTAGGCCATAAAGCCAGTTTTGACCCGACAGATTCGTTCAGGCCCAGAGTTGAGGAATAGTGAAAATCAATGGGATAATCTCCATCCATAACTATTTGCTTGAGCTTGTTATGTATGGTCTCTAATAAAAATTCTTCTTTTATTTCTTCCCAAATTAGCAGTAGCCCCGCGATAGAGTTCGCATCCGAAGTTAAATCGTAAGTTAAATTGTCCCAATAATCCAACTCCCATTCTTCAGAGAAGTGGTCATAGTAATAAGAATTATGATTGATACAATTATCATTGTCATCATATAAGTACTCGTCCTTATCTGAGTTAATCCAGTCTGATGAATTTTCGTAATGATTGTAAAATGTCCTAAGGACACAGTTTCCTCTATTGTCATATTCGTAAGTGTATCTGCGGATACTCACCCAATCGTCATCAGCCCTGCCATATGCAATTTCCTCCGAGCAAAGGGCTTGCTCGTTATAATAATACTCAACTTTTTCCCATGGATCCCATTCGCCAAACCAATGGCTTTCGATTCTTTCCGAACAAAGACCTAAGGAATTATAATTGTACTCAATCCGATGGTAAGGTTCCATTTCCACTTGAAGAAGGTAGGAAGTTTCCAATACGAGGAGCCCGTTTTCGTACTCATAGATTGTCTTTTCGAATGCTGTCCAAATGTCATTTTCAAAGCTAAATCCCTGAGATGAAAGAATATTGCCGAAATCGTCGTACTCGATAACTTCTTTTCCGGTGAGATGCCAGGTATCGCTCCACCAATCATAGTAAAGCTGTTCCTTAATCAAGTTTTGCTCATTGTAGGCGTATTCTTCCTTTGAAGGTGACTCGTTGTAGGAGTAGGTTACCATAGAGGTGACCCGGTCTTGTTCATCATAGGTATAGTCATAGCCCATATCTAACTGCCAGCTATTTTCTGAATAATAATAACTATACATTTGAGTGCAGTTGAAATGGCTGTCATAATCGAACAATATCCTTGTATCCTCGGCAGTGATGCTGTCCAACTTCTCGGTGAAATTGTTCTTGTTACGATTCAGTTGTTCTATCGTTTTAGTTTTATCCTGCCATGACTTTTGAGTTTTTGGTTCTCTCTTGAATTGTTGTGCAGAGGCCGATAACATGCAACACAGGGCCACTGCGAATAGTAATGCTTTTTTCATAGTAATTGATGTTTTAATTGTTAGACGATTGCTATTTGGTGCGTCAAAAGTACAAAAATTTTCGGAAGAACAATCTAAAGTTCCGATGGATTTGCAAATCCGACCAACGGAGGCTTCACTTCACCTTCTTGAATTCCTTTTTCAAATTACCTTGCTTGATAAGTTGGTTGATGTAGGCCGTATCGATGCCCATCGGATTGCTGCTATTGTTGTCATAAAGATTGTAGTTGTCAGTGGCACTAAAAAACTCAATGAAAGGGTCGTCATCAATAATCATTTGCTTCAAAGTATCAATCGAATAATTCATTACGTTTTCATTGTATTCCTTTGGACTGATGGAAAGAAACGCGGCATTGGACGGCATTTCATGATGAAGATAATAGCCTCCATACAGCGGCATGGGAAATAGCGTGGTGTCGACGTCGTCATAGTAGCCGTAAATGTAGTCTTTGTTTTTGTTATAAAGGACGTACGCATTATTGGTATAGTCGCCTTTGGTTTTATAGACTTGTACAAAGTCACCATTGATGCAACATTTCCATTTGATGCACGAACTCATTGAAACGACGGCAAGCAGCATCGCAAAAACAACAAATCTTTTCATAACTATTTGAATTTTAAATCTTTGAATCTTGAATCTTAAATCCTCTATTAAGGCTTGTGCGCCACGATACGGAAGTTGTTGAACCATCCTTCAGCCTCATCCGTGCCGTTACTGATGACGAGATGGTAGCGACTCAAGGGTTGGTCGCCCATATAGAATCGCGTTTCTTTGTTGTAACCTGAAGTAACGGTGTCGCAAAAGACGACATGGTCCTGTCTGTTGCTGATGCTAATGATGCACTCACCTATATACTCGTGGAAGTACACGTAGACGGTCTTCCCCCAATAGCCTGCCTCGATGTTCGGATGGCGCATGTCGCCGTTGGAAAGCGAGCCTTTGATGTCGATTTTGTCTTTGTCGTCAATGAGGTCGTTAGTATTGGGTTCCTTGTGGCAAGAAGCCGTAATCAAAGCAACAAACAAGACTGCGAATAATGATAAGTATTTGGTTTTCATGTTTTTTGTGATTTATGGAATCCTTGTCAATGAGAAATCACCCTTCTCGAAATAGAGCAGTCCAAACTCTTCGTTGTAATACCAATCGTAGAGCAACTCTCCGGTGTATTGGCTGTATAGAATTTCGTGATGGACGTGTTCATAGTCTATGCCATTGATAGTATAGGAACTGACGGACGGCAGATACATGTCCAAATTGAGTTCGCCTTCGTTGGATATGAAGTAGAATGAGAACTCCTTCCCAGGCTTCACGGTGAAGCACATGTGGTTTGCGTATGATTGCTCATAGAGTATTACCGTGCGGGCATAGCACTCCGTCGAATGAGGTGCAGGGTGCATTACGTCTCCACCATGGATGGCGTTGATGTATTGTTCGTAATTGTAGGGATAGGTATCCTCGCGGGTAACTTCATAGGTCACTGTATCACCGTTTTGGTTGAGGAATTTAACGGTTTGCCCCATCTGGTATGGGATGGCTGCAGCTTCTTCCTCGGAAAGCAGCAAATAGACTTGTGCGTGCTTGACGCATGAACTCATCATAAGGAGCGTCATGCCTAATATCAATAACTTTTTCATTGTGCTTTGTTGTTAAATTCGTATCTGATTCCTAAGCTGAAATTGCCTTCCATGCCGACACCGCATTGGGCGAAACCGGCGATGCGGTCGTTGCCCACTTCGATGCCGGCAGCGGTTTGCCATGCGAAGCAGCAGTGTTGATCGGGCAAGTTGACGCCGAACAATTCGGGCTGGTATTCCTTGAGCCGATAGTCCCAAAAGCAAACACCTGCGTCGGCCTTGATGTAGAGGACAAAGTGCTTCTTGTTGATGCAGTTGAATTTGACATGCCCCATTATGCTATGACACGATTCGTAAAGATTGGCCACCATAGGGTTGTTGGTGAGCGGGCCGTTATACCTGTAGTCGATTTCCCTTGGGTCAAAGGAATAGGTGCCGCCCACACCGACATGTGGGTTGAAAAAGTAGGTGTAGGCGCCGCTAATGGCCCCTACCTTGTCAATCCAATAAGGGAAATACACTTTTGGGAGGAAACTTTCGCTGCTTACGGGAAGAAATCCGTAGCCGAGGCTGATTTCGTGGCGACGGAAGTCTTGTGTTTGCTCCTCTTTTTGTGCCAAGGTTGGCAGACATAGTGCTAACGCCAAACTTAAGATGATGAATTTCTTGTTCATGGTTTATGGATTTAATTGTTGATTTTCAAATAGAAACGTGCCTTCTGCCTCATCAATGCCGTCGGTGATATAGACACGGTAAGTGCCCGTAGGCTCATTGCCCATATAGATTCTTACAGGCGCAGGATATTGTTTCTCCATCCTCCGCGAAAACAACACATCGCCATTATCGTTGGTAAGGAGCGTCATGCAGTTCTCAATGGTTTCGTAAAAACACACATAGAGCGTGTTGCCGACAAGATAAGCCTCAAAGTTGGGGTGCCGCATGTCTCCATTGCTGAGTGAGCCTTTCACGTCAATCTTTTTTTCATCGTTGCCAGCAAGGTAGTTTTGATAAAACAACTCTTGGTACGACAGCTCTTGATAGGAAGGTTCTGGCTCCTTATTGCATGAAGATATGCATAAAAAACTGAAAGTTAATGGGATGATGATTGAGAATATTTTTTTCATATTGCAGTACTTTTCATTTTTGTGTTGAGGCTTGCGCGGATTTTGTCCACATTATAGACACTGCAACCGAGCACATCGGCGTATTCCTGACGCGAAAGTTTGAAATGCGAGAGCAGGCAGTAGCGGAACTCCAAATCGGTCAAGTCGGGATACTGTTTATGCACAAAGGAGATGAAGCCCGGATGCACCCCTTCGAAAGCGGCCTCAAAACCAGCCCAATGGTCTTCGCCTTCAAAGAGTGACTTCTCCAAGTCTTTGAAAGCTATCGGATTGCTTCTGTCACGCGACAATACTTCGAAACAACGGATGATGTTGCATTTCTGCAAGTATTCATCTTTCAGCTTGTCGCCAAATTCTGCTTGTAGTTCACTTTGCTGCGCGTTCTGCTTCTGTAGCTCATCGTATTGTGCTCGCATTGCAGTCTGTTCTTGCTGTTGCTGCGCGTTGCGTTTTTTCAGTTCCAGCAGGTTCGCATTGATTTCGGCCTCAATGCGCTTCTTTTTCAAAGCGTTGAGAATCAAGATGGTGACCAAAACCAAGGCGGCAATCAAGACGATGGTGAGCACGATGATGAGCCTTTGCCGCGAGAGCATTTGGCGGTTGTGCTGGTTGGCCTGCGCCTCGAAGTCGTATTTTTTCTGGATTTCGAGGACGGAGCTTTGTGTTTGGTCGCCGAGAATGTCTAGTGCCACTTGTTCATGCTGTTTTTCAAACTGATAGGCCTTTTCGTAGTCACCCACGGCAAGCGCATCCTTAATCAGGAAACCATAAACGGCGGCTTGCGTTTCGGGTCTACATTCCACTTCCTCTATCGCGTTGAGCATACGTGTTTTATAGTATTCCAACGAGTCACGCTCTTCCATGGCCAAATGCACTTTGGCAAGGTTGAGCAAGGCGATGGGGCGGCGTTTTTGGTCGGTCAAAGGTAAGGCTTTACGCAAGCATTCTTTGGCAGCATCGTTTTTATCAAGCAACTGATAGGCAACGGAATAGTTGTTCCAAACCGAGGCTTCAGTGACTTTGTCCTCCGCGGTTTGGGCAAGATTCAAGGCTTGTTCGAGATAGACAAACGCGCTGTCGTAGTCATCGTTGACGATGTGCATCATCGCTACCGCATTGAGGCATTTGGCTTTGCGCGAGAGGCTGTCGCCCCACAATTCGGCAGCGGCTTTGTAGTTGTCAATAGCTTCGGCCTCGTTGCCGCTGTTGTTGAGCAGGTCACCTATATAATATTGAGCGAAGGCTGCACTGACCGAGTCGCCAACCATTCGGCCGTACTTGTCGGCTTCCTTGTAGCAGTTCATAGCCGACTCGTATTCCTTTTTGGCTTGGCGCACACAGCCGCTATAGAGGGCAGCAGGCGCAGCGTTGCCATAGTCTTTTTGCTTCACGAAGAAATCGTATGCCTCAAAGATTTGGTCGTCCTGGCTGATGTCCTCGTAGGCCTTGTATTTGGTACGCACCTCGTCGACCACAGCTTGCATCCTTTCCGACTTGCTTTTTGTGTTGCAAGCAGGGAGGAGCAGAACCGCCGCGAGGAGGAGCAAAATACCTGTTTTTATTTTCACCGATTCACAATTCATTGCGTGTTCCGTTTTTCGGTGCAAATGTATTACAAAATTTCGATGAAAAATACAACTGAATAGACCATTACAAACTTTTACAAAAGTCAAATATTGACAATCAATGGATTACGATTTTTGATTACAAACTTTTGATTATTGCCTGACATAAAAAAACCGCAACATTGTGCGGTTTTTCGATTTTTCGGCTTGAAGTGCCGAAATTAAAATTTATATCGGATGCTTAAACCGAAATCAGCCCACCGGAATACAGTGGTAGGGACAAGATATAAGCAGGGACGGAAGTCCAATGCAAGTTGGAGAGGAATTGCATTGAAATGATAGTCCATACCAACTTGACCCACTACACCTACCGCGCCTGCAAAGTTAATTGGATTATCATAACCGGAGTGACCATCATAGTATAATATTTCTAATCTGGGACCAAAACCAAAATACCACCCAAGGTTTTTAGCGGAAGAAATATCAAAATGCAATTGATAGACGCCCGTTAAAAACAAATACCCTATGTCAAAATAATCATCAACCCTGTAACCAAGGTCTGCCTCAAAGCGGTAGGGGGCACCTAAACTTCGCTGATAAGAGATTTCTCCGCAATACCATTGATTGCCTCCGCTAAAGCGCACACCTATAGCATTGTTTTGTGCCTTTGCAGCAAAGGCCAAACCCATAACGGCAACCACAAGAAGAATTACTTTTTTCATTAAGAACAGAATTAGTAGTTTACATATTAGACATGAAAAACTTCAAACCACGTGGCACTTGGTTTGTCCGATTTTCCACTGCAAAAGTATGAATAAAACCATCTTTTTCACGCATAAACGTGTCATTACAAACTTTTGAAAACGCTTACATCTGAAAATCAATCCATTAACAAAACAAATTACAACTTTTTGTTGACATCCGAAGGCCTTAAATACGAGATTACAACGCAATGAAATGCAAATTCGACGTAGATAATCACATCTCTACAAGGTGAAATCGCTTTCTTTCAAATCGCTGAATTTCTTTTTTCCGCGAATGATGCTCTCGAAGACGATGTTCTTCCGATAGATGCAACTGACCAGTTTGTGTTCATTGTAGCTGCGTTTTTTGCGCAAGTCTTTCAACCTTTTGTAGAAATCCCAATGCGCCTTGAAGACCATCTGGAAGTCCTTCGGGCAGCCCTCGAAGAGGAACTTGAACGCCGCCACCCAGTCGAGGAGGATGCGATAGAAGATGATGCGATGCACACGATGCTTGGGAAGGTTTTTCACCAGCAGCGAGAGGTTGTTGCGGAAATTCAGATAGGTCTTGCGCGGCGAGTTTTTGGGCAAGGTGCCCCCACCGATATGATAGACCCACGACTGCGGGCAACAATATACCTTGTATCCTGCGTTCTTCAGCCGCCAGCACAAGTCAATTTCCTCCATGTGGGCGAAGAAGCTGTCGTCCAATCCGCCAATCTGATGGTACAAATCGGCGCGGACGAAAAGGCAAGCTCCCGTTGCCCAAAACACCTCTTTAGGCTCGTCGTACTGGTGCATATCGGTTTCCAAGTTCTGGAACACGCGTCCGCGACAGAACGGATAGCCATACTTGTCGATGAAGCCGCCACAGGCACCTGCATACTCAAACTGTTCCTTATGGTAATAGGACAATATCTTGGGCTGACAGGCGGCAATCTGCGAGTCAGCATCCATCATCTCGATAATTGGCTCTATCCAATGCGATGTCACCTCAATATCAGAATTGAGCAGCACATAGTATTGCGCCTCGACCTGCCTCAAAGCCATATTGTAGCCCGTAGCAAAGCCACCATTGCTACCGTTTTCAATCAAACGGATTTCCGGAAATCGCTCTTTCATCAAGGCCACAGAATCGTCAGTGGAAGCGTTGTCAGCCACTACGATTTCAGTCAATGCAGGGTCGCAGTTGGCGATGACATTGGGCAGAAACTCTTCAAGGAATTTCCGCCCATTGTAATTCAATATGACGACGGCCACCTTCATGCTTCTTCCGTTTTAGGTCTTTCGTGTTTCCAACGTCGGTGCGACCACAGCCAGTTGTCGGGATTGGCTTCGATGAAACGTTCCACGCATCGCACATAAGGCTCCATGATTTCTCCTGTGCCCGCATCTTTCGGACGGTCGGTGACCAGCTCAAAAGTCACTTCATAGCGTCCCCTACCCTGTCGCACCATGCTGACAAAGACTACGGCATAATCCAGTTTCTTGGCGATGCGCTCGATTCCAGTGAACCAACAGGTGTCCTGATGCAAAAATTCTGTCCAATAGTCTGAGGCCAAGCCGTGGGAAGTTTGGTCGGCCATCATCAGCACTGCAGTCTGGCTGTCGCGCAACTGGGCCAACCGCCGCAACACTGAATTCGACTCCACCATCTCCAAAGTGCTGTCGCAAGTGCGGATATACAACATAAGCCTTTCAAAAACAGGGTTCTCCACCCTCTTATACACGGCCAGACTCTTATGTTGGGTGAGTTCAGGTATCATCTTGCCGAACCACTCCCAGTTGCCCGAATGCGGTATGGCGTAAAACACATTTTTGCCTTGTTCGTAAAGCTGAGTCACCAACTCCGGATTGGTATAAGTGATGCGGCTTTTATAACCGTCGGGCTTCATGTTCAGCATCTTAGGAGCCTCCACAAACAAATCACAAAGGTTTTGGTAAAAACGTTTCTCTATGGTCTTTATCTCTTTGGCATCCTTATCGGGAAAAGAACGTAACAAATTCTGCCTGACCACCTTACGCCGATAGCGCAAGACATAATACACGAGAAAATAATAGCAGTCGGACTTCAGATACAGAAGCCAGTAGGGATGGATGGACAGGAAGCGCACCCAAAGCTTCACGATATGAAATCCAAGTTTTGACATGGCTTATCTCGGGTTGTTGTAAAGGTCGCCAGCATGTGAGCCCCAACTATTTTGAAACTCGGTCTGATCAATACCTTCGCTAGGTTGACCAAAGTAACGCGAATAGATTTCGAGCTGCCAGCGCGGGTTATTCACCTCACCAACCACGTCAGAATGGATCAATTGGTAGTCATTCGCGGCAGTGTCCTTCGACATAAACACGAAACGCTTGTTGCGTTGGTTAGCCAAGGTATAATAATGCCAAATCTCGTAGGGATAGGCACCTGGTTCATTAGGACTTTCCATGATTTTGTCAGGCTGGCCATACTTCAAGAAAACATAGCCACGGTCGGTGCGATAGCCTGGGAACGAAGAGGTCTTGAACGACATGTTGACGCGACGCACAGCGGCCAAATACTCGTCAAAGCCTTTTTGGGGATTCATCGGCGAACGTGCACTCCAGAAATTGAAGAGGAACTGCTGCATGGTTTTCACATCATCAGTCTTTACCAAATTCACCGAATAGTCGCGCTCTATTTCTGTGCAAATAGGATCGAGATAACGGATATATTTGCGCAGCGTATCAATCTCGGTAATATTGCTGACGAAAGTATTGGAGATGTTCACACCGGCCAAGTCGGACATGTCATAGGTAACGCTCGGGTTGCTGCGCTGGAAAAACCAGCTCTTGGAACAAATCAAGGCATTGCTGCAGTCATGCATCTCGACGACAAGGTAATAGTTGCCGGAAGGCAAATCCTTGATATCAATGGTGTTAAGCAACACATCGACCTTTTTTACATCGAAGCGCTTGTTGTAGGAATAGTTCTGCATACGGTTCGATGACTCGACGGTCTCGATGTAGTAGTTGACCAAGAACTTACCCTCATCATACAGCTTGTCGCTATTGTAGAGTTCGACATAGAAATTCAGCTTATCCTCCTTTGCCCCATAAAATGGATACACACGAGGCAAGAAGTCGTAACCGCTTTTGGTGCAAGTCGAGGGTTTTGCTGCTTTGGTGTAGGAATCAAACAGCAAGATGTCGGAAATAGCGGGTGTGTCGTCAGGAAAAGCAACCTCAACGGTGACTTTAGCTGTCGGCAAAGTCTCACCGCTGTTCATGTCCGTGACACTGATTTCCATCTCATACTCACCATTAGGCAAGGAGAATCGCTGCTGGTCGATGAAAGCACCGTCGAGATTCGTGGTATCGCTCACCACTGGGCTATCCAAAGCAATTTTGGAATAGTTACAGATTTTATCGCCTTGACGGAAGATGGTCTGAACCTCAATGGTCGACTTGAACTTGCCAGGTTCAAACTGCTTGTAGACTGCCGAGCGACAGTCGAAGGCAATGGCATTCTCCACATAGGGCGATACACCTGGTGCACAATAGGTAGTCGTGGAAAGATAGGATTTGAGTCTTTTCGACTTCACTTGGGCTTGACCCGAAAATGCGACCAACAAAACCAATAAGGTCGCAAGTGTTCTTTTTGCAAATGTTGATGTATTCATGATGTTAGATTTTTTGACAAGGCAAAATTATACACATAATATCTGATTGATTCATTTTTTCGTTTGTAATTTATCAACAAATCTCAACAAATTCAATTTATTTATTTGATTAGCAATATTTTAATAGTTATTATTCAAGTATGACAGCAAGGCTTGTTCCAAATTATTACCTTGCCCGATGACCGTAAGAATCTTTTTCGTCCTACGGTTGGTTCCGCTATAGGAGATACCTTCAAGCACCGCTATTTCAGCATCGTTCAAGCCTAAGAGGGCCAAGCAGGAATGACGAAGGTCAGCCACATTCAAGTCGGGGAAATCCTTCAAGAAACGAGAAGAGAAATCCGGAAAACAACGGTTGGCTTCCTTGACCAGTTCGATATAATCCATCTCTTTCAGCTTCAGCTTGGGATAAACACCCACGCTCTTGATCATGATGTCCTTCCCCTCCACCGATTGTTGGATTTTCTTCACTATGGCACTCTCGGAAAACGACTTCCATGCTTCGTCAAAATCAATACTTGGAGCATTCAGCCGTTGCGTCACCTGTTCCATCTCCAAATCCTTATCCGCATTCTCCTGCTCATGTTTCTGTACAATGTCCGTAATCTTGTTCTCTATATGACTGATACGGCGGCGGTTGCGGTAAATGATATAAGCCATGAAAGCGATAACCAAAAGCAAAAACAAAGACAGCATCAGCAAAGAGCTGAAATTATTGCTTTCTTTAGGTGTCGCTTCGGCTTTGGGATTGCTGAACTCATCAAACAGGTACTCAATCTCCATCCTGTGCGAAGTCAGCCTTGTTTCCATCAAAGAGTTCTCGACATAATAACGCGTATAAGCCAACTCTTGGTCGGCCATGCCCTTATCGCGAAAGATTTCGGCCAACTTGGCTGCAGCATCCACACGAGCGAAACGGTCGCCATTTGCAAAAGCCCGTGCCAAATGCGGGACTGCCGAATCCAACTGCTGAAGCTCAAATAGTTTTGCCCCTACAACAAGTTGCATTGGCTCGTCACCCACAGGCATACGCTGTTCTGCCTTTTCAAACAAAGACATGGCCTTGTCATAGTCCTTCTGCGACTGAAAGATGGCCGCTTCGAAGCGCATCATGGCTGCCTGATCGGCCTCCGACTCATAATACGAAGCCGCTTTGTGGCAGGTCTCAAAAGCCGCATCACGGATGCCATAGCGATATAGGATTTCCGACAAACGCGTGTAAGTCAAGGCAATGAAACGATTGGCATAAGGTGTATCATCCCAAGAATCACGCTGTTGCATCACGTCCAAGGCTTTCAGGTAATGTGTAAAGGCCTCCACATCTTCATTGGCGAAAGCGCTTTCCACACCTTTATAATAATTGGCATTGGCGAGTAGAAATTGCAGGTCGGCGTCATCGGGAAATAAAGCGGCGAGGCTATCATAGAAAGCAACCACGGATGCCAAATCAGGGCTGTCTTTCGTCAAGCAGCGGTTTTTGTATTGCGCCTGTACCTCGCGAAGACGCAATTCGTTATCGTCTAATGCAGAAAAAGGCATTTGCGAGCTTCTTTTTCTCAGCACAATAACGCTATCCAAAGCTTGTTCAGGTTGAGTTTCCAGCAAGGCTTCAACCGTTTTCAGTTCCTTGAAATGATGTGGTGCATCGGCTTCATTAAACGCAGATTTCTGCTTTGAGCAAGCACAAATCAGTGTTGCACAGAGCAAAAACAGAAGAAATGGAACGCGCGTTGCCTTCATGAAACCGCAGTTTTTCAGGTTTGCAAAGATAGGGGTTTTCGGCGGAAAAAAGTTTTTTTTCGAGAAAAATCTCAACCTATCGAAAATTGTTGTACTTTTGCAGCGGAGATATGGCTGAGTGGTCGATAGCGGCGGTCTTGAAAACCGTTAAGCCGAAAGGCTTCGGGGGTTCGAATCCCTCTGTCTCCGCAAGGCGGCGTAAGTCGCCTTTATAGTGTAAGACCCTGCCTAAAATGGCAGTAAGGAGAGATGCCGGAGTGGTCGATCGGGGCGGTCTCGAAAACCGTTGAACGCTTTGCGTTCCAAGGGTTCGAATCCCTTTCTCTCCGCAAAACGATCGGTATAACCAAGTGACCATCACAAAGTTATACCGATTTTATTTTTCCTTCTTCCTCCTATAAAAAACTGCTTTTTTTGTATCTTTGCAGCCATACGAAAGAGACAACAACATGAATAACATGACCCAAAAACGTGTAATAGGCATCGGTGAGACCGTGTTGGATATCCTGTTCAAGAACGACCAGCCGCAGAAAGCCGTTCCTGGTGGCTCGACCTTCAATAGCATTGTTTCGCTTGGACGGGCAGGCGTGCCCTGCGCCATGTTGACCGAAGTGGGCGGTGACCATGTGGGCGACATTATTTGCCGCTTTTTGACCGACAATGGCGTGTCATCGGAATACGTCTGCCGCCATGAGAATGCCAAATCGCATATCACGCTGGCTTTCTTGAACGAACACAACGATGCACAATACCTGTTTTACAAAGACCATGCGTCAGTTTGGTTGGACGGAAATGTGCCTCAACTGGGGAAAGATGACGTCGTACTTTTCGGTTCGTTCTTTGCCATCAACCCTGCCATACGGCCTGTTGTGGGTAGCTTGTTGCGTGCTGCACATGAGGCGGGGGCATGGCTTTATTATGACGTGAACTTCCGCAAAAACCATATCGTCGACTTGCCGGAGGTGAAATCCAATATCGAGGAAAACATGAGCCTGGCCAATGTAGTGCGTGGCTCGATGGAGGATTTCGACTATATGTTGGGTCTGCAAGATGGAGATGCCATCTATGAACGCGTGAGCCGCCACTGCCAAACCTTGATTCTGACCGACGGACCTCGGTCGATTCGTGTCTATACGCCTGATGGCTGCGAGACCTATCCCGTACAGACGACAGAAACCGTCAGCACAGTCGGAGCGGGAGACAATTTCAATGCCGGTTACATCTATGCCATGCTGCAAGGCATTGACGACCAAGCCTCACGCATTGCGATGGCACAACGCTGGAGCCAAGACGTCTGCCGTCAGACTGGAAACAATATTAGCGATGATTTGGTTGAAACGATAAAAGCAAAATAGAAGCAGAACATGACTTGCCCTCTCGTCTATGGCATCTCATGTCACCAAAAACAATATAGCCCTTACTTTTCAAAAACCACCGAACCCGCCTGTGTAGGATGGTCATAGACCAAAGCCTCACTTGTTCCAACTTCCCTCTTATGGGCAAGGACCTTCATTACAATCATGATATCCCCTCCTGCCGACAATATCATGACGATTCCAATCCAAAACAGGAGATGCGACCCCAGCAAAATTCCCAAAGCCGTGGGAAGAATCCCAAGAACAATGCAGGGCATCAAGGCCCCTAAGATGTAATGACCTTTCGACAGCGGCACCATACATGTGCAATACGGCGTAAAAAACTCTTTCATGAACCCAAACTCAATGTCCTTGAAATGATGTTCGGAAAACAAGCTCCAGGTCAGCCCATGAATGAGCTCATGCACCACGATGAGCACGGTGAACAATACGATAAAAAGAAGGCTCCCTTGCGGCGTCGGCGTTAAAAGCGAAATGGGATTCTTCCAAGCAAAAAGCAACATGCCTATCGCCACAACCGGAATGGCAAGCAACAACACAACAACATTGGCTTTGACGATGCCAATGGTCAAATTGGTCATTTTATAACCCTGTTGGAGAAGTCTCTCGCAGGTCGCTTCGAAGACAGCCAAACGTTTTTGTTCCTTCTCGCTTAGTTTTCTGTCCTTTTCTTCTTTCATTTCTTCAAAGTATTTGTTTGAGGCGGTAAAGATAAGCAAAAAGTGGAATCGGCTGAAAAACTTCCATAAAAAGAAGGTCAAAAGCCGCCGACCATGAGCCTCAAATCAACATATTGCTTTTCGGTTTTGCTTTCCTTACGCTCCTTTTCCGCCAGTTCCATCACCAGCCAGATGCTTTCATAGCGATGGGCGAGTTTCTCCTCTGAGGCAGGCAGCGTCCTGATGCCTTGGCAATGGGGACACCGCGACGGCAAAGAGGCCGAATAAGGGTGAGGCCTGATGTCGATGGCGGAGAACGTTGTTCCACACTGGGTGCATTTGAACTCCTGCTGACCTTTGTCGACGGGGCTATCGTTAGGGCCCCAATTTATCCAGAGGTGCGAAATGAACGTCGCCGTCTCCTCTATATCCCAAAGCCTTTGGTAAAAAGCCTTGTCGGATTCGGTCGGGCGCGTCCTTATTCCACCGCATTTCGGGCAAGGTTGAGGTTTTGAATAGGTGTAATCGCCATTAGAAGATGCATGGTCTCTCATTTCCTTTTCGACGTTGTCGGACTCAAAGGTTTCACCGCATTCTGAGCAAACAAACTTGATGGGTTCCGGCTTGGGTTGTTTAGCTTCCCTTTTCTTCTCGAAATGTTCTTGGATTCCATCAACAGCAAGAACGGGCAACATCCAAATGATGGCTAACGCCATCCCGACATTGCCGAAAAACTCAGCTATTTTTGATTTCTTTTTTGTCATAATACTACTCCTGTTTTGGTCTGTCTGTTGCCTTGTTGTCACTTTCAATTCCACCACCTCCACCTAAAACTCCGATTACAAGCCACACCAAAACACTGACGACATAGATAGTCCAAGCCCACCACGGGGCATGAATTCTTATAAGGACAATCAGTCCGATAAGACAATCAATAAAGATGAAGAATCCCATAGTGCGTTGATTTTGATAACGGTCGCGAAAATATAGCACCGCCATGGATACGCCATGGAATATAGTGAATTATAGTGAAAGATAGTGTTTGGCATACCTCAATTTGTCAGACAAAAGAAACAAATGTTCCGCCAAACTTTGCTTTTTTTGGCAAGTTTGGCGGAACATTTCAAGAAAAACACTACCTTTGCAAAAACATTAGAACGCTATGGATAAGATAATTGGACGTGATACGGAACTGGCGAAGCTGTCGGCCTACAACCAAAGCGGAAAGTGCGAATTTGTCGCGTTGTATGGAAGGCGCCGCGTTGGCAAAACATCCCTTATTCGTTATTTCTTCAAGGACAAATTCGACTTCTTTGCCAGTGGCGTGCTGGAAGGAAACCGTGAAGACCAAAGGGATGCCTTCTTGTCGGCCCTGACCAAATATGGCTACGACGGCCCCGAACCGAAGAATTGGAAACAGGCTTTTGAGGCTTTGGGAACCATTATCGAGAAAAACAAGCGCAAGAAACGTTGTGTGGTTTTCATCGATGAAATCTCTTGCTTCGACTTCGAGTATTCCGGATTCGTCAAAGAACTGGGTAGGTTTTGGAACAACATCGCTTCGTGGCACGACAACGTGTTTTTGGTCATCTGCGGAAGCGCCACCTCGTGGATGATTCGCAACGTCATCGAAAATCGGGGCGGGTTGCACAAGCGAACCACACACGAGATGCATCTGCACCCCTTCAACCTTTACCAATCTGAGATGTACTTCAAGGCCAAACACTACAGGTGGGACAGGATGACCATCCTTCAACTTTATTTGGCACTGGGCGGTGTGCCCTATTATTTCTCCCTACTTGACCCAGCTAAGAGTGCGGCTGAGAACATCGATATGCTGTTCTTCTCCACCAATGCGGAATTCAAGAACGAGTTCCGACGCTTGTACACCTCCCTGTTCAAAACCCCTGAACGATACATGGACATCATCCGCCTGCTTTCAAAGAGCAAGGAAGGGATGACAAGGGGACAGATTGCCACTGCCCTCAAAATGTCTTCGGGCGAGGAATTGACCAAAATGCTCAAGGATTTGGTTTATTGCGACCTCATCATCCACCATAGTGACGGAGGCAAAAAAAACTCCGGTATCTACAGATTAATTGATTTCTTCACCATCTTCTACCAGACTTTCTGTGCCTCCGAAACCATCACCGACCGCGCTTATTGGAGGCACACCCTCAACACACCAAGCCAAAACAACTGGTATGGACTGGCGTTTGAACGCCTATGTATGTATCATATTTGGGAAATCATACAATCCCTGCGATTGGACACCATCCTCACCTCTTACTATTCTTGGCGTAGCCGCAAGTCCACCCCAGGGGCACAGATTGACATGATCATAGACCGTGCTGATGGCGTTATTGATATTTGCGAGATGAAATACTCCCGCTATGAATACAGCCAGGATGCAGAAGAGAGCCTAAAGTTAGGAAACCGAATCAAGACCTTCCAGACTGAAACCAAGACATCAAAAGCCATTCGGACCATCCTCATAACTACTAAGGGATTGGCTCAAGGTGAACATAGTAATGATTTTACTAAAGTACTGACAATAAACAATTTGTTTGTTGAGAATACCGAGTAAGGTTAAGCCAAACTTGCCAAAAAAGTCAAAGTTTGGCGGTAAATATCTCTTTTGTAATTACTTCTTAAGCTCACAAATACTAGGATAAAACTCCGCCATTTTCCTCCTGAACTCCGAATCGGCTGAGTTGGCATAGCTGCTGTCGCGGTCTTTCACCCACTCGGGACCGGTGAAGAATCGGCGCATCTTTCGATAGTCGCCACAGTCGGAGAGGTAACGGACGAGGTAGATCAACTCATACGACTTGCCGTTCTTTCCGTGCCATTCTATCACGGGCAGCTCTTCCCCTTCCGGACGGCATCTTCCCGTTAGGCGATAGGCAAACAAAGCCTTCACTTCGTTGTCGTCGGCAATATAGCCCTTTTCCGCAAGCCAATCGATGAAGGCCACAAAGGTGTCCACGCCTTTCTTCTTTAAGGTATCGTCCATGTAGAAGAACTCTTTCGGCGTGTTGGACTTGTGCTGCCAGTCGAAATAGTCATCGGGCAAAATGAAAGGCTCGGAGTGCTGCGGCGTTGGGTTTTGGTATTCTTCCCATATCCTGTCTATCAGGTCTTTGGCCAAGGGATTGTCGAGAATCGGGTCAATCAAATTGCGCTCCTTCAGCGTGAAATCGTCGTACCAATCCCAATAGTAATGAAGGTTTGCGGCCAAGTCCGTCTCCAGGAAATGGCGATAGTCGGAAAAATATCGGTTCAAGGCTTCGTCGCTGTCATCATCGTCAAGCACCTCAGCGGAGGGTTGCCATCGTTTTATGGCTTCCAACATCCGCCCGTCATCGGCCCCGTTCTTCTCATGAAGATGACCCGCCATATAGTCAAGATAATAGGTAAGGTCGTCGCCCTTCATCTCAGCACCCGTGGATGAGTCGTCCATACAACAGGAGCACAACCTGGCCAAAGCCGTCAAGTCGCATTGAGCATGTTCCAACGCAGAAACGAAAGCTTCCTTGTCGCCATTTTCGACACATGCAAGCAGTTGGGCCTTTTCGTTTGATGGTATTCCCAAAACGGAAAGAAACTCCATGACCGTAGATTTGAGCAGTTTGCTCAAGGTGTTGAACATCTCCTCAGGCATCATAAAGACAGCCTCCGAGTCATCATTGATGATGTTTTCCTTCTCCTCCACGAGGAAGCGGTTGTTGTGGACAAAGACAATGGCATTGTCAAAAGGCCCGTTCACTTCCTTCCACAACCTAAGCGTTTCTTTGATTTTCTCTTCAGTTTCATCATCCTGAATGACCTCCTCCACATCGTTCATAGCCTCTCCAGCCAAAGGTGTTTCAATGGCCTGCTTCAGCCCCTCAAAATAGAGCTTTTTCTTGATTATTTCGTCTTTACCGTTCATGGGTGCAAAAGTAGTGTTTTTACTGACAGAACAAAAAAAAGTCCCCGACATCATCGATACCGAGGACTCGTTGTTATTCTTCCTTCCAGCTTAGTGCTTCGCCTTCAAGAAGCTGTATTCCTTACCATATTTAAGGTGCTGCGCCACGAAATCGGAAGGATATTCGACCTTGTAGTCCACCACCTGACCGTTTTCCACGACAGGGACAATCTCGGGATTGATGAAACCACCATAGGGCTTCAGGCCCAGGGCGTTGTAGCGGTCTCTGACTTCCTTGTGCAGCTCGGGGTCGACCTTGACAGCATACTTTTCCACGACGGCCTTGCCCGCGGCATAGTCACCTTCGCTCTTGATGCGCTGGATTTCGGCCAACAATTCGCCAAACAAGCCACGCAGGGCCTCGAAGTCGTTGATAACGAAATAGGTCTTGCCGTTCTCCACCTTCTTCTCGATGACATTGGCATCCTTACCATGCTCGTAGCACCACTCTGAGACGAGTTTGCGGTTCTGCATGTGTGCCTCGGTGACGTCCTTGCCCAGTTCCACACGGGCGAGCTGCGACATCATACCGTTGCGGATATAGGAGCAATACTCGGCCTTATAAGCCTCGGCATCAGGCATCACGCCCAACTCCACCATCCTCGGTTCAGCCAGGAAATACAGGCCAAAGAGGTCGGCACGGGCTTCTTCCAAAGTGGAGCTAAATTCTTTCAAAGCACCGGGCTGTATGCCAGGCAACAGCTTGCCCGAACCATGGCCCAAGCACTCGTGCAGGTTGGTGTGCACCACATCGGCATCGGAACCGTATTTCTTGCAGAGGTCAACCTCTTCCTGCGAGTAGGCAAACTCCTTGAGGGCACTCCTCGGGCATTCGTCGGCAGCCTTGTCGTAGGCTTCCATCAGGTTGGTGATGGTCACCGACTTGGAGCCATAGTCCTTGCGAATCCAGTCGGCATTGGGCAGGTTGATGCCAATCGGAGGCGAGGGGAAGCAGTCGCCACCCAAGGTGGTGACAATGATACTCTTGGCCGAAACGCCCTTGCATTCCTCTTTCTTGAAGCGCGGATCGACGGGCGAGTGGTCCTCAAACCACTGGGCGTTCTCGCTGATGGTGTTGGAACGCACAGTAGCCTCCAAATCCTTGTAGTCGACGATAGCTTCCCAAGTGGCCTTCATACCCATCGGGTCGTTGTAGTCCTCAATGAAGCCGTTCACGAAATCAATATGCGAAAGAGAATCCTGCACCCAGGCGGTATTGTATTCATCCCAAGTCTTCAGGTCGCCCGAGGTGTAATAGTCGATGAGCTTCTGCATGTACTTGCGTTGGCTTTCGTTCTCCGCCACCTCGTTGGCCTTTTGCAGCCAGCCGATGATGGCTTGGATAGCCTCGCCATAGAGTCCGTCGGCTTTATACACTTCTTCATAGATCTTGCCATTTTCCTTCACCAGTTTGGAGTTCAGTCCGTAGCTGATCGGAGTTTCGTCGTTGGGCTTGCGCATCTTGTTATAGAAGGCTTCCACTTCGGCTTTACGGATGTCGCCTTCGTAGAAGTTCACCGCCGAGTTGGCGATGATGTCGTCCTCGCTGCTGCGGCGCATCTTGTAGAGCTCCTTGTCGAAGACCACGGGTGTCAGGAAGGCGATGAAGTCGTCGACGGTCTCGCCCTCGTTGAGCGGGAGCAGGCTGGCGTCGCTGCCCTTAATCAAGTCGGCGAAATAGGCCTCGCTGACCTCGGGGAAGAACTTGTCCTCGGCATAGTGATGATGGATGCCATTGCTGAAAAACACACGCTTGGCATAGACCACGAAGTTCTGGAAATCAGCACTCTCGCGGTCGCCTTGATACGAGTTCAGCACGGCCTCGATGGTCTTACGGACCACCAGGTTGTACTTGAAGTTCTGGTCGGCAAGGATGTCGCGACCGCATTTGGCCGCCTCACCGAGATAATAGATGTAGCTCTTTTGTTGCAGCGTCAGCTGGTCCCAATCCGGGATTTGATAACGCATGATCCTCAAATCGGCGAACTCGTCCACCAGATACTTGAATTCCTCTTGAGGCTGGGGCTGTTCGGCGACTTCCTCCTGTTGTTTCGGAGCGCAACCCACCAAAGCGGCAGCCATTCCAACGCAAATCATCAGTTTTTTCATTTTAGACTGTTATGTAATTCTTCAATACTAAGTTATGTTTTTGGCTGCGGGACTTCGGGACTTCGGGTAAACCCGTCTCGCAGTCCCGTAGTCTCGCAGTCTCGTGTCAATTTACTTGTATAAATCGCCTGGCGTATAATAGTCATACGGCGGCATGGTGGTAGGATCGAGATTCGTGTAGGTCCCATCCACTTGGATTCTTTCCTTGTTATAGATGTAATGACGGCAGAACCAAAGCAAATCGTCCACAGTCAGCGGACCTGCAACGGCGATGCTGTGACCATAATCTTCAAAACGACGTGCAAAATAGGGATATTGATACTTTACGAAACGCTTCGCTAAAGCATCCGTGCCATAGAAGCCAACATTCATGAAACTGATTCCCTTATATGAAACCAAGTTATCTCTCATGCCATGAAACATCATCGTAGGAGCAGGCTCCCGATTGCGATATTGGACCTTGCCTTCATGCGAGAAAATGGCACCGGCATAGCTTACCACACCCGCCAAACGGAAATCTTCAGGCAGGATATTGGAATTGAGATAGCCGTTGCACAAGGCATAATCGGTCTGCAAAGAAGTGATGGCACCCGCACTGGAACCTATCATCACAATATAATCCTTGTTGACCTTCAGCTCTTTAGCGTGTTCGAGCAGATAGGCGATGGCTGAGATGGCATCTTCCGTGGCCATATAAACCGCCTTCTCCAGAGGCTCTGTATTGAATATGCCGAGGTTTTTCGCTCCTTTCAAGCCTAAACGGTAGTCGATGGCGGCTACCATAAAGCCTTCATCGACAAGCTGTTCGAAGTAAGCTTTTTCCCACTTGCCATCGCGATGGCCACCAATGAAACCTCCGCCAAAGACATACACCATACAAATTGTGCTGTCATGGACATGTTCAGGGATATAGAAATCAAGATATAGATTAAGGGTGTCGCGCTCGGCATACTGGTAGGTCTTCATATTCTGCGCGAAGGCTGTCATGCCCACGAGGAATATGGTCAATAATAGTACTAGTTTTTTCATTGCTATTGTATTTCGACGATGACCACTGACTATGACTATGACCGCATTTACGCAATGTTAAAGCGGTCATAGTCATTGTCACAAGTCAAAGTCATGATTGATGTGTTTTATAGTATTCTTTCAGAAACTCCGGTAACTGACGCAAGGCAGCCTGTTCGCGCCATTGCTTCCGCACCTCTTGGGCTGGCACGCCAAAGACGGCCTTGCCCGGCTCAATGTTCTTGTCGACAGCGGAGGTGGCCAGCACCACAGCACCCGTGCCGATGACCAAATCCTTATTGACACACACACGTCCCCAAAGAATCACATCGTCCTCAATGCGCGTCACGCCAGCGATGGCGGCATGAGCACCGATGAGGCAGTTGTGGCCAATGTAACTGTCATGGCCTATCTGGCAGTGGTTGTCGAGTTTGGTCCCGCTCTCAATGATGGTGTCGGAGGTGACGCCGCGGTCGATGCTGCACAGGGCACCGATCTCTACGTCGTCAGCGATGACCACACGACCAAAGGACTCGAACTTCTTGAAGCCTTCGTTACGGCGTTGGAAATAGTAACCGTCTGCTCCGATAACACTGCCCGAGTGGATGATGACATTGTCGCCAATCACGCAGTGGTCATAGATGGTCACGTTGGGATGGATGAGGCAGTTCTTCCCGATGACGGTGTGATGACCGACAAAGCTACCTGGCATAATAAGCGTGCCCTCCCCTATCTCGGCCGAGTCGCTGATGGGCTGCGTCTGCGGCTCGAAAGGACGGAAATGGCGCATGATGCGCAAGAAGGCGTCGAAAGGATCGTCATGAAGCAGCAGTGCTTTCCCTTCAGGGCAAACCACCTCTTTATTAATAAGTACCACCGTGGCGGCTGAGTTAAGCGCCTTAGCGTAGTATTTTGGATGGTCGACAAAGGTGATGTCACCCTCCTCCACCTTATGGATTTCATTCAAGCCAGTAATAGGAAAATTGGCTGGTCCAACATACTTAGCGTCAATAAGTTCCGCAATAGTTTTCAGAGTAGTTTTTTTGATTTTCATTCGAAATTATCTTTTGATAAAGATGCAAAAATAGGATTTTTTTCTCAATCAAGATAAAGTTTGAAAAACTAAACCGCCAATTACAGCAACAAGAATTGAAAACTACGCTATTTCTGCAACTCCGAAATATACCCTTTCACCTGCTCAAGGAGAGGCCTAAGGTCTTTGGAATATGTTTCCCAAATAAACAGCGGACTGGCCGTATAATAACCATGAATAAGCACATTGCGCATATCAATGATATTACGCCACGGCGTTTGGGGATGTTCCTCACGGAATTCCTTTGTCAACATATTGGCTGCTTCACCAATAATCATAATGTTGTAAACCACCGCATGATAGCACATCACATCGCTCCTCATTTCCTCAAAATTCTTCCCTTCAAGGAAATCCATCACATGACCGATGCTCGCCTCAATGTGAACCAATCGTTCAATATCCCTAATTCGCTCTCTCATAAACTAGTTTCTTGTCACGATTAGCCGATTCCACGGCAAAAGGAAGCAAGGTGCCTTCCTCCACCAAGTCAACTTGACGGCCAAGGCGTTCCTCCAACTCTCTCCACATTTGTGCGTAGGCGAACAATCCAATGGGACTGCTGTGGTCAAACTCGACCAAAATGTCCACATCGCTTTCAGGGGTGGCTTCACCACGTGCAAAAGAGCCAAACAACCATGCTTTCAAGACAGGTTTGGTCTTGAAGTAGTCGGCGATAATATAGATAAGAGTTTGTTCGCTCATTTTTCATTGTTTTTCAGCGCAAAGGTAAATAAAAAAACCAAATTACAACTGAATTTTGCAATTATCCAAAACAAAAGCAGTTGCAATCACTCGGATCACAACTGCTTTTTAAAGTTTTCAAAGTCTGCTTAAGCCTTCACGCGTTCGCAGTATTCGCCCGTGCGGGTGTCGACGCGGATCATGTCGTCGGTGTTGATGAACAACGGCACGCGGACCATGGCACCGGTCTCGACGGTGGCTTCCTTCAGAGCGTTGGTGGCGGTGTTGCCCTTCTCACCAGGCTCGGTGTAGGTCACTTGCAGGACGGTCTTCACCGGCATTTCGGCAAAGAGGATGGTCTCGGTGCTGGCGTCGACGACGACGTCAACCACATCGTTTTCCTTCATGAACTTCACGCCCGTGATGTTGTCGCCAGCAATCGGAATCTGTTCGTAGGTCTCGGTGTGCATGAAGATATAGTCCTCACCTTCCTTGTAGAGGTACTGATAGGGACGGTGCTCAACGCGGACATCCTCGAGCTTCACGCCAATGTCGAAACGCTTTTCCAAAACGTTGCCGCTCAGCACATCTTTCAGTTTGATACGCATGATAGTGTTGCCCTTACCAGGCTTAACATGTTGGAAGTCAATGCAGAAATAAATCTTTCCATCCAAACGGACGGCGCTTCCAATCTTTACATCTTGACTTAACATAGTATTTCAGATTTAATTATTTAAGATTCAAAGATTTAAAATTCAAAATTCAATTCCGACATTACGAAATGAAGGTGCAAAAGTAGTGTATTTCAGGGAAATGGCAAAGGAAATGTTGAAAAAAGTGATTTTGACACACTAAAAAGCCACCCATCCACTCCGTTTTTTCTGGAGTTTTCGAAGGTGGCGCCACCATACATATCATCAAAACAAACTTGACACTGGTCAGCACAAAGCTTTTTCCAGTGCCAAGCGGGAAATGGACACTTTTGGGATTAGTGCTCGCGGACAGGCCGAACGGAGAAACCGCCAACGCGCACGTCGTCGTACACGTATCCGAAGAAGAGCCACGCGCTGCGCGGATCGTCGGTGTCGAGCGAACTCGACCAGTAGCCGCCGCGGTAGCCAGCGTTGACGAGTATGCCGTCAAAACGGCCGCCCGCCGCAGGCAGGAAGAGACTGTTGCCGTTGGCGGCGGTGAAGAGCCTGCCGTACACGCCATTCTGGGTCGTCCATGCATCCGTCGTGTTGTTGCGAAGTTCCTCCCACTCTTCTCTTGTAGGTATGCGCCAGCCGCTGCCCCAGTTGGCCGAGGCCGCATCGTCCTCGGACAGCAGGGTGGTCAGGTTGTCGGTGAAGCCGTTGTAACCGTAATCGGAGTTGTTGCAGTACTTGGTCAACTTGTCGTAACCGCCGTTGCACCACTTGTATGTGCCCGAATTGTAGGTGCTCTTTGGCAGGGTCTCGCCCCAAGCGAAGTAGTCGCCGTATTCTTCGGGGGCATTGGCACCCAAATTGCAGGCGGCCCACAAGGTGCCGCTCGGCAGGCCAAGGTTCACGTAGTCGTGGCTGCCCCAGCCACCACCTCCTCCGCCTCCGCCAGAGGACTCGGTGGTGAAGCTCTTGTCCTCGCCATAGTAATACTCCAAGCCACGCAAGGCATAGGCACGCACGTGATACGTCGTCCCAGGTGCAAGACCTGTTATGGTGCAAACGTATGGCTCGCTCCAGTTGGTGGTGGATAGGTGGGAGTCAGCCGCCGTCGGGTTAAAGCTTGTGCCCCAGCACACGCCCAGCTCGTTGAGCGAAAGCTCCTGCGTCACTATCACGTCGCCGCCACACACTGCGGAAGTTTGGGTTATGTCTTGCGGCGTGTATGTCGTCACGCGCACGTCCGAATCGTTGTTCTCTTTGTTGCGGACAGGCCGAACGGAGAAACCGGGGCAGCGGAGGTCCACGTAGACGTAAGCGTCGTTCGACCAGAAGGTGAGGTCCCACGCGCCGTTCGGGCCGTCAGTGATGAGTGACCTCGACCAGTAGTAGCCGTTCAAGCCATCGTCCAAGAGATCGTCTTCCTCACGGGTGCCTGCTGCGGGCAAGAAGAGACTGTTGCCATTGCTCGCAGTGAAGAGCCTGCCGTTCACACCATTCTGGGTCGTCCATCGGTGGGTAGTGTTTTGGCATAGTTCCTGCCATTCTTCAGCGGTGGGCATTCTCCAACCGCTGCCCCAGTTGGCCGTGGCCGCGTCATCCTCGGACAGCAGGGTGGTCAGGTTGTCGGTGAAGCCGTTGTAACCGTACTCGGAGTTGTCGCAGTACTTGGTCAAATTGTGGTAATCGCCGTTGCACCACTTGTAGGTGTCCCAGTAATAGGTGGTTTTCGGTTCCGTCTCGCCCCAAGCGAAATAGTCGCCACATTCTTCAGGAGCATTTGCGCCAACATTACATGTCGCCCACAAAGTTCCACTCGGCAAACCAAGGTCAACAAATTCATGGTTGCCCTGGTTGCCATCGTTGTTCGGTTCATCGGGTTTCGTACATCCTGCGGCACAAACCACCGCTGTCATTAGCATTAAAGCTGCTACTGCCTTCATAATTTTTTTCATACTGTTTGGATTTGAGATTTTCTCATTAGTTTATACCGCAAAAATAGCACATTTATTCAATTTTGGAAACAAAATGTTTGAATTTGTTTACCTTTGTTTCGGCGCGAACAAGATTATTCCCTAATTTTACCGCAAATTTCTAAACTATATCATTATGAGAAAATGTAATTTACTTTTGTTAGCCATGATTACCTGCCTAATCGTATCGTGCAACACACAAAAGCCTGAGACTGAGCCCAAAGGCAAAGACAAAATCGGGCCAAAAGAACTCACCCTGACTTCGGACATCATGACGCCCGAAGTGCTTTGGAGCATGGGCCGCATCGGCGAATACAGCCTCTCGCCCGACCATCAGCAAATCGTCTACAACGTGACCTACTACAGCGTGCCCGAAAACCGCAGTGGCTCCACCTTGTATATTATGAACGCTGACGGCACCAACAACCGTGTGCTGTCGGATGCCAACGTCAGTGAATACAGCCCACAATGGCGCCCCGACGGCAAAAAGATCGGCTTCCTCGCCCCTAACGATGACGGCGTGATGCAACTCTGGGAAATCAACCCCGACGGCACTGGCCGACAATGCGTCTCCAGCGAGGCCGACGACATCAACGGCTTCCTCTACTCACCCGATTGTAACCAAGTGCTCTTCACCAAGGAAGTGAAGCTGAAAGAGACCGTGGCCGACATCTATCCCGACCTTGACAAATCCTCAGGCCGCATCAACAACGACCTGATGTACCGCCACTGGGACCATTGGGTAGATACCTACGGTCACCTCTTCGTGGGTAACTTCAGCAACGGCAAGATTGAAAACGCCTTCGACGCCATGAAGGGCGAGCAATGGGAAGCCCCTGTGCGCCCCTTCGGTGGCATGGAGCAGGTGCAGTGGCTGCCCGACGGCAAGAGCTTCGTCTACTGCTGCCGCAAGAAAGTCGGCAAGGACTACGCCCTCTCCACCAACACCGACATATACCAATACATCATCCAAAGCGGCGAGTGCAAGAACCTCACCGAAGGCATGATGGGCTACGACCTCAACCCCGTCATCTCGCCTGACGGCAAATACATGGCCTGGGAGAGCATGGAGCGCGACGGCTATGAGAGCGACAAGCAACGCCTCTTCGTGATGAACCTCGAAACGGGCGAGAAGACTGACTACTCAGCCAAGTTCGACCAATGCTGCACAGGCTTCAGCTGGGCTGACGACAGCAAGACCTTATACTTCATTAGCGATGCCTACGCCACAGACCAACTCTACGCTTTGAACATCGAAAACGGCGAAATCAAGAAGCTGACGGAAGGCAAGCACAACTACATCTCGGTGCAATACAACGGCGACAAGCTGATTGCAGGCCGCCAGTCGATGAGCCACCCGACCGAACTCTTCAGCGTTGACCCCACCTCGGGCGAAGCCAAGCAAATCACCACCGTGAACGACAAGATCTTTGCCCAACTCACCATGGGCGACGTGAAGGAACGTTGGGTGAAAACCACCGACGGCAAGGACATGCTCGTGTGGGTCATCTACCCGCCTCACTTCGATGCCAACAAGCAATACCCTGCCCTGCTCTACTGCGAAGGCGGACCGCAGAGCACCGTGAGCCAATTCTGGAGTTACCGCTGGAACTTCCAAATGATGGCCGCCAACGACTATATCATCGTTGCCCCCAATCGTCGCGGCCTGCCCGGCTTCGGTCAGGAATGGCTTGAGGAAATCAGCGGCGACTATGGTGGACAATGCATGAAGGACTATCTCAGCGCCATCGACGAGCTGGCCAAGGAGCCTTACATCGACGAGAACCGTCTCGGTGCCGTGGGTGCCAGCTTCGGCGGCTTCAGCGTGTATTGGTTAGCTGGTCACCACGATGGTCGTTTCAAGGCTCTCATCGCCCACGACGGCATGTTCAACCTTGACGCCCAATACCTCGAAACAGAGGAGATGTGGTTCGTGAATTGGGACCTCGGCGGCCCCTTTTGGGACTGGAACAACCCCACCGTGCGCAGGACCTACGCCAACTCGCCCCACCTCTTCGTCGACAAATGGACCGCGCCCATCCTCGTCATCCACGGCGGATTGGACTACCGCATCTGCTTCACGCAGGGCATGCAGGCCTACAATGCCGCCATCCTACGCGGCCTCGATGCTGAATTCCTCTATTTCCCGGATGAAAACCACTGGGTTTTGAAACCGCAGAACGGCGTGTTATGGCAACGCAGGTTCTATAATTGGTTGGATAAATATTTGAAATAATGCGGAATTTGTAGAGACGTTGCGTGCAACGTCTAAATGCCAAAAAACGGTATGGCCCAAAACGTTGCGTGCAACGTCTAAATGACCTATCATTAGGCGTAGCATAGACGTAGCACGCTACGTCTCTACAAACGAAACCATAAAACGAACACACATGGCAGACGGCAGATGGCAAAACAAATATCGCATTGAATCCGCTCGTGCAATATGGCACGATTATGACGGTGGTATATATTTCATCACCATCTGCACGAAAAACCGTGAACATTTTTTCGGTGAGATCGGGAATGGTGAGATGGTACTGTCTGATATCGGGAAATACGCTGTTGAACAATTCAATAACGTTACGTCCCATTATCCGTATGCGGAAATTCCTCTGTTTACAATAATGCCCAATCATGTTCATGCCATCGTCGTAATTTCCGCATGTAGAGACGTAGCGTGCTACGTCTCTATGCCAACGGAAACAATTGCAAAAGAAGACGTAGCACGCTACGTCTCTATGCCAACGAAAACAAATGCAAAAGAAGACGTAGCACGCTACGTCTCTACAAACCCAACGGACAAAAACGAATACATGGCAGAAAGGTCACCAAAACAAGGTTCTTTGGCTGCCGTCATTCGTGGATTAAAATCTGCGGTTACAAAATATGCAAATGAAAACACCCTTGATTTTTCCTGGCAACCCCGTTTCCACGACCACATCATCCGCGACACGCCAGAAATGAACCGCATTGCGGATTATATCGAAAACAATGTGGCGAATTGGAAGGACGATGAATTTTATACGCCATAAAACCTTGTAGAGACGTTGCGTGCAACGTCTAAAAACGGCAAAAAACAAATTGCGAAATAAACAATGTGGAGACGTAGCGCGCTACGTCTCTACAATCATCAAATTTTTCGATATTAGACGTAGCACGCTACGTCTCTACAGATTTATCCCTGACGCTGTCGAACGATTTCAAAACAAACCACCCCTGTGGCCACCGAGACATTCAATGAATCAATATCGCCAGGCATGGGAATCATCAGATGGTCATCGAGGCGCTTGAGGTAGGCGGGGCTGATGCCATCCTCCTCGGAGCCCATCATCACGCAAAGGGGACCTGTGAGGTCTGATTTCCAAAGGCTCTCTTGCGTCTTTTCGGTGAAACCCACCACACGCAGGCCGCTGGCTTTCAAAAAATCTATGGCGTCCTTCAGATTCTCCACACGGCACACGTTGATCAACGACAAGGCCCCAGCCGAGGTCTTCATCGCGTCGCCGTTGATGGAGGCCGAGCCATGGTTGGGAATGACGATGGCATCCACACCTGCGGCGTAGGCCGTGCGGGCGATGGCGCCGAAGTTGCGCACGTCGGTCACGCGGTCGAGCATCAGGATGAAGGGGTCGCGGCCGTCTTCGAAGACCATTTGCACCACCTTCTCCAACGGCTGATACTCTATTGGGCAGATGAAGGCCACCACGCCTTGATGGTTCTTGCGTGTCAGGCGGTTCATCTTTTCAATGGGTACAAACTGCACGGGCACGCCGTTAGCGCGACAGGTGTTGGCAATCTCTGCAATCTCGGGCGAGCGCGTACCACCTTGTATATAAACCTTTTCGATTTCCTTTTGTGATCGAATCAGTTCGAGCACAGGATGGATTCCGAAAACCATATTATTCTTGTAATTGTCCTCCATAAACTTAAATTTTCTGCAAAAATAGGAATTATGTTGAAATCTACGATTCGACGAAGCCAATTGTTGGGAGTTGAATCGTTGAATTGTTGAAAAAACAGCACCACTTCCAACAATTAAACACAAAACAGTTCAACAATTCAACAAATTGATTATTTTTGCATCATCAAAAAAATATTACATCATGAAAACAAGACTCATCACCGCCATGTTCATCCTCTTTTCAGGATGGCAACTGAAAGCCCAAGTGACGGCTCCAGAGCCCCTTGCGGGCAAACCATTGACCAAGGAATACATCATGCAAAACATGATTTACCCCGAAGCTGACCTACAGAAAGGCAATAATGGAAAAGTGATTGTCAGTCTGCACGTTGACGCCAACGGAGCAGGTAGCCAATATGCCGTAAAGTCGAGTTTCAGTGAAGCTGCCTCACAAAACGCACTGCATTTGGTGAGGACCATCCTATGGAAACCTGCCTTAGATGTTGGCATACCCACTGACTACGACACGGAATACGAAGTGGATTACAATGCCAAGAATTACAAACGGTATTGGAAGCGCCACGAGCGTCATACAGCTCCCCTCACTTTGGAAGCTGACACCTCTTATAAAATATACGAATACAAACAGTTGGAAGAGGTGGCCAGGCCCTATTTCACTGATGGCATCAACATGCCGCAATACATCCAAAAAAACCTACAATTCCCCGCAGAAGCCAAGGAACGCGAGATTCAAGGCACAGTACGCCTGAGCTTCGTGGTGGAGACTGACGGAAGTGTGTCAAACATCGTCGTTGTCAACTCAGTGGGAGGCGGTTGCGACAATGAGGCCATCCGACTCCTTCAAGAGACCATTTGGATTCCTGCCGAGAAGAACGGAAAATATGTGCGTAGTACGGGGATGCAGGATATCACTTTCAGCATTGGCGCGCATAATTTCCAAGATGGGAATAGTTATTAGTTTAGAGTTTAGAGAATTGAGAATTGAGAATTGAGAATAACCATTTAACAATCAATAAAATGAAAAAAGTTTTATTTACAGTTTTGGCTTTATCATTAGCCATCGTTTCTTTTGCACAAGATGAAATGCCGCAAGGCTGGAGCCACAAAGGCAATTTCGGTCTCAATTTCGGACAAAGTTCCTACACCAATTGGGCTGCCGGTGGACAAAACACCATCAACGGACAAGGCATCTTCAACTATGAGATCCATTATTTGAATGGCAACTTCAAATGGGACAACACCTTGAACATGGCTCTTGGTTATAGCATCTACGACTTCCACAAGAAGCCCATCAAGACCGACGACAAGATTGAGTTCACCTCATTGGCAACTTTGAAAGCCACTGAGCACCTCAACTACGGCGCAGAGTTGGCATTCCGTTCCCAGTTTGCCAATGGCTATGACTACACGAAAGATTCCACCCAATATATCTCCAAGTTCCTTGCCCCTGCATACATCAGCTTGGGTTTGGGTATCGAATGGGTGCCTAACCCGCACTTCTCGCTTTACTTCTCGCCCATTACGGGCCGCATTACCATTGTGAACGATGATTATCTGGCTTCCATCGGTGCCTTCGGTGTCAACTCGCTTGATGCCAACGACACCACACAACATGCCAAAGGTGACAAAATACGTTACGAGTTTGGTGCCCGTGCCGTAGCCAAGTTCCAATATCCTCTCGCAAAGAACATCGATTTCAACTCAAAGTTGGAACTCTTTTCCAACTACCTCAACCATCCCGAGCGCGTCGATGTGGACTGGCAAAACATGCTCGTGCTGAAGGTGAACGATTGGCTTAACTGCAACCTTGCCACACACCTCATCTATGACTATGACGTCCCGTTCTACGGTGAAGACGGACTGAAAATCAAAGGCTCAAAAGTACAATTCAAGGAAGTGCTGGCTATTGGTTTCATGATCAACTTGAAATAACATGCTGAAAGTCGGCATTTTGTCGGACACGCATTGCACCCTAGTGCCACAGCTTTTCAATTTCTTCAAGGATGTTGACGAGTTGTGGCACGCGGGTGATATTGGGAACATTGAAACAGCGGAAACTTTGGCCAACTTCAAACCATTACGTGCCGTACATGGCAACATCGACGACCACATTGTGCGCATGCAATATCCCGAAGATCTGTTTTTCCATATCGAAGATGTCGACGTCTACATGACCCACATTGGTGGTTACCCTGGCCATTACATGCCTGAGGTGAAGTATATTCTCGAAACCAAGAAACCCAACCTCTACATTTGCGGCCATTCGCATATATTGAAGGTAATATACGACAAAAAGTTGGATTTGCTTCATGTCAACCCTGGCGCAGCAGGCAATTCGGGGTTTCACAAGCAAATTACCTTTATCCGAATGGTCATCGACGGAAAGACCTTTAAGGACATGGAGATCTTCCAGCTTGACCGAAACAAGGTCATCTAAAACACAAATGACCCTCTGTTCAATGATTCCCAAGGGGATGACATGAGCAGAGGGTCTTTCGTTTTTCTTACTCTTTCCTAATCAACGGATACGGTCGGTAGAGCGCACCTTTTTAATATCCTTTTTCAATCCCATAGTGGCGGCAATCGTCAACAGCAATGCTGCCAAAGGCAAAAATGCACCTACCTTGAAGCTTGGTTCGGCACCAACGGGATTGCCAATCACCCGAATATAATAGGCGAACACTACAGCAACCCAAGCCACGATGACAATGATGTCGATGCGTGCTATCTTGTATAGCTTGACAAATTGTGCCAATTTTATCGCTCGGAACAAGCTCATGGCCAAATAACCGCTCAACAGAATTGCCGTAACTGCCAAAATCAGTACAGGCAAGCTAAAGGTTTTGGGATAGGGAACTGTTCCACCAGGAATGCCAGATTCAATACCGAACACATTAAATTTCAGGATATTGGTCTCGCCAAGATACTCAGCCAGAGGCAGGAAAAACAGCAATGCAAACAGCAAAGCCGAAAGAAAAAAGAAAATGGATTGCAATCTTTGTGACATGATAACTCGTTTTTAATTTAGGGTGCAAAAATACAATTTTTTTCAACAAAAATTTGCCAGTCCGAAAAAAAGCCCTATCTTTGCACCGCTTTTGCAAATCCAATCGAGGATTTTTTCAAGAAAAGTGTTCCAACCGAAATTATTGTATCACTATTATATTCCATCTGGAATTTTCACACCAATTGTTTATGTACAACATTTTTGAACTCAATGAGAAGTCTTTAGATGACCTCAAAATCATTGCTACTGAGATGGGTATTGACGATGAAAACCGTGACCGCACCCAGCTGATTTACGACATCATCGACCATCAGGTAGACCATCCTGACATCAAGAAAACCGCAAAACCCAAAAAACAAAAAACCAAAGCTCCCAAGGCTGAAAAAAACGAACCTAAAGAAACCGTTTCCCCCGAAAAGCCTATAGTTGAAGAAAAGAAAGAGCCTGTAAAAGAGCCCATTGAAGGGAATATAATTCAAGGCAAACGAGGCAAACGCCCACGCATCAGCAAAGATGCCGAAGCCAACGTTTCTGAATGGCAAAAAAACAACAATATAAGCCAACCCACCCAGGCTCCAGCTCCAAAAAAAGAGAAAACCAGAATTGAGGAGCCCGTGGCACCTGTCGTAGAGGAAACCATAGAAAAACCCATAACTATTGTTACCGAAGGACCAGCCGAACCGAAACCCACCCGCGAAAAGAAAGAGAAACAAAAACGCAAACGCGTCCACGAAAACACAGGTGAAGAATCTCCGTCAGTAGAAGTCCAAAAAGAACCAGCAGCCGTTGAAGAAGAAAAACAACAAATCGTTGAAACCACTCCTTTGACAGAAGAAATTCCTGCACAGCCCAAACAAGAGCGCAACGAAAAAGAGCGCTTCGAGCAACGTCCTCGCCGCGACGATTTGTTGGCCAAATTCGACAGCACCGTGCGTGCCGAAGGCGTGTTGGAGATTATGCCAGATGGTTTTGGCTACCTTCGTTCTTCCGACTACAACTACCTGCCTTCTCCCGACGACATCTATGTATCGCAATCACAGATCAAGCTGTTGGGACTGAAGACTGGCGACACCATTATGGGTGTCATTCGTCCTCCCAAGGCTGGTGAGAAATATTTCCCCCTCATCAAGACTGACCTCATCAACGGACGTAAACCCGAGGAAGTGCGTGATCGCATTCCTTTCGACTACCTTACACCTCTATTCCCCAACGAGAAGTTCAACATCACGGGGCACCAAGGCTGTACCATCTCGACCCGCATCATGGATCTCTTTGCCCCCATCGGCAAAGGCCAACGTGGTTTGATTGTGGCACAACCTAAGACTGGTAAGACCGTCCTGCTGAAGGATGTGGCCAACGCCATCGCTGCCAACCACCCTGAAGTGTACCTTATTATATTGCTCATCGACGAGCGTCCTGAAGAAGTCACCGACATGCAACGCAGCGTGAATGCCGAGGTCATTGCCTCCACCTTCGATGAACCTGCTTCGAAGCATGTGCAGATTGCCAACATCGTCCTCGAAAAGGCCAAACGCCTCACCGAATGCGGTCACGATGTGGTCATCCTGCTTGACTCCATCACCCGTCTTGCCCGTGCCTATAACACCGTTTCACCTGCCTCGGGCAAGGTGCTTACCGGTGGTGTGGAAGCCAACGCCTTGCAGAAGCCCAAACGTTTCTTCGGTGCAGCGCGTAAGATCGAAAACGGCGGCTCACTGACCATATTGGCCACGGCCCTCATCGACACAGGTTCCAAGATGGATGAAGTCATCTTCGAGGAATTCAAGGGCACGGGCAACATGGAGCTCCAACTCGACCGTCGCCTGTCGAACAAGCGTATCTTCCCGTCCATCGACATCGTCGCTTCGGGTACACGTCGCGATGACCTCTTAGTTGACGAACGCACCCTGGCTCGTGTGTGGGCTTTGCGCAACCACTTCTCTGACATGACACCTGTTGAGGCCATGGAATTCCTGAAGGATCGTGTGGCCAAGACCCGTAACAACGAAGAGTTTTTAATGAGTTTGGACAAATAAAACTATATTGAAAAAATGGTGCACAATTCTGTGACACCATTTTTTCTTTTTGGCACGGACCCATGAAAAAAGTCATTGTTTTACTAACGACGATTCTCTTTGTCCTGCAGATGCAGGCACAAAAGCTTCCCCTTTTGGACAGCATAAAAAGTGCCAACGCCAATGTAATAACTCTTGAGGCTGACATACACAACCACACCAAGAAAACCGACAAAACCATCGAAAAGGACGGGACTTTCTATTACAGCTTCTCCGATAAGTTCTCGGCCGTCTTCGAAAACGACAGTTACATGATTGTCAATGGCGACCATATCAAGGTGGACATCGGCATGTTTCATGGCACTTTCAGGATGTGGAATGGCCCCATCCGCTCATTGACCCGAGCCTTTCTCTATGCGCTTCAAGGACGTTGCCAAGACTTGGCCGAAGAAAACAACTTCAGCCTGCGGATGGAATCGGACAACAACTATCACCAGGTCATTTTCACCACCAAGAAAAAGATACTAATCGGAATAGGCCTCAAGCAAGCCATCTTCCGATATGACATCAACAGCCTTCTGCTCAAGGAAATTGTGCTGATTGACTACAAGGGATCCATCGATACCTACACCCTTGAAAACGAGAAATACAACGCCAAAATCAAAGAGGGCATTTTCGACATTTAATCGTACAAAGCCTTCAAATCCTCAGTGGTCAAGCCATTGAAGTCGCCAGAACTCATGAAAGCGCCAATGACATTATGTCGTTGGCCTTTTTCTAATAAGGCAACCAGCTCCGCCTTGTTATGCACGACCTTCAAGTCGACACGGCCAAAGCCCTCAACGATACGTGAATCGGGCATAAGTTCCAGTTTCTTGATGGCCACGGCATGCGGGTCGTAGAAGACAATCGCCGTGTCAGCCAATTTCAAGGCATCACGATAATGATCGATGAAAACCTCGCTGAGGCTGCTGTAGGTGTGCAACTCGAACACCGCAACCAGATGTTTCTCAGGGAATTGCTCGCGCAAGGCCTTCACGCTGGCATTCACTTTTGAAGGTGCATGGGCGAAATCGCGGAAGACGAAGTTATCGCCATTGTCGAACAACAGTTCCAAGCGTCGGGCCGCACCTTTGAAGGACGCAATGGCCTCATAGAATTGTGCATCGGTCACACCGAGTTGCTGGCAGACCAAACGTGCCGCGTTGATATTCTTCATGTTGTGGCTACCAAACACACCCACTTCCCTCCTACTGCCGTCAGGCAAGAGCAAAGTCGTCTTGATGCCATTGCTCTCAAAAGGATGCACGCCGTAGCCGAAAGTACGGCACTGTGCGCCTTGGGCAATCTTTTCGGCTTCCACATCGGTCTGGTCGTAAATCAAGCAACCACCCGGCTCAATGGTGCGGACAAAAATGCGGAATTGTTCGAGATAGTTGTCGAAGGTCGGGAAAACATTGACATGGTCCCAGCCGATGCCGCTAATTACCGCGATATGGGGATGATAATGGTGGAACTTCGGCACACGGTCGATGGGCGAAGTGAGATATTCGTCGCCTTCCATCACCATATATTTCGCTGTCTCGCTAAGGCGCACCATCACATCGAAGCCTTCCAACTGTGCCCCAACCATGAAATCGGTCTCGATGCCAACATGTTTAAGCACATGAAGAATCATGGAGGTAATGGTCGTCTTGCCATGGCTGCCGCCGATGACGATGCGGGTCTTGTCCTTGCCCTGTTCGTAGAGGTATTCCGGATAGGAATACACCTTCAGACCCAATTCTTGGGCGCGGACGAGTTCAGGGTTGTCGATGCGGGCGTGCATGCCCAGAATAACGGCATCATACGACTTATCCAGTTTCTCGGGATACCAGCCCCATTGTGGAGGCAGGATGCCTTCTTTGGCGAGACGTGACTTGGATGGCTCGAAGATCTCGTCGTCCGAACCCGTGACTTCGTAACCCTTGCGGTGCAAGGCAATGGCGAGGTTGTGCATGGCACTTCCGCCTATAGCGATGAAATGAACTTTTTTCATGATTTGTTATTTCTTGCAAAGATAATACTATTATGGGATTGCTTCGCAAGAAATCTGATGAAAATCATCGTAAATCTTTCTAAAATCCTCATTACCGTTTTTCTGTGTTTGCATTTTAGGATTGTTTCGCAAGAAATCTATTCAAAATCATTATAAAATCTTTCTAAAATCCTATTTATCGATTTTTCAATAGATTTTTGATTAGATTTTGATAGATTTCTATTCCGAAGGAATATATATTCTGACAAGATTTAGCTCCGCCGAAATCGAAGATTCGACGTTAGTCAATGAAAAGCATTTCTATTCCGAAGGAATATACCATCACCTCACGTCATAAAACAAAGAAGGGTAAGCTACTCATATCGCACCGCTACAACCTCCTACCCTTGCTACATTCCTGTCCTGGGGGATTTCAGAGGGAGCTGGTCGTATAAGACTTACCCGATGCAAAAGTACGGACTTTTCTTGGATTGGCAAGCGAAAATCGAAAATTTTTACACGTGCCCGTAGCTTGACCCATCAAAGCAATGCGTGCAGAGGTCGCATTTAGGCAAACCAATGGCACGTACCACGCTCTCCAAGGTGTTGAATTTCAAAGAATCCACTCCGACGTGCTTGCGCAGCATTTCGATGAGATTGGCATATTCCTGACTTGTCGGGTCGCAGTATTTTTCGATGTTACGGTTGTCGTCACCCTCCATCTCTTCGATGCAACGACGGGTGATAAGCTCCATGATGTTCTTGGAAGCAGAGAAATTGAGGAAAGGACAACCGAAAAGCAAGGGCGGACAACTGATGCGCACATGCACCTCCTTGGCACCATAGTCGTAGAGCATCTTTACATTGTCGCGCAGCTGGGTGCCACGCACGATGCTGTCGTCGCAAAAGGCCACTTTCTTGCCTTCGAGCAAGGCACGGTTGGGGATCAGCTTCATCTTGGCCACATGCTCGCGCTGACTTTGGTTGACGGGCATGAAACTCCGCGACCAAGTAGGTGTGTATTTCACTACTCCACGCAGGTACGGGATCTTGCGCACGTTGGAATAGCCCAAGGCCATGCCGATACCCGAGTCGGGGATGGCGGAGACGTAGTCGAGGTCGAGATAGTCCTGCTTGCCCATTTCGCGGCCTTCGTTGTAGCGCGCCTCTTCCACGTTGACGTTCTCGTAGTCGGCTGCAGGATAGCCATAATAAATCCAAAGGAAAGAACACACCTGCTTCTTTGGGCTGGGCGGCAACAGCTGTTGCACACCGTCGAGCGTCACCTTGACGATTTCGCCCGGGCCGACGTTATAGCAAGTCGTGTAGTCGAGGTTGATAAAACTATGGCTTTCGGAAGCCACCACATAGCCAGCATCGCTCTTACCCACCACAATAGGTGTGCGACCGTAATAGTCGCGGGCGGCGATGATGCCGTCTGCAGTCATGATAATCATGGAGCAGGAGCCCTTCACCTTATTATATACGTTGCGGATGCCATCCACAAAATCCTCACCTTGGGTAATGAGCAAGGCCATCAGCTCGGTGGGATTGGTGGCCCCTGAACTCAGCTCAGCAAAATGCTGGCGTTGGTCCAAACAATGCTCGACCAACTCGTCCAAGTTGTTGATTTTAGCCACCGTACAAATGGCAAACTTACCCAGATGCGAGTTGACCACAATGGGTTGAGCATCCGTATCGCTGATGACACCGATACCGATATTGCCTACAAACTTACCCAGTTCATCGCAGAACTTCGTACGGAAATACGAATTCTCGATGTCGTGGATGGAACGATGAAACAATTCACCATCGTAAGTCACCATACCTGCACGCTTGGTACCAAGATGTGAATGATAATCAATGCCATAGAACAAATCCTTTACGCAAGGTTGTTTGGAAACAGTGCCGAAGAAGCCGCCCATAATGTTTTCGATTTGAGGTTATGTAAGTATTCAAATAATATGTTGTTTTGACATAGAGTTTTTGACTTTGGAAATGGCTATTGGCTACTGGCCACCGGCTACTGGCAGCTCAACGATTGAGGTAAGCTCTTAAGCATTTCGAAAAGCTGCCAGAAGCCAGAGGCCAAAAGCTAGAAGCCAAAATCAGTCATTGTCTGATAGTCTCGCGTCTTTTATATAAACCAAAGTTGCTCATTCCTTATAAAAACAAAAAACATCTGCGGGAGATGTCCCGTAGATGGACTGCAAAAATACGGTTTTTTTATTTCGCTGGAACAAGAAGAGGAAAAAATTTCAAGATTTGGCTGTCAGCTATCAGCAGTCAGCTATCAGCTCGATTCAAACGCTGCTGATTGCTGATTGCTGAACGCTGAAAGCAAAACAGTTCAACAATTAAACATTCAACAATTAAACATTTTTACTATTTTTGCGCGATTTTTCTGTAAGCCTATGATACTCAAACTCTACCCAACAAATCCCAACCCGCGTTACGTCAAGATGATTTTGGAATGCTTGGCCGACGGTGGTACCATCATCTTCCCTACCGACACCTTGTACGGTTTGGGAGGCTGTATCAATAACCCTCGCACCTTCGAACGCATCTGCCAAATCAAGGGCATCAAGAAGGAGAAGGCCAACTTCTCATTCATCTTCCACGACCTCAGCATGTTGAGCGAGTTCACCAAGCCCATCAACAACGACGTCTTCAAGATGATGAAGCGCAACCTGCCAGGACCGTTCACCTTCATTTTGGAGGCCAACAACAACATTCCGCGCATCTTCCAGAGCAAGAAGAAGACCATCGGTATCCGCATTCCCGACCAACCCATCATCACGAACATCGTCAGGGAGTTCGGTGCACCCATCATGACCACTTCGTTGGCCGACGAGGAAGACGAAATCAACCCCTACCTCACCGACCCAGAGGAGATTCATGACCGTTACAAGGACTTGGTGGACATCGTCATTGACGGCGGTGCGGGCGAAAACGAGGAAAGTACCGTCGTGGATTGCACTGACAATGAGATTGTTATCATCCGTCAAGGCAAAGGTTTGTTGGACGAATGAAAAAAAATTGGCTGAAAAAGTCCGTGATAACGAAAAAAGCCGTACTTTTGCACCCGCAAAAAGCAAGGATGACTCGGTAGCTCAGCAGGTAGAGCACAACACTTTTAATGTTGGGGTCCTGGGTTCGAGCCCCAGCCGGGTCACGAAAAAGCCTTAAGTCCTATCTGATAATGTTTCAGGTAGGACTTTTTCATTCATCCCTTTTGCAGTTCAAGGAAAAATTGTACTTTTGCAGCTATAAAACACTCCAAAATGGAAACTGTACAGGAAAGATCCCATTCGATGAATTATGATGCACTTATTGCTTTGCGACAACGGGCGTCGTTGCTTGTGTCGCAGACCGAGAGTGAAGAACTGCTAGCCGAAGCAGTGGCCATTCTCAGTGGAAGGCCTTTGCCATGTGCTTACACCCATGAGCAGATGGAAATGTCGCTTCGGGAAGCTGAAGCTGATTACCAAAGCGGAAACTACTTAAGCCACTCATCCATCTGCGAGCGTTATGGCGTTTGAAATCCATTGGCTGAGAAGGGCTTCCAACGAACTTGATGCCATTCACCAATTCTACAGTGAATTTGCAAGCGAACAAGTGGCCAAGCGCAGGATTGGAATCATCATTCATAGCGTCGATCTTCTTCAAACTATGCCTTACTTAGGAAGAATGGACGAAGACTTTACACATATCCGATCCTATCGCTATTTGATTGTCCTAACCTATAAAGTGTATTATTTTGTTGAGGATGACGGCGTATACATCGCTTCTATATGGGACTGCAGACAAGGCGGTGCAGCCTTTATTTAAAAACACATTACCTTTAGTTCTAAACAAGCTATAAATGATTGACTTATTGAAAGACTTGAACGAGCCTCAAAGAGAGGCCGTTACCACTATAGAGGGCCCCGTGATGGTGATTGCCGGTGCCGGTTCGGGCAAGACCCGCGCCCTCACCTACCGCGTCGCCTACATGATCCAAGAGGGCGTCGACCCCTTCAGCATCATGGCCCTCACCTTCACCAACAAGGCCGCCCGCGAGATGAAGGAACGCATCATGCAACTCGTCAACGCCAGCGACGCCCGCAACGTGTGGATGGGCACCTTCCACTCCATCTTCGCGAGAATTTTGCGCATCGAGGCGGAGAGAATCGGCTTCACGAGCAATTTCTCGATTTACGACACGGACGACTCGAAAGCACTCATTACCCAAATCCTGAAGGACCTGAGCCTGGACACCAAGGTCTACCCGCCCAAGCAGGTGCTGTCGCGCATCTCGTCGGCCAAGTCGAGCCTCTTCTCTCCCGAGGACTATGCCAACAACCCCGATGTCCAAGAGGCCGACCGCAAGGCCAACAAGCCGCTCATCGCGCAGCTCTTTAAACTCTACAACGACCGCCTGCACCGCGCCAATGCCATGGACTTCGACGACATCTTGTACTTCACCAATGTGCTGCTGCGCGACAACCCCGACGTGCTCTACAAATACCAGAACCACTTCAAGTTCATCCTCGTCGATGAGTATCAGGACACCAACTACGCCCAATATCTCATCGTGAAGCGCATCGCTGCCTTGTTTGAGAACATTTGCGTGGTCGGCGACGATGCCCAAAGCATCTATGCCTTCCGTGGCGCCAATATCCAGAACATCCTTAACTTCAAGAACGATTACCCTGACTATAAGCTGATCAGGTTGGAACAAAACTACCGTTCCACGCAAAACATCGTCAACGCCTCGAACGCCGTCATCGCCCACAACAAGGACCAAATCAAGAAAAAAGTGTGGAGCGACAAGGAGAAAGGCGAGCTCATCGGCCTCATCCATGCTAACAGCGATACTGAGGAAGGCACCATGGTTGCCAACAGCATCTTCGGCTACAAGATGAGCCGTCACTTGGCCAACAAGGACTTTGCCATCCTCTACCGCACCAACGCTCAGAGCCGATCGATGGAAGAAGCCCTGCGTAAGCAGAATATACCTTATAAAATATATGGGGGTCTCTCCTTCTACGACCGCAAGGAAATAAAGGACCTCTTGGCTTACTTCCGCGTCGTCATCAACCCAGAGGACGAGCAAGCCCTGTTGCGCATCATCAACTATCCTGCCCGCGGTATCGGAAAGACCAGCATCGAACGCATGATGGTCACTGCCAACGAACAACGCACAAGCATCTGGAAGTGCATGGAGAGCAACGTGTTTCCACAAGACTTTAACATGGGCACCGTCAACAAGTTCCGCGATTTCATGGTGATGATTAAGAGTTTCCAAACATTGCAAGCCAAGATGAACGCCTTTGAACTGGCCAAACACATCACCAATACCATTGGTTTAATTAAGGTGCTGAAGGAAGACGACTCACCAGAGGGCGTTTCGAGGGTCGAGAATGTGGAGGAGTTGCTCAATGCCATCATGGAGTTCAGCGACCGTCAGGTAGACGAGACCACGGGCGAGACCGCCCGCGTCGACTTGGTGCAGTTCATGGAAGACGTGGCCTTGCTCACCGACAGCGAAATGAAGAAAGACGACCCTGAGGAAGACTTCGTCAGCCTGATGACCATCCACAGCGCGAAGGGCTTGGAGTTTCCGTATGTCTATGTCGTCGGCATGGAAGAGAACCTCTTCCCTGGCATCCTCAGCCTCAGCACAAGAGAAGAGCTGGAAGAGGAACGCCGCCTGTTTTATGTGGCCATCACCCGCGCCATGACCAAACTCACCTTGAGTTATGCCGAGCAACGCTACCGTTACGGCAACCTCACCCTCAGCGAACGCTCTCGTTTCGTTGATGAAATCGATGCCAGCCTCATCGAACAGACACAGAAGGCATCGTTCAGAGGCACTTCGCCTATGAGCGGACGACCTTTCGGTCGACGCATCAACGAGCCCGAGCATCACGGATTCCGCAAACTACTAGAAGAAACGCCTTCGCTTGCAAAGCCAAGTTTCAACCAACCCACTGTTCCACAAGACTTTGAACCTTCCAATCCTGACCTTCTTCAAGAAGGCATGAGGGTGATGCACCAAAAGTTTGGTGCAGGCACCATCCTCAGCATCGAAGGTGCAGGAGCGAACAAGAAGGCGAGTGTCCGCTTCGACACTGCTGGAGTGAAAATGCTGATGTTGAAGTTTGCGCGATTGGGGATAATCAGGTGATTTCTTGTTTTTTTGGCTATAAAACTTCAAATCAAAAAAAACTCACTATTTTTGCATTCGTAACAGAAGAAAGGAAATGTCATGAAAGAAGAAGAGACGTTATTGCCTTACACCGTTGAAGAGCTCTTGGAAAGAGCCGAGGAAGGCCGTAGACAAATTGCTTTGGGCAACTACACTGAAGTTGAAGATTTCCTCCGTGAGCTTGACAAGGATTTTGAAGAAGAAGCTAACAAATCATCTTTTACAGCTGCGGAAGAGCTGCATTATGAGGCATTATGAGAATCAAAGTTGAAGATGAGGCCAAGAAGAAAATCTTGCGAACGGCTCGATACATCCAAAACCAGTTTGGCAAAGAAGCGAGAGTGGAATTCAGAAATGAAGTCCATCGCGTTGTGAAACTTTTGAGCAGTAATCCACTCCTTGGTCCTTTGGAACCTCTTCTTGCAGATGCCCCAGTGCCCTACAGAAGTATCGTCGTGAGACACTTGAACAAGTTTGTCTACTGGATAAACAACGATGTGATAGAAATCGTCGATTTCTGGGACTGCCGTCGCGAGCCGAAAAAACAGGCTGATCGGACCATTGCCCACAATAATAACGCCTAATTGCAACAAGGAAAATGTAGTTTATTACAAGGCAATACCTTTTTCCATTATTATTGCGCTATCATCAGAAAAACATGTACCTTTGCAGCAAAATTGAATCATAATGAACAAACCAGGTTTAACCTACAATACAGAAAAAGAGCAGATTGTCATTTCTGAATACGGACGCTGCGTCCAAGAGATGATCAAAAAACTGTCTGAGATTGAAGACCGCGAGCAGCGTACTGAAGCCGCACGTTACATCATCAGCGTAATGGTGCAGATGAACCCGAACATCAAGCAGTCGAGCGACTATGAACACAAACTATGGGATCATCTTTACATGATTTCGGGCTATAACCTTGATGTGGATAGTCCTTACGCCCCTCCTGTCCCGTTGGAAAAGCAAAGCAAACCACAACATATTGGTTATCAGAATAATAATATCAAGTATGGGCATTACGGTCAATATCTCATCAAGATGATTGAGGCCGCATCGCAGGAAGAGAACGACGAAGTGCGCGAGGCCCTCGCCTACTCCTTGGCCAGCCAAATGAAGCGCAACTACCTGGAATGGAACAAGAGTGTCGTTAACGACCAAGTCATCATCGACGACTTGAAGAACATTTCGAAAGGACGTCTCATCATTGCCGACGAATCGAGGCTAAACGGCAACACTGACCTTGGAAAAGTCCAACCTCAAGCCAAACAGCCGCAACAACAACAGCAAGGCAAAAAGAAAAAGAAGAAAGTGCCGAACCTGAAGGCCAATATGAACAACCCCAATAATCCGGCGTATAAGAAACGTATGCAAGAGTTAGGTAAACTATAAATCAGCCGTCAGCTTTCAGCAATCAGCTTTCAGCCACTGTCGAAGCAAGCTGATTGCTGACTGCTGATAGCTTAAAGCCAAAAAAAGAACACTATGGCATCTCTGAAGATCAAAGGCGGCTGCAAGCTGCAAGGCGAAATCATCCCGCAAGGCGCAAAGAACGAAGCCATGCAGATTCTATGTGCCTGTCTGCTCACCGACGAGAAAGTCACCATCCACAACCTGCCTGACATCCTCGACATCAATAACCTGATTGCCTTGTTGGAAGGCATGGGCGTAACCGTTGAACGTCCTACGAGACATGACATCGTTTTGCAAGCCAAGGAAATCAATTTCAACTACTTCCACTTGACTGCCTATCAAAACACCGCTTCAAAGCTAAGAGGTAGTGTGATGATGACTGGTCCGATGCTGGCCCGCTTCGGCAAGGCCTATATGCCTAAACCGGGTGGCGACAAGATCGGTCGACGTAGATTGGACACCCATGTCATCGGTCTCCAAAAACTCGGTGCCATCTTTGATTTCAACTCCTACGAAGTCGAAGTACAGCGCGGTGGTCTGAAAGGCTGCTATATGCTTCTCGACGAGGCCTCAGTAACTGGCACAGCCAACATCGTCATGGCCGCCGTGATGGCACAAGGCACCACCACCATCTTCAATGCCGCTTGCGAGCCTTACCTTGTGCAACTCTGCACCATGCTCAACAGCATGGGTGCCGATATCAAAGGCGTTGGTTCCAACCTTTTGACCATCAACGGTGTCAGTCGGTTGCACGGCACGGAGCACACGCTGCTTGCCGACATGATTGAGGTGGGCAGTTTCATCGGCATGGCTGCCATGACAGGTTCTGAAATCACCATTAAGAATGCAGGCATCTCACAGTTAGGCATCATCCCCGACGTGTTCCGCAGGCTTGGCATCCAGATGGAATACCGTGGCGATGACATCTTTATTCCAGCACAAGACCATTACGAGGTACAAACCTTCATGGACGGCAGCATCCTCACCGTAGCTGATGCGCCGTGGCCCGGCTTCACACCTGACTTAATCAGCATCGTATTGGTGGTGGCCACGCAAGCCAAGGGTACCGTGCTCATCCACCAGAAGATGTTCGAGAGCCGCCTGTTCTTCGTCGACAAGCTCATCGACATGGGTGCACAGATCATCCTCTGCGACCCACACCGTGCCAATGTCATCGGCCTTGACCATTCCCATAATCTGCGCGGCATTCGCATGGCCTCGCCCGATATCCGCGCTGGTGTAGCCCTACTCATAGCCGCCCTCTCTGCCGATGGCGACAGCATCATCGACAACAGCGACCAGATCGAGCGCGGCTATCAATATATTGATAAGCGATTGAACACGCTGGGGGCAAAAATTGAGCGTTTGTAATTAGATTATTTCTGCCTATTTACTGAACGCACAGCCCGTACAGTTCGGCCCCAGTCACGGAAGTCGAAATGGTTTGTGTTAGCATAGGCGGAGTTCAATTGGAAATACCACGACTCACTTGGGTTGAATATTTCTAACGAACTCGACCAATAGTCACCTTCGGTGCCAGCATAAACAAGCCCGTTCCCATCGCGGATACCAGCAGCAGGAAGAAAGAGGCTGTTGCCATTGGGGCCAGTGAAAAGCCGTCCATTCACTCCGTTTTGATTTGTCCAAACCGAAGTACAATTGTTATTCAACTCCTGCCATTCCTCTATCGTAGGCGTGCGGGCATCATTGCCCCAAAAAGCTGAGGCCGCGTCGTCTTCAGACAGCAGGATGTCTAAGGTATCGGTATAGCCATTGCAACCAAAATTGGATTTGTTGCAATATTTCGTTAAAGAGCTGCCTGTTCCACTGCAACAATAACTGTAAGTATCCCAGTCGTATGCACTCTTTGGGCAGGTTTCAGCCCAAGCAAAGTGGTCACCATAGTCTTCGGGGGCGCTGGCACCCACATTTCGGTTTGCCCACAACAAACCACTGGGCAGACCGAGGTCGACCCAATTGGAAGTGTCAGGCTCCCGTAACACATAGATCGTATCCAAATCCATCAAAAACGACCATTCTGTACCATCGTCGTGAACCAATTCTTGTCCAACGTCATCAATATGAATGCCCATAACTGATTGGGTACTGAGACAAATTGTGTCTGTAAGGGTTTTGTACCTTATAGTATAATGCCGATGACTTTGACCGGAACAGAAAACACCCGAAAAAAGTAAGACTATGAGTAAAGCATTCTTTTTCATCTTCTTATGAATTTGATGGTTTGACTATTGACTTTGATTACATAAAGTATGCCTCGTTCAAATGACGACAAATCCACGATGCACTCCTTGCAATTCGGCTTGTTGTAAACCACACGACCCAAAAGGTCAGAAATGACGATGTTCCCCACGCCATAACTTTTGACAAACAGCCTTTCGCCACTGACATAACTGACATTGTCGGATTCATTTTCACTCACAACGAGGTTTCCCTCCTCCGAAAAATAATATTTGACCATGTCATCCATAAAGAAGTTCATGTCGTTCACCACCATAATTGAGTCTTGGAAATGTATGTCAATGCCATCGGCCAATGTATAACTGACCAAAGAACAGTCGGGCAAGACGAGGTTTAAATACTTCATCTCATTTGAGTTTTGCGCATTAAGTCCATGGCATACAATGAATGCCATCACAAGGAAAACAAACCGTTTTTTTATACTTCAGTTTTTTATATGGTGCAAAAATAGCACAAATAAGTAGATGAGCAAAATATGTTTACATAAAAGAATCGAGACTACGGGACATTGATTTGTCCCGAAGTCCCGTGTCTCGAAGTTGAAAGATATTGCAGATTAATTTTGAATAGTTACATAAGGAATGAGAAAAAGAAAAACCATTCTTACCCTGCCATTTTGTCAATAATAGCGTTCTGGCAAAAGATTTGATAAACTGTTCAGCAAAATGAGAAAATAAAAAACACATACATATCATGACAGAAAACGAAAACGTTAAGAATCAAGACGATGCCTTGAAAGACACCGTCAATCCAGACATGGAGAACAAGCAAGAACCTGTCGAAGAGCAACCCAACAACGAGAAAAAAGAAGAACCCGCTGACAAGGTTTCGGACAAAAAGTCAAAACGGTTCAAGATTCGTCATGCTCAGGAAAAGGCTTTGGAAGAAGAAAAAGCCAAATATGCTGAGCTGAACGACAAGTATTTGCGTCTGTTCTCGGAGTTCGACAACTTCCGCAAACGCACAGCAAAGGAAAAGCTTGACCTCACTGTCACGGCTTCGGAGAATGTCATCAAGGACATTCTGCCCGTGTTGGATGACTTCGAGCGCGCCCTACAGAACATGGAAAAGAACGGCAACGAGGCTGACCTGCAAGGTGTTACATTGATTTTCAATAAGTTGAAAGACACATTAAAGAAGAAAGGCTTGGAAGAAATCGAGGCAATGGGAGTCGAATTTAACACCGATGAACATGAAGCTTTGACGATGATTCCCGCTCCTGAAGAGGACAAGAAGGGCAAGGTCTTAGATGTCATCCAGAAAGGCTACAAATTGAACGGCAAGGTGATACGCTTTGCGCGAGTCGTAGTCGGTAATTGATGGGATTGTCCTGCGGACAAGAAATCCATCAAAAATAGTAATAAAATCTAATAAAAATCAATGGATTATATATTGAAAGATTATAAAAGAGATTTTTGAAAGATTTCTTGCGAAGCAATCCACAAAAATAATAAGGAGAGTAAAGAATGGCAGAAAAAAGAGATTACTACGAGGTGCTGGGGGTCAATAAGAACTCCACGCCCGATGAAATAAAGAGCGCCTACCGTAAGGCTGCCTTGAAATGGCACCCCGACAAGTGGGTGAACGGCACCGACGCTGAGAAGAAGACCGCCGAGGAGAACTTCAAGGAAGCCTCGGAGGCCTATTCCGTGTTGAGCGATGCCAACAAGAAGGCGCGTTACGACCGCTATGGCTTCGCTGGCATGGATGGTGGTTCAACTGGTGGTGGCGGCTTCAGCGGCTTCGGTGACTTCGACCTGAACGACATCCTGAACAGCGTATTCGGTCGCGGTTTCGACTTTGGCGGTGGCTTCAGTGGATTTAGCGGTTTTGGCGGTGGCGGCAGTCGTGGCGGTACTGTCAAACAACGTGGCTCCAACCTGCGCGTAAAGGTCAAGCTAAACCTTCAGGAAATTGCTCATGGTACGAAGAAGAAAATCAAGGTGAGCAAATACGTGGCTTGTACGCATTGCCATGGTAGCGGCTCAGAGGACGGCTCCACCGAGACCTGCCCTACCTGCCACGGTCGTGGTCAGGTGGTGCAGACCGTCAACAGCTTCTTCGGACAGATGCAGACCGCATCGGTGTGTCCCACCTGTAACGGCACGGGCACTGTCATCAAGAAAAAATGTACACACTGTGGCGGCGAAGGCATCATGAAAGGCGACGAGGTCATCGAAATCGACATTCCTGCAGGCGTGGGCGAAGGCATGCAGCTTACTGTGCGTGGCAAAGGTAACGCTGGACCCCACAACGGTGTGAACGGCGACTTGCTCGTTCTCATCGAGGAAGAAGCCCATCCCGACTTCGAGCGCGATGAAAGCACCTTGATTTACAACCTATTCATTACTATTCCCGAGGCTATCATGGGAACACAAGCCGAAGTCCCCACCGTCGATGGTAAGGTGAGAGTGAAGATTGCCCCTGGCACGCAGAGCGGCAAGGTATTGAGGTTGAGAGGTAAAGGTCTACCCATCCTCAACGGCTACGGCAGTGGCGACATGCTTGTCAATGTGAACGTTTGGATTCCGAAGAAGTTCAACAAGAAGGAAGAGGAACTGTTGCAGCAACTCGCACAATCCGAGAACTTCAAGCCTAATCCCACAGCAGAGGAAAGAAGTTTTTTCAGTAAGATAAAGGATTATTTCAATTGACTTCGAGACTTCGGGATTTCGAGACTTCGGGACTTTGGACCCAACGACTCGCAGTCCCGTAGTCCCGTGGTCCCGCAGTCTATAAAACATGACTAAAATATCCGTCAACGAGGTCACAAAGAAATATGCCGACCACACTGCCTTAGACCGCATATGCCTTGACATACCTGAGCACTGCATATACGGCCTTTTGGGTCCCAACGGTGCAGGCAAGACCACCCTCATCCGTATCCTCAACCAAATTACCGCGCCCGACTCAGGCGAAGTGCTTGTCGATGGAGAAAAACTCAGCCAAAAGCACATCGCACGCATCGGCTACCTGCCCGAGGAACGTGGCCTATACAAGAAGATGAAAGTCGGCGAGCAGGCCATCTATCTCGCTGAGCTCAAAGGCATCAATAAAGCCGAGGCACAAAAACGACTCAAGGAATGGTTCGACAAATTTGAAATCAGTGGCTGGTGGGACAAGAAGGTGGAAGAGCTTAGTAAAGGCATGCAGCAGAAGATACAGTTCATCACTACCATTATCCATGAGCCCGACATCCTTATCTTCGACGAGCCTTTCAGCGGCTTCGACCCGATCAATGCCAATCTCTTAAAGGAATCCATCCTCGGATTGCGTGACAAAGGATCCACCGTACTTCTTTCCACTCACAACATGGCTTCCGTCGAGGAACTTTGCGACAGCATTACCTTAATTAATAAAGGTAAGAGCATCCTTCAAGGCAAAGTCGGTGACATCAAACGGCAACATGACACACACAAAAGGGAAATCATCCTCCGCTGCGATGATATGCAACCGCTTTACGCCCTTGGTGACACCTATAATAATATAAAGGTGGAACCTACCGACGTATCCGACGAAATGAGACTCACCACCTATAGCGAATCACCCAACGAATTGTTGAGTCAATTGCTACAAATCGGGCAACTCGTCTCCTATAAAGAGGTGTTGCCCTCGATGAATGACATCTTTATCCAAGAAGTGCAATCCCAAAACCAAGCCTCATGAACAAGATCGGACTCATCATCAAGCGTGAATATCTGACACGTGTGCGCAAACGCAGTTTCCTCATCCTGACTTTCCTCGGTCCCATTTTGATGGCGGCCATTTATATCATCCCCATCATGCTCGCGCTCAACTCGAGCACCGACCATTTGCGTGTTGCCGTTGTCGACGAGAGCCGTTGGTTTGAAAACAGCTTCAGCAATACCAAAGACCACACTTTCGTCACCATGCCAGGCCAACCTATCGACTCGGTCAAGGAAATGGTGAAAACCGGAGTGTTCGACATGGCCTTATATGTTCCACCCACACAGCTCAACATCCCATCGAATGCTGTCGTCTACAGTATCCGACAGGTACCGATGGAAGTGGAGACTTACATCAGCAGTGTGATGGAAAAAGAAATAGAAGACCAAAAGCTGATGGCCAAAGGCGTCGACCCAGAAATCGTCAGCGCGGTCAAGACCGATGTCAACCTGCAAATTATGCGCATGGACGAAAAAGGCAATGAAAAAGAGACCTTTACCGAGGTGCAGTTTGCGCTCGGCCTCATCTTAGCCATACTGGTCTACATGTTCATCATGTTCTTCGGCGGCCAGGTGATGCAAGGCGTTTCGGAAGAAAAGACCAACCGCATCATCGAAGTCATCATCAGCTCAGTGAAGCCGTTCCAGCTAATGATGGGCAAAATCATCGGCGTTTCGTTGGTTGCCCTTACCCAGTTTGTGCTTTGGATTGTTCTCACCCTAGTGCTCTATCTTGGATTCTCTACCTATTTGGGCCTCAGCAATCCCGAGATGCTGTCACAGGGTACCGTTATGGCACAGGAAATCACCTCCAACGACATCATGAGCAACGAAAGCGTGCAGAACATCCTCCAGATTGTCCAGTCCATCGACTTTGGCACCATCATCACTTGTTTCCTCATTTTCTTCATACTTGGCTATTTGCTGTATGCAACCCTTTATGCCGCAATCGGCTCGTTGGTTGACAACAATACCGACTCACAGCAGTTCACCCTGCCTGTCACCGTACCTTTGATGGTCGCCTTCTTTTCCACGTTCTACATCCCCAACAACCCCGACAGTTCACTATCTGTTTGGTTCTCTATGATTCCCTTCACCTCTCCCATCTCGATGATGGTGAGGATACCTTTTGGGGTGCCCATTTGGCAAATCGTGGTATCGATACTGCTTTTGGCCATCACTTTCGTTTTCATGACCTGGTTTGCTGCCAAAATCTATCGCACGGGCATCCTGATGTATGGGAAAAAACTTTCTTACAAAGAGATTTTTAAATGGTTAAAATATAAATAATTGAATGACAGAACAATAATAGAATTCAAGCATATTTTATGGCGACAAAAAAAGTTGTCAAAAAAAGTATTTTTTGGCACTTTTAAAGAAAAACCCTATTTTTGCAGGCTCGAATTTGAGTAAAAAGGACGAGTTAGAAAATTTAATAAATTAAAAGTCAAATAATTAAATCAGTTTTACAATGCAAAACAAAGGAGCAATCAGGACGATAGCCATTATCTTCGCGCTCATCTTTCTCTACCAGCTTTCCTTCACCTTGGTGACCAAGCGTGTGGAAAAGAAGGCAGTAAAGTACGCAGAAGCAGAGGCTACCAAACTTGCAAACGGAGACGAGTCACAGTTCAACCTCATCAAGGATGAGAAGGAAACTTATTATTTGGACTCGATTAGCAACGTGAATGTGTATAACTTGTTGTTCAAGAAGTACACCTATCGCGATGCAAAGGAAAAAGAAATCAACTTGGGTCTGGACTTGAAGGGCGGTATGAACGTCACCCTCGAAGTCTCAGTGAAAGACATCGTCAAAGCCCTGTCGGGCGACTCTCAAGACCCCACCTTCTTGAAGGCTATGGAACTGGCCACCAAGAGACAGGAAGAGAGCAAGGGCGATTTCGTCACACTTTTCGGCGAAGCTTTCAAAGAAGTTGACCCCAACGCAAGCCTTGTCTCCATTTTCTTATATGAGTTTAAGGACAAAGGCATCAACATCAATTCAAGCAACGACGATGTGTTGAAGGTCTTGAAGAGCGAAAGCGATGGAGCCATCGACCGTTCCTACCAAATCCTCGGCACTCGTATCGACCGTTTCGGTGTGGCTCAGCCCAACATCCAGAAGATGGAAAACTCTGGCCGTATCCTCGTCGAACTGCCTGGTATCAAGGATCCGAAGCGTGTGCGTAAACTCCTCCAAGGTACTGCCCAACTCGAGTTCTGGGAGACTTACAACTTCACAGAAGTGCAACAATTCTTCACCGAAGCTGATGCCAGACTGGCTCAAACCAGAAAAGCCAAGAGCGCTTTGGATGAAACTAATGTTGAAGAGCCTGTCGCTGAAGAAAACGCTGAGGAAGTTGTGGCCGAAGTTGCTGATAGCACAGTAGCTGCCGTTGCTGACAGCGCTGCTAATAGCGACCTCCTCGACCAACTGGCAGAGAACAAGGATGAAGAGCAAGTGGCCGAAGAAGAAGACATGGATCAATTTGCCCAGAACCATCCTCTGTTTGCCAAGTTGCAACCCATCAACGGTGCTTCTGCCCGTGTGGGTATCGCCCAAGTGAAAGATACCGCTGCCATCAACCAAATGCTGGCTGAGACCAAGAGCATCTTCCCGCGTAACTTGAAACTTGCTTGGACAGTGAAGCCTGAGACCTATCCTGGTGAAAACGGCGAGAACATCGAAGTCCTCGACCTTGTGGCCTTAAAGATGTCGCGTGACAACAAGTGCGCCCTCGGTGGTGAAGTCATCACTGACGCCCGTCAAGACTACGGCCAAGGCAACCAAGTTGAAGTCACCATCCAGATGAACCCTGAAGGTGCCAAGGCATGGAAGCGCCTCACTGGAGAGAACGTCGGTAAGCAAATCGCCATCGTTCTTGACGATTACGTCTACTCCTACCCTGTCGTTAACGGTGAAATCCCGAACGGTCGTTCATCCATCTCTGGTGGCGGCATGACCATTGAAGAAGCTCAAGACTTGGCCAACATCCTGAAGGCCGGTAAGCTGCCTGCTCCCGCCAGAATCCTGGAAGAGCAAGTGGTTGGTCCTTCACTCGGTAAGGAAGCCGTTCAGAAAGGTATGTGGTCAATGGTGTTCGCCTTCATCCTCGTGCTGGTCTACATGGTATTCTTCTACAAGAAAGCCGGTTTCGTTGCCGATATCGCCTTGTTGGTCAACGTATTCTTCCTGTTCGGTGTGTTGGCTTGCCTCGGCTCCGTGCTGACCTTGCCTGGTATCGCAGGTATCGTATTGACCTTGGGTATGGCTGTTGACTCGAACGTGATTATCTTCGAGCGTATCAAGGAAGAGATTAAGGCTGGCAAGGGCATCAAGCTCGCCATCGCCGACGGTTACAAAAACGCTTACTCCGCTATTATCGACGGTAACGTCACCACCTTGATCACGGGTATCATCCTCATCATCTTGGGTACAGGTCCTGTCCACAGCTTTGCCGTCACCCTCTGCATCGGTATCTTGACCTCTCTGGCCACGTCCATCTTCATCTCAAGATTGATCTTCGAACGTATGCTGGATAAGGAAAGAGAAATCACTTTCAGCACCAACTGGACGCGTGACTTCCTGCAAGACAAGCACTACGATTTCATCGGTATGCGCAAGACCTCATTCATCATCTGCATCTGCTTCCTCGTGGTCAGCTTGGGTTCACTCGCCTTCCGTGGCTTGAACCTTGGTATCGACTTCAAGGGTGGCCGTAACTATGTCGTCCAATTCGATGACCCGAGCATTAAGGTTGAACAAGTGCGTGATGCTTTGTCCGAAGTCAACTTCGACAAGAATGCCATCCACAGCGCCCTCGAAATGAGAGAAGACCAAGAGGTTGACGACTGGTCAACACCTGAAGTGAAGACCTATGGTACCAATGGTCAAGTGAAGGTCACGACCAAGTTCTTGATCAAAAACGACAGCCCCGCCGTGGATAGCGTCATCCAAGTCCTCCTTTACAACAATTTGAAGGGACTCTACAACAATGATTTGACCATGAGCCAGTTCTCTTCAGAGGATGAAACCGTGGGTATCTTGAGCACTCAGAAAGTGGGTGCTACCATCGCCAGCGACGTTACGCGTAAGTCTATCTGGGCCATCATCGTGGCTTTGGCCCTGATGTTCGTCTACATCGCCATCCGATTCAAGAAGTGGCAGTATGGTGTAGCATCCATCATGGCCTTGGCTCAAGACACCATCATTGTGTTGGGTATGTACTCCTTGTTCTACAACGTGCTGCCCTTCACCATGGAAGTCGACCAAAGCTTCATCGCTGCTGTGCTGACCGTCATCGGTTACTCCATCAACGCTACTGTGGTTATCTTTGACCGTATCCGTGAGAACGTCGGATTGCATCCGAAGAGCTCCTGGAAGACCAACATGAACGGCGCTGTGAACAGCACTTTGACCCGTTCGTTCAATACCTCGGGTTCGACCTTGGTCGTGTTGCTCGCTATCTTCATCTTCGGCGGCGACACCATCCGCGGCTTCATCTTCGCCCTGTTGGTCGGTGTGCTGGCTGGTACTTTCTCGTCCGTGTTCCTGTCCTCACCGTTCGCCTATGTGCTGATGAAAGGTGACAAGAAAGACAAGCAAATCGACGAAGAAAACACTTCAAAGAAGAAATAAAGCCAACATTGGACTAATTTTCTGAAAATTCGAAAAAAATGCGTCACTCAGTGGCGCATTTTTTTGATTAATGTGTATTTTTGTAGCCGAAAAAAGAATAATCAATTTAATAGTACAACTATGAAAAAATTTACCTTTGCCTTAATGGCTTTGCTGGCCTTCACCTTCTCGCTGAAAGCCCAGCAGTATGTATCAACTGATCCTGCCAATAGGAATGTCATCCTTGAGGAGTTCACAGGTCGTAACTGCACTTGGTGCCCTTCTGGCCATGTGATCGCCAACCAAATTATGGCGAATAATCCTGGTCGATTCTGGGCTATCAATGTTCACGCAGGAGGTTTTTCGCCGTCTACTTATCCCAACCTTAACACTCCTGACAGTGAGACTATCCGCGCTGGATTTAATGTCACCAGTTTCCCTTCTGGCGTAGTGAACCGTTCGACGGCTTCCGCCATCGGTCGTGACCAATGGACAAATCAGTCGAATACGCAATTGAATCAACCCTCTGAATGCAATATCGGTGGTATGGCTGTGGTCAACCCAGAGACCCGTGTTGCTACTATCACGGTCGAAGTGTATTACACAGGCAATAGCTCGGCTGATGAAAACTTCTTGACCGTCGCCATGCTGCAGGATAGCATCCTCGGTTCGCAAACGGGTATGGGTGATAATCCTGCGCAAGTGATTGGCAATCAATATTGCCATATGCATGTTTTGCGCGATATCATCAATACAAGCGCTTGGGGTGATCCTATTTCTCCTACTACGCAAGGCACCCTGATCACTCGTTCCTATGAGTATCTGATCCCTGAAAGCATCGGCAATCCCAATGGCGTTGAAGTGGATATCAACAATATCTTTTTCCTTGCATGGGTTTCTGAACGCCAACAGGGTGTGACTACACGCCCCATCTTGACGGGTTGTGAACTCGACCTGATTCAAGGTGTCGATTCCCCCATCTATCCCACCATCAAGGGCATCAGCCAAGTGGGAGGTGCCACCTGCACACACACCAAGGACATCGAACTGAATGTCCAGAACATCGGTACAGATGTTTTGACTTCCATGACGTTTGAGGTTGAGTTTGAAGGCGCGACCCAGACCATCAACTGGGAAGGCGAACTGCCTCAATATGGCGTTGAGAAGATTGGTGCCACTTTAGAGGTTCCTTTCGGCACTTATCCCGTCCATGTAACCCTTACCGAAGCCAATGGTGAACCCATGTATAAACAAGCTACCGGTTCGGTCACTTGCATCGAATGGGCTGAAGTCGAAATCGAAGGCGAAGAAGAAGTGCTGAAACTTGAACTCATGCAGGATAAGTTTGGCAATCACACCACTTGGGAATTCACCACGCCCGATGGTACAGTGTTGGCTTCAGGTGGTCCTTACCCGATGTTAGCCAGCGCCACAGGAACGCAACTCCACATCGAGCATGCCACCGTTCCTGCCAATGAATGCGTGAAATTCACCATCCACGACGATATGGGCAATGGCATTTGCTGCTCCTACGGTCATGGATATTATATTGTTAAGGATAGCCAAGGCAATGTGCTCTTCGGCGATGAAGACGATGGTGAGTTTGGTGAAGAAGCTTCCCATTTGATTTCCGTCAGAAATCCTATGCCTCAAGTGGAAGTCAGCGCAACGGAAGTGATGAATGTAGACTACAACCACGCCGACTTTGCAGCTCACCTCACCTTTGACGGCTACCCGGATGAAGTGGGCTTCTATTGCCGTAAGGTGACCAGTTCTGAACCCATGATTATTCCTGGTTTCTATAATGAGTTCCAAAACATTCTTGGCTACACCGACGATCTTGAACATTCTACCATCTATATGGTGAAGGCATACGCCATCGTCGATGGCTATACTTTCTATGGTCCTGAGACCACATTCCAAACTTGGATGGAAGGTGTCGATGAACACGAAAACAACCTGAAACTCTATCCTAACCCGACTGCCAACATGCTGAATGTTGAAAGCGAAGGCATGACCAGTGTTGAAGTTTACAACACCGTTGGCCAGCGTGTGATGACAATGGAAGTCAACAGCAACAAGACTCAGATCAACACTGAGAACTTGAACAATGGCATCTACTTCCTCCGTGTCCGTGCCAACGATGGTACTATGCTGAACCGTACCTTCTCAGTGGCTCGTTAATCGGCCTGCTGAATGCAACGAAAAAAGCCGCCTCAATTGAAGCGGCTTTTTTTCGTCATTGCAAGGAACGAAGCAATCCAGAAAGGATAGTTCTGAATGCGGATAATTAAACCAATCCTTTCTCCTTCAACAATTCACTCATCTGTTCTTGCAACTTCTTTGCTTCCTCACCAGCCCTGATGGCAAAGTCACTGCCATTAGAGGCATAAATGATGCCTCTCGACGAGTTGACCAGCAAACCGCATTCGTCATTCAAGCCGTTGTGCGCCACAGCCTGCAAGTCGCCACCTTGGGCACCTACGCCAGGCACGAGGAAGAAATAGTCGGGCAGCATCTTGCGAATCTCACCCAACTCTTCTGGATGCGTAGCACCGATCACAAACATCATCTGTTCCGAAGTGGCCCATGTGGTTGCAGTTTGTAGCACTTGCTGATGCAGCATCCGCTCGCCTACATTGAGGTATTGGAAGTCTTGAGAGCCTTTGTTGGAGGTCAAGGCTAAAAGGATGACCCATTTGTCCTCGAAGTTGAGGAAAGGCTCCACGGAATCCTTGCCCATATAAGGCGCCACGGTCAGGGCATCGGCTTTCAGCGTGTTAAAGAAGGCCTTGGCGTAATTGGCCGAGGTATTGCCGATGTCGCCACGCTTGGCATCCGCGATGATGAAGATATCGGGGTGGTTGTTTTTGATGTATTGGATGGTACGTTCCAAGCTCTGCCAACCTTTGGCTCCGTACACTTCGTAGAAAGCCGTGTTGGGTTTGTAAGCCACTGCGTATGGGGCAGTCTTGTTGATGATTTGCTTGTTAAATTCAAAAATAGGGTCGTCCATAGCCAAGAGATCTTGCGGAATCTTGTTGATGTCGGTGTCTAACCCGACGCAAAGGAATGACTGCTTTTTCTTGATTTGCTCAAATAACTGGTGTTTATTCATAATATCATGATTCAATGTTTTCTTTCAGTCTTTCAGCGTTTTCCGCCATTTGTAAGCGGTTGATGATTTCGTCAAGGTCGCCATCCATGACAGCGGCGAGGTTATAGACGGTCAAGCCCTCCACGCGGTGGTCGGTGACGCGTCCTTGAGGATAATTATAGGTGCGGATCTTCGCCGAGCGGTCGCCGGTCGAGACCATGGTTTTGCGCTTGGCAGAGATGTCGTTGATGTATTTCTCGTACTCCATGTCGTAGATGCGCGTGCGTAGTCGGGCCAAGGCGCGTTCACGGTTCTTGGGTTGGTCGCGGGTCTCGGTACACTCGATGAGGATCTCCTGCATCTCGCCCGTGTTGGGGTTCTTCCACATATAACGCAGGCGCACGCCCGACTCCACCTTGTTCACATTTTGACCGCCAGCGCCACTGGAGCGGAAGGTGTCCCACTTGATCTCACCCTCGTTGATTTCCACGTCAAATTCCTCGGCTTCGGGCAACACAGCCACCGAAGCGGCAGAGGTGTGGATGCGGCCTTGGGTTTCAGTTTTTGGAACACGCTGCACACGATGTACGCCCGACTCGAACTTCAAAATACCATAGCAGCCATTTCCTGTCACTGTGAAGTCGATTTCCTTGTATCCACCACTAGCACCTTCGCTGATGGAGGTCACTTCGATCTTCCAGCCTCGGTTTTCACAGAACTTGCTGTACATGCGGTACAAATCGCCGGCAAAGAGGCAGGCTTCATCGCCGCCTGTGCCCGCACGGATTTCCATGATGGCGTTCTTGCTGTCTTGCGGGTCTTTGGGAATCATCATCACGCGGATGTCCTGTTCCAGCTGCTCGATACGTGTTTGTGCGGTGTCCAACTCTTCTTGGGCCATTTTGCGCATCTCATCGTCCTTCTCAGTGGTCAGGATTTCTCGCGCTTCTTCCACATTGGCTTTCAAGGTCTTGTATTCCTTGAAGGCCATGACGATAGGCTCCAAGTCCTTATAGTCCTTGTTGAGCTTCACGAACTTCTTCATGTCGGAAGCCACGGCAGGGTCGGCGAGCTGTTCGCCCATTTCCTCCCAGCGGTGTTTGATCGTTTCTAATTTTTCGGTGATGTCCACGGTTTTAGAATTGTTGGGCAAAGGTACAAAATTATTGGCGAAAATCGGTGTTTTGCCAATTTTCGCCAATAATTGTTCTTGACTTATGTCAGCTTAACTTATTCAGCAGGGGTTGTAAAACTAATATCCTTTCCAAAAACAACCGAATTTTCATTGAGAAATGCAAAAGCCCTGAAATGGTATTCTGTTTCTTGCTCCAGACCAACAAGCGTATACTCAAACGGTCTCGGTAGTGATACATCAGGATGGTCATAGTCTGTTGCATAAACGCAAGAGACCATTTGTGACATGTCAGGATTGGGTTCTTCTCCTAAGCAATAACCGTAAGCCCAAAGCTCATTAATGCTTTTGTCAAGCGATTTGATGATGCCGGTAATTTTTGCATGATGTGCATTAACTATTTCCGGCTGATTGGTTTTGATGGTGACTTTTTCACCGTTTTTGTTGCAACTTGTGAATCCGAAAATGAGCAAAATGCCCATTAAGGCTAAAAACTTCGATTTGTTCATGATGTTTATGATTTGTAGGTTGTTTAATACTCAAACGTTCCAAACTCGCTCTTAATCGTCAATCTCTTTTGCTCCGAAGTTTCCACATGCCCAATAATTTGGCTGTCAATATTGAACTGTTTTGCAATAGCAATCATTTCATTAGCAGACTTTTCGTTGGTGTAAATCTCCAAACGGTGACCCATGTTGAAGACCTTGTACATCTCGTGCCAGTCAGTGCCCGAGGCGGCTTGAATCATCTTGAACAAAGGCGGCAACGCCAGCATGTTGTCCTTCACGATGTGCAGCTTGTCAACGAAATGCAGCACTTTGGTCTGGGCACCGCCGCTGCAATGGATGATGCCGTGGATTTGCTTGCGGAACTCCTTCAGAATCGGAATCATCAGCGGGGCGTAGGTGCGGGTAGGCGAGAGGATGAGCTTGCCTACATCCACGCCTGGAACCTCGGTGGGGTCGGTGAGCTTGTGCGGACCGGAATAGACCAAGTCATTCGGGATGCTGTGGTCATAGCTCTCATCGTATTTCTCTGCCAAATAATGGTTCAGCATATCGTGGCGAGCCGAGGTCAGGCCGTTGCTGCCCATGCCACCGTTGTAGCTGTCCTCGTAGGTGGCTTGTCCATAAGAGGCGAAGGCCACGATGACATCACCGGGTTGCAGGTTGTTCTCAATCACTTCATCGCGGCGGATGCGTGTCGTCACGGTGCTGTCAACGATGACAGTGCGCACCAAATCACCCACATCAGCGGTCTCGCCACCAGTGAGCCAGATGCCGATGCCCAAGTCGCGGAGTTTCTGCAAGAAATGCTCTGTACCGTTAATCAAGGCGGAGATCACCTCGCCTGGAATCAGGCTCTTGTTGCGCCCGATGGTGGAGGAGAGGAGCATGTTGTCGGTCGCGCCCACGCAGATGAGGTCGTCGGTGTTCATCACCACGGCGTCTTGTGCCACGCCTTCCCACACGCTCATGTCGCCAGTCTCTTTCCAGTAGAGGTAGGCCAATGAGGATTTGGTTCCCGCACCGTCAGCGTGCATGATGTTGCAATACAGCGGGTCGCCGCCGAGGATGTCGGGGATGATTTTGCAAAATGCGTTGGGGTACAAGCCTTTGTCAAGGTTCTTGATGGCGTTGTGGATGTCTTCCTTTTCGGCCGAAACGCCGCGTTGAGCATATCTTTGGTTGTCCATTTTCTCCTTTTTTACTATGGCTTATGGCCTATGACTATGGCCACCTTCCATTGGCCAAGTGGCCATAGGCCATAGTCATAAGCCTTAGTCCAATTATTTGAATTTCAGTTTCTTTTCTTTGGTATCAAACTCGAAGTTGCCGAGTTGCTTCATGTTCTTCTGTCCGATGACCCATTGTTCGATCATCTTGCTGACGACCTTGCACTCTACGTTGTAGAGTGAGCGTCCTGCGATCCTCACTTCCTTAATAACAAAGACTGCTCCGTTTTGGATACCGCCTGTCGTAAGGATTTTTTCCACATCACCCTGGAAGTCGCTTGCTGAGATACGATTGTCTTTGAGCAACTGAAGAGCACGGCTTTCGCTAACACAGAAGTCAGCGTTTTGGCTGTAAGTGAAAGGCTCTTTGTAGCCGTCCACGTTAGCGATGAAGTTGAAATAACCCTTCTTGTCGACAGTAAACATTTCTGTTTGATCTTCTTCTGGGTTGATGGCGATATTGACCGTGCCACCTTCTTTGATTTCATCGCGTGGAACGTAGTCTTTGCTCAAGATGCGGAACTCGGTGCGGCGGTTCATCTGATGGGCGGCTTCTTTCACTTCGGTATTCGGCAGCTTGTTGATGAAGTCTTCTGTAAGTCTCGTGCCAGCTTTGAAGGTATAGCCTCTCACGGTCATGTCTTTCTGGATGGTGCGAGGCACTCTCTCACCATAGCCTTTAGCAGTCAAACGAAGCGGGTCGATACCACGGATGATGAGGTAATCAACCACACTTTGGGCACGCTTCTGAGACAGTATATCATTGTGTTCGTCAGTATCACGAGCATCGGTGTGTGAAGCCAACTCGATAGTGATGGTCGGGTTGACTTGCAGCGTTTCAATCAGGCCTTGCAGCGAGTCCTCAAACTGGGGCTTGAGGTCCCATTTACCCAAATCGTAGAGAATGTCAGGCAGCATAATAGGCTCCTGCGGTATGGGCTCGATGTCGTAGTCTTTTTCGATGTCCTTGCTAAACTCAAGCCCGATGGTAGTCTCTTGTGCAGTCAGTGTGAAATAGTTGTCCTTGTCGATACTAATGTCGTAAGTCGTGTTCTTGTTGATTTGGCTGTCGCTGAAGTTGAAGTAACCCTTCTCGTTGGTGCGCGTCATGATGTTGGAACCGTCACTGCCAACCAAACGCACAGCAGCATTGCTCACAAACTGTTTGGTCTTGGCATCCTTGACCGTTCCCGAGAAAGTGAACAGAACGGGCGGTTCCTCAAAATAATAGATGTTGTCCAAGCCACGGCTATTGCCACGGTTGGAGGAAATGAAGCCACGCTCGTCGTTGGGATGGAACACGATAGCGAAGTCATCGCCGGTCGAGTTGATGGGATATTTCAGGTTGCGAGGTTCACCCCATTCACCTGCCGTGTCCATGGAAGAGACAAAAATATCAAGTCCGCCCATGCCACCGTGACCGTCGGAGGCAAAGTAAAGAACCGTGTCGTATCTCAGGAACGGGAACACTTCATTGCCAGCCGTATTGATTCTTTCACCAAGATTGAAGGGATGCTTGAAAGGCTCGGTGGCATTCTCTCGCATGGCCACCCAAATGTCGTTGCCGCCAAAACCGCCCTTGCGTTCAGCTGCAAAGTACATGATGAGTTCGTCACTCGAAAGGGTGGGATGACCGACAATATCCAAAGTGTCGACACCGGCAATTTCCACAGGGCGCGCCTCAGAAAACGCTCCCCCACTCTTTCCTGCCACCATGATTTGGCATCCATTTTTCTTGTGGGCTCCATTTTGGCAGCGGGTGAAATAGAGTTTCGTGTATTTTGAGTTCATGAAAGGTGAGCCTTCGCTGGCATTTGTGTTGATGTTTTCGCCTTCATCGGCCAGAACAGGGGTACTCCAATCGCCCTTACGATCCTGCTTCGAGGTAAAGAAATCAGCGAACTCCTGACCCGTGATGCCATCTTTTTCCTTACCCGTAGCAGCATCACGGTTGGAAGTAAAGATGATTTCATTGTAATTGTTGTTGATCCAACAAGCGCCATAGTCGGAGTCCTTGGTCGAATTCACCTTTTTCAATTCGGTAAGCTGGTATTTCGACGGGTTTTCTTTCCATTCTTCAATCATCCGAGTCGTCTCCACGCCCAAAGGGCCTCTAGGATCGTCAGGCATCTTTTCCGAATAGATCTCATACATCTCAATGGCGTCCTTGAACTTTTCGTTCATCTTATAAGTCTCTGCGAGATAAAGATAGACTTCGGGATGGGTGTTGGGATATTCTGTTTTCAGCAGGCGCTTGTAATAAGGCTCGGCACGCTTAGTGAGGCCGATAAGTCGGTAGCACTCACCCATTTGAAAGCTGATGCGATTGCGTTCGTCCTTGTTGCGGCGCACCTTACGGTAGGCTTTCTTGTAACGGTCGGCAGCCTCTGTGTACTGCTTGCGGCCAAAGGCCAAATCGGCATTTTTGGCTGGATTTCTTCTCTGTGCATAAAGGTCGGAGCTCATGAAAATGAACAGTGCCGACATCATAATAAGGAAGTATCTTTTCATAGACATTAAATCTCTAATGGTAGAAACGCACAAAAGGCACTAATATTATCGGACAAAAGTACAACAATTTGGGGAAACAGAGAAAGAGTTTGACAAAAATGTATCGGATGACACACAAAAACAATTAAATCTGAGGGTTACGAAAAACAATTTGAGGATATGTGCAAAAAACCACTTCATTTCTCTACAAAGCAAAAAAAATCCTAATTTTGCATGCGTAATAAACACAACATTGCAGTCAACAAAAACCTTACAGCCATGAAAAAATTCCTTGTTTTACTCCTCGCACTCTCATTGAGTGGATTTACCACCTTTGCGCAGATGCAAGCTCGCATCGGATACGATTATGACACGCCCAACATCGGGGCGACCCTTAATGCCATGCGGCCTTTAGGCGAACTAAAGGTCAACACGACACCGGGCAGAAGCGGTGGCACTGGAACGTATGACGACCCTTACATTGTCGCCTCGGCAGAGGAATTAACCGAAATTGCGACACGTGTCAACAGTGGCACCGAAGCCAGCGGAGACATCTTCCCCAACGGCAACCCTGGCTATGCCGACCAGTATTTCCTGTTGGACAAAGACCTTGACCTCAGCGACTACACGCCTTGGATGCCCATCTCCATCCCTGGAGAGAAAATCTTCTTTGGTCACTTCGACGGTGGTGGGCACACCATCACTAACCTCACCACTGATTACAGCACCAACAACTCCAACCAAGGCCTGTTTTCCGTCATCGGGGCCAACGCCTCCATCAGCAATCTCAGCATTAAGGACAGCCAAATTAATGGGGAGATATACACAGGAGCCATTGTAGGTGCGGCTGGCGAGGGTTCCGAAATCTACAACTGCCATAATTACAGCGATGTAAACACTACTTTCTATTACACAGGCGGTATTGCAGGTGCCAGTTGGGGTGTAATCGATAATTGCACCAACAGCGGAAACATCTATTCTGACATGGACTTCGTTGGAGGCATCGTCGGTGACTTCTATGGCGTACTTACCAATTGCGTAAACACTGGCAACATTAGCGGCACCACCTCTGTTGGCGGCACCATCGGCTACAGTGCCAATGCGGCCATCGACCACAACGTAAATGCCGGAAACATCTTTGCCTCAAGTGTTTACTCTGGTGGTGTGGTCGGTTTCGTGACCAACTATGACTCCGAGAACACCACAGCCTACCTCCTGAACTATGGTGGTGTATTCGGGCCATCGGCAAGAGCCGCCATCGGTTACCTTTGGACCGAGGAAGGCCAACCCAGCCATGCCAACAACTGCTACTATGACTGCCAACTAACCGACAAGAAAGGCATGGCACCTGGCAACGACGTGGAAGGTGTGGCCGAGCCCCGTTTTACCCACGAGATGATTGGTTTTAACATGACTGACCTTCTGGGTTCTGGGTGGACTTTTTATGAAAACAACTACCCCTATCCAGGCCTTGAGAATTATTGTCCAACTCGCTTCGTTGCCGTTGCTCCAGTCAGCTTACGCTATATATCAGAAGATGAATACGATAGCTTCGATAACGTTCGTGACGACTTCCATATCTTCAATGACTTCTACGGTCTAAGTTGGGAAAGCACAACAGGAAAGGTCAGTTTCTACGAAAACTTTGCTCAACTGCTTGATATCGGACAAGATACTTTGGTCGTCACCCTTGATGATGCGAAAAAAGAGATTATTATCAACATCACTGACATGCTCGAAGTTTCGGATTCCCATTCGGAACCCATCGAAATCTACCCCAACCCTGCCTCCGAAATGGTAATAATAAAAGGTATCGCCGCTAGCAAGACACAAGTCTACAACGACCTAGGACAACTCGTCAAGGTTTTCGAAGGCAATGAAACCGCTGTCGAAAGTCTATCTAAAGGCATTTATCTGTTGAGAATCACCGATAATTTAGGAAACATTCACAAAAAACAATTGGTGGTACGTAAATGACAATTCCAACAGTCATTTGACATTATGGGAAAAGCCGCTGTTTCAGTGGCTTTTTTCCGTTTATCAGCAAAAAAAATCCGCCTTCCCTTGGTCGACAATAAGAAAAAAGTCGTATTTTAGCCGAATATTTTGATGTTGAATTGTTGGCAGTTGAATTGTTTAATTGTTTGACAATCGCTGTAGACAATTACAACATCTACGAATGCAACAACAATTAAACAGTTAAACAATAAACAATCAACAACATGACTATCAAAGATTTGGAGCCGAAAGGCGTGTTCAACAATTTCTACAGCTTAACGCAGATTCCGCGCCCTTCGAAGAAAGAAGCTAAGGTGGTCGCCTTCATGAAGCAATGGGGTGAAGACCACGGCCTTGAGACTATGGTCGACGATTGCGGCAACGTCATCATGCGCAAACCCGCCACTCCTGGCATGGAGAACCGCAAAGGCGTCATCCTGCAAGCCCACTTGGACATGGTCCCGCAAAAGAATGCCGACAAGGTACACGATTTCGAGAACGACCCGATTGAGACCCACATCGAAAACGGCTGGGTGAAGGCCAACGGCACCACCCTCGGCGCCGACGATGGTCTGGGTGCTGCCGCTGCCATGGCAGTGCTCGAAGCCACCGACCTGCAACACGGTCCCATCGAAGCCCTCTTCACCATCGACGAAGAGACTGGCATGACGGGTGCCAACAAGCTGCAACCCGGTGTGCTGAAAGGCGACATTCTGATGAACATGGATTCCGAGACCGAAGGCGAACTCTACGTGGGTTGCGCCGGCGGCGTCGACAACATCGGCACCTGGACACCTACATTTGAAGATGTCCCCGCTGGCATGAAAGCCTTCCGCCTCTTCGTGAAAGGGTTGAAAGGCGGTCATTCGGGCATGGACATCAATTTGGGTCGCGCCAACGCCAACAAGGTGCTGAACACCATGCTGCTGATGGCAGCCGAGAAATATGGCATGCGCCTCGCCTGCATCGATGGCGGTAGCTTGCGCAATGCCATCCCAAGAGAGGCTGAAGCCATCGTGGTCGTCCCTGCGGACAAGGAAGAAGAATTCAAAATGTACGCCGCTGAATATGAGGGCATCTGCAAGGAAGAGTTCGCTGAAGTCGAGCCTGAACTGGCCATCCTCTGCGAAGCCGCTGAAATGCCCAAACAAGTCATCGACGTGAAGACACAAGACAACATGTTCTGCGCCATCGCTCGCTATCCCAACGGCGTCATTGCCATGTCGGAAGACTTTGAAGGCACCACGGAGACCTCTAGCAACCTGGCCACCATCAAGATGGAAAATGGCAAGATTACAACTGCCTCGTTGACACGAAGCCTCGTTGACGCCGCCAAGGACAAACTGGCCGAGCAAATCCGCAAGAACCTCACCGACAATGGCGCTGAAGCCTATTCTACTGGCGACTATCCCGGTTGGAAGCCCAATATCAACTCCCCCATCCTCAACCTGATGAAGAAGGTTTACTTGGAGAAGTTCGGCAAAGAGCCCAAGGTGATGGTCATCCACGCTGGTTTGGAATGCGGCATCCTCGGTTCGAAGTATCCGCATTGGGATATGGTGAGCTTTGGTCCCACCCTGGTGCACCCGCATTCACCCGACGAAGCCCTGCTCATCGAGAGTGTGCAGCCTTTCTGGGACTTCCTCGTCGAAACCTTGAAGAACATCCCCGAAAAGGAAGCAATAGCATAAGTAATTAAATATCAATATTTTGAAAAAGACAAAGTTGGATTCAGCTTTGTCTTTTTTATTTTTTTCAAGAAAAGTGTTGGAGAAAAGGAAATTCTTCGTACTTTTGCAGCCCGATTCAAAGGGATTTTAGCGAAAAATAACAAATAAACAGATACAGAGATGAAGCGCACTTATCAACCTTCAAACAGAAAACGTAGAAACAAACACGGTTTCAGAGAAAGAATGTCAACGGCTAACGGCCGTAAGGTTTTGGCCCGCAGAAGAGCCAAAGGCAGAAAAAAACTTACAGTTTCTGACGAGTATTAATTTTCGGAAGCCGTTATATTTCTCATTTAAGGTAACGAAGGCGACCTCATTAGGGGTTCGCCTTTTGTTGTTTTTCATTGTCATTGTCACAAACTGCGTCCCGCAGTTTGATTCTATATGAGGTTTTTGAATTGCGAGACGCAATTCTTGACAATGCGTGTGAATTGCGAGACGCAATTCACGACAATGAACAACGGTAAATGATCTCTTCTCCCCTGCGCGCCAAATGCATCCGCTCACGCTGCTGCTCTGAAATCTCGTAATAAAGTCTGTCTTCCGTCACCACAAAGCCAGCTTTGCGCAGCACCTCTGCATAGTCACGGCCAAACTGGCGCACATGGTCGTATTGACCAAAAAGACGCTCACGCTCCTTCGGGTCGGTAATGCTTGGATCTTCAAAGGTATCCACATCAGGATTGATAGGGACCAACAAAATAGCCCAACCATTAGGCTTCAGGATGCGCTTGATTTCCGAAAAAGCCTTGTTTGCATCGCTCACATGCTCCAACACATGGTTGCAGATAACCACATCGTAGGTGCCGCTTGGCTGATCGATGGCGGTGACATCCAAATGCAAGTCTGCGATGGGTGAATCAAGGTCAGCGGTAGTATAATCCAAGTTCTTCAAGGCACGGAAACGCTTCAGGAAAGGTTGTTCAGGGGCAAAATGCAACACCTTAAGCGGTGCAGTGAAGAAATCCGTCTTCTCTTTCAAATAGAGCCAAAGCAAACGATGGCGTTCCAGCGACAAACAATTGGGGCACAAACGGTTATCCATTGCCTTCCCATAACCATAGGGCAAAAACTTGCGGAAATGTCCGCCACAAACGGGGCATTCCACTTTGTTGCCAATATAGAATGGACGTACCAGGAGGCTAAACAAATAGCTCAACTTGATGAGCCACTGACGAGGAAAAATCCTTGTAAAAAGAGAAATCAACTTCTTCATTTTCGGATAATCACATTTGAATCGCAAAAGTACGGAAAGAATCCCTATCTTTGCAAAAAATAATGAAAATGCAGTTTTCAATCATCATACCTGTCTACAACCGACCGCAGGAAGTCGACGAGCTGCTGGAGAGCCTTTGTCACCAAACTTTCAAGGATTTTGAGGTTGTTGTTGTAGAGGATGGCTCAACGGAAAAATGCGATGCGATCTGCGATAAATACAAGGGACAGTTGGTTTTGAACTATTATTTCAAGTCCAACTCAGGCCCTGGTCCGTCACGCAACTACGGTGCCGAGCACAGCCAAGGTGACTATCTCATCATCCTGGATTCCGATGTCATCGTTCCTGAAAACTACTTGGAGATCATCAAAGAAGAGCTGGACAGAGAGCCTTGCGATGCCTTTGGCGGTCCCGACCGCGCCCACAATTCGTTCACGCCCATACAGAAAGCCATCAACTACTCGATGACCTCGTTTTTCACCACGGGCGGCATACGTGGCGGCAAGAAGAAAATGGACAAATTCTATCCCCGCAGCTTCAACCTTGGCATCAAGAAAAGCGTTTACCAAGCTTTGGGAGGCTTTGCTCCTATGCGTTATGGCGAGGACATCGACTTGAGCACCCGAATCTTCAAAGGCGGCTATAGTTGCAGGCTTTTTCCAGATGCTTTTGTCTACCATAAAAGGCGGGTCAAGTTCAGCTCGTTCTTCCGTCAAGTGAAGCATTCAGGCGAGGCGCGTGTGGTTTTGAAGAACAAGTATCCCGAGACTTTCAAGCTTGTCCATCTCTTGCCTGCCGCTTTTGTGGTCGGCAACCTGGTTTTGGTCATGTTGGGCATTTACCACCATTGGCTCTGGTTCGCCCCTATCCTACTCTACTGCCTTATGGTTTTCATTGATTCGTTGCTGAAAAACAAGAGCTTGAAAGTCGCATTACTCTCTATACCAGCCTCTTATTGCCAGCTTTTCGGTTATGGATTGGGGTTCCTTGGAGCGGCTTGGAGAGACATTTTGAGCAAAAAACTGCCTTCGCAAAAGGAAAAATCGTAATTTCGCAGCACCTTATAAAATAAGAACATGGGAGCCCTTTTAAGAATATTACTCATTGCCGTACTGTTTTTTTATGCTTTCAGCATGCTTATCAAGCTGATATTCAGAAGAAAGATGCGAAAGCTGGAGAAACAGATGAATCAATATGAGCAAGAAGAAACCCAAACTGCCAGCCATGAGGACAAGAAACCCCATGTCGACCCAAATATTGGAGAATACACTGATTTTGAAGAGATTAAATAGAAACAACCCATCGCGATGAAAAATAACTTTTTCCAAAAAAACAAAAACATCCTCAGTATCGTTGCCGCTATTATCGCCTTTGCGGTCATCACGCTGATTTACTTTAACCCTGTACTGCAAGGCAAGCGCATCAAGCAACACGACATCGAGATGCATCTTGGCATGTCTCAGGAAATCACTGACTTCCGTGAGGCCACTGGCGAGCAAACCCTTTGGACCAACGCTCCTTTCGGAGGCATGCCTGCATGGAACATTTCTGTAGCCCCAAAAGGCAACCTCACCAATCCTATCTACAAAGGCCTAAGTTTGGGATTCCCCCACCCTATCGGCTCCGTATTCATCTGTATGTTAGGCTTTTTCGTCCTATTGCTCATACTGGATTGTGGCTTCTGGATTAGCTTCATTGGAGCCATTGCATACGGATTCACATCCTATCTATTCATCGTGATTGGTGCTGGCCATAACGCCAAAGCCATGGCTATGGCCTATATGGCACCGGTCATTGCGGGTGTGTTGCTAACCTACAAAGGCAAATACCTATGGGGTTGGCTTCTGACCGCCTTCGCCTTGGCTTTTGAAGTGCGCACCAACCACTTGCAAATCACCTACTATCTCGCGTTGATTATCGTCATTTTGGTCATTGCAGAGCTCATCAGCGATATCAAAAACAAGAAGTTGGGGCATTTCTTCAAGGCTTCTATAGGTTTGGTTGTGGCTGCCATTATCGGTGTACTGACTTGTTCGACGGCCCTCTACGGCAACTATGAATTTGGCAAGGAGACCACCCGTGGCAAACCGGTGCTCACTCGTAACGAAGACAACCAAACCCAAGGCCTCGACCGCGACTACATCACGCAATGGAGCTATGGTAAGGGCGAGACCTGGAGCTTGCTGATTCCCAATGCCAAAGGTGGTGCTTCGGCCTATATCGGCAAACAGAATCCAGCCCTCGAAAAAGCCGATAGTCGGTTCAAGGAAAGCATCGCGCAGAGCAATGCCTATTGGGGCGACCAACCCGGCACGAGCGGCCCCGTCTATGTGGGTGCCATTGTCGTCTTTCTCTTCATCTTGGGAGCCCTGACCGTGAAAGGCAACCTGAAATGGGCCTTGTTGATAGCCACCTTGCTCTCCATCCTGCTCAGCTGGGGCAAGAACTTCATGGGTTTCACCAACTTCTTCCTCGACTATATCCCTGGTTATGATAAGTTTAGAGCGGTATCCATGACCTTGGTCATTGCTGAGGTCACCATGCCGCTATTAGGTTTCTTAGGTCTTGCTGAGTTGGTGAAAAATCCCGACAGTTTCCAAAAAAATATCAAAAAGTTCTATATTGCCTTAGGCATTACCGCAGGCATTTGCCTCTTGTTCTACATCGCTCCAAAGGTGTTTTTCAGCTTCCTCAGCCAAGGCGAAGCCGAGCAGTTTGCGGCCATGAGCAAAGGCAAGGACGGTGCGCTCTATGCCCAGTTTGCTTCGCAGCTCGAGGATGTGCGTGTGGCCATCTTCCGCAAGGACGCTTTACGTAGCCTGCTCTTCATCATTCTGGCTGCTGTGCCGCTCTTCCTTTATGGTAAGGGCAAGCTGAAAGGACAAATTGCCTTCCCTATACTTGCTGTTTTGGTTTTGATCGACATGTATCCCATCGACAAGCGCTACCTCAACAACGACAAGTTCGTCAGCAAGCAGAAGTACGACAAGCCATTTGTAGCTTCCGCCGCCGACCAATACATCTTGAACGACAACGACTTAGACTTCCGTGTGGCCGACATCACCAAGGACATGTTCAACGATGCCAGCACCTGCTATTTCCACAAATCATTAGGCGGCTATTCGGGTGCCAAACTGCGACGCTATCAAGACGTTATCACACAATACCTTGGTGGTGAACTCAACCAGCTCAGAGGCGCCAAGACTGCACAGGATTTGTTGCTGAGCTTGTCGCAGCAAAAAGTAATCAACATGCTGAACACCAAGTACATCATCGTCAATCCCAACTCACAGCCCTTCCCCAACCCCAACGCTTTGGGCAATGCTTGGGTGGTGAACGATGTCCGTTGGGTAGGCACACCTAATGAGGAGATCGACGCCATCGCAGAAACCGACTTGGCTCGCGCTGCCATCCTCAATAGGGAGTTTGCGCAACAGATTGGAAATTATCAGCTTACTGACAGTATTATGCCTGAGATTACCTTGGAGGATTATCAGCCCAACAGATTGACTTATAGGTTTATGCCGGCCCTTCGACAGGCTCAGGGACCTCAGGACGCCAACTATCTTGTCGTCTTCTCCGAGATTTGGACTGAAAAGGGTTGGAAGATGTATGTTGACGGACAGGAACAGCCTTTGCTCCGCGCCAACTACATCCTGCGTGCCGCCCTCATCCCAAGCGGTGAGCATGACATCGTCATGGAATATGCACCCAAGGCTTATTCGACAGGCAATGCCATTTCGTTTGCCAGCTCGCTTATCATGATTTTGGGCCTGATTGGTGCCCTCGTCTATACTTTCAAACCCAAGAAAAAAGAAGAAAAAGCATGAAGCGCGTTCTAATCATCACCTACTATTGGCCTCCTTCGGGCGGCAGCGGCGTTCAGCGTTGGCTGAAAATGTCGAAATACCTGCCTGATTATGACTGGCAGCCTGTGATTTACACTACTGAAAACGCTGAATATCCGATTATTGACCCTTCTTTGGAGAAAGATGTGCCCACCGATATGGAAGTCATACGTCGACCTATCCATGAGCCATACAACTTTTATAAGAAGTTCCTCGGCATCAAGAAAGAGGAAACGGTGAAGATGGGCTTCATACAAGAGAAAGAAAAGAAAAAAGGCTGGAAGGTGAACCTCTCCCTGTGGATACGTGGCAACCTCTTCATCCCCGATGCCCGTTGCGGATGGGTGAAGCCTTCGGTAAAGTATTTGAAAGAATACCTGAAAGAGCACCCAGTGGATGCCATCATCAGCACAGGCCCACCCCACTCCATGCACTTGATTGCTATGAAGTTGAAAGAAGACTTAGGCATCCCATGGATTGCCGACTTCCGCGACCCTTGGACCGAAATCGACTATTACAACGACCTACATCTCACCCGTTGTGCCGACCGCAAACATCACCGTTTGGAACAAGAGGTGTTGACCAAAGCCGACAAAGTGGTCACCGTGGCCCCCGATGGCGCGAGACGACTCGGAAGGTTGGGCAATAGGAATGTCAGAACCATCTATAACGGCTTCGACCGTGACGATGATACGCAAACTCCTTTCAGCTTGCCTGAAAAATTCACCATTACCTATCTGGGGGTGCTCTCGAAGATCCAGAATCCCAACAACTTATGGCAGGCCCTCGGTGAACTCATCAAAGAAGATGATGGTTTTAACAACAACCTGAAAATCAATATGATTGGCCAGATTGACAGATCGGTCGTGAATGCCATAGATTTAATCGGTCTGACCCAGCATGTCACCTATTCTCCTTGTATTCCACACGACCAAGTGTCGGCAGCACACCGCAGTTCTACGCTGCTGTTGCTTCTACTCATGCCTGACAGCGAGCCCCGCGCCAAAGGTCTGGTAACGGGGAAACTTTTCGAGTACATGGCTTCGGGACGTCCCATCCTCTGCATTGGACCAGAAGATGGCGATGCGGCAAGAATCCTCAAGGAAACCGGGGCTGGTCAGACTGTCAGCTTTGGGGATAAGAATAAAACAAAGGAAATTATCAAGCACCTCTACCAGAGATATTTGGAGAATGATTTGGAGGGTAACACCAATCCAAAAGTGGAAAGTTATTCGAGGCAGGTTATGGCGCAACGTTATGCAGCCCTGCTCGACCAAGCCATAAACGAATGACAAGCGGCCCAAACATAGACAAAAAAGTCAAAGTCTGTCATTTGGCAAGCAAGCACAAAATGAATGACATGCGTATCTTTGAAAAAGAGTGCAAGTCATTGGCAAAAGGTGGCTTTGACGTCACGCTCATCGGCTTTGGTGACACGGCCAAGACTGAAGTGATTGACGGCGTTCGCTGCATAAGCCTATTTTGTCCCATCAAGAACAACCTCGAACTGCTGAGAAAGCGGAACAAGATGAGTTTGGAGACCGCCCTAAAAGTCGATGCCGACATCTATCACTTGCATGAGCCCGAGTTGTTGCCTGTGGGGATGAAACTGAAACGTGCAGGCAAAATCGTCATTTTCGATAGTCACGAATACTATGGTTGGCAACTCCGCGACAACATCCACAAAATCAAGGTAATAAAAACGCCTGCTTTCCTTATGAAAGTGTTCGGCAACCTCTACATGCGCTACGAGAAACGTGTGTGCATGAAACTTGATGCAGTCATCCAAGTTTGCACGATGAACGGCATTGACTACTTTGCCAACCGATGCAAAAAGACTCTATTTATCAGAAATTTACCTAGCCTATCTGATTATACGAGAAAAACGCCCGTAGACTACTCGAATGGTGCTTCCGTTGCAATGATAGGCGGTATCACCAAGGAACGTGGCATCACGCAACTCGTTAAGGCTACTCATCAAGCAGGAGGAAAGTTGCTTTTGGCAGGTGCTTTTTCACCAAAGTCATACGAGGACGAGCTTAAAGCCATGCCAGAGTATGCCTGTGTTGACTACAAAGGCTTTTTGGACAAGAATGGAATGGTCGCCTTGCTCGAGCAAGCTAACATCGGTGCCTCCACCCTGCTCAACGTCGGACAGTATGACAAGATTGACACCTTCCCTACGAAAGTTTACGATTACATGTCGATGCAACTGCCCGTTGTCATTTCCAATACTGAATTTGCCCAAAAGATGAATGAGAAATATCACTTTGCCATCTGTGTCGACCCAGAAAAGCCAGAGGACATTGCCAACGCCATCAAATGGTTGAAGGAACATCCAGAACAAGCCGTTGAAATGGGCAACAACGGGCGCAAAGCCATTGAAGAGGATTTCAACTGGGAAAAAGAGAGCGAGAAACTGGTGGCGTTCTACAATCAGTTGCTTCCTGATTCATATAAAAAAGCCTAAACGGTTGTAAATCGTACAGTATTTCAGCCATTTTTTTGAATAATAGTCAAATTTGCCAAAAAACGCCTATATTTGCATGGTATTATTTGACTTATTGCTATGAAACAGATTCTATTTACCATCTTTTTGTTGATTGCCTCTCCGATTTGGGCGCAAATTGAGTTTCCTGACAATGTCATTGAGACCAATTGCAATCACCCTTTAGATGGAAGTCCATGGAACATTAGTCTACTCGGTTCAAGTCTCGAAAACGACGTTGCCTCCTACTCTCCTATTATTGTCGGTGACATCGATGGTAATGGAGTGACTGACATCGTGATTGCCAAATACAACGGCAACAATTACCGCAGCCGCGAAATCAATGTATATAACGGGAACAATCTAGCTTTGCAACATTCCTTTACAGTCCCCGACACCATATACCTTTCCAATGGTCCCTATGCCATCGGGCGTTATCCTATTGCCAACGGAGCATGGCGAGGTGCTATCTTCACGCATTGTTACGACAAGAGAATCCGCGCCTACGCCATCGATGGAACTTTATTGAACGTATCAGACCGTGCGACCTCATGCGATGGCATGGTCTCGCTTGCCGGCTTCAATGGTGACGGCTATCCTGAAGTGTATTCTGGAAGTGATATTTTTGATGCTGCGACCTTAAAATGGCTTTGTTCAGGGCCTGAAAACGGCAACAAAGGCTTGGGCTTTCGAGGCACACCTACCTATAGCAACGGCACATATCATCACACCTATTACGCCATGTCGCTCGCTTCGAACGTACTTGGAGACGCAACACAGGAGCTCATTTGCGGCAACACCATCTATAACGTGAACATCGTCAGCCGCACCAATCCCAGTTTAAACTCCATGACGGTCAACAAAACCATAACACCGCCAAATGGCTACTCCGCCGATGGCCATGTGAGCCTTGCCGATTTCGACCTTGACGGTGAAAGTGAAGTACTCGTCATCCGTGACAATACCAACGATCAGATTGTTGACTACACCTATTTTTACGCCTATAAACCTTCCAATGGGCAAATTCTTTTCCAAAAAGCACATACATGTGCCAGCACTAGTTACGTCTTCATCGGAAACATTGATGCCGAGCCACATCCAGAAATCATTTTCCTCGAGAACCAACCCAACAACTTATATGAAGAAATAATTTGTTGGCGCTACACTACATCAGACGGGTTGAATACCATTTGGACCCAAGGCCATGACGACCGATCGGGCATGACAGCCATGACATTGTTTGACTTTAACCAAGACAACATTATGGAGCTCGTCTACCGCGACAACAACAACTTACGCATCATCAACGCTAGCGGCAAGAGCCACATCACTGGGAATGACACCATCAGACCTTACAATATCTACACAAGAATGATGGCTGCTGGAACAGGATGTGAGTATCCCGTGGTTGCCGACATCAATAACGACGGCGTGGCTGAAATTGTTGCGACGGGACTGATTGACCAGTATTTAGGCTATGATGTAGGTTATGGCGGTGTGCATGTTTTCGGAAGCCCCAACAGTTGGGGTTCTTCTCGTCCCGTCTGGAACCAATACATGTACCACGTCACCAACGTCAACGAAGACCTCACCATCCCGACCTTCTGCTTCAATACTGCAACAGCATTTACAGGATCCGATGGCACCATTCGGCGACCCTACAACAACTTTTTGCAACAAGCATCCTATATCACACAATACGGAGAACCTATCGGTGAAATGGGCGAGCCTCAACACGTTGACATCTATGACCATTTGGATGGCGAATACACATGGAATGGAATCACATACACCGCTCCAGGAGTATACACCCAACAATTCACTGACATTTATGGTTGCGACAGCATCGTAACACTACACCTCAGCGACGTACCAATCGAACTCCCAGACAACATCCTAGATGACAACTGCAACACGCCTTTGCAAGGTTTTGAATGGGGCATCAGAGAAGACTGGTCGACAGGCGATAACATCTATTGTCGCATCAATCCTCTCGTGGGCGACCTCGACGACGACGGTATCCCCGAAATTGTTTGCTTCGACATGCAAGGCAACAGTTCAAGCCAAACGGCAGCTAAGATTATCAATGTGTATGACGGCAGAAGCAAGACTCGAAAAGCACAGATTACTGTGGAAAACATGGTCTGGGCACACGGCAATGGCCCATACGGTTTGGTCAAACTCCCCAATCGCAAAGGGTTGATTGTAACCGCATGCAAAGACACCAAATTATATGCTTACGACATCATGGCAGCCAACCCAAGCAATCCTGTCTGGGTATCCAACGAGAGCTACAACACGGGCTACAATGACTTCTCCGTAAGTATCGGTTTCGCCGACTTCAACGGCGACGGCCACCCAGAAATCTATGTGCGCAACAAGATTTTTGATGCTGAAACGGGCATCTTGCTTGCAACTGCCCAAGGCGGAAACAACCAAGCCAATTCCTATTCGCACAACAGCCATACCAACTATAACAGGCTCTCTTGTCCGATAGCTTTCGACATTTGCGGTGACACACGACAAGAGCTCATCCTTGGCAACGAAATCTACAACGTGGTCATCACCAACCGCTTTGGCACATTAGGCAACCATGCCACATTGACGAAAAGCATCATGCCACCCAACAATATCATCAACGACGGACATGTGCAAGTGGCAGACTTCAACCTCGACGGTCATCCTGACATCCTTATCAGCAATCGCGACACCGAAGGTTCGTATGGCACCGTTTCGTTCTACGTATGGGATGTGTATAACAACCAAACAAGTCTGCCAATTCAATTGGGGACCTCTTTCACCGGAAAAAGTGTCCCTCTCATCGCTGACTTTGACAACGATGGCCGTTTGGAAATCCTCATAGACTGCTGCGCCAACGACGGTCAAGGCCAACGCGCCTATCGGTTCAATCCTAACACCAATAGTTTCAACCATTTATGGACTTTAGCCATTGACGAAGACTCGTATTCCAACACAGCTACTCTTTTTGATTTCAACAATGATGGCATAAACGAACTCGTCCTCACCGACAATAGTCGTCTGCACGTGTACGACCTCAGCTACAACCCACCTACGCTACTTTCAAGCGTCGATTGTGGCGAGATTACCATTATGCACGTGCCTATTGTGGCCGATGTCGACAATGACGGTAGTGCTGAAATAGTCGTTACAGGCAAGCCCGGAGGCTATATGCAGGCCAACACCATGCTGAAAGTCTACAAGTCGGCGACCGAGCCATGGAGGAATGCCCGCAAAGTCTGGGACCAATACATGTACCATGTCACCAACGTCAACGAAGATCTCACCATCCCGACCTTCTGCTTCAATACTGCAACAGCATTTACAGGATCCGATGGAACTATTCGACGGCCCTACAACAACTTTTTGCAACAAGCTGGCTATATCACTCCAACTGGCGAGCCCTACAACCCTGGTGGCATGGTAGAAATCGAGCACTATGGTGAAGGCTGCGAAACCTACAGTTACCATGGCGTAACTTATACGGAAAGCGGCGACTATGAATACCTGATTGAAAGCCCCTTGGGTTGCGACACGTTGCTGAACATCCATGTTCACTTAGGCGACACTATTCACAACTATCTATACAAAGCGGCTTGCGACAGCTACACTTGGAATGGGACGACCTACACAGAGAGCGGCCTTTATGAGCAGTCCTTCACATCGGCACAAGGCTGCGACAGCATCGTCATCCTCGATCTAACCATCGGAGCCTCTTCTTACGTCAGCCCTATTCATGGCGAAAGCCTCATTTATTACCAAACCAACGGACAATACACCTATAGCATCGACCCAGTCGATGGTTGCTTTGGCTACGAATGGAGCCTTGATGGGCCCTGGCCCATTCAGTTTTCACCTGACTCGCCTGAATGCGCGGTCAACATCTATTCACCTGGCACAGCCACACTGAAAGTAAGGGTCTACACGGAATGCGGTTATGTGGAGCGCACCCTCTTCATCAACCACGACGCGCGCCCCGACATGGTCATCTATCCCAATCCCACACAAGGCGATTTCAACATCGTGCTTTACGGTATGCGAGGCGAAGCTGTCATCGTGATCTATGACTATCTGGGACAATTCATCGGGCGTTTCAGCGTCGACACGGATTTGGAAGGTATCGTCGTGCCTTGTTCCCTGGCGGGCAAAGCGGCTGGCATGTACTTGGTCACCGTCATCAACCATTACGACATGATTACCAAGAAAGTCATCAAGAAAACCCCCAGTTCTTATGGGTTCAATAACTGGGAATGGTAAAAACGTAAAACAAACATCACTATGAAAAGAACGCTATTATTATTAGGTATTTTGCTTCCATTGTTTGGTTGGGGACAAACTGTCAAAATCGGCGACATCCTATGTGTACAAGGGACTGACACCATCACCGTACATCCTATCAACTACAATGGAGGAGCCATTGGCGTGGTATTCTACGTCGATGAGACTGGGCATCATGGGTGGGTACTCCATCCTGACATACAAGCCGAAGGAATACAATGGTCTTACGAATGCGACCTCCCCTGGGGCCTAACCGGATGGCAGTCCATACGCGAAGCCATCTATGACCTTGAAGGCTACGACAACACAGGATTCCTGCGTGCGGCATCGCAGAACGACCACTCCAGATATCCAGGTGCATGGGCGGTCGACTATGAGCATGGTTGGTATTGGCCTTCAATCGGGCAACTCAATATCCTATACGGCAGTGCCCCCATCATCAACAATTCCCTCAAGCTGCTTGAAGGTGCACAAATGCAAGGCAAATGGTATTACTGGTCTTCCTCGGTATACGGCTTCGACAACGACTGTGCCCTTTATCTCGGATACGACGGCAGAATGGGAGCCATCACGAAATCCAGGCTGTATCTGGGAGAAATCCCTATGCGCATCCGCAGCATCAGAAACTTCTAAAATCGACAAGCCATGAAGAAAACGACTATCATTGCCATATTGCTCAGCCTTTCCACTGCGTTGGGACTGCAAGCACAAGAATATCACTTAGGGCAACTGGTCACCAACCCCGACGGCAGTCAGGGTGTGGTATTCTATCTTAACGAAGACGGCACCGCTGGGTGGATGGTGGCCCTGCATGATGTTGCCGCAAACATCCCTTGGGGCTTGACCGACGAAATAGAAGGGCTCCCTCACATCATCAGCCCAAATAATGACATCCTGACCAGTGCCTTCACAGACACAGACGGATTCTCAAACACTATGGCCATACTCAACCATTACCAATCCACAGGTTATACAGGACAGTATGCCGCCGCTACTGTTGACATCGCCAACGGATGGTACTTGCCCGCTGCCGGACAGCTGAAAATGCTGTATGTCAACGCCATTTTCTACGAACCGACATTAACCTCTGTTGGAGAGCCATTAGGTCTGCATCCCTATTGGTCGAGTACACAGGAAAGTAACGAAAAAGCCTGGTTTGTACATTTCGGATCGCCCTACCCAGAGGAAGCATGGGCTTGGAATGCCTATATCGGCAAGTGTCAAAAGACCAGCACCGTTCCCACCTACGGGGGTACTTTTTCCGTCAGAGCCATTCGTGACCTTGAATTCTCGCCCTTCCCCTTCATCGGATTCCTGAACGAGCCTACCCCCATTTGCGACGAAGGTCCACTTGAATTGACGCTGCCCTCCTTATATAACATCGACGAGTACGGATGGGAAATCTCACAGGACGAGGCCTTCACTACCCCCATCGCCTACACAGGACAGATCCTGGATGGAACGTATGACGGATGGTATCTGCGCCTTTGGGCTTCCAGCGAGGATGGCACCATATATAGCAACCTTGTCCGCATCTCAGTCCATGAAAGTACTTTCAGCCAAACCGTTGCATCAAATTGTGTGTCATACATTTGGAACGGACAAACCTATTTCGAATCGGGCACCTACCAAGTCACCTTGGTCAACCAATGGGGCTGTGACAGCATCGCTACGTTGGACCTGACTATCAACCAACCGGATGAGTACTTTATACCCTACCCCGTCTATGCCTGCAACTATTACGAATGGGGCGACATGACCCTTACAGAAAGCGGTGCCTATCAGCAGACTTTCACCAACCAGTACGGTTGCGACAGCATAGTTACCATGAGTCTTTTCATCACCCAAAGCATTGAGCACCAATTTAGTTACACAGGTTGCGGTAACTATGTTTGGAACGGGCAATCCTATACAGAAAGCGGTGCCTTCCAGCAAACCTTCACTTCCATTACAGGCTGCGACAGTATCGTCACCTTGCATCTCAATCTTATTGACGGTTACGAATCTGCCTTCGACACCACAGTTTGCGAAAGCTTCGTATGGTACGAGCACGAATGTACACAATCAGGGCAATATGAGCATACTTTCGTCACCGGCAACGGCTGTGACTCAGTGGTCAGCATGAACCTCAACATTATGCCACATCCCGAACCGATTCCCGAAATCACGGGACTTCAGCAAATATTCGTTTCGACCGACCTCGTTCAAAGAGAATATCACTATTATATTGATTCCGTGGCATTTGCGTCGAATTATGAATGGACTTGCGAAAACCCAGATTGGATTCTGGAACCATCAGGAGCACATTGCACCTTGAATGCCACTACACCAGGCACAGCAAACTTGAAAGTCCGTGCGTGGAACGACTGCGGATACACTGAGAAGGAAATCGTAATCCAGGCTGGATACTACGATGTCGACGATAACCATACGCTTCCCGTGAAGGTTTATCCCAATCCTGCACACGACAAAGTGTTCATCATGGCCGAGGGAATGATAGGCATTAAGTTATTTGACCTGATGGGCCAATGCCTTCTCAAAAAAGATAGTGAAAACAGCGACACGATGGAAATCAGCCTAACCAATTTGGATTCTGCAGTTTACACCATCGAAATACTGACTAAACAAGGCAGAATTGTCCGCAAGTTGAATGTAACGCGTTAATCCAGCTTTTTACCGAAAGCCATCTTCAATCCCCTGTCAATCAAGTCGTTCACCGATTGGGAGACTTTCAGTTTATAGAGGATTATCAAACCCAATGCAAGGAACAGGATGGTTTTCAATATAGCATTGATAGCCAAGCCTACAACTGGTTTGGCAAAAGGTTTTACAATCAACGGCGTCAAGGCACTCGTCCACAGCCAATTGAGGGCAAACAAGACCAACACCACTATCGCTACAGGAATCAGTTTCACCGACAGTGGATTCACTCCAATCTTCCACTTGATGAAAGCAAGCAACAAGATGAAATAGACGAGATACGACACCACTTGGGCCAAGGCGCCACCGTTGATATCCCACTTGGGCACCCACCACGCATTAAGGCCTACTGACATGCCCGCCAATAAGATGGTGAAAGCCAAAGAATAATAGTAATACTTCGAATAGCTCAATGCCGTGGTAGTCACGCCAAGGGTTGAATAAATGAGACGGCTCAGCGACAAGATGAGCACGGCCCATTTGCCTAAGCGGTAAATGTCGCCATTGGGCAGCAAATCAAAGATGAAGTCTATGTTGATCCAAATGATGAAAAAGACGAAAGTGCCAGCTATGAACTGATGCAAGGCCACGGTCTTGCACAAGAAGTCAGCCTGCTTCACATCTTGTTTGGCCATAGCCTCGGAGATATGCGGCCTCGAAATGGCGCCCAACGAACGGTAGGGCATCTCAACCAATGCAGCGATGTTGGTGGCGATAGTGAAAACACCTGCCAAATGGAAACTCGTCTTGGCCGCAACAAAGAACTTGCTCAACATAGGTATCACATTGCCCGCCAAGGCCGCCGTGATCATAAACAAGGTATAGAACAGGAAATCGCGTCGCAATTCCGCCTTGATGAAGCTCCGCTCTATCTTGAACGAAACCCGTTTCAATGAAAGCAAATAGACGATATTGATGAGCGTTGCCAGCCCATAAAAAACACAAAATCCAATAATAACACCGTCAAAATCAATGACTTTGTAGAAATACAAAAGGTAAACCACTGCCGTAGCCACCCTCAAGCCAACCTCACGGATGAATTTGGGCAATACGATGCGCAGCAACAGGTTGCTATTCGTCTCAAAAACAGAGATGTAGAGCATAAAAAACGCCAACGGGACAACGAAATTGACGTATTTGGCGAACAAGTCAGCCCCGACTTCAGAATCCTTCGTAAAGAAATGCACGATAGACCCTTTGAAAGCGAAAAACGCCAACAGAAATACGGAGAATCCTATGAGTGGAACGATTAGCGTCCAGCCGAAAAAACCATGGTCGCGATGGTTTTCATCCTTGAAGAAAGGATAATAGCGCATGGCCGACGAATTGGTGCCCAATTGTGCCAAACCGCCAAACAGCAGGGAACATTGCAGCAAAATGTCAATGAGGCCAATCTGCTCAGGCTGAAGGGCTTTCGTCTGGATAAAAAAGGTCGTGACGATGCCCACCGCCACTCCGATATAGGTGGCAATGGTGCCCTTGATGCTCTGTCGCGCTACGATACCCATGGTGCTTGTCTAATCTTTGTTCACGGTTTTCCCTCTCTCGGCAGGATTGATATTGTATTGTTCATCTGAGCGTTTCCTCTCCAACTCAACATAATCCTGGTAAGCCTTGATAATCAAATCGTAGTCCTTTTTCTCCTCCTCGACATTTTGGATGATGGCCTCAGTTTCTGCTATGGTTTTCCTCAAATCCTCAATTCTCCCTTCACGATATTCATTGGCCGACTGATAAGCCTTGATGTGCTTTTTCAAATCCTCAATGACAATCTCACGGCGGCGTATCTCGTTTTCCGCATTACTCTTTTTGTCCGTACCACGACGAATGCCCGAATTCAAGTCGTTGCCCGCCAAGATAAGGATGGCGACAACCCAAATCCAAAGCAGCAGGATAATCAATGTGCCAATGGAGCCATACAAAACATTGTAACGAGAGAAGTTGGAGATGTAAGTGTTGAAGGCCAACGTACCCAAGACAAATAAAGTGGTGGCGAGAATGGCACCTGGGCTGAAGACGACAAACTCGCGGTATTTCTTACCATTCGAACGCGGAAACCTAAGTTCCTTGCGGTATTGTTCCCCAAACCTGACATTACCGAAATAATACAACATCGCTATGCCAAAACACAAAGCAAAGACACCTATCACCCATCGTAATACACTGAACAAGAAGAAGGTAAACGACCCTCCTTCGATGATTTGCTGTGTCACCAACCATTTAATAGCCATGCCACCCAAAGAAATCAACAGTACCGAAAGCACCAGCAACGCACCAATGATGATAAGCATAAGGATGGCGAAACAGCGTTGCACGAGCCAACCTTTCAGTCCCAACCCTTTGGGAGAGACATAATCGGCATACACATTGCGGAAACCATTGAAGACAGCCACAATGCCACTGGAACCGAAAATCAAGCACAAAACAATACTAATGGAAAGCAATCCATCATGAGGCTGATTCATAATGCCATCAATAGTATCCTTCACATAATCAAGCGTTCCCGATGGGATAAGAAAATCATCCATAGCCATCATCAACCTATCGTATAGATTCGGGATGGGAATGTAGGGAATCAAAGTGAAGAAGAACAAAATGAGCGGGAAAAGAGCCACGAAGAAATTGAACGCCACCCCAGCAGCTCGGTCAACAGTACGACCTTTGGTGAACAGTTTTATGAATTCTATCAGCACATCCATCATAGGCACTTTGGTGCCTGGAAAACGAACTACACGCAGAAAGTTGTCGTCACGGTGATACCATACTCTCAACTTATCCGTTTGTGCCGTAAGCCATAGCTTCAGTCTACCGTCTTTCTTCTCCTTTTCAGCCATAATTCAAATGAATTAATTTGCAAAAGTAGTGGTTTTTGGTTGAATCACGAAAAAAAAGTAATTTTGCGGCATGAAAAACACAGAAACTATCTCTCACGAAGGCATCGTCACCAAAATCACTGACGACGAACTGGAAATCAAGATACTGGCACAGAGTGCCTGCGCGGCCTGTCATGCCAAGAGTGCCTGCGGCATGGGCGAACAAGCTGAGAAGATCCTCACCGTACCACGGCCTAAGGACAAGGAGTTTACAATCAACCAGAAAGTCAATGTTAGAATGGCCATTGGCCAGGGCAACAAAGCCGCTGTTTTGGCCTATCTCATTCCTATCATTTTGCTTTTGGCTGTGCTCTTCGTCTGCCTCGGCCTAGGCATAAACGATGGCCTTGCCGCACTCATCAGCATCGTTGCGCTTGTACCTTATTATATAATCCTCTATCTGAAGCGCGACAAATTAAAAAAACAATTCTTATATATTATTGAATAATAATTTATTATACTATTTTTTAAATTTTTATACAATTTGTATAATGTGAATTGCATAATTTTGTAATGCAATTAGAACCTGCATCCAAAATTTCCAAAAAATTTCCTTTGTCAAAAAAAGGAGTTTCCGTATTTTTGCAGGTTTAAAATCGAAAACAAACTCAAAATTCTATACAGATGAGTAATACTTTACTAATTTCCTTAGCGGTTCTCGGAATCTTGGGCGGCATATTGGCCGTGGTTCTGTACTTCGTGGCACAGAAGTTCAAGGTGGAAGAGAACCCTTTGATTGATGAAGCGGAGGCCTGTCTGCCCGGCGCCAACTGTGGCGGCTGCGGCTTTGCAGGCTGCCGTGCCTTGGCCGAAGCTTGTGTGAAACAAGCCGCCGAAAAAGGCAACATCGATGGTTTGGCCTGCCCTGGCACCGACATGGGCAAGGTGGCCGCCGTTTTAGGCCTTACCGCTGGCACTTTCGAACCTAAAATCGCTGTGGTTCGCTGCAACGGTGGCTGCAAGAACTCGCCCTCCAAGGTACATTATGAAGGTGCGGACATCTGTGCTTTCGCCAACACGTTGTATGCCGGCGAAGGCGGCTGCTCGAAAGGTTGCCTCGGCCTAGGCGATTGCGTGAAGAAGTGCAACTTCGACGCGCTGCACATCGACAAAGAGACAGGCCTGCCCGTCGTCGACCCCGACAAATGCGTGGGTTGCGGTGTTTGTGCCAAGACCTGCCCGCGTGGCATCATCGAGGTGCGTCCTCGTGGCAAGAAAGACCGTCGCGTCTACGTTTGCTGCGTCAACACCGACAAGGGTGCCTTGGTCGTCAAGAACTGCTCTGTGGGCTGCATCGGCTGTCAGAAGTGCCTGAAAGAATGTCCCTTCGAGGCCATCGAGATGCGCGGCAACCTCGCCTACATCGACCCAGCCAAGTGTAAGGCCTGCGGCAAGTGCGCCAAGGTTTGCCCACGTGGCAGCATCCACGCCATCAACTTCCCCGCACCTAAGCCAGAGGCCCCTGCCCTGCAAGGTGCCGAACCTGCCATCAAGGTAGAGCCAAAAGCTCAACCTGTCGAGGTCAAAACTGAAGTCAAACACGAAAACAACGTCACAGCATGAACCCGATAAAGACTTTCAAAAAGGGCGGCGTGCATCCCGAAGAGAACAAACTCTCGGCTGACCTGCCCATACAAGACTTTCCGATGCCCAAGCAGATCATCGTCCCGCTGGGACAATGCCTTGGCGCACCGGCTGACTGCATCGTCAACAAAGGTGACCATGTGCTGACGGGCCAACTCATCGGCACGGCCAAAGGCTTCATCTCGGCCAACGTCCACTCACCCGCCACAGGCACTGTCGCCAAAATCGACGTGGTGATGGACCACACGGGATACTACAAGCCCGCCGTCTTCATTGACGTGGAACCCGACCAATGGGCCGAGGGCATCATCGAGACCGATAAACTGCTCACAGACATCAAGTTGGACTCCAAACAGATTATCGACAAGGTAAAGGAATGCGGTATCGTCGGCATGGGCGGCGCCACCTTCCCCACTCACGTCAAACTCATGGTTCCTGAAGGCAAGAAAGCCGAATACGTCATCATCAACGCGGCTGAATGTGAGCCTTATCTTACCTGCGACTATCGCCTCCTGTTGGAGAAGACGCAAGAGTTCCTCATGGGCGTCAAAATCCTGATGAAAGCCGTCAACACTGACAAGGGCATCATCGGCATCGAGACCAACAAGATGAAGGCCATCGAGCTTTTGGACAAGACCATCAACGAACATAAAGACCTGTACGCTGGCATTGAGGTGCAACCTTTGAAGACCAAATACCCGCAGGGTGGTGAAAAGCAAATCATCAAAGCCATCACGGGACGCGAGGTGCCGTCGGGCAAACTGCCCATCGAGACGGGTTGTGTCGTTGTCAACGTGGCTTCGACCTATGCCGTCTATGAAGCTGTGCAGAAGAACAAGCCTTTGATTGAACGCATCGTCACCGTCACAGGAAAATCGGTCAAGAAACCCGGCAACTTCCGTGTGCGTTTCGGCACGCCTGCGGACCTCCTCATTGAGGCCGCTGGCGGTCTTCCCGAAGGCATCACCGATGTCATCAATGGCGGCCCCATGATGGGTAAGTCGGTGTCGGTCACCAACTTCCCTTGCATCAAAGGCACGTCGGGTATCCTGCTGATGACCCTCAACGAGGCACAAGACCGTCGTCAAACCAACTGCATCCGCTGCGGTCGCTGCGCCATGGCCTGCCCGATGGGCTTACAGCCCTTCTTGCTCCACAAAGTGGCCAAGCAGAACGACTTCGACGAGACCGAGAAGAACCATATCATGGACTGCATCGAATGCGGTTCCTGCGAGTTCACTTGTCCTGCCAACATCCCGCTGCTCGACTACATCCGCTATGGCAAGGCCAAGACGGGCGCCATCATCCGTGCGCGTAATCAGAAATAAATTTTGAATTTTAAATCTTAAATTTGAAATATGAACAAATACACAATATCCGGTTCGCCGCATGTGCATTCGACGGAAAACACGAGGAAGATCATGTATCGTGTGCTCCTCGCGTTGGTTCCCGCCTTGCTTGTGGCCATCTATTATTTCGGCTGGTATGCCCTCCGCCTGACCCTCATCACGGTGGCCACCTGCATGCTGACCGAATGGCTCATTCAGAAATTCCTCATCAAAGGCCCCTTGACCATCAACGACGGCTCGGCCGCACTAACGGGTGTGTTGTTGGCCTTCAATGTGCCAGCCAACCTTCCCATCTGGATGGCCATCGTGGGTAGCATCGTCGCCATCGGCATCGGCAAGATGGCCTTTGGCGGTTTGGGCAAGAACCCCTTCAACCCCGCTTTAGTAGGCCGTGTGTTTATGCTAGTGTCGTTCCCGACCGCCATGACCACCTGGCCGCAAGCTGCACCTATCTTTGACAAAGGCTTCTTCGCTGACGCCGTCACGGGTCCCACTCCGCTCGGCATCCTGAAAGAAGCAGGTGTCGGCACATTGGCCGAAGCTGGCAACATGCAGTTCCTCGACATGGTTTTAGGTAACCGTGGCGGTGCCTTCGGCGAGGTATGTGCCATTGCCCTATTGCTCGGTGCCATCTACCTCATCTGCCGCAAAGTCATTGAGATCTTTACTCCATTGAGCATCCTGCTCACCGTGTTCATCTTCACGGGCATTTGTCACCTCGTCGACCCGACTCAGTACATCGCCCCGTGGTACCACCTCGTGTATGGCGGTCTCCTCCTCGGTGCCTTCTTCATGGCTACCGACATGGTGACCTCACCCATGACCATCCGAGGCAAGATCCTATTCGGTTTCGGCATCGGTTTCATCACCGTGGTGATTCGTTTGTGGGGTGCCTATCCCGAAGGTGTGTCGTTCGCCATCCTAATCATGAACGCCCTCACGCCGCTCATCAACAAGGCCTTCAAGCCCAAAGTTTTCGGAGTCGTCAAACCCTCTAAAAAATAATCGCCATGGCTAAGAAGAAAGAATCCACATTGATTAATATGCTCGTGGCCCTGTTCGTCATCGCCGCGGTGTCGGGCGGTGTGCTCGGCTTGGTTTATGGCGTGACCAAAGACGCCATCGCCGAGGTCGACCAGAAGAAGAACGAAGCCGCCATCAAAGCCGTGCTACCTTTGGAAAACGTCACCTACAAGGCCGACACGATGAAATACAACTATGAGGGTGTCGACTTGACCTTCCCCTGCAACCTCGCCTATGATGCCAACGGTAACTTCCAAGGTGCCGCTGTCAAGACCAGCGAAGGCGGCTTCGGTGGCAAGATCGACATGATGGTCGGCTTCCTCGCCGACGGCACCATCAAAGGCACTTCGGTGCTGTCGCACGCTGAGACCCCGGGCCTCGGCGCCAACATGACCGGCAAGTTCAAAGACCAGTTCGTCGACAAGAACCCCGCCAACTATAGACTTATCGTCACCAAAGACGGCGGCGACGTCGATGCCATCACAGCGGCCACCATCACTTCGAGAGCCTTCTCGAAGGCAGTCAACAAGGCTTACCAAGCCTTCATGGCCAACAAGGCACAATTCATGAACAACGCTCCCGCCAAGGAAGCAGCTCCCGTTATGGAAGCGGCTCCCGCCGAGGAGAACAATGAAACGGAAGGAGGACAAAGCAATGAGTAACAATCTGCAAACCTTTACCAAAGGCCTCATCAAAGAAAATCCCATCCTGGTGCTGCTGTTGGGCTGCTGCCCGACCTTGGCAACGACCACCAGTGCCATCAACGGCATGTCGATGGGTTTGGCCACCACCTTCGTGCTGGTGCTGTCGAATATCTTCATCTCCCTGCTGAAGGGCTTCATCCCCGACAAGGTGCGTATCCCCTGCTTCATCGTGGTCATCGCCTCCTTCGTGACGGTGGTGCAACTCGTCATGCAGGCCTACGTGCCCGACATCTATGAGACCCTCGGCCTGTTCATCCCCCTCATCGTGGTGAACTGCATCGTACTGGGTCGCGCTGAGGCTTTCGCCTCGAAGAACCCCGTGTGGCCTTCACTGTTGGACGGCCTCGGCATGGGCTTGGGCTTCACCCTCGCCTTGACGCTGTTGGGCTGCATCCGTGAGTTCCTCGGCAGCGGCTCCATCTTCGGCCTCACCATCCTGCCCGAGACGGCCAACATCCTGGTGTTCATCCTGCCTCCCGGCGCCTTCATCTGCCTCGGCTTCGTTATCGCTATCGTCAACAAACTCAAAAAAGAAAGTCACTAAGCCATGAAATACCTCATCATTATCTTATCGACCATCTTGGTCAACAACGTGATCTTCTCCCAGTTCCTGGGTATCTGCCCCTTCCTGGGCACCTCTAAGAAGACCTCGACCGCATTGGGTATGGGCGCTGCCGTCATCTTCGTGTTGACCCTGGCCACCCTCGTGACATGGCTGACGAACCAGTACATCCTGATTCCCTTGAAGCTGACCTTCTTGCAGACCATCGCCTTCATCCTCATCATCGCCGCTTTGGTGCAGATGGTGGAGATTATCCTGAAGAAAATCAGTCCGTCATTGTACACCGCCTTGGGCGTGTTCCTGCCGCTGATTACGACCAACTGCGCCGTCCTCGGCGTGTCGCTGACCGTGGTCACCAAGGAGTTCAACTATGGTGGCGTGGCCCACATGCTGAGCCTCGGCGAGTCCATCGTCTATGCCGTCGGCATCGCCCTCGGCTTCGCCATGGCCTTGATCATCTTCGCTGGCATCCGCGAGCACATCGACCTGATGGAGCCTCCCAAGGGCATGAAGGGCACCCCTATCGCCCTGATTACCGCCGGCATCTTAGCTTTGGCGTTTATGGGATTTACGGGGATTGTGTGACCCTATACTACTTGTAAAAGCAGGGGATGAAACCGCCTGCTTGATATCCTACGTCCCTACGGGACTATAAGGAACACGGATTCCACGGATGGACACGGATTTTTCCCGTGAAAATCAGTGAAATTCGTGTTCTTTTATTATTTTTGCATCCATGAAATGGATGCTGTCCATAGGATTGTCATTTTTATGTATTATGGCCGCCTGCAATAGCAAGAAGCAGGTCCCTGATCCCGTTGAAGGGCCGTCCTCTGAATTGTCCGCCATCGACAGCCTCATGTGGAGCCAGCCCGACAGCGCGTTGTTGCGGTTGTTGCCTTGGTTTGACACCTGTTGTAGGGACGCGGCGCGTCACATCTCTACCGCCACGGCCTACAACCGCCATTACGCCAACCTATTGTTATCCGAATTGTTATACAAAAACGATTATCCCCAGACCAACCGCAGGGAATTGCAGCAGACCGTGAATTATTTTGATTCGTTGACGATGTTGGCGGACACACGCGGTGTGTCCCTACAGCCCCGACCGCGTAGGGACGCACAGCGTGCGTCCGCCCAAAATATCGCGTTTTTGGATGCCCGTACCCATTATATTAATGGTGTAGGTTATTACGAACACGACAGTGTGGTGGAGGCCTGCAAGGAATACATGAAGGCATTGGAGGTGATGGAAGAACGTTTTGAGGAAAAGGAGTTGGTAGGATATAAGGCGCGGTTTATGGCGTTGACATACACAAGGTTGACAGTTTTGTTTTCTGATCGCTATTTACATGATCCTGCTATTTATTTTGGGAAAAATTCTCTGCATTATTACAAAAAATCCAATGATTCCTCTTGGCATCTGGCTTGGATGTTGAGCGAAATAGGTACACAGTATGACATAATGGATATTATCGATAGTGCCACTTATTACTATGAAAAAGGATTGAATCTGTTGTCTGGTTCGGATAACTTGACATATAGAGATCTCTCAACACATCTTGCCTATTTGTCATTCAAAAAAGGAGAATCTTCAGAATTGTCGCTGAATCTTTTGCATCAATTGATTGACATGGCTGAAAGTAACAAAGAATATTGTTCACGATGCCTAACCATTGGCGAGATTTTCTATCATGAAACACAATTTGATTCAGCTTGGCATTATTATGAGTTAGTGTATAATAATACACAAAGCGAAGAATCCAAAAAATTGGCCGCTGAAAGGTTGGCCGAAATCAGCAAAATAATAGGATATGATTCAAAATCCTCAGAATATGCCAGCTATCTTGCCCAATTTGCTACCATTTCAGAAAGGCAAAGCACATTGAATTCTGTTTTGGTTGAACTATATCGACATTATAGTCAAAGCAAAGAGAATCATCTTCATGCCCAAAGAATTAGAAAAAACGCCAAACCAGTTACTTGGTTAATTTGTTTTCTTGTGGTTTTGATAGGGTTGTCCATTGTTATCAATACGACCATCAGAAATAGCAATAAAAGACTGAAAGAGGAAAAACAAAAAACAGAAGAACTATTAGTAACGGAAAATTATTCCCACAGAATAAAGCAAGCAGCCCTTTCGAGTAAACTCAAAAGGAGCAATGAAGCTTTACGCGACACATTGAAACAATTGGAAAACAACATTTCGGACAAGGAGACTCCAAATCCATCAAGACACACCAAGGATTATATTTCATTTATGGAAACTCCTATCTGCCAGCTCATACTTAAAACAGTACGCAATCAAGGATTCAAATCGAAAATGAATTGCATAGTTTACAAAGAACATGCTCTTCAAAAAGAACAACTATTGGCTTTGCGATTGGCTGCCGATGAAAAAATGGATAGTTTTACTGTTCGCATCAGGAAACAATTTCCTAGTCTAACCGATGATGATGTGATATATTGCTGTTTTTATTTGCTCGGATTGAATGAGGCTGACATCTCTGCATTGATGCAAAAAGCCTATCCGACAGTGTGCGAACGGAAAAGGAAAATACGACGCATTATTGACGAAAAAAATGACCTTACTTTTGTTCTTCGTAATCTTTCATGACTTTTTTATTTAGTTTGTTATCAAGTTATTAATAAAAACACCATACCAATCCATACCATTGTTTTCTTGACAACAATTTAATACAATAAATACTTTTGCATTTGATTTAAAACATAATCGATATGCAAAAGTCCAAATTAAGATTTTTATGGGTGTTGTTAGGCTTAATGTTGCCAACAGCATGGTGTATGGCTGATGCCTCCATCTCCATTGATGGGCATCATCCCATCCAAATTAAAGAAACAAATGTCCAAAGTGCCCCCAAAGGCTTCACCATCCAAGCTACCATTGATGGCCACACACTCACCGTGGTCTTCACTGAGAACCTCGGCCAAGTGGCCGTGGAGGTATCCACTGCTTCAGGCTCTTCGGTGCATTATTCCCTAACCCCTACGCCCAACGGCTTTCAGGTGTACATCACCAATAACGGGGATTATATTATCACCTTTACCTTACCTAATGGAGATGAGTATTATGGTGAGTTTACGGTAACGGATTGACTAACATGATTAGTCAAACACAAAAGATTGATTAACAAAACAAAAAAAAGTGTATAGCATGAATAAGAACTTTATTTTCAAGTGTATCATTCTACTATTCTTTTTGATGCCAACAGGAATAGTGAAATCACAAACAAGAGAGTATTCCTTCAACAATAATGCTCAGAATGAAGGGTTATCCATAACGCGCAGCGATGATGTTTGCGTTAAATTCAGACATGCCATAAAGAGAATGAGACTTGATTCTGTTGTCGACAATGGCTATTCGGGTTTTCAGATTAGAGGTCACGGTATTCATCTTCCAGCCCAATCTGGAGCCCCAAATATTCCAATTGAATGCCATTACATCGCCATTCCGAATGGAGCTTCTGTCAGAACCGATGTGGTTAATGTAACCTCTCAAACCATCCAAAATGTCGATTTGTTAGCAGCGCCTCCTATCCTTCTGGAAACCGACACCACACCAACAACTTACAAGAAAGACAGCTCCATTTATTTTACGAATGCATACTATCCATCCCAGGTTGTTTCGGTCTCCGATACATTCAGCATTAGAGGTGTAAATACCGTTGCCGTTTCCATTGCTCCCTATCAGTACAATCCTGTAACAAAAGAACTCATTGTCCATCATGATTTGGAGGTAAGCATTTTGTTTGAAGGAGGCAACGGTCAATTTGGTGATTCTCGGTTGCGTTCTCCCTATTGGGATCCCATACTGATGCAGAGCCTCGTCAACTACGACCAACTACCAGTAATGGATTATGAAGCCCGAATGGATAATTGGTTGAACACGCGTCCCTCAGGCTGTGAATACCTTATTGTAATTCCCAACAATGAAGACTTCCGTCCATACGCCAACCAATTGAAGGAATATCGTATCAAGCAAGGTATCCTCACAGAGGTAATGAGCTTATCAGAAATGATGTGTTCCGATGCTGCTCAACTAAAAGCATATTTCCATAATGCATTTAACACTTGGGAAATAACTCCTGTTGCTGTCTGTTTGTTCGGTGACCATAATAATAATTCTGTATTAGGAATACCAGGAGAACCAATATATTATGAAAGAAATGACGATCCACCTGCTCCTCTTTATATTACTGATAATGGTTATGCAGATGTTAATGGTGATGGTCTACCCGACATGACATTTTCGCGTCTTGTCGCAGCTGACACAACTGAGGCGCGGATAATGGTGAGCAAACAGCTCGAATATGAATATGTTTCTCCTGTTATGAACCCCGATTATTACGACCATCCTATCACTTCAGCCGGTTGGTGTACTACAGATTGTTTTCAAATATGTGCGGAAGCTATTGGTGGATATTGGAGAAACAATGGAAAAGCCCCCATCCGCATCAATGCTCTTTTGGATACTATCGATATTCCTGGTGAAGTTTGGTCAACCTATTCAAATGCACCGTCAATAATTGATTATTTCGGCCCTGACGGACTTGGCTACATTCCGTCTTCACCGGATAGTCTTGGAGGATGGACTGGAGGTACAGGTGATTCAATATTGCTGGCAATTGATAGCGGCAGTATGTTATTGTTTCATAGAGACCATGGCGATATAGATAGATGGATGGTACCGGAATTTGGACAACGCGAAACAGACTTTTTAACCAATGATGGGAATTTAACGTTTGTAATATCTGTAGATTGTCAAACAGGTGCATTTGATTATGCTGAGAAGAATTGTTTAATTGAGAATTTCATGCGTTCAACAGATTTATATACTCTTAACAATGCAGGTGCTGTCGGTTGCATAGCTCCAACTTATACAACGTATTCTCATATCAACGATGTCTATGCATGGGGATTGTTTGATTATTTTATGCCTGATTTCATGCCGGATAACAACTATGCTTCCGATTCAGGAGTCTGGACAAATTATGAAGGTAACTGGCTTCCCGCTTTTGCCAATGTGGCAGGAAAGTATTTTCTTCAACGAAACAATTGGCTCAGTAATAACAACGAGGTTTTATGGAAAAAACAAATTACGTATAATGCATACACAACACATTGTGATGCTTTTTTGCGGCTGTTTTCTGTCGTTCCTCAAACCATGACTGTGGTGCATCCCTCGCAAATCGACATGAGTCAAGGATACTTTTATGTAACGGCTCCTGCTGGTGCAACCATTGCTTTGACGGTTGGCAATACCATCTTGAAAGTTGCTACCGCGACGGGCGAACCCCAGGTCTTGAATTTTGAACCTCAGAATGCCGATACGATTGATTTGGTAATTACCAAACAAGATTACCTTCGTTATGAGGCATCGGTTACAGATACGGAATATGAAATAGTCGGGCCGAATAGTTTGGAGGTTCCAAATTGCGACAACTATACATACACATTGCAGATAAATAATCCAGAACTATTCACATACGTGTGGAGTGGCTCGCAAAGTGTTCAGTATGTGTCGTCCTCATCAAACACCGCGACTTTCCGACCAATAAGTACGGGCAATGGCGCCATAATTGTTGATGTTTATTATTATGGCCAGCATTATGCACGGTATACCAAAAACGTCAATGTGACTTCGGATTATACAGTAATAGGTACATCTCCTATTAGCATAACTTCAAATACTACTTGGTCAGCAGAAAATCTATTGCTACAAAGTGTTGCGGTGATTGAACCGAACGCGACTTTGACAATCACTGGAACAGTATTTTGCTCACCCAATGCCAATATAATAGTCAAACCTAACGGGAGATTGAAAATAGATGGTGGACATCTCAAGGGAATATGTGAAGACGAGCAATGGAATGGTATTCAGGTATGGGGTAATTCCAACAAGCATCAGTTCGTTGAGAATGGCCAATACTATCAGGGATATGTTGAATTGCGTGAAAGTGCAATTATAGAAAATGCCATAGTTGGAATCGATGTATGGAATCCCAATGATTATATGGCAACAGGAGGTATCGTAATAGCGGAGAATGCCTATTTTATCAACAATGCTATGGCTGTACGTTTCCATCCTTATGAAAACCAATACGAAAATCCAAACCAAAATGGGAATGTTATCGTGAAAGACAACATTTCACGTTTCAAAAACTGCGACTTCATCGTAAATCAGGATTATTTTGGTCCAGAAGAATTTGAAAAACACATTAGCTTATTTGGGGTTAGAGGCGTGAAATTCTCAGGCTGCGATTTTATTCTTCATGATAGTAGATATTCTAGCCTTTGGTCAGTGGGTATTTTTGCCTATGATGCAGGATTTAGTTTAACAGGCGCTTGCAATTCAAACAATCATTCTTTCCCTTGTCAAGTGATGGACAGCTCCACTTTTGACGGCTTCTACAAGGCTATTGTTTCAATAAACGACGGTTCCGTTGGAGTACGTCCTGTCACGGTCAAAAACACAGACTTTGCCAACAATAATTATGGCATATATGCTTTCAAGTCGGATTTCACTACAGTTTTGAACTCAACTTTCAGCATAGGCAATACCGATGCCCCATGTGCTGTCGGTATCATTGCTGATAATACGCCCAATTTCATCATTGAGGAAGACATTTTCAATAGAGCGAATCAAACTTCAAACCCGAAATACGGTATCATTATCAAAAACTCAAAAGCCCAGAACTTGATTTACAAAAATGTTTTCGATGGTTTGTATTGTGCAAATCTATCCGTAGGAAGAAACAACACTTATGTGCTTCCAAGGCAATCGGTTGGTGTTAAGGCAAACATATTGGGGTTGGAATATAGCTGCAATGAAAACACCAACAACTTATGTGACTTTTATGTATTGGGAGGTAACAACATTTATAAGTTGGGCATACAGACCAACCAAGGGGCATACAATGCGCCCGCCAATAACACTTTTAGTGCTGGCAGCACGTCACAGTTTATGAATTACGGCAATTATGGTATTAATTATTTTCATAATAGCCAGCTAAATGAAATCCCCAGCTTTACTGTAGGCGTCACTTTAACACAAACTGTTGACTCCACTGGCTGTCCTTCACATTACAGCAATGGTGGAATAAGTTATAACGACACCCTTACACCAGTTCTTTCGGATGTGCAAAGACTGCAACGGGAAATTGACTATTACGAGGCATACAATGCATACAATGCCCTTAAAGCAATCTATGAAAATCGGTTGAATGGAGGAGACACTGAGGCTGAGATTGGTGACATTCGGTCAGCCTCGCCTTCCGATTTGTGGTCTTTACGCGCCCAACTGCTCGGTCATTCCCCATACCTTACCAATGAAGTATTGACAACTTCAGCAGATAGGAGTGACATATTCCCTCATTCAGTTCTTTTTGAAATTCTATCCTCCAATCCAGAAGAGTTGAGAAACGATACATTAATCAGTTACTTGCAGAATATGGAAAACCCTTTGCCCGATTACATGATATCCATGCTCCGTCAAATCTCCAATGGGGTTACACCGAGGACTGCGATGGAGTCGCAAATGGCAAAATATTGCCAAAAATACCGTCAAGCTGCAGGTGACATGATACGCAGTATTCTCAATGATACGATTATTGATAAGACAGATTTGATAGAGTGGTTGGGTAACATGGAAGATCTGGAATCTGACAGGGAAATCATCAGCATCTATTTGGAAGAAGGCGATTACACCAATGCCTTTGCTTTGGCCAATATGTTGCCAACTTTATATAGCTTGACCAATGAGGACTTGACCGAACACAATAACTATATGACGATGTTAAACTTGTATCATCATCTGAACTACGAAGGACGCAACACAATGAAGTTGGCTGAAATGGAGAGGGTTACGGTTGAATATATGGCGGAAAATGGTACTGGTATAGCACAAGCCATGGCTCAAGCCATTATGATGGGAGTATATGGTTACCATTATAATGATTGCCCGAGTGGCGTGGATCTAAGTAATATTGAAGACAGAAACATGACATTTTCGGATGTTGACAAGAATAAGGCCATGGGGCTAACTGTTGGTACTTCCCCAAATCCGGCAAACACATGGGTTACTGTCGACTATACACTTCCAATGGGTGCGAATAAAGCTCAACTGAAACTTGCAAATGTTTATGGCATAGTAGTGGCAACCTATGATTTGATGGGTGAGGAGGGGCAGAAAGTGCTTGACTTGCGCTCCTTGGTTTCGGGAGTCTACACCTATACTGTGTATTGTGGAAAACTTTCGCAGTCGGGTAAGTTGGTCATTGTAAAATAAAAACATTATCTTTGCGGAGCGGTGTATGCCGCTCTGCAAAGATATTAACAATCAAAAACTAAGAAAATGAAATACAACTTTACACACTCAAGACCTAATTTTGGAATAGTCATGGCTATCGTTGCCATGCTTTCCCCTGTATTCTCTTTCGCCCAGGTGCGCATCGACTGGCAGAATTGCTATGGCGGTGAAGGAGACGACTATGCCAGAAGCATCCTTCCAATAAATGAAGGGTATCTCGTTTGTGGAGGTGTTTCTATACCTCAAAACACTGGTATGATTTCATGTGGCATGGTGAGCAACGAAGCTAATATATGGCTGATAAGGATTGACAACCAAGGCGTTTTGCAAGACCAGCAATGTTGGAGTTGGGATGAGGATTTCCACCTTAAAGAATCTATATCCCTTGAAAGAGCCAAAACGGATAACAATGAGTTTTATATGAATGCTCATACTTTTGGCGAGATTACGATTCTAAAGCTGGACGAAAATTTCAATGAAATATGGAGACTCACACCTGGATATGACGGTACACAGATGCTTCCCACCGACGATGGCGGCTTGCTCCTTGGAGGCTCTTACGGTATGATTAACAAAGAAGAAGTGGGGATACTTCATAAAATAGACGGCGAAGGTAACACCGAATGGAAGGTTTCTACCGGCATGTCGGTAGTGAAATTAATACAAGCTAAGGATGGCGGATTTTGGGTTGGCAGCATCAGCAATGAAATCTTGAACGATTATTATATTTTGAAAGTAAACCAAAACGGGGTAATAGTAGATAGTATATCACTGGGAGCTGCGTATCCTCGTATTATTTTGGAACTCGAAGATGGGTTTTTGGTAGCGACAAACACTGGTTATGGTGGAGAAAATGCTCATGGGGGGTACGACATTTTGATTTCACGTACCGACGAGGAAGGCAATACTCTGTGGAATCGCTATTATGGTGGGACATCGCATGATATGCTTTGTAACATCTTTTCCAACACAAACGGAGGGTTTACCATATTCGGCTACACTAATTCAAATGACGGCGATTTGCATAACAAAGACGGCAACGATTACGACATTTGGGTTTTTCACGTAAATGCTTCCGGTGAAATGAATTGGGAACGCAATATTGGCTCGCCAGTGCATGACGAATGGATGGATCATATTAATAGTGTCAAAAGGACTGGCGAATACAAATATGTCATTGCAGGCCGGATGTTTTGGGAAGAGATGCCCTCGGGTGATGTCAACTGCTCTAATAGCGTGGAGATTCCCAATTCTGGGAAGAACTATTGGGTGCTGCATGTCACCGACACGATTAACAGTGCGGGTGTGCCTGAACCGTTACCCCAAGTTGGAGCGCAAGTGTTTCCCAACCCGACAAAGGACGTGGTACATATACAGGGAATAGAGCCCGTTGAAGTACTGGTGTACGATGCTCTTGGACAGTGCGCAAAGACTTGTCATGGCACCAACGAAATCCCTTTGGGTGACCTGCCTAAAGGCATGTATCTGATAAAGGCGGTTTTGGAAGACGGGAAAGTTTATATGGACAAGGTGGTGAAAGAATAAAATTCCCCCCTACGCCCAACGGTGTTCAAGTGTACACCAACAACGCCCAAAACAAAGGGGTATCTGTTACATGATGCAATAGAGTTTATTTTAATCTATACGTATTATAAAGAAAATCAATAACTTATTTAAAATTTGTTGATGATTGTTGAAAAAGTGAAGATAGTTTTTCTTGACTTTGTTTTTTGGCTTGAAGTATTTTTGTAGCATGTATTTAAAAAAGTAACCATTAAAAAATTAGTAAAATGAAAAACAACGACAAACACTCAAGACTTAATTGGAGGATAGCCGTGATTATCATCGCCTTGCTTTCTCCCGTATTCTCTTTCGCCCAGCTGCGCATTGACTGGCAGTATTGCTATGGGGCAGAAGGTAGTGGTGATTATGCCACCAGCATTCTTTCAATAGAAAAAGATTTCTTGGTTTTTGGAACAGTTTACAACCCAAAAAACTCAGGCATGGTCTCCTGTGAAGTCGATCATAACTGGACAACTCCTTGGCTTATTCGTATTAACGATCAAGGCGAAATATTGGACCAACAATGCTGGCCATCAAACTATCCAACCGAATCCATCCGCATCAAAAAGGCCAAGACCGACAATAACGAGTATTATATCAATACGCATATGTATGGCGAAGTCACAATCCACAAAATTGACGATGGTCTCAATGAAATATGGAGCAGGAAAATAGGTTTCTTCGGAACAGATATGCTGCCTACCGATGACGGTGGTGTGCTTTTGGGCAATTCTATGGGCCATTTGGGTAAAGACTATTCGGATTATGACAGCCTACTCAAATTGGACAGCAACGGCAATCCCGAATGGAAGATTTCCATCGGTTTGGAGGTAACCGAAATAGCACAAGCTAAGGATGGAGGTTTCCTTATCGGTGGATTAAATTGGGATTCGGTTGAAGGGTATTTGTTAAAGCTTACCCGAGATGGACAAACGGAATGGAGCTATGTCTATGATGTCGCACCTTCGCTGATACAGGAACTTGAAGACGGATTCATGTTGGCCAGCACTACTTCTTTTGCCGGAGAAGGAGCGCATGGACAAAGTGACATCTTGCTTACACGCACCGATGAGACTGGAAACATCCTTTGGAGTCATTATTATGGAGGTTCTAATTATGATTTGATTTGCAACTTCTTTCCCAATCCAAACAGTGGATTCACGATATTCGGCTACACCAATTCAAATGATGGCGACGTGCAAAGCAACGTGAATGGATATATCCATTCCGATTTATGGATATTTAATGTGGATGCTTCAGGACAATTGATGTGGGAACGCACTATCGGGACACCCTCATATAACGAATTTTGTTCTGTTGTGGCAAAGACGGCGGAATATAAGTATGTCATAGCCGGAAGCATGTATTGGGAAGAGACGCCCTCGGGCGATGTCAACTGCTCCAACAGCGCAGAGATTCCCAACTCAGGGCAGAACTATTGGGTGCTGCATGTCACCGACACAATCAACAGTGCGGGTGTGCCTGAACCGTTATCCCAAGTTGGAGCTCAAGTGTTTCCCAACCCGACAAAGGACGTGGTACATATTCAGGGAATAGAGCCTGTTGAAGTGATGGTTTACGACGTATTAGGACAGTGCGCAAAGACTTGTCATGGCACCAACGAAATCCCTTTGGGTGACCTGCCTAAAGGCATGTATCTGATAAAGGCGGTTTTGGAAGACGGGAAAGTTTATATGGACAAGGTGGTGAAAGAATAGACACCCATATCTTTTTTCCACGACACCCATATCATTTTCCTACGACACCCATATCTCCCAGCTGTAAGATATACCCTATCCTGCGGGGAGATATGGAGTTCGCGGTAGGTTGGGGCCTTTTGCGGCGCAAAATCCAATTTTTGCGCAAAACCTCAGCGCGGGACTAACTCAAGCAAAAAGAGTTGCCGTTTGATAGCTCTTTTTTTGACATTTTATGAACATTTTTCCTTGTTTTTTCATAGAAAGTTGTACTTTTACGGCTTCATTATGTGCTAATTACAAAACCCATTACTATGAAGCGCTCTACCTTTGCCTTTATACTATTGCTAGTCTTTCCTTTGTTCGCCATTGGGCAGAACATCACTATTACGTCTTCCGACCATAACCATATCAGCCTGCATTTCGAACTGGGCGACTTCAGCATCGACACCGTGCGTTGCAATGGCGAGCTGATGCACACCATCGCCACAAAAGGCATCGTTTGTCCCAACGAATATGGACTACCTGACCTCCCCACTTTCAACCGTTTCATTGCCATCCCGCAAGGTGCGAAAGCCACCGTTGAGGTTAGGACCATGCGCGATGGGTGCATGACGGGAATCGACATAGCGCCCTCGATGGGCAGCCAAGCCGAAAACGATGCAAAACAGCCTTTCTTCAAAGACCCAAAGGTGTATGCCAAAAACTGCCTCTACCCTGCTGAGACCTACTGCGTCGCCGCCCCTCAACAACTGCGCGGCGTAGATGTCATCCACTTGGGCATCAGCCCTTTCCAGTTCAACCCTGTAACACGAGAGTTAGCCGTACACCGCCAAATCGACATCGACATTCGCTTCGAAGGCGGTAACGGACACTTTGGCGATGATCGTCTGCGTTCACGCTACTGGGACCCCATCCTGAGAAACAACATCCTCAACTTCGAGTGCTTGAAGCCCATCGATTACGACGCTCGGATGCAACAATGGGCGCAAAACCGTCCCACTGGCTGCGAATACCTCATCATTACGCCTGATAACGATGACTTCTACAATGCAGGAAAAGAACTTGCCGACTACCGCAACAAGCAAGGCGTCCTCACCAAGGTAATGAGAGTCACCGAGACAGGTGCTTCAGACCATGCCACATTAAAACAATGGATCAGAGATATCTACGCTAATTGGAACATCCCACCAGCGGCTATCTGCATCATCGGTGAGAGCGGCACCAACTTGCAACAATACGTGCCTGGCTACAGGACCCTACATCCCAAAGACACCTTTATCACTTCCGACAACCCCTACGCCGACGTCAATGACGACTTCCTCCCCGACATTTGTTTCACTCGCATCCTCGCCCAAAATGAGTCGGAGCTCCCAATCATTATGGGCAAACTCTATGAATACGAATACACCAATGTAGTCACTGACCCATATTATTATGACCATCCCTTGACGGCGGCTGCATGGGAAAACTCCAAATGGTTCCAGATCACCATTGCCACCATCAGCGGTTACTTAACCCAGCATGGCAAGTCTCCTGAACGCATCAATGAGCTTTACAGTGGAGAGCAGGGCTCCAGCTGGTCGACGGCTCCCGGCACCGCAACCGTAGTCAACTACTTCGGCCCCAATGGTGTCGGTTACATTCCTGCCACACCTGCCGAATTGGGCGGCTGGACAGGCGGTACGGCCGAACAGGTCATCAACGCCATCAACCATGGTGCCTACCTCATACAGCACCGCGACCACGGTTGGAACACTAGGTGGTACCAACCCGCAATCTTCACTTCCGACTTCGGAGAAATCAACAACGTGAACAAGTTGACCTATCTCATTTCCGTCAACTGCCGAACAGGCATGTATGACAATTCAACCACCTCCTTCATCGAAGCCCTCCTGCGCATGACCCGTGATGGCCAAAACGCAGGCATCGTTGGTGCCATAGGTCCTACGGGACAAACCTATTCCTATGCCAACGACATCTTCCTTTGGGGCGTTTGGGATCTCTTCGATTCAAGTTTCCTTCCCGATTATGGCCCATTCGATTCCCATACCGACACCTGGATGCCTGCCTTTGCATGCGTCGCAGGCAAGTATTTCCTTGAGACCCATGTCTTCCCCAGTGCCGACCAAAACATGAGCAACACCACCTATAACACCTTCCATACTTTTGGCGACGCTTTTGCAAGGATGTTCACCGATATACCACAAACGATCAGTCCCACCCATGATGAGAGCATACAGTGTTTCTCACCTTTCCACATCACAGCTCCCGAAGGCTCTCAGATTGCTCTGACAGTCTATAGGAACAGGCAATGGCACATCATAACCACCGCCGTTGGCACAGGAGCTGAACAAACCATCACGATTTTGGAGAACATCCCCAACGGTCCCATCCACCTTACCATCACGGGCGAAAACCTCATACGGTGGGAAGAGGACATCCCACTGGAACCTTTCAACAGGCCTTTTGTCATTGTCGACAGCATCTCCATGAACGGAGCTGAACTCACACTGCACTACAACCAGTCCATCGTTGCCGACATCAATGTCACCAACGTGGGATTGCAAGGCTGCAATGGTGGCATTGTCAGCATGACCTCTGATTCACAACTGTTGACCATCTCGGTGGGCGAATCTACATTTGAAGCCCTCGAGCCAGATGCGAGTCAATTCATCGAAAACGCTTTCCAAATCGCACTCGGCGACAGCATTCACGACTGGACGCATATTCCCTTCACCCTCACCACCCAATTTGGCGATGAGACCTACGCACAAGAATACGAAATCGAAGTGCTTTCCCCAAACATCACTGCTGAGCTTATCAACATCGACGACTCGCAAGGCGACAATGACCAAAGGCTCGACCCTGGCGAATTCGTTAGCCTCACCTTCCGCATTACCAACACAGGCCATTATCGAGCCGAAAGCCCCCGTATCTCTTTGGCCAACAATGAAGGCTACATTCGTGTCATAACGTCCGAAATACCCATCAACGACTTGGAAGTGAACGAATCAACCGAGATCACTTTCGACATTTACATTGAGTATGCTGCAGGAGAGGTGCCATGCATCCATCTCATACTCCACTCTGTCATTAAGAATCTAAAAATCGAACAGGACATTCAATGTGAAATGGGTTTCGTGACAGACAGTTTCGAACATGGAATATTTGAGCCTGAATATTGGACCAACGACGAGGAGCATCCCTGGACCATTGTCACAGCACATCCCTATAACGGAACCTATTGCGCCCAGTCAGGCAACATCGACCATAACGAGTCCTCTCAACTCATCTTGACTTTTACCTCGACAGAATCCGAAAAAATACATTTCTTCAAAAGGGTGTCAAGTGAAGCCAACTACGACTTCCTTATCTTTTACATTGATGACGAGGAGCAAGAACGATGGTCGGGCGATCTTTGGTGGTCGGAACATTCTTACCAAATCACTCCTGGACAGCATACCTACAGATGGGAATACGTCAAAGACTACTCCGTTGACTACGGCTCCGATTGCGCCTGTATCGATTACATCACGTTGCCGCCCTATCTTGACAAGACTGACGAGCAAGCAGAGCTGCCCCTGACAATACATCCCAACCCAGCCACCGACCAAATCCAGATTGTTATGGAACAAGAAGGTGATTTCAAAATCCTTGTGTTTGACACCCAAGGGAAACTCATTCTCTCAGAACAAAACACAAAAGTCATTTCCTTGAAAGGTCTTCCTACAAGCATATATCAAATAATTGTGGAGCAAAAGGGTCAACGATGGAGCCGTAAAATCATTAAAATTTAGGCTTTTAGCACAAAAAATCAGCATTTTAGCAGAAAAATGCTTCATCGTTTCAAAAAAGTGCGTATTTTTACGCGTTTTTTTATTATGGTCTCAACAAACAAACTAACTAACAATTGCAAATATGAATAAACTTACCAAATTATTTGTGGCAATGATGTTCATGATGATTATACCCATGAAGTCATTTGCTCAGCCCACACGAATTGCGGACAACGAGCTGACGATTTCGTTTGACATAACCACAATTGCAAACTTTGATGAGCGCATCTTTTTCCTCTATAATCTAACTACTGATGGTCGATTTGAGGTCATCACTAGCGAAAACGATGGCATCTTCGTCGTCAGTGCCAATGAAGCATTTGGAAACATGAACCTGGCGGAGACCTTTGCCGACTTTCGCGAGCAAAACGCCATTGACTTTTTAGGCATGGATAAGGTGCAAGCTGCTGAGACGGCTGCTGAATACAAAGGCCTGCTTCCTCACGAATTTGCTTCGTCGCTGATGATGGACTATTACATCAGGTCGCGACAAAACAACACTTGCGCCAATGCCGACCCATTCTGCACCGACAATGGAATGTACCAATTCCCAGCTGGTGTGAATGCTGGATCCGGTGAGACAGGACCATATTACGACTGCCTGTATACCACCCCAAATCCTGCTTGGTATTATATGCAAATCGACAACCCTGGCAATATTGACATCTATATGTACAGTACACCAAGCCACGACATCGATTTCTGCTGCTGGGGTCCCTATCCCACCATTACCAACCCATCGCCATGTTCCAGTTTGACTGCCAATAAGGTAGTAAGTTGCAGCTATTCAATCCAAGCTACTGAACACTGTCTGATTCCTGCTTCGGCACAGACGGGCGACTATTTCATCCTTGTTATCACCAATTACTCCAATCAGTCATGCAACATTTCATTCAGTAAGGTGGCTGGCACCGGCACCACCAATTGTGGCATTCTGCCCCCATTGGTTGATAACGACGGCCCTTATTGCGTGGGCGAGACCATCAACCTAACCGCCAACGGACAAGCAGGCGCCTCGTATAGCTGGACAGGTCCAGGAGGCTTCACCTCCAATCTACAGAACCCCACCCGTCCGAACTGCACCATGGCCATGGCCGGCACCTACACCTGCACCATCACTGTGGGCAGTGCAACAAACAGCGCCACCACAGAAGTGGTCGTCTACCCCCAACCTACCGCCAACTTCAACTACACCACAGTCTGTTTAGGTAACCCCACCCAATTCACCAGCACCTCCACCACTAACCCAAGTGGACAACAAATCACTGGCTACCAATGGAGCTTCGGTGACGGACAGACCTCAACGCTACAGAGTCCTTCGCACACCTATGCCAATGCTGGTACTTATACCGTCACCCTCACCGTATCTTGCGGTAACGGACTCTGCACCAGCACAAAGACCCAATCCGTCACGGTGTATGCTGAACCGAATGCTAATGCTGGTCCCGACCAGACCATTCCATTCAATACTTCAACACAACTTAGTGGATCGGGCGGAGCTGGAACGTTCAACTTCCATTGGGAGCCTGCCAATATGGTGACCAATCCCAATTCCCAAAATACGCAGACAGTGGTTCTGACACAAGACCAAACTTATACCCTCACCGTTACCAACCCACAAGGCCAATGCTCCGGTACCGACCAAGTGACCATCCACATTGAAGGCGGTGCCTTGACCGTTTCGGCCAATGCCAACCCAGCTTCTATTTGTGCCGGAAGCAGCACTCAACTTACAGCCAGTGCAGGCGGCGGCATGGGCAACAGCACTTATTCGTGGACTCCCACCACGGGCCTCAGCAACCCCAACATATACAATCCAGTAGCCACTCCGACTCAAACCACCACCTACACCTGCACCGTTACCAATCCACAGACCAACCAAACCGCCACCGCCTCAGTTACCGTTGTCGTCCATTACGCTGGTTACAGTGAGGAAACCCACTACATCTGCCCCGGCGATTCTTATGATTGGCATGGACAAATCTACAGCGATGAAAACGACTACGAGTTTCTCACCCAAACCATACATGGCTGCGACAGCACCATTACCTTGCACCTGCGCCATTATCCCACGTATGACGAAACCACAATAGAGGCAGCCATCTGTTCCGGTGAAAGCTATAATTTCTATGGCACCACTTACAACACTACCACACAAACATTGTATCATGATCAAACCATTCACGGCTGCGACAGTATCGTAAGGCTTGAACTGACGGTCTGGCCTGAAAACGAAGTCACAGAACATCCCGTCAGCCTTTGCCCTGAGCAATTGCCATACTATTACGAAGAAGATCCCAACCAGATACCGCTCTATGCAGGACTACACATCTACCATCTTGAAGACATTCATGGCTGCGACAGCACTGTTTGGGTAGAAATTGAGGTTAACGACTATTACATGCCTCCCATCCAGCAAGTTTACAGGTGCTACGAAACCACGCCTTCTTTTGATTGGTACATTCCCGAAGCCAATACTACTATTACCTATACTGAAGAAGGTTTCTACACAGACACGCTTGCTACTGCCAATTGTGACGGCATCTTCCGCCTTGACCTGCATTTCCAACAAATCCCAGAGACCATTGTTGAAGAAGTGATTACCTGCGACAGCTATACATGGCCGATGACAGGACAAACCTTTACGGAATCTGGCAAATATTATCATTACGTTTCATTGACACCATTCCCATGCCAACAAGAATATGAACTGGATCTGACCATCAACACGCAATCCATTCTTGACGACAAAACTTTCTCTGGCGTTTGCGATGAAATACCTGTGTCATGGTTTGGACAAGACACTACTTTCACTGCGAACACAGTGTATACTTTTACGGGTCTGACTGATGAAGGCTGCTACCGCGAACAGACCTACCACATCCAAAATATGCATTATACCCCCAATCCAGACAAAATCAAGTGCTCTGATGCCTCGGCAATCGTTTTTGGCGACACTATCGCCGTGGTCACCAATACCGAGTTCTTCTCCTTCCAATACACCTTCTTTGTTGAGGAGACCAACCGTGAATGTGTTTGGGAATCTTGCAATTGGACCATCAGTAAGCCATCGTGGGCCATCGAGTTCAACCCAGTACCCGCTTTATCCCTCAATGGAAAGTACTACAGCGAATGTACGGTCTATGTGGCTGACCGCCAAAATGAACACGTCGTGCTCACCGCTACCATCAACAACGACTGTGGCAGCGAAGAACGCAAATTCTACCTTAAGTCCTCCTTCCTTGAGGTCGGCGAAAACGAATTAGCGCCAGCCAATGTCAACATCGTACCCAACCCGAATAACGGACAAATGCACATTGACTTTGAGAACATGGAAGGACGCACTGCTGTCAAGGTGTTCGACATGACAGGCAACCAAATTGATGCCTTTGAAACTAACATTAGCTCAAGCCGCTACAACTACGACTACAATATGAAAAAGTACGCTGAAGGCATCTATTTCTTCGTCGTTTCAAACAACAACCGAGTGATTACCAAGAAAGTCGTCATCATTCATTGATTAGGAGCAACACAATAATACCTGTTTACAGAGAGTTATATGTATCATAAGACAACACAGATGAAAAGATTCATAAAAGCTGCAATAGTCATTCTTATGCTGATAGCCACGCCTATGAAACCATGGGCGCAAACGCCTTACACACCTTATTCTGATGAGGGCGTATTGTTGAATTTCTTAAGTATCGACAACGTTGATTTCAGGGCTTTCTTGCTTTATAACATTAGCAATGACAGTCGTTTCGAACTGATTCCCGAAGAAGAGTATGGCCAATTCATCCTCATTGCAACGGACGAAAGCAGCCATTTCCTAGATGAGTTTGAAAGCTTTTACCAAAACGTCTTTGCAGACTTCGCCCTACTTACCAAGAACGACATCTTTGTTCTGATGAACGAATGGAAAGATGGTGTCGAGCCACGACATTTCCTATCTATCACCATGGACATTGCTCTCAGAAACAGCAGATCCGACAATGAACACTGCGCCAACTCACTTCCGTTCTGCACGACGGACCTCATCGAGTTTGAAGCTGCCAGCTCCTCTCAGCAAGCTGAGGAGCCCGGTATGGACGACGGCTGCATAGGTAATTCCTACAACCCTTCCTTTTATCACATGAGGATACACACGGCTGGAGAGTTCATCATCCACATGGATGGTCATGACCCAGACGATATTAATTTAGGTAGAGACATTGACTTCTGCATGTGGGGACCCTACACAGAAGAAGATGTAGCATCGGGCTGGGCTTGCTCCCACCTCAGCGGTGACAAGATTATAGATTGCTGCTACTCGTCAGATCCCACTGAGGATGTCTATCTTGGATATCCTGCCGGAGAGCACCAGCACTCAACAAGCCACGGAACAATTAACTATCACAGACCGGAAATTGGCGAATACTACATACTGATGATTACCAACTACTCGCGCGATCCTTGCGTTATTTCCTTCACCAAAACCCCTGGTTCAGGCCCTGGCGAAACCGACTGTGACATTCTTCCTGGTATTGTGGCCAATGACGGACCTTATTGCGTGGGCGAGACCATCCATCTGACCGTTAACGAACAAATGAATGCGACCTACTCTTGGACTGGCCCTAACGGCTTCGTTTCAAACGTCCAGAATCCTGTTATTGAGAATTGCACCATGGAAATGGCTGGTACCTACACTTGCACCACCACCGTAGGCACGCAGACCACTACAGCCTCCACCGAGGTGGTGATTTACGAACAACCCACACCAAGTTTTACTGCCAACACTGTTTGCCAAGGGGAAGCTACCCAATTTGAAGGTCTGGCTTCGGGAACGAATGTTGCCAACTATGAATGGGATTTCGGCGACGACAGCCCCATGGGAAGCGGCCAAAACGTTAGCCACACCTACGCGGAAGCTGGCACTTATCAGGTGACACTTACCGTTACGGCAGAAGGCGGCACTTGTCCTGGAGAAATCACCCAAACCGTACTCGTCAATGCACAGCCTGTAGCTGATGCCGGTCTTGACCAAAGCCTACCCTATCCTGGACTATCGGCTCAATTAAGTGGTTCAGGCGGCGGCAGCGGCTTCACCTACCACTGGGAGCCTGCCAATATGGTGGTGAATTCGAATAGCCAAAACACCGAAACAGTAACTTTATTTGACACCCAACAATATGTGCTGACCGTTACTAACCCACAAGGAGGATGTATCAGCAGCGACACAGTTTTCGTTTATATTGGTGCCAGTCCTTTAAATGTTGATGCCATTGCCTCTCCCAATACACTCTGCGATGGCGAAAGCACACAGTTGCAGGTCATGGTCAATGGTGGTTCAGGTGACTACAGCTATTCTTGGACACCTACCACAGGTCTTAGTGCCTCCAACATCAGCAACCCCATTGCCACCCCAACACAAACCATCACCTATACCTGCATAGTAACCGACAACACAACCACAGAAAGTCGACAGAAAACTGTCAAGGTCACGGTCAACCACCACCACTTGGATGGTTCTATTGTCATTAACGAAAGCCACCCCGACTACAGATGTGACTCCATTCCGTTCGACTGGTTTGGAAATACCATATATTTCAAGGAAAATGGAACCTACAGTTTCCCCAACGAAGCTTATCCCGATGGCCAAACCACACATGGTTGCGACACCGCGATGGTGGTCTCTGTTACGAACATGAAGTACTCACCTGAGCCATCCAAAATAGTATGCACCACTGAGAACGCAGTAGTCTTTGGAGCCCCAGATTCCGATGCCGACACCATTGCCGTCGTTACCAACACTGAGTTTTTCTCCTTCCAATATGATTTCATGGTTGAAGAAATTGGACACAGCGAATGCATTTGGAATTCTTGCAACTGGAAAATCAGCAAACCTTCATGGACCATTGGCAACACCCTTACTGAGCAACACCCAAACGGATTCTATTACAGCAAATGTACGGTATATGTTGCCGAACATGACGATGATTATGTGATACTTACAGCCACCATGAGTAATGGCTGCGATAGCAAACAAAGTAAATTCTACCTCAAGTCCTCCTTCCTCGGCATTGATGAGATCAACTTAGCAGCCGCCAATGTCAGCATCGTGCCAAATCCCAACAATGGACAGATGCGCATCAACTTTGAGGACATGGAAGGATTGACTACTGTCAAGGTGTATGACATGACAGGTAACCAGATTGATGCTTTTGAAACCAATGTCAGCACAAGCCTCTACAGCTATGACTATACTATGAAGCAACATGCCGAAGGCATTTATTTCTTTGCTTTCACCAATAACAGCCGAATATTCACCAAGAAAGTCGTCATCATTCAATAATACTTAAAATCCTATTCAAACGATGAATAAAAAACTGCGTCTTTTGTTATTAACCGGCCTCACTGCCGTCTTTTTCGCATCATGCAATAAAGTTGAAGAGCTTTTCCCTGAACCCTTTAATCATAATGGAAAGCCATTTTCCGTTGAGAAAGTCCCTGTTGAAGGCGGCACTATAAAACTCAACAAAGTGACTCATGGGGTGGAAAGCCCGATCAACTACGAGTTGACAACCTTATCATTTCAAGCGGGAGACTCGCTCATCTTGACCGCGACACCAAAGAACGGCTACACCTTTATTAATTGGGTACGCGACGGGAAACCGATTTCCACCCAACCCAAATATGAGTTTTGTTTGGATGGGAACGACATCATTGATGGGCGCGTTAAATACCATTACGAGGCGCGTTTTGGTAACGATTATGCCATACAATCCATTCCAAGTATTGATGAAGTGATGCCTGCCGACCTGATTGCCGAAATGGGGCCCTACCTCCACTTTGGCGACAATCCACCTCACATAGATTCATTCTATGTAGATGTTTTAGAAATAAAACATTTCATTCACAACTCTGACCATCCGGAAATACCATTTGATACAAATACAATGTATTATCTTAAAGATGGGCAAGATATACCTACAAGGATTCAATTTGACTTTTACGGCCAACATAGAGGCATCTTTGATTCATGCAGATTTGAACGTGCTTATGGTGAAATGTTTAACGACGGTACAGCGAGCTATTATCTGTTCGAAAAAGCCAGTGCCCAAGACAGTGTCTTCATTATGGGCAGTGGTAACGACTTCACTTTATATTTCCGTCATTCCATGAGAAGAAGCATAGAACCCTATAATGAGTTTCTTGCCAACAACATTACTGGAGGACTTTCATTAGTAAGAATCGAAAGCGTTATTATTTCGGGAACACTTTCAGGACAAAGGGTCAATGATTTCCATTGGGGATATCGTATTGAACAATACAGCGAGTCCTTACCCATTATAGGAAGGCGCAACGGTCTCCCTGCTATTCATGACTTGTTTCACATAATTGAACATCAACCCTAGTAACCCCAATAATTACGTAATCTCAGTAATCAAACAAATAATCCAAATCTCTCACCTATTATTCCAAAGCAATGAAACACCGTTCAAACATAGTCACAAGGTTTCTTTTTGTATCAACTTTCACTTTGCTTGCCCTTACTTCCACGGCACAATTCAAAAAGCCTCTCACCTCTCCTCGTGATCGAGTAGAGTCGAGCGACGCCAAATGGAATGTCGGCATCCTCGGCGGTGGCAACCTCACCACTTGGTTGCACTTCCACAGCCCTAAATCCTCCAGTTGGTTTCTGAAGAACTATAAGGCCTTTGATACCATCACCAACAGTTTGGGTTATTTTGGCGGCATTGGTGTGGAGCGCATGCTGAAAAGCAACTTATCGGTAGGCCTTAATGTGGTCTATGCCAAGCACAGCATTCAGTTAGGTTTTGTAGACGACCATTTCCCCGTTGAATGGGACAATGCTGCTTCCCAAATCAACTATGGGCGTATCGTCAAGGGATTTAAGGCCAACTACAGCGCCATTGAGGCCTATATACCCATCACCTATTATATTGGATTATCCTCAAAAAACAGCATTTCCCCCTATGTTTTTGGCGCTCCTCGGATTTCCTATGTGTTACCCGACACCACCGCTAAAATGACCTATACCAATTCATACTATAAGAGCGACGCGAACAACACCCTGATCTCCACTACCAGCAATACCGTGCCTTTCAATCGATCCACTTACCGGTTACTCAATGTTGGCGCCACAGTTGGTTTTGGTTCCCTCTTCAGGATTAACACAAGCAATTACTATTTCCTCTTCAAGTTTGATTTATCGGCCAACATAAACGGCCTACCCACCTTCAAGAAAGGAGAGGTAGAAAACAACGAGTTCAACTATCTGCGATTCAGTACAGACGCCCATGCCACACTGACTTTCATGCTGCCCATCAAGAAACAGCTTAAGGGAGCTTGCATGAAATGGGGAGAGTATGATTGAGTTTAGAGTTTAGAGTTTAGAGTTTAAAGTTTAGAGTTTAGAGTTTAGAGTTGAAGTTAGGAATTGGAAGTTTTGTGTATGAGTTAGAAAACCAATAATAATACCAACTAATAAGACAAAGTAAGTTATTATGATGAAAAAAGTATTCATATTATTCATATTAGGCTGCCTTGTCTTGCCATTGGAAGCACAAAACACCTCGACTCAAGGCAAGGAGTTTTGGGTTTCGTTCATGGGTAATGGATTCAAAACCAGGTATGATATATTGGGGGGGAGTTTTACTTGGCTCAGAACACAATTGATTGTGAGTGCCAAGCGTGATTGCCACTGCACCATCAGCAACCCTAATACTGGTTATGAGCAATCCTTTTTTGTAGGAGCCAACAGCACCTATCTGTTTGACGACATTCCATGGGAGCAAGCTTATATGGAATTGGAAGAATATGGACAAGTGTTGAACAAAGGGCTTCTCGTCACTGCCGACGATACCATTTCTGTATATTGTTCCAACATTGCAGAGATGTCGTTTGACGCCTCCTACGTGCTACCCACCCAAGCTTTGGGCGACGACTATATTATACAAACCTACGACCAGTCTGTTGGCAGTTCCTATTATAGCAATTATTACACCTCTGCCTTTGTTATCGTTGCCACCGAAGACGGTGAGACCACGATTGACATAACGCCTACCGTGAACACTCTAGAAGGCCATACCGCCCACAACGAATACAGCATCACCTTGTACAAAGGAGAATCCTATCAAGTACGCTCACATAATGGCTATGGAAGCCGCGACCTTAGTGGCACTCGTGTAACCACCCGCGACTGCAAGAAAATAGCTGTATTCAACGGCAACAATCTCACTATGGTACCCGATGGAGGTAACGATTCCGACTGTGTGTTCGAGCAAGCCATGCCACTGAAGGCATGGGGAAAGAAATTCGTTGTCACTGCCTCACTTGGGCGTGAAAAAAACGACATCGTAAAGATTACCTCGGCTTACGATAACAATGAAATCCTCAGAAACGGTACGGTTTTGACCACACTCAACACTGGTGAATCCATAGATTTTGAGCTGAGACAAACGGACAAGTCTTGTTTCATAGAAGCCTCGCAAAGCTGCGCCGTGTATTTGTTCAACCATTCAAAAGATGATGACATCTATTTTGATGATGGTCCCGGTGCTCCAAGCATGGTATGGATTGCCCCCATTGAACAGCGCATCAATGACATTACATTCTCAACATTTAATTATGAAAGTGAACACGACACCGACATAAGCGACCACTATGTGAACATCATCGTCAGCGCAGATGACATCCAACATGTCTATCTCGACAATGAGCTATTGTCACCATTACAGTTTGAACCAGTAAACGGTGCCCCGCAGTATCGCTTCTTTAGGAAGCACATCGAACACGGTACGCATCATTTGGCCTGTGCCAATGGCTTCAACGCCCATATTTACGGATTTGGCCATGCTCGAGGATATGCCTATATGGTGGGTTCCAATGCCAAAAACCTCAGTTCAAGCCTAATTATCAATAATGAGATTGTCTTGCCCAATGAGACTTATACATTTTGTGCCAACCAAGAAGTGACTTTCTATGCTAACGTCAACTTTAACGAATATGATTTGCTTTGGGATTTTGGCGATGGTACCACCAGCACAGAAAACCCTGCAAGCCACATATACAACGAGTCTCTTATCTACAACGCTTCCCTGCTTATCACTACCGATGAAGGCGGTTGTACAGGCTCGTCAAGCAACACCACCAATTTCATAGTTGACACCCGACAACAATATATTATCGAAAACGATGAAGTTTGCGCTGGTGAACTTTACTCAGGTTATGGTTTTAACAATGTGCACATCAACAATGACACCATTCTGGTCCGCCTGCAAAACAATCCGATACATAGCGAATGCCAAGACTCGGTGCTGGTTTACATCAACTCCTATCCCAACTACCACATTCCCTTCAATGACAGCCGCTGTTGGCACGGACAGCCTGGTGTGTATGATGAACATGGTTTCAGTTTCGTTTACGACCAACCTGGCACCTACGACCGACAACTCAACCTGCAAACTATAGATGGCTGCGATAGCATTATCAGCCTGCACCTTATTGTAGATAACCAAATCACCTATGAATTTGACACCGTCACATGCCAACCATTTGAATGGAATAATACAACCTATACAACTTCAGGGGACTACACTTATATCTTTGATACATACAGTGGTTGCGATAGTGTCGTCACGTGTCACTTAGAGGTCGGGGGACTCATCCAGGGCGATACGCTACATCATCCCGATTGCGATTCCTACATCTGGTACGATACTGAGTATTCCGAAACGGGTTTCTATTCCAAAGAGTTGACCACATCCTTAGGGTGCGACAGTCTTGTGTATCTTGACTTGACATTGGCCTACACCCCAATTCCTGAAAAAATCCAATGTACTACACCAGGTGCAGTCGTATTTGGCCTTCCCAATGCCGATGCCGATACTGTTGCCGTGGTTACTAACACTGAGTTCTTCTCTTTCCAATACACCTTCAGGGTGAAGGAAAGCAAACACAATGAGGTGGAATGTCCATGGACACATTGCGACTGGACCATTAGCAAACCCTCTTGGTCCATTGAGTATGATCCAACACCAAAAGTGAACAATGGAAAATACTACAGCGAATGCACGGTCTATGTAGCTGAGCATTACGATGATTATGTAATACTGACCGCTACCATGAGTAACGCTTGTGGAAGCAAACAATGCAAATTCTACCTCAAGTCATCCTTCCTTGACATCGATGAACAGAACATTTTCCCGTCTGACTTCAGCGTCATGCCCAACCCTAACAATGGGAAGATGACGCTCAACTTCGTCAACATGTCTGGAAAAATCGACATCAAAGTGTATGACATGCGGGGTATTCTGATTGACAACATACAAGCCCACATTGCTGAAGATAATCCCAGCTTCAACTACGACATGAATTACAAAGCCAAGGGACTCTATCTTTTCGTTGCCAACGGGAAGGAAGGTACACTTACAAAGAAAGTCATTGTCTCTCCTTGAACAATAACTGTACACCTACCTAAATCATAATCCTGCAAAACAACTAACATGAAAACTAGAAAAAGCTCCATATTACTACTCCTTGTTCTTGCACTCATTGGGCCCAAAACCTTCTCGCAGGACATCACCACTGAAGGCACTGACTTCTGGGTATCATTTATTGGGAATGGATTTGACGACAACAATAATGGAGGTAGTCCCTACCTGAAAATACAAGTACTCATCAGCTCGCTTTATGACTGTACAGGTGTCATTAGCAACCCTAACTCAGAGTGGTCGGAGTCATTTACCATTGAGGCCAATGGCCTCAAATTCATTGACATCCCCAGAGAGCAGGCCTATATGGAATGTAATGAAAACCCAAGCCCCAAAAACAGAGGTTTGCACATCATAACAGACCAACCCGTTTCTGTGTATTGTGCCAATACGGCCAGATATTCTTTCGATGCCTCATACGTATTGCCCACACCCGCCCTTGCCGACGATTATATTATCCAAACCTACGACCAATCCATAGAAATGGGCGAACACACCAGCTCTTTCATCGTCATCGCTGTTGAAGAGGGTGCTACCATCGTCGATATCACCCCAACCGTGAGAACCCTTGACGGCAAACCCGCTGGCCAGACTTTCAGTATCACCCTACAGCAAGGGCAAGTCTATCAAGTGCGATCGAATAGAACGTCCCTTTCTTCCAGCCGTGACCTCAGTGGCAGCCGAGTCACTGCCCATGACTGCAAAAAGATTGCCGTATTCAACGGAAACACCTTGACCATGGTTCCCGCTGATGGCGGTAACGACTCCGACTGCATCTTCGAACAAGCCATGCCGGTCCAAGCATGGGGAAAACAATTCGTGGTGACAGCCTCGCTGGGTCGAGTGAACAAAGACTATGTAAAAATCATCTCTGCCACCAACAACAACGAAATCAAGGTCAACGGCCAGCCTTATGCTACCCTTAATGCCAACGAATTCATAAGCTTCAGGATGCCAGAAACATCCTATTTCATCGAAGCCACAAGCCGATGCGCCGTCTACTTGTATAACCCTTCCCAAGACAACCAATACGGACAAGGTGCGCCTAGTATGGTTTGGATTGCCCCTATCGAGCAGCGCATCAATGAGCTTACCTTCAACACGTTCAACGACTTGGATCCAGGACATGTTAGCGTTAACCTACATTACATCAACATCATTGTCAAAAGCGAAGACGCTAACAACGTCTTCCTTGACGGCAACCCAATACCAGAAAACCAATTTGATGCCGTTGCAGGGAACAACAGCTACAGGTTTTACCGGCAGGAAATCAGCCACGGCGCTCACCACCTCTCATGTGAAGGAGGCTTCAATGCCCATGTCTATGGTTTTGGTCATGCAACGGGTTATGCCTATATGGTAGGATCGAAAGCCGCCGACCTGACGACCTCCATTACAGTCAACGAAGAGGTCGTCAACACCTATGACACCGTCACCAATTGCGTTTCGCGAGACATTACTTTTGAAGCCGACATCAATTTCATCGATTACAATCTTATGTGGGACTTTGGCGACGGCACCACCAGCTCCGACAACCCTGCTACCCACCAATATGAAGACAACGGACTATTTGAGGCCACACTAACCGTCACCACGCCTGAGCCACCTTGTGGAGGAACATCAGCCACAAACACCTCCTATTTCTATATCAATTTAGACAGCGACCCCGATCAAGAGATATACGACACGGTTTGTTTCACAGCACCCAGCAACTACACCGAACAAGGTTTTAACCTGCATTACGAAACGCCCGGTTCTTATTATCAAACCATAACCCTTACCAACGAAAGTGGCTGCGAGAGTCATGCCACACTCAACCTCACTGTAAGCCAACTCATCAACATGGCCACAGAAACTGTAAACGAAAAATGTGATTTTTTCGAATGGCGGGGTTATACTCTGACCACATCAGGGCACTACACCGACACGGTTCCTGGCATGGCAACTGAATGTGACAAGGTGTATCACCTCGAACTTGACCTTGACTACAGTCCCAAACCCAAAATCAGTTGCAATACCCAAAACGCCACTGTTTTTGGCGACACTGTTGCAGTGATTACCAACACCGAGTTTTTCTCCTTCCAATATGATTTCTATGTGGAGGACACCCTCAATCACATAGACGACTGGGAGTATTGGGAATGGCACATCTCCCAACCATCCTGGTTAATTGAACCTTTTGAAAAAGAAGACGGCAAACACTATTGTCGCGTCTACGTGGCCGAACGTTGTGACGAGTACGTTGAATTGAGCTGCACCGTTTACAACCATTGCGACCAAGATAGCACGACCAACTCTTTCTATCTCAAATCATCTTTCTATGGAATTGATGAGAATGAGACCATCCTATCTGATTTCAACATTGCGCCCAATCCCAATAATGGAACAATGGAGCTAAACTTCGAAAACCTCATCGGGAAGACAGACCTCAAAGTGTTTGACATGCACGGTGCATTGATTGACCAGTTCCAAGTCAATAGTGAATCGAGCTTTTATTCTATTCCTTACCAATGCAAATCATTGGCCGAAGGACTTTATTTCTTCGTGGCTACATGGCAAAACACGGTTTTGACAAAAAAAGTGATAATTCTTCAATAAACATTTGTTGAAACGGAATTTTTTGTATTTTAGCAGCAAAATTATAACCTAAAAAATTATTGCCATGAAACAGTCCAAGTTTACCATTTTGATTTTTGCGGTACTCTTTTCCATCACTTCCGCTTCTTTTGCTCAAAACGTTTCCACACAAGGTACTGATTTCTGGGTATCGTTCATGACCAACGGCCATAAGCGCCATCCAGGTGCTCCCAATGATGGAAACTGGATTCTCACCCAATTGCTGTTCAGCGGGAAACGTGATTGCAGTGGCACCATAACCAACCCTCAAACAGGATGGTCTACTAGCTTTACATTGAACGCAAATACCATCACAACCATAGAAATCCCTGAAGAGCAAGCCTACATTGACGGCACATCGGAGCAGGTACTGAACAAAGGTTTACATATTATAACAGATGATACCGTATCCGTTTTTTGCACCAACATAGCGTACCTTTCGTTTGATGCCTCCTACGTGCTTCCCTTACAGAGTTTAGCCAACGAATATATCATTCAAACCTACGATCAATCTAATTCACCTGGACAGCCCTACCAAAAACAGAACCAAACCAGCGCCTTCCTCATTGTAGCCACAGAGGATAATACTGTTATCGACATCATCCTTTCTGCCAAAACTTTAAACGGGCATGAGGCTGGACAGACCATCACCGTAAACCTCAATAAAGGACAAACCTACCAAGTACGTTCTGACAATTCTGAAGGAAACAACCAACGTGATTTGAGTGGCACAAAAGTCACGGCTCGCAACGACAAACCCATCGCTGTTTTCAATGGCAACACGCTGACTGCAGTACCTCTGAACGGAAGCAGTTTTGACCATGTTTTCGAGCAAGCCATGCCCGTGCAGTCGTGGGGAAGAAAATTTGTAGCAACCTGTTCAATAGACCGAGAGAAAGATTATGTGAAAGTAACTTCTGCGAGCGACAACAATACCGTCCTCAAGAATGGACAAGAGTTGGTCACCCTGCAAGCCAACGAATCATACACGTTCGAATTGCCAAGCCAAGAACATTCTTGTTTCATCGAGACCTCTGGTCCCGCAGCAGTATATCTGTACAACATCACCCGTGGTGGAAACAACATCGGCGACCCTTCAGTGGTGTGGATTGCTCCTATTGAGCAACGTATTGACGAAATCACATTCACCACATTCCACGACGCCACTTATGCCGATATTGACAACCATTATGTGAATATCATCGTGAGTAACAACGATATTGGCACTGTGCTCTTGGATGGTAACCCCATTCCTGCCAACCAATTTGAAAGCGTCAATGGCTCTAATTTATATAGTTTCACACGGCAGAATATCCAACATGGTGTACACAATCTCCAGTGCTTTGGCGGGTTCAATGCTCATGTCTATGGCTTTGGCAATGCCAAAGGCTATGCCTATATGGTAGGCTCGAAGACCATCGACCTCAGTACGAGAGTCACCATGAACGAAACTTTCGTCCCAAAACAGGGCACTTACGAGTATTGTCCTGATGCCTCTATCACTTTCGAAGCCGAAACCAATCTGGAGAATGCCTCCATCCAATGGGATTTTGGTGACGGTAGCACCAGCACCCAAAATCCTGTTGACCACACCTATGCCGAAAAACGCATCTATGAAGTCGTACTAACTGCCACTGCCAAAGGGAATGGGACCAAATCGAGCGAAGTCTCACATTATTTTGTCGACACACGAACAAAGACGATCACAGAATATAGCGAGATATGCAAAGGCAATCTTTATGCAGAACACGGATTCAATGTGATTATCACCAACGACACGATTTTGGGTGCCGAAATCGAAAATGCGGTCCATCCCGTTTGCAAAGACAGTTTGTTTGTTTACATCACTGCTTTGCCCGGCTATTATGCCTCCTACAACGAAACCCTATGTTGGCAAGGCGAGCCAATTACCTACAATGATCATGGCTTCAGCATCACCATTGACCATCCCGACACCTACACTGACCAAATCTTTGAATCCATTCCAGGTGGCTGCGACAGCATCATAGACCTGACGCTTACTGTCACCGACCGAATTGTCAACCCCAACCCCATCGAGTACAGTGGCTGTGCCGATTCCTTCACCTGGAATGACAGCACTTACTACGAGAGCGGAGACTATGAACAGGTTTTCACCTCCTCGATGGGCTGCGACAGCATCATCCAATTGCACGTTTTCTTGGATGAAGTACTTGAAGGTGACACCCTTACCGCCAACGACATCTGCTCCGCATACGAATGGCATGGACATTTATACGACCAAACCGGCTTCTATACCGACACTATTCCAAGTACCCTTGGCTGCGATAGCATCATCCATCTTGATCTAACTTTACACCATTCTCCATCACCTAAAATTGGATGCGTTAGCAGCAATGCCATAATCTTCGGTGACACCATTGCCGTAATCACCAATACTGAGTTTTTCTCTTTCCAATACAACTTTTACATAACAGATACGCTCGGACACATCAACGAATGGGACACTTGCCAATGGCACATCTCCAAACCTTCTTGGGATATTGAACCTTACACTATAGCTGACGAGCCCGACAAACGCTTTTGTCGAGTTTATGTCGCCGAGCATTCCGACAACCTCGTTGAGTTGAAGGCAACAGTTTTAGGCTGTGACACTGTGTCCACCTCGTTTTACCTCAAACCCTCCTTTTTCGACATAGACGAGCTGGACGCCAAACAGCCCCACTTCAGCATCGTGCCCAATCCCAACAATGGAAAGATGGACTTCCACCTCAATCACATGACTGGCAAGATATGCATCAGAGTGTACGATATGAAAGGCCTTCTCATAGACCAGATGGACATATTCAACAATACAGAGACTAGCATCATACAATATGACATGCAGCACCGTGCAGCAGGCATTTATTACATCATCGCCACTGCCGCAGAAGGCATTCTGATACAGAAACTGTTCGTTTTGGAATAATAGTACAAATACGTATCCAGCAAAAAACAGGAGAGAATCGTCTCATTTTTGATGCTATTTTTGCATTGTGATACTATGAAAACACGCAGATTGAATTCGTCCCTGCGGCTGCAGTGGTATGACAGTTCTACAGCGCAAACCAGAAAACGGCTGACCTTTGAGGCCAGCCGTTTCTCATTACAAGGTTATGAAAAAGAGATTTACTTTCGTTGTTGTCAGTCGCCAAGGCGTGTCACACCGCCACGACCCGCTTTATCGCCTTCCACGACAGGGTTGCCATAGTAGCCGATGTCGCCAGAGCCGATGATGGCATAGGTAAGTTTGCCGCTGACCCGAGCCTTGATGTCACCCGAACCAGCAATATTGGCATCAAGATTATCTATGTTGCAAGTTAGGACGATGTCGCCCGATCCAGCCACGCCAGCCTCGCCTTCGCGCACCTGACCACTAACGACTTTCAAGTCGCCAGAGCCAGCAATGTTACAGTCTAATTTGTCAGCAATCAGTTCATTGCAAACTAAATCGCCCGAACCAGCTACATTCAATTCGACTTTCTGAGCAGTGACCGTTTTACGGAAAGCAATGTCGCCCGAACCCGCCACGTTGGCTTCAAATTTCTTCGCTTCCAACGGACTGTTGGCGTTAAAAGTGCCACTGCCAGCAAGGTTGATGATCTCCAAACTCGGTGCCGTTACTTCAATAACAAATTTCGTAGCTTTCAAATTTGTGTTTTTGTCGTCCTTGCGTTTTCCCATCAGCAACTCATTGTCTTTCACTTTGATGTCGAGGTAGTCGAAAAGGTTCTCGTCCACACTAACGGTGCAGGAGTGGGTGTCGGCAATCGTGAAGTTGACCGTTGCCGGTAGCGAAGTCGAGATTTCGTTGAATGCGGTCACATCGTAGGTGCGGGTAACGATGTTGCCGTCGCCTTCGATGGTTTTGCCGCCGATCGTTTCCCCATCCAAATTGATGGAGCAGGCATTGAGCGTCATGCTGATGATGACCGCTGCGATGATTATGATGTTTCTTTTCATTGTTTGTTTGTTTTAATTGATTTGTAGTAAGACGAAGAACAGGTGAAAAAGTTACAGTCAAGTGTGATTATTTAGGTTCCCGCTTCGCGGGAATGGAGTATTGTGTTAGGTATCAAGCGGCGGCTTGTAACTTTAACGACTCGTAAGCTCTATAAGCCGCCGTAGGAAACAACTATGTATACTCCATTCCCGCAGGGAATCTCCTACAGTTTTATCTCATCCAGTCCAATGCCAAGCAACTTCATCTTTTTAATGACTTCAGGCAATTCCTTTTCGAGAAACTCCTCGCGCATTTGCTTAAGGACGATGTCCTTGGCCTCGGCGGAGATGAAATAGCCGATGCCGCGTTTGTTGTAGATGATGCCCGCTGCCGTCATGGTCTCGTAGGAGCGCATGATGGTGTTGGGGTTCACGCCGAGTTGGATGCCGTAGTCGCGCACCGAAAGGATACGGTCGTCGGCCTTCAGGTCGCCGCGCAGAATTTGCTCATAAAGTTGCGAGCAAATCTGCAAGTATATGGGTTTGTGTGCGTTGAATTCCATGGTTTAGTATTTTTGGGTTTTGAGTTTAAAATAAAGACCAATGTAAAGTCCGATAGTGAGAACGACATTTAGAATAATGCTGAATGTCATCGTACTGGAGACCAAACCAGTGACGTCCGAAATCTCGAGTTGTTCGGCATGTTCCTGTAACCAAGGATAGATTTTACTTGAAACCAGAAACAGCTGCGTCAACATGCTGATGACATAGGAGATACCAATCATGCAGGCCAAAGTCTTCGCGGTTTTGTGTGTCTTAAAGAGTAGGTTGCCAAACATAAACAGGCCTACACTAAAGATGATTCCTATGATGGCATTGATATGGTAACGAGGGCCAAAAACATCAGCGAAAGTCCTAAAACTCTCATATTCTTCACCGGTCATGTCAGCCTCTGTCATATCGCCAATCTCAATAGCAAAATTCTCAACAATATCCACTAATCTAAAGCTCTTTATATAGTGTGTAAAACCTCCGAAAGGCAAAGCCGTCAGGAGCGAATCGACACCCCACGAAAGGAGTAGAACCACAACAGGAGTCAAAAGGCAGAACAGAATATAGCTGAGGAATTTCTCCAGATTAGATGCGGGAAGCATGGCAAAACGTACACCCTCGCGTTGAAGGTTGATGTCGCCGAAAACCTTGGCGGGCACCATGATGCAGGCCAAAAACACGGCAACGTAAATCAAGCCCCAACGGGCCATGGTGGGCATGGTGAAGTCGAAAATCAGCGTCAACAGCCATAAGACCAGCGTCAAGCCACTCAAAATGGCCAAAGTGATGCCGAAATTCCTATAATATTTCCGGCAATCCGCCACAAGGACCTTGCCGAACCGATTGAAATTGAATGTGTTGTTCATAATCAGTATTTTTGTGTCTTGATTTTACAATAGGTAAAGAAGTAGAACACGATGGCGACAACGAGCATCATAGCGTTGTAAAACCACATGAGGAATCGATGATCCAAACGGGCACTGGTTTCGGTAACCCAATTGCCAAAGGCACCCCAGAAGTGAACCAATTGAAGCAACATACTGAGCATAAATACAATCAGGACACCCCAAGCAATAGTTTTTCCAGCCTTGCGTTTCTTAAAAATCATGTTGCCGAACATAAAGATGGAGGAAACCGACATGGCAAAGCAGGCTACGAAAACCACAAACATGAAAAACTCGGAATCAGGAAGTGTCACAAAGCCCTCAAATCCGCCAAAAGGCAGCAAGGCAAGTAGGCTATCGACCGACCAACTGCCCAAGCCAACGATAAGTGGAGTAATGATGGAGCAGTAGAGCAACATACTGAAGAATTGCTCAAGGCTTGTGGCAGGTAGCATGGCAAAACTCACACCCTCGCGCGAGAGATTGGCGTTTCCGTAGACTTTTGACGGGGCAAACATCAACACCGTGAAGACGTAGAGGAAGATGAAAGGACTCCTATTGTCGGCATTCATATCAAAGTCCAAAACCAAGGTGGCAATCCAAAACAGAACAGGTAGACTGCACCACACAATCAGGGCGATGCCGAAACTGCGGAAGTAATTCTTCCAGTCCATGGCCACCACCTTGCCAAAACGTTTGAGATCAAAAGTGTTATTCATAGTCCAACCCTTTCTCAACCAAACAGTTGTTTTATGGTTTCCTTGTTTTTCATCACGGTATTGAACAGCACCTCGATGCTGATTTTGCTGTCGAGGCCTTCAGGGTTGCGGGTCACGTTGACGTAACCGCCAGGGATCATCTCGCTGTAGAGCGCGGTGTCGTCCTTTTCCATGCCGTAGTCGAAATAGAGTTTGTCGGTAATTTGGCGGAATGAGGCCTTGAGCAACACCTCGTCATGGTCGAGGATGATGATGGGGTCGATGAGGTTTTCCACATCCTTCACCTGGTGCGTGGAGATGATAATAGTACGGTTTTCTGTGGCGTGTTTGGTGATGACCTGACGGAAGAGGGTCTTCGAGGGAATGTCAAGGCCATTGGTAGGCTCGTCGAGGAGCAGATAGTCCGTGTTGAGGGCCAAAGCCGTGGCGATGAGGCATTTCTTCTGTTGGCCGAACGACAATTCAGCGTACTTTCGCTGTGGATCCACGTCCATTTCCCTGCAAAGCTCGAAGAAAAGCTTCTCGTCATAATTGGGATAGAACACGCCCAACTCTCTTACATTATTAATAGGTGTACCCTCCGGGATAGCGAAGTCTTCCGAGATGAAGAAAATCTTTTGGAGAGTTTCGGGCAAACGGTCGAAGGGGGCTATGCCATCCACCTCGCAGGCACCGTATGTGGGCTTCTGCAAGCCACTGATGAGTTTCAGCAGGGAGGTCTTCCCCACTCCATTTTCGCCTAACAGCCCGTAGATGTTACCCTTCTCGAAGCTGAGGCTGATGTTTTTGAAGACTGGCTGACTCTTGTAGCCGAAGTCTAAGTTCTTGATTTCAATCATGTTGTTGTATTTTGTGTTAGTGTATTAGTCAAATAGAACACTGCAAAAGTACAACAATTTTCATTACTGTCAAGAAAAAATTGATTTTTTTTTGAAAAAAAGTGAAAAAAAAGCTTCCCGACTGGGAAGCTTTTTTCATTTTTTGATGCTCAGTATCACACCCAAAGCCACACCAAGGAAGGCGGCAAAGAGCACTTGTAGCGTAGGCGGCAACAGGAAAGTGAGGGTATGCGCAGGATACCAGAACAGCGGAATGGTCTTGGCAAAAACAAAACCGTATTGGATGTCCCAGTTGATTTTCTTCGAGAGGGCCTCTCCTATTTTCAGTGGGCTGCTGAAAAATCCTTTCAGCGTTCCTCCCGTCTCCGCAATGTGGATGTCTGTGATTTTGTGGAAGGTCATGAAAACAGGAGCAAACAGGGTGTTCATCAGCACACTGACACAGAGCGCGACAAAGGCCTTGCCCCAACTGAGGTCGCCAGCAAACCATTCGGCAGCTTTCCCATTCAAGTGGAAACCACCATCCAACAGTTTCACCGTGCCTGTCTTGAAAATGGTCATAGCCGAAGCAATAACCACACCCAACACACCCCATACCAACATCTTGGGAAGCAGTCCAAAACCTTGTTTCATATACATGCCTTCACGGATACGCAAAGCCAGCATCTCTCCGAAGGTACCAAGGATGGCAAACTTGAAGAAACTCATCAACAGACCATGGTTCTGGGTGGTCGTGTTGAACCATTCCCATGCGCCTGGAATAAAAGCAAAGCCGCAAATCACAGCAGCTACAATGATGATCGTAATGAAATCACTTTTTTTCATACTTTGTTTCTTTTATCCAATTCCTTGTTCTGCCAATAACGTCCGAGCAAGCACAGCAAACACAAACCGCAAAGGATGCCACCAAGCACAAAGCCTGTCTGGTCCTCACCTTTGGCCAAATAAAGATAAATGCCATAGCCGAAGATAGCCAAGTCAACGATGATACTAAGGATATAACCAATAGTTCGGTTGGTCTTGTCGGTTTTCTTCAGCAAAAGATTATCAATCACAAAAGTGATGGCGACCAATGCGGCATAAACGAGGTAATAGGTTGCTTTTTCTGTAATCATATTGTTTTGTTTTACTATGACCGTTGACTATGACTATGACCGCTTTCACGATATATGAAGTGGTCATAGTCATTGTCACAAGTCATAGTCCATTACTTCTCAATTCGAATACGTGCATCCACCGCAACCACATTCTTCGGGTTGCCGAGCAGCGGGTTGAGGTCCATCTCTGCAATCTCAGGAGCAGCCATCACCAAAGCGGCCACTCTTGCAATTTGCTCTGCATAGACGTCAACGTTGACGGGCTGCTGACCACGCACACCCTGCAAAATCTTGTAACCGCGAAGCTTGGTAAGTGCTTCCTTAGCCTCGGCTGCGCTGATGGGCACCAATGAGCTCTGCACGTCTTTCAGCACCTCGATGAAAATGCCACCCAAGCCAAAGAACACCTGATGGCCGAACTTGGCATCGCGGATGGCACCGATGTAAACCTCCGTACCGTCAAGCATCGGGTACATCTCCACTGCATAGGTATCCTTAATCGCCATCAAGCGGTCGAACTCCTTACCGACGGTCTCTATGTCGCGCACGTTCAAGGTCACGCCACCGACATCGCTCTTATGTACAGGGCCAACCACCTTCATCACGAGCGGATAACCCACCTCGTTGGCGAAGTCCAAGGCCTGTTGTTTCTTATCGACGACGCGAATCTGCTTCTGGGCAATGCCAGCTGCGTCGAGCAGTTCGTATATCTGATCAGGACCAATGTAGCCGTTCTCGCAACTGTCGATGCACTTGCGGATACGAGCAGTGTCGATTTTCGGCATCTCCACGTTCTCGGGCTGCGGCTTCGGAGTGTTATAGACTTTGCAGATGGCATTACCGAGCACACATTCTTCCGGGAAGTTGATGCGGCCTTTGGCGATGAAATCCTCAATTTCTTCTTTCACGTTGATGATGGAAGGCAGCACGGGGAAGATGGGCTTCTTGCAGGTCTTCATCTTTTGGTCGAGCAGGTCATAGACTTCCTTGTTGCTGAACAAACCAGGTGAGCCGAAAATGACCACCGAGAAGTCAATGTCGGTGTATTCATTCTCGACAGTGTCGATGATATATCCGAGTTGCTCGGCCGTTCCAGTGGCCAAGAAATCGATAGGGTTACCCACGCTTGAGCCAGCGAAGAGCTTCTCCAACAAGGCAGGGCTGGCCGGATGTTCCTTGAGTGAAGGCACCTCCATGCCGCCATTCGACAGCACGTCAGTGAGCATCACGGCAGGACCACCTGCATGGGTGATGACAGCGCAGCGTTTGCCCTTGATTTCGGGATGCATGAATACGCCACATACCGTAGTCAGTTCCTGACGGTTCTGGCAACGCACGATACCCGCCTTGCGGAACAACGCATCGACCACGGCATCGTTGGTGGCCAAAGCACCAGTGTGTGAAGAAGCTGCACGGCTACCTGCTGCAGAGCCTCCCGACTTGATGGCTGCGATATGGCATCCTTTATTAATAAGGTTGCGTGAATGCTTGAGCAATCGTTGCGGATCACCAATCTTCTCCATATAGAGCATGATGACGCGGCTCGACTTTTCAGGGTCGAAGGTCTCGTCCAAATGCTCCAGCACGTCCTCGATGCCAAGTTGAGCGCTGTTGCCCACTGCCCACACGCTATTGAACTTCAGGCCATTGCTCATGCCATATTCCTTGATAAACACGGCTGTTGCGCCAGAACCAGTGATGAAATCGACGCCCTTCGGGTCAAGGGTCGGGATAGGCGTATCAAAGCAACCGGCATAGTTCACGTTGAGGAAGCCCGTGCAGTTAGGGCCAATCAAGCTGCCACCGACGCTGTTGATGGTGTCGACGATATGTTTCTCGATAGCGGCGCCTTCTGCGTTCTCCTCCGAGAAACCGGCGCTGATAATAATAAAGCCTTTGCAGCCTTTCTCTTTAGCCAACACATCGACGGTTTGCGCGCAGAACTTAGCGGCAATGCAGATGATGGCACAATCCACCTGCGGCAAGTCATCGACCTTGGCATAACATTTCACGCCTTGCACCTCGGTCTCTTTGGGGTTAACGGCATATACTGGACCATTGAAGGGACTCTCCAGAAGGTTTTTCAAAGCTTTTCCACCAGGTTTGTGGATGTCTGACGATGCACCGCACACTACGATGCTTTTCGGATCTAAAAGTTCTTTTGCTATCATAATAATAAGGTATAAATTGCAATTTACTTAATTGGGTGCAAATATAGCCAAATTTAGCACACGAATAAAAATCAGTGCTTGTTTTGCAATCTTTCTTCGCAATCGAGCAGTAATTGATAATGTTTCAAGTTGAAAAGGCCCATCTTGCACAAAAGTTCGATATCATCGTGGCTCATCCACGACACCGAATCAACCTCCTCCTTCTGCAGGCGCAGCATCTCAGCTGGAACATTGCTTTTCAGCATGTAAAGCAAGGTAAACTTATAATCATAACGCCTGATTTTCACCAACTTCAACTCACTTTTTGTGGTTGAAAGGCCAATTTCCTCCCTCAACTCGCGCAACATCGATAAAGCGAAATCTTTTTCACCGCTTTGTACATGCCCTGCCGTAGTAGCATAATAGTTGCCCTTAGAAGGAGCAACTTTCTGAATTAGATACTGACCTTTATCATTATAAACATACACTGCAACAATGGGAATCATTAAGCCCGGAGGAATGCGTTGTCCCCGTTCAATGGTCTGCCCAGTAGGTTTCAGGTCTTTATCGTATAAATCCAGAAGTTCCATACCCATCCAAGGAAATTAACGCTGCAAAAATAAGGAAAACTTATGAAAAGTCATCAAAAAACCGCAATCCTAAAAGGGTTGCGGCGAAAAATGATGTTATATCCAAATCTAAGAAGCCTCACGACTCCTCGTAGCAATCTTTCAAAAAATTATGGTTGAGCACTTCACAAATTTTCATCAATTGCGCCATATCAATACTTTTTCTTTTGAACATTTTATATACGTTCGACTTCTCACAATAAATACCCTTAGCCAACCAATTCACCGTACGTCCTTGCCGGTTCAACTCATCTTGAATCATCTGACCAATATGCACGTCTTTAATCTTAAAACCCATAGTTTTATCCTTTAGAATTATGCTACAAAATTAGAGTAACGACAAAAAAGGAAGACAAAAAACACGCAAAAAGGAAATCAAATAAAATCAAATATTTAACTCTTATTTATATGATAATCAATAAAATAAGAAATCAATACAAAATAATCAAATTCCTGATAGGAATTTTGATTAGATTATTCGATTTTGGCATACTATGATGATTACCAATCTTTTAAAAAACCATGCAATATAAGTTGTAGACTCGATTTATTGTCGAAAATCTCATGCATTTTGAGCGATCGTGTCCATACAGCCTGATAGGTTTTACCCGTCAATGCAGCAGCTTGCACCTCGGTGATGCCAAGAACATATAAGCAGCAATACACCACATCCGAGCGCTTCAAGCGAGGAAACATCTCGATGATGCGTACCGAAAATTTAGGGAAGACAGCGTCTACCGCATTGACTAGCATTGTCAACTGATTGTCAGACAGTACCATTTCAGGATAAGAAGAAAATGCCTTTACATTGGATTGTTTTACCTTAAGAATGCGCTTACAAATGGGCATTTCATAGAGGGCATCAAGTTTTTTGTCAAAGGGTAGTTTTTGAAAATCTGGATTGGAAATCACCCTGTCCAGTTTCGACTGCAATGCCTTGATGGTCTCCTCTTTCTGCTGAGATACACTCTTCACTGACTCTATCTCATCTTCAAGTGTAGCCTGAATCCGCTCGCGTGCCGCTATTTCTTTCTTATGTCTACGCTTACGCTGCACTAGGACAAAACTTACAAAGAAAAGAAGAGCTATAAGTAGCAATACACAACAGCTAATAAAAAGAAACAAATCCCTATTCTTTGAATTACGAGACTCAACTTTGTAACTATCAAGCATGGAATCCATCTTTGCCCTATCCTTACTCCGAGCAAACTGTATCAGATAAGCATCCGCCAATAGTTCTCCATAATAGCCAGCCTTGACGGTATCACCCAAAGCATTGGCGATCTGTACAATACGAGAATAAGATTTCAACGTTTGGCGGGGCAGCAAAGGGAAACTGCGTTCATAATTGTATAGGGCAGAGTCATAATTGTGCTGTTCCAAATAAAAATAGCCCAAAGAGAAGCGAATCTGACGTTCCAACCAAGTGTTTTCTGTTTCCCTTAAGGATTGATGCAGCAAGGCTGAAGACGCCTCAAATTGTTTGGCGTTATATAAATCCAAGGCGCGATGGATGACACTACTATAATTCTGATAGATGTAGCTAGGATTCAAGCGTTCGTATATGCTGTCCGCTTTCTTATAATAGTATAATGAATTCACCTTATCGCCTTGCGCCAACATGACATCACCCATCAATTCGATATTGGAAGCCACGCCTTTCATGTTCCCTTCTGACTTGAAGTACTCACTGGAATTCTCCAAACACTCCAATGCAGCATCCCACGCATCATAATTATAAAGAAACCATGCCAACCGATCGTATATCAATGCCGTAAAATGATGATAATCGCGACCACCCTTGGCTTTCAGAAAAAAAGAGCGTTCACCTAATAAGCCTTCCATGATCCAAAGTGAATTGAGATAATCGGCAAAAGATTCAAGAGGCTGATTCAGTTTGCGTTCCTCAACAACAGCCTTGAAATAATACGCCCTCGCCTTTTGGAAGCTCAATGTTTGGCGAAACCGGGAATACTTGCGTCCAGGCATAACAGAATCATAGAAATGGAATGCATCCATGACATGATCTTCCCGTTTTGTCAATAGATAGTTTTTATATTGGATTTCTGCGTCAAGAATCTGATATTCTGCAAGTTGATAAGGATATTGCTGTCCTAAAGCATTCACATCCAAAGTATCGGCAATGGAAAGCAGAAGTTTCAAAGCACTATCGGGATAAGCATCCTTCAAGGCGTATATGTCGCCAAATACCGGCCAACGAAAGGCAAGTGTATTGTTTTCAGGATTGTTTTTGCAGGAAGAAGCCAGCAATAAGAAGAAAAAAAAGGAGCAAAATATAGTTTTATTCATAGGAATTTATCGGTTTGATAGCTGCAAAAATAGAAAAAGAGGCTTTGTTGGAGGGTGTAAAAAACGAAAATCGCGAGAATGTGGAATCTTTTTCCACATTCTCGCGATAAATACTGGCTTCAGGAACCTTTTTTATTTATTGAGCAGTTCCTTTATACCACCCAACGAACCCAATAGATTGGAAGCCTCATAAGGAAGGTAGACGGTCTTGTTCTCCTGTCCACCTGCCACTTCCTTAAGGGTCTCGATGTACTTCACAGCCAATAGATAATTGACAGGATCCGCACCACGGTCAGCAACAGCTTCTGCAACATTACGTATTGCGGTGGCTTCAGCCTCAGCTTGCAATACCTTGGCCTTGGCTTCACCTTCAGCTTTCAAGATGTTGGCCTGTTTGTCGGCTTCTGCGGCATTGATTTCAGCTTGCTTCTCACCTTCCGAATTCAGAATCTGAGCCTGCTTTTCACCTTCGGCCTTCAGAATCTCAGCACGACGGTTACGCTCAGCTTGCATCTGGAGCTCCATGGTGCGACGGATACTTTCAGGAGGTGTAATATCCTGTAACTCAACCCGGTTCACCTTTACCCCCCACTTATTTGTGGCATCGTCAAGCACATTGCGAAGCTTTGAATTGATAGTATCACGTGAAGTCAACGTTTCGTCAAGTTCCATTTCACCGACCACGTTACGAAGCGTGGTTTGTGTCAGTTTCTCAATGGCGACAGGGAGGTTTTGGATTTCATAAACTGCCTTCATTGGGTCCACAATCTGGAAATAAAGCAAGGCGTTGATTTCTGTCATCACGTTATCCTTGGTAATCACACTTTGTTTATCAAAGTCATACACCTGCTCACGCATATCAATGCGGGAAGTGCGCGACAGGGCTCCATTCTGGCGACGGACAATCGTCTCCTTAGCTTGTTCGATAATAGGAAGGATGACGTTGATGCCCGCATTCAGGGTGCGGTTGTACTTACCTAGACGTTCCACAATCATGGTTTCCGACTGCGAAACGATTTTGATGCCTCGAAGGATATAAATCACGACGAGTGCGATCAAGACATAAAGAATAATCATGCCAAAATTCATAGTGCTATTGTTTAACGGTTACTATAATACTGTCCAATTTCACGATTTCCACAGTGGTGCCTTTCTCAATGACCGAGCCGTCTTCAGAAACCGCTTTCCAATCATCGCCATCAATGGCCACACGCCCGGTATGTCGCTCTGCATCGATACGTTCCGATACCACTCCCTTTCGCCCGATGATAGCATCAGCATTGGTTTTTACATCTTTCGATTTCCTGTCCAAAAAGCGCATCACAATAGGTCTAAGGAAGATAAAGGTCAGCATAGAGACCACTGCAAAAACGATAATCTGCCAAGTGACATTGGCACCCAATCCAGCGGCCAGAGCCGAAAAGCCCGCTCCAATGGCGAAACAAATGGCACCAAAGGTAGCGGAAAAGATTTCGAAGATGATAAGCAAAATGGCGACAATAAGCCAGATTTGATAGATTTCCATAACGATGTAGATTTGATTCTGCAAATATACTACTTTTATTTCAAAAAGAAAAAGGCTGCAATGTTGCAACCTTTTCGTTAAACACTAGATCCACTTCACCAAGGGGAAGTCCTGCCGATGCGGTAGCATCTCGTTGGTGGGATACACTCGGAAGGTGAAGTTGTATACGCCAGCCCGTGTTATCGGCACCTTAATATAATATTTCACCCATTTGTCACCCGAGTCAACGAGCTTCATTTTGTAGACAGATGTGATTTCGTCCACCATATCGTTGTTCTTCTTACCAAAGAGCAACTCAATGGCGAGGTCACCAGGTTCAAGGTCGGGCGTAAGAAGCGTAATCTCGGCGATGAACTGTTCACCAAAGGTCAAAGGCCGCACATTGGTGTCGGGCAATATCAGCGACTTCACCTCCACCTTATCCCAGTTGTTGCGCACGCGCGTCTTCCACGCATTGATTTCGAAGGCCTTCTGATAACGATTGGCACGCATCCAATGGGTACGCTCAATCAACTTATTATAGTACCTCTCGAAGTAATCATCCATCATGCGTTTCATGGTGAAGCGTGGAGATATCTCATTCAAGCACTTCTTCATGGCGGCCACCCATCCCGTAGGCACCTCCTGCACATTACGGGCATAATAGAGCGGAACGATTTCGTTTTCAAGGGTGTTGTAAATCGTCTCGGCATCCATTTCGTCTTGATAACGTTGGTCTTGATAGGTACGTTTCTCCTGGATGGCCCAGCCGGCATCGGGACGATAGCCCTCAGCCCACCAACCGTCCAAGACGGAGAAATTAAGCACACCATTCATCACCGCCTTTTCGCCACTAGTGCCAGAGGCTTCAAGCGGACGTGTCGGTGTATTGAGCCACACATCTACGCCACTGGTCAATCGACCACCAAGTTCCATATCGTAATTGCTGATAAACAAAATCTTACCGATAAACTCAGGACGGCGAGAGATATCAATAATCATCTTAATCAGGTCTTGGCCAGCCTTGTCGTTGGGATGGGCCTTACCGGCAAAGAGGAAGATGACAGGACGTTTCGGGTCGTTAACCAATTGCGACAAACGCTCCAAGTTGCCAAACAGCAGATGAGCACGTTTGTAGGTGGCAAAACGACGTGCGAAACCGACAATCAAGGCGTCTTCGTTCAAGTTACTGACCGTCTGCATAATCAGCTTCGGGCTTTCCTGCCGCTGACGCATGTCTTCCTTAATCTTTTCCGAGAGATAGACAATCAGTTCATGCTTCAGCTGCTTGCGGATATCCCAAATGGCTGCATCAGGCACCTCATTGATTTTGCTCCACATCTCCACATCCGATTGATGGTCAATGTAATCAGGACCAAAAGTATGCTTGTAAAGGCGCTGCCACAGACGGTTGCTCCAAGTGGGCAGATGCACGCCATTGGTGACATAACCGATATGGTTCTCTTCTGCGAAATAGCCCGGCCACAACGGCTGGAACATTTCACGCGACACACGACCATGAATCTTACTTACGCCGTTTACCTCCTGGCTAAGGTTGGTGGCAAGTACACTCATCGAGAACTTCTCGTTCGGGTTGTTGGGATTGAAACGACCTAAGCCCATGAAGCGTTCCCAACTGATGTTCATGCGGTTGGCATAGTGCGGCATATAGGTGCGGATGAGGTGTTCCTCAAAGGCATCATGTCCCGCAGGTACGGGTGTGTGTGTCGTGAACAAAGTAGAAGCCCTGACCAACTCAAGCGCGACATCGAAGTCGAGGTTGTGCCTGTTAATGTAAACACGCAGGCGCTCCAAACCACTGAAAGCAGCGTGGCCTTCGTTACAATGGTAAATCGTAGGTTTCATGCCCATGGCTTCGAGCAAACGGATACCACCCACGCCAAGGAACATTTCCTGCTTGATGCGCATCTCACTGTCGCCACCATAAAGTCGGCTGGTGATGCCGCGGTCCTCGGCGGAGTTCTCCTCGATGTCGGTATCAAGTAAGTACAGCCCTACCCTACCCACGTTGACGCGCCAAGCCTTGGCATAGACAGAGCGTCCCGGGAAAGCAATGCCCACCTTCACCCATTCACCTTTGTCAGTAAGCACAGGCTGAAGAGGTAGCTGCGAAAACTTCTGTGGAATGTATTCGGCACGTTGCTCACCAGAAACAGAAATCTCTTGCGCAAAATAACCATAACGATACAAAAGGCCTATACCCACCATGTTGGCATTTGAGTCAGAAGCCTGTTTCATGTAGTCGCCCGCCAAAATACCAAGACCTCCAGAATAAATCTTGAGACTCTTCATCAAACCGTATTCCATACTGAAATAGGCAATGAGGTCCTTCTGTTGGGTAGGCTGTTCCATGTAAGCATTAAACTGGTCGTAGACCTTATTCAGACGCTCCACAAAGTCTTTGTTGTTCTCTAAAGCCTTGATTTGCTCAACCGACAAGCCTTCCATCAATGCAACAGGATTCTGTTCCGTAGTCTTCCATGCCACGGGATCGATACTTTCAAACAGCTCGATGGCATCCACATTCCAGCTCCACCAAATGTTACGCGAGAGGTCTTCCAGTTTTTTCATCTCAGGCGAATAGATGGGTTTAATCAACACCTTCTTCCAGCTCGGAGAGTCATTCTTTTGGTAGACTACCTCGTGCATCATGTCGGCATAAGGCACCGGTTCCATCATATAATGGCGTCCACCCGATTTCTCAAGAGCCACATCCCATGCCTTTTGATAATTGACAATCAAGTCTTTCCAAAGCAGCTTGTTGGCAACTTGCAAGGCGGCTTCAGAAATCTTAGCCATACCTTTGTCGGTCAAGGCCAAGAAGCGACGTAAAGCGGAAACGATTTCTTCAATCACCATATTGACATCACCTTCCTTACGCTGCACAACTGTCACAGCCTCATTACCTTTGCATTCATTTTGGACAAACTTACCGAAACCAGAGACATCAGAGGTCAAGGTCGGGATGCCCAAGGCTACGCTTTCCAGAGGCGTGTAGCCCCAAGGCTCATAATAGGAAGGAAACACAGAGAAATCGAATGCTGAGAGAAATTCTGAATAGGTCATGTTGAAGATGCCGTCACTACCATTGAGGTAAGCGGGGACAAACATCACCTTTACCTTGTCATTGGCGTCATTCTGCAAACCAGAATTACGCAAGGTATTCAAAATTGCATCATTCTCATACTCAAAGACATGGTGCGTAGCAGGAAAGTCGGTGTGTCCCATGATGGCATTGGTGCCATCGAGACGATGCTGCAAGTCCTTAGAGGGACCTGCGATATTGCTTGGAACTGCAATCACACCGAGTACTGTACGGCTAAGGTTTTTGTCTTCGTTCAGCCGATGCAGAGCCTCGATGAAGAGGTCAATGCCCTTGTTTTTGAACTCATAACGGCCACTGTTAAGTACCATCAGGCAGTTGGGGTCGAGAGTCTCGCCGCACAAGGTCGATGCGATTTTCAGAATCTGCTCACGTGTCGCTTTTCGCTTCTCATTGAAAGCGGCTTCTTCTTGCCTGAAAGTATGATCGATACCGTTCTTAGTGACCACATCTGGCTTGCGATAGAGGAACTGCTCGCACTCTTGCGCCGTGATGTCGCTCACCGTCGTGAAGGAATCGGCGTTCTTGGCCGCCTTCTGCTCCATCGACTGCTGCGAAACCACATTGAACTGCATGGCCATCACCGATGGCAGGTAGGTCTTAAGGTTTTCATACAGCGGCAATCCGTTGCCCGAAATAGCACGCCCGAGGTAAGTGGCGTGTGTGGTGAACACTGTGGCAATCTGTGGGCAATGTTCCTTCAGGTACAACACGCCCGAGCCTGTCATCCACTCGTGGAACTGTGCTACGATGTGGCTGGTCTGTTGCAAGTAAAAGTTGCAAAAACTCTCAATCACCTGACCAGCGGCATAGCCGAACAAAACGGGTTCGATATAGTCCCACTGACCACGGATGCTGTCTAATTCATATTGTTCCCAAAGATGCGTGAGAATTTCGTTCTTCGACTGGTAAAGCGTAGTGTAGTCGATTAAAATGGCGATAGGACTGCTTTCAATCTTCCAGCGACCAATACGGAACTTCATGCCCTGACTCAAAGCCCTTTCGCGCCACTCGGGAAAGAGGTCATTGTCTTCGACAAAATAAAGCGTCTCATGGGCTTCTTTTACCACATCGGGACCTACCGTGATATAATGGTCGTCAAGCAGATGACGCATCACATTCGATTTCGTGGAGAGCACTGTATAGATGCCGCCCACCATGTTACAAACTTCCCAACTGGTTTCAAAAAGGTATTCGGGGGTTTTCATTAATTTAAGGATTCAAAAATTTAAAGATTCAAAATTGAGATTCCTTCGGGGAATCATTTACTCTACTTTTGCCACTTTCCGTTTCGATAGTTTCGTCACCCTATCAGTGAAGTCCGTCAACACGTTCATGTAGTTAACGTAGGCATCATACGGAGAGGCATAGTGGTTGAAGTACTTATGTACCACACCATCGGAAAGCCACTTCGTGCACATGTAGTAGAAATGGTCAGAGGTCTGGAGCATGTTCCAATCCTGTTGTAGCTCTTCGTCCTTGATGCGATGCACCTTGGTGTTCAGTTCGTATAAAGCACGGAAGGCGTCATCCTGCAGGGGGTTGCCGAGCCATGCCGTGAGGTCGCGCTCCTCGTCGCTCCATGAGAGCACATTAGGCACATTGACGGCGCTCACTGGCTGCAGCTTCTTTGCCAATTCCTGCGGGGTTGCAAACTTAAACTTGCTGCCATTCAGGATGGCCCCAGGCAAAGCTTCCATGAAATTGAAGATGCCCGTCTCGGCGCTTTGGTGCTCGCCAAAGGTCTCGTAGTCCATGAAGATATTGACCACTTCTTCCTCCTCAGGCAGCGCATTGAGCCAGTTAACGAAGTCCTCGGCGCGGAAGCTATCCTGTGCGAAGCGGAAAGCAATCTCATCGCTGAACTTGAAGTTGCGCAGCAACACCTTCAATTTCGGGTTGATGGCGTTGGCATACATGTAGTTGGGACTCTTCCAACCCAAAATGTGCTTGGCCCCCTCAGTAAGCATAAGGTTGTAGCCCATGTCGGCCACCGCTGCACCGATTTCATCGCTATATATTAATTCGGTGTTGCGGAAGGTCTTCGGGGTAACGCCAAACACTTCCTTCATCTTGTGCTTGTGAGCCGTCACCTGACGCTTAAACTCGTCGGGACTCGACATTGAAGCCAAGGAATGGGCATAGGTTTCTGAAAGCACCTCTACCCTACCAGTGGCGACCAGCTTCTGGAAGCTCTCCAGCACCTCTGGCGCAAATTGCTCCATCTGCTCGATGACCACGCCCGAGAACGAGAACGCAAACTTGACCTTGTCGCCAAACTTGTCGATTTGACGCATCAGCAGGTCGTTCATGGGCAGGTAGCACTTCTCGGCCACACGCCGCATGATCATACGGTTGCTGTAGTCGTCATAGTAATAGTGTTTCTTACCGATTTCGAAGAAACGATACGTGCGAAGCCTATAAGGCTGATGCACTTGGAAATAGAAACAGATTGATTTGCTCATATCTTAAAGTATTTATTATTCAATTTAGTAGACTCTTTTCTCTCTGGCCAATGAGGCGCCAACGCCAACCATAAAGCAATGGCAGCCTCCATTTAAATTAGGTCCAATCTTTCCAAAAGAAGGCGAATCATACCAATATCTCAATCGGATATAGTATGGCAAAACGCCCTTCTTCTTCGTATACTCTGAGAACCTAATATCCAAATCCGCGCCCAACTCACAATTCACTCTCATCTCGGTCAACTCCTTCAACTCTGGAATATTCTTCAAGCTTTTTGATGAGATAAAGCCCACTCCTATGCCGACAAATGGTGTCAGATCGATGCGACGCCATCCTATCAGGTCATAGCCCGCAGTAAGGTTGAATGCGAGTATGCTTCCATCGCCTTTTTCAGAAGGGTTCTCTCTCAGTTTGATGTCCACTCCATCCATGACAAATGAAAACCTGCAGCGTTTGTAGTTGGCTTCAATGCACATAAAGCCTCCAAGTGTAGGTGACATCCATGTATTAAGGTCTTTCGTAAACTTTCCGCTACCGAGGCCAAAACCCAAACCCCAGACCCAGTTGTCCTCCTCTATCTTCACGCGGATGGCATGCCTTACAAACCATTCGTATGCGCTATTCGGATACTTGGCGAGGAATTGGTCAGCCTTCTCGTTCCACTGATCTTGGTTCTCTTCATTGAACGGTTTCAAATCCCAATCCAAAAAGAGCGACAAGAAATCATTATCCTCGGCTGGCAGTTGAGCCTCTTGAAGGTTGAAGCGAATCAAATGCTCGTCTTCAATGCACTTACGTGTCAGTTGTTCGCCCAGCTGGTCTCTTTCAGGCTTCACCTTGTTCTTGAAGGCCTCGATCCGAGTAGAGTCAAAGCCACGGAAATCTGCCGTCAGAGCATCATATTCCTTCGTCCAAAACAAGATGTGCCAATATTCAGCAGGAACAAGCACGGCATAGTTTTCATCCTCCAATTCCAATAGATAATCCTTGATCTCCTTCACCTTGTCGTAGTCACGGTCAAGGAATTTCTCCAACAGATAAGTTCTGCCCTTCGCAATTTTCTCCTTCTTCGATTGCTCAATCTCATTCTCAATCTGCGCGAAGGCCGGGAAGGCCGACGCAAACAATAGTACTAAAATCAAAATGTTTCGTTTCATGATTATTTATTTTTTGAGGTTATTGTGCTACCGATTCATAAACCGCCTTGATTTTCTTCGCGGCCGCTTCCCATTTCAGGCTATCCACCTCGTCCTTGCCTTCGTCTTTGAAGCAGTTGGCCAAAACCGGATAATGGCAGAGCGCGTAGATGGAATCAGCCAGGCCATTGATATCCCAGAAGTCGACCTTCAAGGCGTGCTTGACAACCTCAGAAACACCCGACTGTTTACTGATGACCACCGGCACATTGAGACGCATAGCCTCCAAAGGCACGATGCCGAAAGGCTCGGAAATAGACGGCATGACGAACACATCGGTCATGGCAAACATTTGATCGACGGCCTCGCCCTTCAGGAAGCCCGTGAAATGGAAGTGGCTGCCCATGCCAAGTTGTGCCACACGGCGGATCATTTTCTCCAACATGTCGCCCGTGCCTGCCATCACGAAATGGATGCTCGGGTCGACCTGGTGAATCTTATAGGCCGCTTCGATGAAGTATTCAGGGCCTTTCTGGTAGGTGATTCTTCCGAGGAAGGTCACCACCTTGGCATCAAGACCACTGCGCTCGTATTCCGACTTGGGTTTGTCGTTAGGCTCCACGGCGTTGTGCACCGTCACAACCTTGGCAGGATCGATGCCGTATTTGTTAATGACGATGTTGCGTGTCAGATTACTCACTGTGATGACACGGTCGGCGGCTTCCATGCCCCTACGCTCTATGGCATACACATCCGTGTTGATGTTCTCGCCTGAACGGTCAAACTCCGTGGCATGCATGTGCACCACCAGCGGTTTGCCCGTGGTCTCCTTGGCTGCAATGCCTGCCGAATAGGTCAGCCAGTCATGGGCGTGGATGACATCGAAATCGTATTTCGTGGCCAACGATGAGCCAATCAAAGCATAACGTGCCACCTCCTCCATGAGGTTCATGCCGTATTTGCCCGAAAATTGGTAGTTGCGCGCAAACACTGAACCTGTGCGGTTGAAGTGCTCCACGACATGGCGGTCGCTTTCAAGCACATTGGCAAAGTTCTCAGGCCCGACATACGGGATGATGTTGGAGCCAATCTCCATATATTGCACACGTTCCCAATAACTGCGGTCTTTCTCATGGTCGATGTCAATGGTCACTTCGCTGGCATTGAGCAGACGCACGTTGGTTTCATCCTCGTCGCCGTAGGCACGCGGTACCACAAACAACACATCCACATCATTCTTGGCCAAGCCTTTGGTCATGCCGAAGCAAGCCGTTCCAAGGCCACCGGTAATATGGGGCGGAAACTCCCACCCAAACATCAGGACTCTCATTTTGAGCCTCCTTTCTTATTTAGTTCTTGAATCAGGTAATGCAGGTAGAGCAAGGCACCCACGCTCGTCGACTGCGAGATGCAACCTCTTGCCTCGAAGGGCGGGTTGCCGTCGTAGATCTCCGACACCGTACCGATGCCGTTGTCCTTAATGGCCTCCTCGAAGCCGTTATACAGGTCTTCCAGATAAGGCAGTGAAGTCTTGCCGAACAACTTAACCGATAGGTCAGCATAGAAAGCTATTAGCCACGGGAAGGCTGTACCGTTGTGATAGGCACGTTCGCGCTCGCTGTGGTTGCCGATGCTGATGCCCTTGTAATTCTCATCGTTGGGCGACAGTGAGCGTATTCCTCTGGTAGTCAGCAACTCGGAGTGGGCAATATCGAAAGCACGTTTCTGCATCTCGTCGCTCATCGGACTATACGGCAAGGCAGCGGCCAGCATCATATTGGGTCTCACCTGCTCGTTTTTCTCGTTGCTGTTCACATAGTCATAGAAGCCGTTGGTCGCCTTATTATAAAAGGTGTCGGCAAACGAGACTTTCACCCTGTCAGCCAAATCCGACCATTTCTTGAGCAATGTGCTCTTTGGCTCAGCGGCTTTCAAAAGTTCCACACCATAGCGCAATGCATTATACCATAGCGCATTGACTTCAATAGCCAAACCTGTTCGAGGAGTCCAAGGTTTGCCTTGGGCGAAGACGTTCATCCAAGTGAGAGCCAAGTCGCGGTTGCCAGCATAGAGCAATCCATTGCCCAAGGTATGCACGTTGAATTCCGTGCCTGAGATGAAGCTCTCCAAGATGGTGGTCATCGGCTTCTTGTATTTCTTCCAGATGTCCTTCTTGTCCTTGCCCAACATCTTCTCGTAGAGTTGCAGCACATAGAAGAACCAAAGCGGCGAGTCTACTGCCGTGAAATACAAGCTCTTCTGATAATAACGGTGCGGGAAGAACGGGCCTTGCATTCTCGAAACAAGGTAATCCAAAGCCGCTGTAAAGGTTTTCTCATCGCCTTGAGCCAAGGCAATGCCTGGCAAGGCAAGGAAGGTGTCGCGGCTGCACGAGCCAAACCATGGGAAACCCGCCCACAGGCGCGTGCCCTTGTCGTCACGGATGATAAATTGATCGGCGGCCTTCACGAGACACTCTTCGTAGCTATGCTGAGGCAACAATCTCTTCACCTCTGCCTCGCACTGACGTTTGATGGCCGTAGGACTTTCTTCTTTCAGGCTCACTGAGAGAATTACAGTGTCGCCCTGTTTCATCTGCAACTCGAAGAATCCAGGAACGAACTGATCCTCAGCGGCATCGTAGCCACGTTCCTGTTCGCGGATGTAGAACATATTGTAGTACCAATGCGGCACATGTGTGTATTCTGCCGCGCGCGAGAATTGTAGGTACAACCTCGAGTAGTCTTTGTAAAGTTGCCATGAAGCACCATTTTTCACCAAATCCACCTTGCGGCTAGCCTCATGGTTCTCATGCGTCAACATGTGGACGTTGCGGAAGGCCAAGAAAGGCAAAACGCGAAGGGTGATAGGCACCACAGATTCACGCAGCGTATAACGAACAAAGATCCTCGCTTCTGTTGAAGAGAAAATCAGCTCCTTATCGAGCACCACATTACCGATGCGATAGGTCAGCTTCGGCATTGGGTCGGCGGTGAAGTCACGGAGGTATTTGTGACCGCGCGGAGCAAAGATGCCATCGGGGTACATGTGTACGCCAAGATGGAATTCTTGCTTGTTTTCGATGATAGTCTCATCGAGACTCGACAGCAATACATGGTTGTTATTGTCGAGTTGCGGCTGAGGCACCACTAAGAGACCGTGGTATTTTCTAGTGTTGCAGCCAATCACAGTGGTGGCGAGAAACGCTCCTAAAGCGTTGGAACGCAACACTTCACGATTGAGCGTAAACTCGAGATTGACCAGTTTTCTTTTATCCCAAGAAATGTAACTCATATATTAAATTTCGAAATTTGCATAAAAAACCGAGTACAAAGATAATGTTTTTAGGTTTTCGCCAAGCAAAAAACAACATTTTTTATCTTTGCAGGCAGAAAATTGACATTAAATATTAAAAAACATGACTAAAAAACTTTTCAACATGATCGCATTAAGCGTCATCACCTTGGCTTCTTGCACCTCAAAACCTGAACAAAAGGCAGAAGCCGAAAGACCAAATCCTTTCCTGACCGAATACACGACACCATTCCAGGTGCCACCGTTCGACCAAATCAAAAACGAGCACTATCTACCTGCTTTTGAGGCGGGTATGAAAGAACAGCTTGCCGAAGTGGAAGCCATTGTCAACAATGCTGAGCCTGCCACTTTCGAGAACACCATTCTGCCATACGACAAGTCGGGCAAGACCTTGAGCCGCGTCAGCAATGTGTTCTTCAACCTCAACGAGTGCCTCACTAACGATGAAATGGTGGCCATCGCCGAACAGGTGTTACCTATGCTCTCGAAGCACAGCGACGCCATCATGATGAACCCGAAACTCTTCGAGCGCATCGACTATGTATACCAGCACCGCAACGAAATGGGCTTGGACGACCAGCAAATCCGCGTGGTGGAGAAGTATCATCAGGACTTCATGCGCCATGGTGCAGGCCTGTCAGCCGAAAAACAAGCCGAGTTGAGCCAAATCAACGAGCAACTCTCCACACTGAGCTTGCAATTCGGCAACAATCTTTTGAAAGAAAATGCAGGCTACAAACTCGTCATTGAGAATGAAGCCGACCTCGCAGGCCTGCCGCAAACCAGCATCGATGCCGCCGCCGAGCAAGCGAAGGCCGACGGCATGGAAGGCAAGTGGGTGTTCACGCTCTCGAAGCCCAGCCTCATCCCCTTCCTGCAGTTTGCCGACAACCGCGACCTGCGCGAGCAGATGTACAAGGCCTACTACAACCGTGGCGACAACAACAATGAGTATGACAACAAGAACCTCATCAATGAGATGTGCAAGCTGCGTGTCCAGAAAGCCAAGATTTTCGGCTTCGACAACTATGCCGACTATGTGCTGGACGTTAACATGGCCAAAGACTCAAAGACTGTCGACAAGTTCCTCATCGACATCTTCAACCCTGCCCAGCAACTCGCCAAGAAAGAACTCGCAGAGATGCAAGCTATCGCTGACAAGGAAGGCGCCAAAATCAAACTCGAAGGTTGGGATTGGTGGTATTACGCTGAGAAACTCCGCAAGGCCAAGTACGACTTCGACGAGAACTACATTAAGCCTTACCTCACCGTGGATAATGTGCGTAACGGTATGTTTATGGCTGCCAATAAGTTGTATGGCATCACCTTCACGCAAAACACCAATTTGCCCGTCTATTATCCAGGTGTAGAGACCTACGAAGTGAAAGAAGCCAACGGTGATTTCTTAGGCATACTTTACATGGACTACTATCCGCGCGAATCGAAGAGCGGCGGTGCTTGGTGCACTGAGTTCCGCACCAGCGGCCACGACATCGATGGAAAGAAGATTTACCCCGTCATCTCCTTGGTGATGAACTTCACCCCTGCTTCGGGCGACACTCCTGCCCTGCTCACTTGGGACGAAACCGAGACCATGTGGCATGAATTTGGTCACTCGTTGCACGCCTTCTTCTCCGACGGCCTCTACACCCGCACTTGCGGTAATGTGCCACATGATTACGTGGAGATGCCTTCGCAAATCATGGAAAACTGGGTGGCTGAACCCGAAGTCATTCGAATGTATGCCAAACATTACAAGACAGGCGAAGTCATGCCCGACAGCCTCATCAACAAGATTGAAAACAGCGCATTGTTCAACCAAGGCTTTATGACCACCGAACTCATCGCCGCCTCCATCCTTGACATGAAGTATCACGAGCTTACTGAAGTCCAAGACCTCGATGTCGACGCTTTCGAAAAGCAACAGATGGATGCCATCGGCCTAATGCCCGAGATTCTGCCTCGCTACCGCTCAACCAACTTCAGCCACATCTTTAATGGCGGCTACAGTGCCGGTTACTATGCCTATACTTGGGCTGAGGTGTTGGACAAAGATGCCTTTAACTACTTCAAGAGTTCGGGTAACCTCTTCAATCCTGAGCTTGCAGCTTCGTTCCGCAAGAATTGCTTACAGGAATGCGGCAACGACGAAGGCATGGTGCAATACCGCAAGTTCCGCGGCCAAGACCCCGATTACGAACCTTATCTGAAGGCACGTGGATTAAAGTAAAAAATGAAACGTATCATCATATTCTTGTGGGTTTTCTTCTGCATAGCGGAAGTTGAAGCACAAGACAAGCACAAAACCATCAATTTAACTCCACCACGCCCCAAAGTGGGCGTGGTGTTGAGCGGTGGCGGTGCCAAAGGTGCCGCCCACATTGGCGTTCTGAAATACATTGAGGAGATTGGCCTGCCAATTGACTATGTGGTAGGCACTAGCATGGGCTCCATTATTGGTGGCCTGTATGCCATGGGATATTCTCCTGATGAGCTAGCCCAACTTATTGCCGACATGAATTGGTCGCAATACGTGGGCAACAGCATTGATCGTTCCGCCATGTCGGAAGAAGTCAGAAAGCGCAACAGCACCATGCTAATCAACATCCCATTCAGCTTCAATGGGATCTTGAACAAAAAAGAGGCAAACGATGCCGTGAGCTTTCTCCCCAGTGCTTATGTCAACAACACTTCCTTAATTAATTTGTTTAACGATCTCTGCGTAGGCTACCAGAAAGACATGGATTTCAACGAATTGCCTATTCCATTTGCTTGTGTCGCCACCGACATCAAAACAGGAAAGGAAGTTGATATTCGTTATGGTAGCGTTCCTACCGCTATGCGTGCAAGTATGGCCATCCCTGGTGTGTTCTCACCCGTCAGTATGGACGGGCACCTCCTCGTCGACGGAGGGTTGGTCAACAATTTCCCTGCCGATGTGCTGGAAGAGATGGGCGCAGACATTATTATCGGGGTAGACGTTAGTGACAGAGACACCATCCAAGACGGTGAGATTCTTTCTTTGCCTGAAGTGCTTAACGGCCTGGTCGACAATGCCGTGAATAATAAAAGAGAGGCGAACCAAACAAAATGCAACCTCTATCTTTGTCCAGACATCACAGGTTACGGTACTCTGAGTTTCAGTCATGATGCCATCGACACACTGGTGAAAAGAGGCTATCAGAAAGCCACTGAATTCAGGGAACCTTTGATGAGAATCAAGCAACATCTCGAATTGACAAACGAGGCCCCTCTTACCAAACGATTACGTGCCTCAAAAGCGAAAAACTTGGCAGATGCACCCGTCTATGTCAACTCCATCGTCCTTAATCAAACCGATCACCAAAAAAGTCTTTGGCTGCTCAAAAAAGGCCGATTGAAAATCAACGAGTTCTTGTCGGAGAAAGACATCAATCATGCCATAGACATATACAGAGGCACTGGCGCTTTTGATGATATCACATACAATTTGACCGAAAACGGCATCGACACCATCTCAGGAGTAGCTCAAGAGACTTATACACTATCCATGAATTTCAAGCCCACTCATCCCCATGTCTTTGGTCTTGGAATACGCTATGACACGGAAGAAGGAGCTGCCCTTCTGCTCAATTTTGGTATTAACGACAAATTGTTCTCGGGTTTTAAACTGAGCCTGAACGGAAAACTAAGCTACAATCCAAAATTCAACGTAACGGGCACTTATTCCAGCCTTAACTTAGGCAATTTCAGTTTGGCGTACGATTATAGGAACGAGCACTATAAAGCCATGCTTTTCGAGAAAAGCAATTCGAATCTTCAATATAGCCAACACAAGATCAGTGCTTACGCATCACCTTTCTATCTCATCAACTTCAGTAACGTCATCGGCGTTTCTTATACTGCGACTTTATTCGACCGACTCACTCCTCTCGATTTCAGCAATGACACCATCGACCAAGCTTTGATTTCAAGCTCGAATTTTCAAAACAACTACTTGCTATCACCTTATATAAAATTCAGCTACGACAATCGCGACCTGAGCTACTTTGCCAAACACGGCATCAACACGACCCTCAAATTCCTTGTCCATTTTGATTTGAAAGGCAAAGCAAAAACAGCACCAGAAATCTCTTATTCTTTCCTCGGGTTTTTGACTCCTAACAACAGTAGATTCACCATTATTCCCCAAGTCTATGCCCGCTGCATTTTCGGATCACCTACGTTTTCCAACCTTTGGAACATCGCAGGAGGAGAAATAGCATCACGACATTTCGACCAGCAATTTCCCTTCATTGGGATTCGCCACGCCGACTATGTTAATGACTTGGCTGCCATTTTGCGCTGTGACTTGAGATACAGGCTTTTCGAGAAACACTATATCACTGCAACCTACAATTTCCTTTACGGAAGCAATCTGTTTGGAGAGAACCATTCCATCACCGAAGACAATATTTATTCTGGGATCGGGCTGCAGTATGCCTACAACAGCATCATCGGTCCCATCAGTCTGACCGCCCAATGGTCGGACTGCACGAAGCAATTCAGTGCATATTTCTCCATAGGATATTTATTCTGAATGTCATAAAACAATCCATCCCGATGAGTCAGCCTCACCGGGATGGATTTTAATCAATAGAAATGCTTAGAATTAATCGAACAATTTCTTGTTGTTCTCAATCAATTGCTCCAATCTTTCAATGTTCTTACTGCTCAACCGAATCTCAGGAAGGAAATGTTCAAAATTGCCAAGGCCATGCATGTCGGAGCCCACATAATCGTACATTCCTTCCTTCAGCAAATAGTGAGCCTTAGCCATCGCAGGCTTACCGTAGGCACCAGCCAAAGAAAGCAAATTCAACTGGAATTTGTATCGTTTGTCCCTCCATCTAAGATAATTGTCCTTCACAGCATATTCATATCGTTCGGGATGGGCAATGACCGGTTGAATACCTTCACACATGACATCATACAGCATCTCTGTAATGCCTGGTTCATACATCATATAAGAAGTCTCACACAGTACTTGGTCTTTGGCATCCAATGCTAAAAAGCCTTGCTTGAAATGATTCATAAAACAGGCATCCAACATGTATTCAGCACCTAAACGAAGCTCTATCTTGCTCACTTTAGCCACTTCCGCTTTGAATACTGCAAACTTTGCCGTGATGTTCTCACGATTGTTATCTGGATAGTCCTTCATGAAGTGCGGGGTCAATATCATTTTCTGAATGCCTCGCTCCTCTAACTTCTTCAAAGCATGGAGTGACTTTTCGGTTGTGGAAAACCCATCATCGACCCCAGGCAGCAAATGGCAATGCACATCAACTGCACCTTGAAAGAAATCATTTGGCAACCTGTATCGAAAACCGAACATACAATTCAATATTAATTTTTGCCATCGTCATGCAATTTTGCAACATGATCATGACTAGAATGATGATGATGGTGGTGATGTTTTTTGTGGAAAATGCGTTGATACCATTTCTTCTTTTTCTTTTTCTCATCTTCCTCGTTACCGTAACCGTAGCCATAACCGTAGCCATAACCGTAGCCATAACCGTAGCCGTAGCCATAACCGTAGCCATAACCGTAGCCATAACCGTAGTAACCGTAACCACGCTTCTTCTTGTTCACAGAGTTCAGCACCACGCAAAGATTCGGGAACTTGCCATCCTTGTAGAACTTGTCCACGTCAAAGAGCAAACGCTTGTCGGTCTTGCCTGCCCTCACCACCATGATGGTCGTGTCGGCCACACGTTTCACGATGTCGGAGTCAGCCACCATACCTACGGGCACATTGTCCAAGAAGATATATTCATAGCGTTTACGCAACTCTGCAATAAGATCATCCAATCGGGTGCTCATCAGCAATTCGGCAGGATTGGGCGGAACAGGGCCTGAGAAAATGACATCTAGGTTCGGCGTATTTTGATCGGAATGTATGATGTCATCTACCGAATCTGTCTTACCCGACAAATAATTTGAGATGCCCGCCCTTGTATTTACACCAAACACCTTAAACAATGTACCTTTACGGATATCCAAGTCGACAATGACTGTCTTACGTGCCGCCAAAGCAAAGCTCGTCGCCAAGTTGGTGGAAACAAAAGTCTTACCAGATGAAACCATAAATGAAGTAAACATAACCACATGGGCTCCATCTTTTCTATCCTTCATATACTCCAAGGTAGATCGGATCAAGCGGAATGACTCAGAAAGCGAGTCTCGTCCATTTTCCTTTACAACGATGGAATGATCTGGAGTATTCTTTTCGAATGGAATATCGCCCAAGAATGGCACATTTGATGATTTTTGGACATCAATCCTATCATGGATAGTCGTATCCAACATATTTGCCAGTACCAAAATGAGAATAGGAATAGCTAAGCCTATAAGTACACCTATTAATACTACCCTGGACTCATTAGGCGCGATGGGTCTAGGATTAGACTGAGCGTAATCTAAAACCTTTCCTGTAGGTTCCAATTGAGGGCTTGTCATCAACAATTCCTCTCTTTTACTCAGAAGTTGCAAATAGAGATTCTCCTTAATGCCCTGCATACGTTCCACAGAATTCAATTGCAACTGCGCTACCGGAACACTCTGAATTTGAGAATTAGCAATACTTCTCTCTCGATTGGCAGCAGCAATACGATCTTCCAGACCTGCCAAATTGGCTTCAAGGAGGGTTATAATACTTAAATGTAAACTAACTTGTTCGCTCAGTAATGCTTGTGCAACAGGGTTGTTAAGCGTCCCATCGGCCTTGTATTTCTCAATTTTCACCAAATTATCATTATATTTGGAGATGACAGAAGCGGCTTCGGCAGAAACCGGAACCACACCCACGGGAACCATTTGGTCTTTATTGGATTTTACAAAATTAAGTAAATAGCGTACCATATCCGCTTGGGTATCCAATTCCTTAGCTTCTTCCGTCTTTGCAGCACTGGTTGCCACATACGCCTGACCGAAACTTTTTGTATCGACAATATTATGACTCCTTTTAAAGCTCACTGAAGCTTGCTCGTATTCATCAATGTCGTTCATCAAATACTTAATACGGTCATTAATAAATTTCTCAGTATAATCGAGCACACGTTGTTGGTCAGCAACAGATTCCTCATTATACGTATCCATTAAAGCATTCAACACATCTGCAGCACGAACCGGAGAAGCATCACGGACTGTAAGCCTCAAGATGGCATTTTTGTCATTGTCTCTTTCAATTGCGATACGTGACCTATAATATGAAGCAACCTTAGATAGTGGGGCATGACGAACCATTATTTCTTGGCCGTCAAAATCAGCATATCTCCAGGTAGGAATGACAACCAACTTACCAACAGGAGAAATGACCGTATCGTTAGTTTTAACCTTCATTGAAGGTATGCCTTCACCAAAATCATCAAGAAGCACATTCCCTGCATCCAATACCTTCAAACTAAATAAAACATCCGTTTCTTCATCCAAATCAGGGAAATGCACTTCAACGGGGCCATCCTTATACAAAATGGTATTTCGTCTTGACACTCTTGTTTTATAAGAATACATGGTATTCAAATTCAACTTTCGCACCATGTTTTCCATACTAGTTTGAGATTTCAGAACCATCACCTCATTATTGACTGTACTAATGACAAGGCCCGGACCCGAAATTGTATTAATAGGAGCGGATCCACGAAACGACTCAGACCCGCCGCTCGCAGAAGTCTTGATGATCATGGAAGCTGAACTTGCATAGACTCGTTCCTGTTTTCTGACATAGTAGTATGCAATAATGCCACCAATCAATGCACAAATGATAAAATAAGGCAAGTTGCGAAGGATTAAGAAAACCAAATCCTTAAATTTAAAGCCACTATTGGTATCCTCATCAAAAAACGAATTAACATCGTTCGGATTCAAATTTTGATTATTGTTTGTTGCCATTTATTTCTGTTTTTTAAAAAACTAACAATTAATCATTTTTCGGAATAAAAGACCTAATCAAGGTATAGACTGCAACTAATGAAGTAAACGAAGACAGCAAAGCCAAAACCGTATTCAAATTGTTGCTAAAGAACTTGTATGACATTTCCTCGGTAAAGATGATGTCGTTTTGTTGTAATACAAAAAAATCATCGTCGAAAATGGCCGTTGAACGAGGATCAAGATAATGAATTACGCGCTTACCATCCACTTCTCGCATCACTCCTATGCGATCGCGGCGCGTATACCAATCCAACCCTCCCGCCATTGCCAAAGCTTCAAGGAAAGTGCATCTTTCGTTCGTAATATTCAACACCCCTCCTCCTGAACTATTCAACAAAAAGACCTTGAAGTTCATAAAACGAACCATAACCAGTGGATTCTTGATATAGCCATTTCGTTCCAAATGAGAAGAGATGGTATCCTGCACCTGCAAACGCGTCAAGCCTTCCACATGTAGCTCACCCAAAACGGGGAACTGTATATTACCGTTGACATCCACAAGATAACCCAACCCTTGATTTGCGGGATTCTGAGTCATGTTTCCATTCAATGCATTGAACGGCTTTATCAACTCATCATCCTTTCCTGTATTACTCAACACATAGATTCTCAGCTCATCATACGGTGCAACTGTAGCCTCCAATGCTTCGTTAAGAGGCATACCCTCAATGGGCATATCCTGAAGGTAGCGCACCTTCTTTTGGGTAACACATGAACTTGTCACTATGGCCAATAATACCAAAGCGGAATACAAAACAATTTTTCTCTTATTCATCGTTTAAACTTTCTATTACTTTTTATCTTAAAAACGTGCAAAAATACAAATTATTTCCAAACGAAAGGGCCTCTATTTATCTCAAATCATTTTTTCCAGTAAAAATCTACTATTTTCTTATAAAAACGATCAACGATCGGATTGCTTTTGGCCAACAATTTCAAATTATTTCTGAAAAACTCCCTAATATGCAATCCATACCATTGGATCCAACTATCTGTCCACAAAGTATGCGCAAGAATCAAGGCCTTCTCAGGAAAGCCACCCGTTTTTATACATTCCACAATTTGACTCGTTGAATGGAACTTCAGTCCAAATCCACTTTCAACAATATCACGTGTAGCATATTTCCCTCCATCCCATGCATATCCAGTATCAGTCAAATAAAACACCTTATCAAAATCGACGGAAAGGTACGGTTCTCCAACCAAGCCAAAATCAGACAATAAATGGTCTTTCCACAGCAGACGATTGTCGAATTTGGAGGTCGAGCTGCCATGCATGCAGACCGACTTAACAGGATAATACTTGCGAAAATATGACAAATTTTCCTCAAAAGTCTTTATTGCTTTGGTTTCATCACCTTCAGCCAAAGCTAAATCTTCGTAATGGTAACCGATCTCATGACCTAACTTGACAATCTGTTCAATCACTTCAGGCACATTACTTTGCTTGACGATGCGGAAAAAAAAGGTAGCCCGAACCCCAAGTTTACTCTCCAATTGAGCTATTTTCAAGGCATTCCATGCCAGCTCATCCACATCATGACGCATGACTACAGATTTTCCTTCGGCAGGATTAGTCATCAGCTCTTCAAAAGTTTGGAACCGATACCCGGCTTGCTGAAAGGCAACAAGCAAAGACTGATATGATTTCAGAGTGAAGTCACGCATTGAAATTCAAACTTTCAGCACTGCATTTCCGTCAATTACGACTTCGCCTCGCTCGTTTTCGCACTTCGTATCAAAATAGAGAATGGACTTCTCCTTTTTGATGTTTGTCACCGTCACAGTAGCCTTTATTTCCTCACCATGATAAACCGGTTTCCTGAAATTCATCTCTTGATGCAAATAAATGGCGCCCTCTCCGGGTAATACTGTCCCAAAAACAGCACTAATCAATGACCCTACAAAGAAGCCATGAACAATTCTTTTGCCGAATAAACTTTGCCCGGCATATGTTTCATCAAGATGAATGGGATTCTTGTCCAGCGACAGCTCGGCAAAGACCTTGACATCATCCGAGCTGAATACTTTTTTTAAAGAAGCACTTTGGCCTACATAAAACTCTTCTATTCTCATTTTTCTTTGGGTTTAAAGCCTACTGGCACACCATTTTTCATTTCAAATTCACGAATCACTTTTGCAGGCGCACCCGCAACCATACAAAATGGAGGGACATCTTTGGTCACCACCGATCCAGCCGCCACAATAGAACCTTCCCCTACTGTCACTCCTGGAAGGATGGTCACACTGATGGCAATCCAAGCATTTTTCTTGATGATGACTGGGGCAACATACGATTCGGTGAGATATTGGTGGTATTCAAGAGGTTTGCTGTGGGTCAAGATATAATCATTGGCAGCCAGCGAAACACCATCTTCAATCACCACAAAATTAGGATAAACATCATCAATGACCACTTGTGGACCAATCATCACATTCTTTCCTATTTTCACGCCACGCCATTTATGGAGCTTTACCCTCATTTTACTGTAAGGAATCACCCGGAATGCCAAAACCTGCCAAAAATAATCCATGTAACGGCGGTACAAGAATCTTGCACTTGCCAAAAAGCCTGTGTAGCCGTGTTCCTTAGCAGATAATTTGCATGCTTGAAAAAAGCCTCTCTCCTTATGATTAGGCAAAGGCCTTTTTTCCAATGGCCAATAATCTTTCATGATTTCTTCCTGTTATACAATTCTTTACATGTAACAAATTCAAATCCTTTATCTTTGAAAAAAGCAAGTTCCCTATCGTAAATCGGCAAAGCTTTTTCTCCCAGATTCTTTACTTTCAGCTTATGACGAATCACATCACCCAACAAATAGGAAATGTAATTGCTGCCACGTCGCTCAATTTCTGTTGTTTCTTGATCCTCATCAATAAACTCATTGGGATGCGTGAGAAACACGAACTGCCTTCCATTGCACAATGTCTCCCAATACAAGACATTCCTCGTCATCCTGTTCACCGCTGGAGCAATACGCATAAAGGTGCCAATATAAGGAAATCCGTATGCCGAGATAGGAGCTTCCAATACATCTGAATCGCCCTTTTTGAAGATATTATCTGTTTGGGCGAAATAAGCTTTTCGTGGTGCTGTAAGCCAATGCAACTTTTTCAGCGCACCGAACGAGAACATCATGTCGAGTCGCTGTGATGACACGGAACTATCAACCTTAAATCCAGCCTCATGTAGTATTTCCGGAAATCCTTTGTCAACTCTTGCCGCAGGAGCGCGAAATGAAACTACCTTGTCACCAATAATGTCTTCGAGAATCTGCTTCGACTGTATTAAATGCGAAAGTTGTTCTTTGGTCGAAAGCACATCGAATGCCTGGTCTACCTCATGGGTCAAGCCGTGTGAGCCCACCTCGTGACCACGTTCATAAGCTTTCCTAACCACATCTGGATAGAGTTTTGCGATATGACCAGTATAAAAAAAGGTTGCCTTAACCCCATACTTGTCGTACAAGTCAAGCAAACGGGGCATGCCTTGGTTCAACACATATTCACCTGTCTTGTCACGAAGTTTGTGATTCAAGATTGACGTGGTTTCTACATCATTGGTGATAAGACAAATACGTTCTTTTGACATACTCAATTACAATTCTATCAGAATGTCTACAATTCTTTCTGCTGCATGTCCATCCCAAAGCGGTGGAATACCACCTTTCTTCCATTGTCCGGCAAAAAGAGTATCAAGAGCAGGCTTAATATTATCCGGATTCGTTCCTATCAATTCGTTAGTGCCTATCGTGCAAGTCTCGGGACGTTCGGTATTGTCACGCAAAGTGATACACGGCACGCCCATTACTGTAGTTTCTTCTGTGATGCCACCACTATCGGTAACTACCGCTTTGGCACGTTCCACCAAATAATTGAACTCCAAATAGCCCATCGGCTCCACAATATGCAGATTCTCAGCCTCAATACCCAAATCCTTAAAAATCTTAGCCGTACGTGGATGAATGGGAAAAACTATGGGCAAGCCGTGGACATTGCTAACAATTTCATTCATCAGCCGTTTCAGCTTTTCTGCCTCATCCACATTGGCGGGCCTATGCATAGTCAATGCAAGATATTGCTTCGGCTGCAGATGCAATTCGTCATATACAGTTGGTTTGATAAACCTAGAGCGATTAGCCAATAAAGTATCTATCATCACATTGCCGACGAAAAACAGATTCTTCTCCTCCACTCCAAATCGACGCAAATTGGCATTTGCCACCTCTGAAGTGGTGAAGAAATAATCCGCCAAGCTATCGGTCACCATTCGGTTGATTTCCTCTGGCATAGTCAAATCCCAGGAACGAATGCCTGCTTCCACATGTGCCACTTTCGTGCACAACTTCTTTGCCACAATTGAACACGCCATAGTAGATGTCACATCACCAACAACCAAAACGAGGTCGGTGGGGTGCTCCATCAAATCCTTTTCAAAGGACACCATAATGGCGGCAGTCTGTTCCGCCTGTGTTCCACCGCCACAGCCCAGGTTGACATCAGGCCTAGGAATGTTAAGTTCCTCAAAGAAGGTCTCGCTCATTTGGTGGTCATAATGCTGACCAGTATGAACAAGACGATAATGGATATCCTTCCCCTCTGTCTCCGCCTTTTGAATAGCGTGAATCAAAGGGGCAATCTTCATGAAATTGGGGCGTGCGCCCGCGATAAGTGTGATATGTTGCATCTTATTTGAATCTATATTGATAATCTGGGTTCTCTTTCATGATTTTTTGGCTTTCAGGATATTCCTCAATAAACCATGTCAAAAACTGGGCATAGTCAATTTTCTCAGAAAGCATTTTTTGGCGACGGCTTTCCCATTTTTCCTTCAAGTTAGGCATAGACAGGATTTCCTCGACAACCTTATACATCTTGTCTGCCGCCCCTTCTTCGGACGCTTTGATACCAAATCCTAATTGATACACATCTTCCAACTCATTCAAATAGCCGATTCTCCCCACGAAATCGTTGAAGCGGACAAAAGGCACACCCAACACAGCAGCCTCAGCTGCCATGGTCTGGCTGTCACCGATATATAGGGTTGAAAATGCCATCACATGATGCATGTCCAAAGTATTGATTTTGATACGATACGGTTCAAATTGAGGTTCAAGTTCACGTTCGGAAGTAATGTAAATTCTACCATGAGGCTTCAAAATGTCAATCAGGTGTTGGGCAATTTCAGTGTTAATGCCTTGGATACCTGCATCGTGATAAGCGTTCAAACTAGAGAACCGCAATATGAAGAAAGGCGTATCGGCAGAAAAATACTTTTCCACCACTTTTTTATCTGCCTGAAAATGATTGGGATGTAAGTACGCCAACTCGTGATAGGATTCATACTTAACCGAATAGGGTTCCAAACTATAATTGTTGCAAACACGAGGTGACAAAATAGTTCCCATAAATGGCCCAGCCATTTTTGGGAAAAGTGGCACGACATTCATATCATCCTCACCGGTGTTGACACGATACTTTCGTGTCAGCCAACCCACTTGTGCCACCTCCACCGTCGAACCCGTTAGGAAATCAATTTTATGTTTCTTCACAAATCGCAAGATACGCCAATCGCGTATCAACATATCCCACAACATCCCGAACTTGCTCTTCCGGTGTGCTTCTTTCAAGATATTATAATAAGGCAACCCCGATTGCTTTAGCAAATCCTCAAGGATGTCTTTCGTCTTTATCAATATAAAGACTTTGTGGCCGTCCCTCATAAAGTTCTGAGCCACATTCTTATAGAGATGAAAATGAGCCGGGTGACTCAATTGAATAAGAATATTCATCAAATTCCGTATTTTTCTTTCCGATCCTTCAGAATTCGTTCAAATTCCTCAGTCGTGTAATTGTCTTTCAACTTGTCTGATAAGTCCTTGATGAACTTGGCGGGGATACCACCGCAGAACGTCAGCGGCGGCACATCCTTATTAACCAAGCTGTTGGACGCCACTATTGCTCCCTCTCCAATTTCCACTCCTGGAAGAATAGTCACATTAACCGCAATCCATGCGTTTTTATGAATAATAACAGGGGCAATATAAGAAGGACTGCAATTCCTATGATATTCAAGCGGTTTGTTATGGGTAAGAATGGTATTACTTCCTGCCAACGACACGCCATCCTCTACTGAAATAAAATAAGGATAAGGCAAATCCATATTGACATAAGTACCCACATGGACATTCTTACCTATTCTCACGCCACGCCATCGTTGCATTTTTATGCGAGCCTTGTTCCAAGGGAAAGTCTGTGCCCAAACATTAAGCATGTGATCTTTCCATCTCACAAAGCCGAACACTAATGCCGATCGATAACCATGTTCTTTGGCCGACAAACGCATCGTTTTCCACAATCCATTGGCTTCGTAGTTAGGAACTGGCTGCCGTTTCAATTCAAGATATGCTTTCATAATACAAAAGAAGAATCCTTTAATCTAAGCTCTTTCTATTTCAGGACTATTAAACTAATTCAAAAACTCCGACAGTGCCTCTTTCAAAGCAGTAATATATCCGTGTCCATACTTTTGGCATGGTTCCATATAATTCCCTTCACCCCATTCATTCCATGATTTTAAGAACACCATTTTATTGTTTTTGTTTCTAATCATGTCAAAAACATCCTCACAATGGTACTTAAATTGTTCCGGAGTAGAATTATACAAAATTAGGGCACCGTTATCCCTTCGCGGTGTGTTATCCCAATTAGGATACAAGACAGGAACTACAAATTCCTCTTTGAACCTTTCATCGAGCAGCTTTTTCCTAATTTTTGCGTAATCCCATTTGTTCAAAGGTGTCTTAAGGAGGCGAGAAAACCATCCTTTTGCAAAAGCCGTAGTTTTCCGCATCATTCTACTATTTCCAAGAGCATCGATATTATATTTACAGCTGACAATTACCTTATCGCAATAAGAAAATGAAAAATGACTCGTTCGAGCAACGTCATCGGCATAACCATAAAACGCAAATGGGGGTAATCCTTCTTTGGACGCCAACTCCTGCCACTTTTCAATGAAAGCTTTTGCATCGGGCATTTCGTCAATGTGATAGATTACAAAAACCAACTTACCATCAAATTTATAATATCTTTCATCCTTGAAACAGCCCAACAAAGAATAAAAATGGTGCACTATATCTTCATCACCGGGATACAACTGCTCCATCAAAGGCACTTTGTTCAGCATATTTGCCGTTGAGTCCCATGTTTTACGATACCATGAGTGATTCGCCCAGCAGATACAAAAAGGGAAATCGGGTGATTTCAGCCTCACTACTTCTTTCAAGGGATATTCCAACATTTCGCGACCATTCCCAAACCAATAGTGATAGTAACAAAACGCAGAAATGCCAGCTTCTTTTGCCAAATTGGCCTGCAATTCCCTTACCTCAGGCACTCTCAAGTCATAATAGCCCAAATCAGCAGGAACCTTGGGCTGATAGTGTCCACGGAAAAGTGGCTTTGCCTTGCCCACATTGGTCCATTCTGTAAAACCAGGGCCATACCAATCATTATTCTCCTTTGTTGGATAATATTGAGGAAGATAAAAAGCTACAACTTCGATTTTGTTGTTTTTTGTCATTTTGGCTCTTTTTCTGAAAGGATGTGTTCGTATATAGTAACCAATTTTTTTGCAACGACAGTATTGTCAAGCCCCATCGACACCACCTTTTGCCGACCATTACTACGTTTCCCCGATTCTAAGACTTTGGCAATACAATCAGCGATTTCTGAGGCGTCAAAACTTGTCACATAACAATTGTCAACACCTGAAAGCAGCTCTGGGATATCGGCAACTCTAGTAGCCACAACTGGACAGTTACAAGCCATGGCTTCCTTAACCACCTGCGGAGAACCCTCGCTTTTTGTAGGCAGAAGTAGCATGTCACAAGCACAATACAAAAGATTAACTTCCTTACTATTGTAGCCCTTCATTTCTATTAAATTGACTTTATTAGGCAAAATATCCAATGCCTGTTTGGCCAAAGCATAATTCTTCCGAAGGTTTGAGAAAGAACCTCCAAAAAGAATATTAGGACAATCTTGGGGCAATCCCATATTAGAGAGGGCAACTTCTTTTTCAATCAGCGACAATTGATCCAATTCTATTCCACAAGGGAGTATGTCGTATCGCCGCGGTGTTCTGAATAATTTGTCATGAATGTGTTGAGCAACAAAAATACGATGGGCACAAAACCACGAGGCAATACTGGACAATACTTTCCCTGTTCTCGTCAAAGTTTCCCCATTATGGAATGTGATTACCACTGGAACTTTGCGCTGCATTACTGCTAACGCACCACAAAGTCCATAATGAGCATGAACGATATCCACGTCATATTCTCGTATTACCTTTTTGAGTCCCGACAATGACTTGAAATAGCCATTAGCGCCTTTGCCACAAACAGCATAATAAAACACTTGAACGCCCTGTTTCTCTAGTGCATTCCCCTGCTGATTGACAAAAGTATAATGACTGCTGTCAGGAACTGAATTCCCGCTATGAACCAATAGCACTTTCATATGTATGAATGAGTTTTAAATTAATCTTTTCTCATTTTTTAGATTAGCCCTCGACCTGCTAATTTAAACCAATTCCAACCGATTACAATAACGATCTCAAGGAAAAAGAAAAGGTTGAACATTTTTGCCTGCCTAATAGTTCTTATTGCATATAATCCATACACTGCAAAAATCAATTCAACGCATATAACCGGATGGTGGAACCTACCTGAATGGGTAAAAGAACTGAAACCTAAAACTATAAGATAACCGATAAGAAATTCCAACAAGAATGAGTAATTACGCCAATTTCCTCTAATGAACAAAACAACAATTCCAAAAACTGTGAAAAAGGAAAAAATATTTTTCAAAAAAAAGCCACCATTTTGAATAGCTTGTACATACTGTCCAGGGACATCTACCATAGTAGGGAAAGGAATTGCGAACAAGAATGGGAAAAGCATTCCTTTGGACAAGTTTTTAACCAATACATTATCTTTTGATCGGTTAATAAAATTATCCTCCGTCATGGCAAGTTGTGATTCAATGCCTTCATATTGTTGCAGAATAGTACCTCCGCCAACGATCAACACCGCCGTAACCACCAATATCAATATTATTGTTCTTTGGGATGCCTGCTTGACTCTCGGCGAAGATAAAGCGTATGAACCAAAAAAAGCTAGCAGCATTACCCATAACAAAACTTCCCTGAATAAAAACAGCGAACCTGCAACCAAGGCAAAAGACAATATAAATCGTGCATTAAGTCGGCGACTTTTTATAATAATGTCTCCAAGATACAAGCTCCACATCGTCAGCATCAGCATAACAGATTCTTTCATTGTTACTCCAGAATAAAATATCAACATGGGCATTAGTACAGTATATATCGAAGCCAGCTGAGCTATTTTTCTGTCGAAATTACGTATGGAAATTCTGTAGACTAAAACCGCTGTCCACGCATCAAAGAAAGCATTAGGAATTCGCGTAAAAAGGATACTAGAATCCGAAACCTTATTATAAAGCAGCAGCAGCAAAGGATATCCCGCATCTGATAAACGTTGTGAAATCCAATCAAGATACACTTCAAACGAGCCATTATCGAGCAACTCCATTGCCCAAAGCGACTCATAAAAGTATGAATAAGAATCCATTTTCGTTCCTTCGGGTTGTTCCCAAGGTGTCCCCCAAAATACATTCGTGAACTCGTAATACAAAAACACCCAGCACAACCTTAACAATAGCGCACTTAAAAAAAGGTTTCTTTCAAAGTTTTTATCATCTTTATTTTTCCATGCTTTCTCCCAGTTAACAGACAAAAAGTAAAAAAGGATAATGCTTGTTATTCCAGCGACAAAAGCATACCACGTCATTATATATTGGTAAAAGACAATGCTACACAACAAAAGAGACAAAAAATAAACAAGTATTGCCTTTTGTAGATAATATCGATTTCGCGTCTTCATAAGTTTTCAAATTTTCTTTTGGCTTTGATTATCCATATCCTTCCTCTTTGTCCGAACAAGTTCAAAAGCAAGGCTTTCCACCCTTTTCCTCGTTCTGTCCAGGTACCCATGAAATGATGGTCGCAATAGGTGTTTTCCGTCAGGAAAAACTCTCCTGTAGTTTGCCGGGGACAAAAATACTCCGTCGGAAAAACATGCAAGTCTTTATATACATGATATTTACCATCTTGCACAAAACCGTTATCGCGCATAATCTTCGAAATACGAGCAGTGTTTGTTGTCACATCTAAGCTTCCGTCCTCTTTGATGAAATGGGAATCTTTATATGAATCCAACTGCTCTTTCACCCATTCGCCATGAGCCTCGCTGGCCATTAAGCCCGTTACGGGGGGGTGAGTTTTGCTACCTTCGTAGCCCGTAAAAGCCGAAAGATGGAGTAAATCGTCCAAAGGTTTCAGAATTTCCACATCCGTATCCATATAGATACCGCCTTCATTATACAAGGCCCATAGTCTAACATAATCTGTAACAAATGCAAACTTTCGGGCTTGGTATGCTTCTTTAGTATAGGGAATCGAATTGACATCAAAGCTCTCTTCATTCCATAACTTATATTCCCAATCGGGCATGTATTTATGCCAACTGGCAATGCAATCCTTGGCTAATTGAGGCATCTCGCCTCGTCCAAACCAGCAATAATGGATAATCTTGGGTATCATATCATTTTTTTAGCAAATAAGCTAACAAGATTTAAAATGCGTGAGAGAATATATACTGCAACTAGCATCAACAAGATGTTTAACCAGCTGGAATCAGTAATAAACATCATCGACAACGGGCCAAGTATCAAGGGATGATGCGTGAGATATACCTCGTATGAGATATGGTCAAAATGCAAAACGGCAGCATATTTTTTATCAGATTTAACCAAATGCGGAAGTACTTTAAAAAGTAGAACGAACAAGAACAATCCCAACATCCAATGCAACCAGATGTTGAAATAGCGATAATCAACTAGTGCCAACCTGTCCGACACATACAACATCCCTAAACCGATCAAGATAACCGCACTGACAATAAGCACTATATTCGACAGCTTCTTCGAATAAAAACTCCCATACAGCAACCCCACAAAATAAAGCGCTACCCAACCAAAAAAACTATAGAATTTTTTCACAATCAGAAACTCTACAACGCAACAAATCAGAAATACCGAAATAAAGATCAAAGGTGTTTTCTTAAGGAGTCTTTTTACCCATGGAGTCAATAGATATCCAACCATCAACACGGTCAAGAACCACAAATGATTCAATCCATCGATAGGTATGGAGAACCACTGAAGATTGAACAAATACAAAACCATTTGCCACACGTTAGGCTTATATAAATGGAATATTGCATAAACACTCACAATCAGTACCACCCATAAAAGATAAGGAAGATAAACTTTTACAAAACGTTTTTTATAAAACGCAAATGGCGAAGAAGAAATACCAACCCTTCCATAGAGAAAACCAGACATAAAAAAGAACATCTGAACGCCTACATTCAGAATCCAGGCAATCTGCAAGTCATAGCACTGGGCGACGTGACACGACACTATCAACGCCATCGCAAAAACCCTGACCATCGACAATGCTATACTCTCCGACGGGGATATCTTATCTTTTTCAGGCATCTCTCAGAAATTCAACAATTCTTTTACAAGCCAACCCATCACCGTATGGGTTAACCGCCTCGCTCATTTTTTGGTACAGCTTATCATCATCCAGCAACTGGGACACTCCTTTCTCGATTCTATCTTGGTCAGCGCCCACTAGCAACACCGTACCTGCATCCACTGCTTCTGGCCGTTCCGTTGTGTTACGCATAACCAATACCGGTTTGCCAAGGCCAGGAGCTTCCTCCTGAATCCCTCCGCTATCCGTTAGAATTAGATATGATTGTTCCATCAAATACACAAACGGCAGATATTGCAAAGGATCTATCAAAAACACATTATCTTCGTCACCACCCAGAATCTCCATGACAGGTTTCCTGACGTTGGGGTTCAGGTGCATAGGATACACAAAATCCACTTCTGGATAACGTTGTGACAACGATTTAATGGCATGACAAATGTTCAAGAAGCCTTCTCCAAAATTCTCCCGACGGTGACCGGTTATCAACACCAGTCGTTTTCCATTTGCCAGTCTATCAGAGTCATAACCTTCAACCAAGATACTTTGATGCAAAGTGTTTTGCAATCCTTGTTCCAAATGTATTTTATTGACCACCCAATGCAACGCATCGATTACCGTATTACCTGTGATGATAATATGCTCGGCATTCACATTTTCTTTTAGCAAATTTTGCTTTGAAAGTGTTGTGGGGGAAAAATGATATGTAGCGATTCGTCCCGTCATCAAACGGTTCATCTCTTCCGGCCATGGACTATAGATATTCCCTGTACGAAGCCCCGCTTCCACATGTCCTACAGGAATCTGTTGGTAGAAAGCCGCCAATGCAGCCGCCATGGAAGTCGTAGTATCGCCATGTACCAACACCACATCAGGTGCCAACTCTTTAAGCACGTCACGCATCCCCAGCAGCACACGACTGGTTACATCATACAAATCCTGTCCGCTTTTCATGATGTTCAAATCCACATCGGGAACAATTTGGAACAGTTTCAACACCTGATCCAACATCTCGCGATGTTGCCCTGTCACACAAACCAATGTTTCAAATTGATCAGGATGCTTTTTGAATTCATAGACCAACGGAGCCATTTTGATAGCTTCGGGACGAGTGCCAAAAACCAATAATACTTTTTTCATTTCTCAAGCAAAATCAATTCCTTAACAAGGCGAATACTTTTTGTTTTATTCCAGACCCAAAACGTCTTATAACATTCTCAAATCTCAAAATCGCCAATGGCTTTTCATATTTTTTTCTAACCTTCTTCGGCTGCCTATTCCAATCCACCTTCTTCAACTCCTGCTTCGCAGCCTCATGATAGTCATCAGACAGATAATAGGGATACAAACTATAGGTCCGAAGATTGTCTATCAACTGCTTATAATCCGAATTGTTTTTTTCTTCTTCCGCTAGAAAATCCACATTCCACAACATGTGTTCCTGTGGCCTGTACAACCTCCCCACCCCCCTATTTGTAACATCCACATCCTGATTATAATACGCCAGCGGCTTGTTTAAAAACACAACCTTGTATTTCAAGGCGATACGAATCCACAACATAAAATCCTCGCCAAGCTTAATGCCTTTAGGAAATCCATTAGTATTTTCAAAAACAGACCTTGGAATAGCAACTGAAATGGAAGTCAACGGCATCGCCAACGTTTTGGCATACACTTGACAATAATTGATATAACCTCTCTCAAAGTTGGCTTCCACACCAATAGAGGCCACGCCCGTCTTATGTTTGGTCTCATTCACATAGGTGTAACTTGTTCCGTATATTCCTGCATCTGGAAATTCGGCAACTAATTTGTTCATTTCTTCCAAAAAAGTCGGTTCCCACCAGTCGTCGGCATCCAAGAAACAAAGATACTCACCATGCGAAAGCGCTACTCCATTATTGCGAGCCAAACTCACTCCTGCGTTTTGCTGCCGATACAATTGACATTGCACATGACCTTCAATCGCTTTTTGGGCAATTTCAAAAGAATCATCCTTGCTGCCGTCATCCACAACCACCAATTCGTAATCGGTGAAAGACTGTGCTAACACGCTATTGATAGTCTTAGCCACATATGGGGCCTTGTTATACAGCGGTATGATAACCGAGAACTTCATTCGTACTTTGAGATCTTTGTTCTCTTCCTTTTCGCTTTCTCTAATTTGAACAAACAGCGTTCCAAAAACCAAACCATCTTGTAGGCCCAAGAATGCCGTTGCAGACGTTTCACTTGGTCAATTGGGAAGGCATACTTTTCATAATCTGTCAAGATTGCCTTAGGGAATAATTGTCCCAATACTTGTTTTCGCTCCTCCTTATCCAACTCTTTGTTGGTCTCACTGATGCCAGTCATATCAAACAGGGTCACATCCATGTCAATATATTGAGGTTGTTCTCCACCTAAAATAATGGCTTCCAAGTACCATTTCCAGTCGGATACGATTTTCAGGCTCTCATCGTAATACCCATACTTTTCAAACAGGTCGCGACGACTATAAGCTGGGTCGTGATTCAAAGTGCCGGTGAACATTCCCAGCATGGTAATTTCCTGTCCTGCAAAACATTTGTCTACCATCTTTCGGCCATCTGGGAAACATTTCACCATGTTACCGTAGAGGATGGAAGGATTGCCTTGCCTTTCCAATTCGGCCATCATTTGCTCTGTCACCTCATTTGATGCCAGGCAATCCGCCGAGTTGAGAATTTGAATATAGTCGCCCGAGGCCATACGAATGCCCTTATTCATGGCATTATAAATGCCCTTATCACGCTCCGAGACCCATTTTAGGTTGGCAAACTGCGACTCATATTTCTTTATCACTTCAACACTTCCATCTGTTGAAGCACCATCAATAACAACGTACTCAAACTCCTTAAAGGTTTGAGAAACGACACTGCACATGGTCTTTTCAAGGCCCGCTGCATTGTTTCGGTTAATGGTGATGATGGAAAGCTTCATCGTTATAACAGATTGTCCAGATTGCCAAAACAAGATAGACCGAATCCTATTCTTGCTTTCATATTACATAATCAAGAATCGAACGGACATGACTATCCCATGAGTATTTATTCATCGCGACCGTTCTTGCCTGATTTCCAAGACGCTTCCGAAGGTCGGAATCTTCTGCTAGCGAAAGAATGGCTTCTGCTAGCTTTTTTGCATCACCTGGTGGAACTAGAATAGCATCTTCTTCATGCGTCAACAGCTTTCCTATTTGGTCAAGATCGCTGGCGACGATAGCCTTCCCCATTGACATATATTCAAACAGCTTTGTAGGAGAGCCAAAAAACGGTGTCCCATCAGGATTCGGAACCTGTGGGGAAACCAAAATGTCACTAGCGGCCAAATACTCTGGCACGCTCTCTCTATCAACAAAACCTGTAAAGATTACTCTATCTGATGTACCGCTCATAAAGACAATCTTTCTTACACTTTCAAGACGCACCCCTCTCCCGATGAATAAATATCTAATTCTCTTATTCTTTGCAGTTACCACCGGTATCGTCATGGCAAGAGTTTCTGCACCATGCCATGGCCCAAAAGAGCCAACAAAAGATACTATAATGTCTTCTTCTTTAGCACCCAAAGACTGCCGAACAGTCTTACCAGAAACGGAAGGAGTAAAACGCTCAGGATCAACTCCATTTGGAACAATCAAGACACGTTTCTTTTCAACCCCTTTAGATATCAACTCTGACCTAAAAGCTTCTGCATTCCCCACTACGAGATCAGCATGAGCCAAAACACACCGTTCTATTTCATCTGTCACCGATTCAAATCTCAATGGATGCGACCAATTCTTGCTCATCCAAATTTCCGATCCATTGTATTCCAAGATAAAAGGGACACCTATTTGACGGGCATACAATAGGCCTGCATAATTATTCCTCCCATATCTTTGATATACAAGATCTGGCTTTTTATCACTTTTCTCCAGTGAATCGAGCAACTGCCTGTTGAACTCCATTTCTTCCAATTCTGAAATTCCTGTCGTCCATCCACCTGGTGAACATACACGTAATGAATGATAGTTTTTCAAATATGGAAGTGGATACGATGAAACAATATTTACCTCATATCCTTGTTTTACCAATGCATTAACGACCCCTTCTGTATGTGCAACGGCCCCATTGGGGAGACTATTTTTCAGCCAAAAATCAGAACGGATATAACACACACGATTGACAGCAGATAAATCGCCATTGAAGAGCTCTCTCTCCTTAATAAAGGTAAGGTCTGATTTAATGTTTTTATACAAAAACGGGAATGCCACTTGGCGAGTAATCTTCTTGATTCCCTTTGCAACAAAAACCTTCTGAAATATAGCTTTAAAGACAGACATGCGGACTCAATTAACAATAAACCTTATAGAATTCCATTATCTGTTTACAAATCTGCTCAACCTGCTCTTCTACCAAATCATAATACATCGGCAACCTCACCAAGCAATCCGCATAACGGTCACAACTCGGCAAAGGTCTGCCATCGTGCTTGTCTTGATAATAGGGACTACTGTGTAGACTCAGATAATGGAATACCGCCTGCACATCGTTCTCTCTCAAATGCTTAATTAAGGTACTCCGTTCCTCAAGCGACTTGCAGACAAGATAAAACATGTGGGCATTGTTGGTGGCATACTCAGGAATATCGGGCAATTTGAAGCAAACTCTGTCAGCCAAGGGTTTTAGCAATTCATAATACTTATTCCACAGACGTTTACGTTTGGCTTGTATCCCTTCCAAGGCCTCCAACTGCGCCCATAAAAAGGCAGCTGTCATTTCGCTTGGGAGGAAAGAACTACCGACATCCACCCAACCGTACTTATTCACTTCGCCACGGAAAAACTCTGCCCTGTTCGTTCCCTTCTCCCACAAAATCTCAGCACGACGGATGAACTTTTCGTCATTAACGACCAACATTCCACCTTCACCAGAGATAATGTTCTTAGTTTCATGGAATGAGAAAGCCGCCAAATGACCAATTCCACCAAGTGGTCTACCTTTATAGAACGAATCAATGGCTTGTGCAGCATCTTCCACCACAAAGAGATGGTGTCTTTCAGCAATCTCCATGATGCGATCCATATTACAAGCAACGCCCGCATAATGCACAGGGACAATCACTTTCGTTCTCGGTGTAACCAACTCCTCTATCTCATCGGCATCAAGATTGGGATTGCTTGCCCTGCTGTCGGCAAATACTATTTTGGCCCCTTGTCGAACAAAGGCCAAAGCAGAAGAGACAAAAGTATAGCTCGGTACGATGACCTCATCACCTGGCTGTATATTGCATAGCATGGCGCACATCTCCAACGCATCAGTGCAGCTCGTTGTAAGCAAGCATTTCTTGAAACCATAGCGTTGCTCAAAGAAACTTTGGCATCGTTTTGTGAAAACACCATTCCCCGAGATGTGCTTCTCCTGCAAAACAGCTTCTTGGATATATTTCAACTCATTGCCTGTGAAATGAGGACGGTTAAAATCAATCATAACAAATCTTTAAAAGTTGACGACACAATTGAGGCCTATAATGTGAACACTCATAATAATTATCCATGTTGTTTGTAAACGCATTCTTCCCAGAAAAATCGAACACTTTTTCTTTACCAAACAGATTTTCCAAGAATTCCAAATCAACAGGGTTAAGTTTTTTCTGATTGTATAGTGGGCTTATGATAATACGATAGTCAGTACCTTCATTTTGAAAGATATTGTGTAATTCATTAAGTGCAGCAATTTGAGGCTCACCAATAACAGGTCTTTCCAATTGTTCAATTTCATCCCTATCATAGAGTTGGTAATCCCTTGGCAATCTTGCAAAATACTCCTCTGCATTAGAAATCAAGGCTTCTTCGGCACCAGTTTTATGCAACTCGTTATATTGAGGGATATAGAAATAATCCAACTCATTTTCTGGATTAGATTCTTTCCACATTTGCTTCTGGTAATCAATTGAATAAAACGCGCAAAAAAATTCCGCATTGAAAGCCAGAAAATCCCATTCATCTGTCACTTGCCAAGGTTCACGAAAAAGAGGTCCTTTATGTGGGTTCATATCCACCAAGTATTCACCGTCCATTATAATCAAAATGTTATTTATCTTTTCAAACCGTTTATAAAGATAACGCACTCGTTGTAGAGTACCTAAAAGATTATCTCCTGACTGGTTAAAATGGAAACATGACGCATTTGGAGACAGATATTGTTTCCAGTCTTCCACGTAGTAAAAGTCTGAGCGACTTGAGCCCAAAATAAAGCTATCATAAAGCATCGTATCTCCATATTTATTCATCCATCGGATACCACGGACGGCATCATTTGAACAACATTTTCTGCTCCCTTGTTCATATAGATTCTCGTCCGACCAATATAATCTGAAAGGATCGTCCACAACATACACTAAAACCATTACGATGCATGGAACAAAGAAAAGCACTAACGTTTTTAGAAAATTTTTCATCTTCAAAATTGGAAATAGATGAATTGAATCCCCTCGGTAGAATGCCACACAAAAATCATTGCTATTACTACATAATAAACAAATGCCTGCAATACTCTCGGTCTACCTCGCATAAACGAAAGACCATAACCTCCTCCTCGTCCTAGCCATTCAAAAACAAACATAACTACAATGCTAACAAAAAGCGGAGCCCAGAATTTTCTCGACATAAGCCATGGGACTGAGAATAGCGAGCCATCAAAAACATATGCAACATATCGCATAGCCTCGGTAATACTTGTAGCACGGAACAAAATCCACCCAAGTGTCACTAGCACGAAAGTTAATAGCATACTTGGGAATTGTTTTAGTAGCGGCTTATCCTGTACCTTATATTTTTTGTTGGTCCCAATCAATACTAGTGGTACAAATAGCAAGGCGTGATAAAAGCCCCAACCCAGAAATGTCCAATTGGCGCCATGCCACAATCCACTTAAAATAAAGATAACAAACGTATTGAGTATTGTTCGTAAAATGCCATGCCTGCTTCCTCCGAGAGGAATATACACATAATCTACAAACCAAGTATTCAATGAAATATGCCATCGTTTCCAGAATTCTGCGACATTACGGGAAAAGTATGGCGTAAGGAAATTGTCTCGCAGCCTTATTCCAAAAAGCCTTGCTGTTCCTATAGCAATATCACTATACCCTGAAAAGTCGCCATAAATCTGTAGAGCAAACAACACAGCTGCAAGAGCCAAGGTGCTTCCACTTTGCACATGGAAATTTGACCAAACTGAATCTACATAAACTGCGCAATTATCGGCAATCACCATCTTCTTAAAAAGACCCCAAAGTATCCTACGACAGCCTTCTACTGACTCTGAATAGTCAAAATATCGAGACTTTTCAAATTGAGGCAGCAGATTGGTCGCACGTTCAATTGGGCCTGCAACCAACTGAGGAAAGAAACTAACATATGCAAAAAAAGCGACAATATCTCTGGTTGGATTTATTTTATCCCTATAAACATCTATACTGTAACTAAGTGCTTGAAAAGTATAAAACGAAATGCCTACTGGCAACATAGCATTAATGAGTATTCCATTTGAAGAGCATCCGAACAAATTACAAAACTCTACAACGAAAAAGTCATAGTACTTGAAAACGCAGAGAACAAAAAGGTTGATTATAATATTTGCCGCTGTAATCCATTTTCTTTTTCTGATAAGTTTTTTATTATCATCGTTTTCACCAGCCACACGTTTATTAGAAATCTTTACCATCAGAACTCCAGAAGTCCATGAGCAAAGGGTTGTGAAAGCTATCAATATCAAAAACCTCCAGTCCCACCAACCATAAAAAGCATAACTCGCAGCTACAATGAACAGATTCTGCCAACGCAAATTCTTATTAAAACACCAATAGACGGCGAAGACTATCGGAAGGAAAACAAAAAACGTAAAAGAATTAAAGACCATGCTTTAAAATAATTTGTCGTTAGCTTGGTATATCAGATACCCACTCCTGTCGGCGCTACACGTCACCTCGCGCAAGTTGATATCAGTAATTTCAGCACGCACAATCTGTGGTAAATTTGATTCTCTTATTATGTCTTGTAAACGTCTTGTTTCTTCACACAGGAAATAAACACCAGCATGATGCGGTTCACCAAAAACAGGCTCCTCAAACTGACCAAGCGCCACATCAATAACACCCTTCAAATAATCGTATCCCGTTGAAAGCCAAACCAAATCACTCCCAATGAAATCGCCACCCATGCGAGCTCCAATTTCCATCACATAAACTTCACCTTCTTTTGTAATCTTGTATTCAGAATGTGAAGCTCCGTTAGTCACGCCAAGGGCATCTAAAGCCCTTTTTGTCAAGTCGTATATCTCTTCATACTGTTCCTCAGTAAAATCAGCCGGCTGATGATGCTCCAACTCAACAAAATGCGGGGCTTCAGTTGTAACTTTATCAGTAATCTGCAAAGGATAATGTCTACCATGATACGAGATGAACTCCACACTAATTTCCTTCCCCTCAATAAACTCCTCCACAATCGCTTCATGTTTGAAAGAACAATTCAAAGCCGTTTCAACAGCGGCAAGCAATTCTTCAATCCTCTCCACTTTCGTGACGCCCAAACTACCAGAGCGGTCTGTCGGTTTAACAATAACAGGAAATTGCAAACTGTCCAAATTCAATTGTGCAAAGCCATTAATCTTTTGATATGCGGGGCATGGTATGCCAGAGGCTAAAAATGCTTGTCGCATCAAAAACTTATTGTTGGCACGAATTGCCACCTCATACGAGTTGCCGACCAAACCCAACTTCTCGGCAATATAGGCAACAGTTGGCGCGGCCACATCAGATGCGATGGTACAAATGCCGTCAATTTGCTTTGATCGACATATCGACAAAATTTGTTCCTTCTCTACGATAGAAATAGGATAGAATTCATCTGCCACATCTTTACACACTGCTCCTTCTGCCCACGCAAAGCAAATGGTATGCAGTCCCAATGTCTTTGCTTTCTTGACTAGAGGCAATTGGAGATAGGAAGCTCCTATGATGGCGAGTGTTCGTTTCATGTTTTTTTAACTATTCTTTTCAAGCAGTGTCACCATTTTTTGGTTATTTCGATTCATCACACTTTTCTCATATAACGAAGCGAGAATACTTCTATTCTTTTCTCTCTCCTCGACCGACAATGATAAGACCTTGGGGGAAATTGTCCGATTAATATCGGTTTCTATAGAAAACAAAATAATACCTATACGCTTGAAAAAAGTATACAACGGACTATCTTCACTTACATACACCCTTGACCCAAGCCAAAGAGCCGTGATAATGTTTCCAAATGCCTGAGGTCGATAATGTGGCATAATAACCACAGAACAACTTTTAATCAACTTGTTGTATTCGTCACGAGGCATAAAATCAACAAGCGGGTGAAACCAGCGACCGAACATACGAATTCCCTTTTTCACCAAATAGTTTCTCAACCAAGGTTCACCATAACCTAATGGAACAATGATTTCTGAATTCTCCCTATGAAGTTTCTTAGCAGCCCTAAAACCATCAAGATGATTGCAGGTCAAACTACTAGAATTTCCTACCAAGATATTATTTCCTTCCACACATTGATTTCTCAATTCCCCAATGGTCTCGTTAATAGAATAATAATTATACCACACTTCCTTCATTTTTGATTGGGTATAGTTTATTACAAACTTGAAATCCTCATGAATATCAGTCAAACAATAGTCAATTCTATTAAACAATTCCAACGGAAGTTCATAACTCTCTTTTCCTTCCTTACCTTCTATTCTCTTCTTTAATTGATGTATTCCAAAAAGCAGTTTTGATCGTTTAGATAAGAAGGAATTTTTCAAATCCTTCCGACCATATATCTCTCCACCCCAAAACACCCAGGCAACTTTTACATTATTCGGAACGTTTCTCAATACAGTCTCACACCACGGAAAGAACAATCCGTGCAAAACAATGGCAGAATAATGACTTAACGAGCCCACCAAACGAGCCATTTCTTCGACATCATTTGGATTCACCTGCTTGACAGTGCCATCGTTTTGAAAAAACTTTCTGGATTCTGAATCAGACATCAAGACAAACTCCGAGCACATTTCCGGTTCAGAAAACTGATCAATCACATAATCAGAAAACTTTTCATCCGACAAGAAGTGGAGTATCATCCTCTAATCAATTTAATAGCTGACAGCACCGACAAGCATTGCAACTTATCATAAACCACACAATCCCTAAACAAATGCTCCATATCATCATGCAGTTGCTGATACGGTATTTGACTATTGTTTTCCGCCCAGAAAGACTCCATAAACTCTTTGATGGCGGGATTAGTATCATACCAATAATCTATAGGATTCATGCTATAAGGTGACTTCTGCACAATTGTTTTTTGCTTTTCATCTTTCTTGCGTAATCCCATACGGCGTAGCACGAAACCTTTCACATACTTCTTGAATCCCGGCTCGGAATAATGAGGCACCTCATAACCCAACACCCTCATAGTTTTCGGAACACGATTCTCAAAACGATGCGGTTTTTGTCCGGTTTTTTCCCACACATAATCTCCTGCCTTGGGATACTTATCAAGAACCCAGTCAAAATACAACTTATGATTCAGTCTCATTTTTAAAGGAATCTGAAAACAAAACTCAAAAAAATCAACATCCATAAAAGGAGAGTAGCTCTCTGTATTATCTTGATAAGTCAATAATCCTTGATTTATTCCATTCAATCCTCGATTATAAATCCTAAAAATTTCACTGTTTTTATAATCAAAAGAAATCTTATAGCTATCCAGCTTATTTAATAATTCAAGAGAATTTGCCCCATCTTTAATAGCAACTTGTCCATAGTCCAATTCCTTCAAGTATGAACCTAATATCACATCACCCAATTGCCCTGTATGAAAAATCCCAAAAGAATCATAGTTGATGAGCTGTTCCATGCTATACCCATGTCCAAGCATAAAACCACTACCATAAGTCAATTCAGGCAGGAATTTATATCGAGGAATAAAATCGCCATGATCCAAAGGGCTGAAAAAATAGTCATGATGCAAATCTATCGCGATCTGCTGGGAAATCTTGAAATCCAAATAATAGGATTGGCAATAATCTATATTGGTCTGGTCGGTATAGCCCATTTCGTGGGCCACCCACACTGTCATGCGGGAGTCAAGGCCACCACTTAGACAAGTCAGATGACGGTAGCCATATTCCCTATCTTTTTCAAAAGCGCGTTTTACAGCTTGACGAAACAATCGGTCAATGCCTTCCACCGCTTCTTCAACAGTCATTGTAACGGGTTTGTTGGTGAAACGGTGATACTGGACCACTTCAAGTCTACCATTTTGGATTCTCAAATAATGGCCAGCAATAAGCTTATGAACATCCTTAACTAAAGTCTTGTCCTCAATGCAGAAGCCATGAGTCAATGAAAAATAGCACCCTACCTCATCTATCTCGGGTCTGAGATGGTTTTCTTTCATCGTTTCAACCATGAAGCGCATTTCGGAAGCCATTAAGAATCCGTCTGAAACTAGCTTATAGAAGATCTGTTTCTCCCCTGTATGGCAGGTGTAAACAATCCATTTATCGTCTTTTTTGTCATATAGCGCACCACTGAACGATCCTCGGAAAGCATTGAAAAAAGACTCCCCTTCCCTCTCATACATCCTAGTGACACAAGTCAGCCAAGTCTCTGACTGATATTTGTCCATTAATTCATGGTTGTTGAGAACGATTCCCTCTACAACGACCAGATAGTGTTCAGTCTCATCAAAGAGTCTGTCATTCATAAACTTATTGACCACACGGCGTTCCAATTGGAAGCCTTCTCCTTCCAAACGGTTGATGACCAACTTTTTCCGGACTTCCTCAGGAAAGGTCAACTTGTTTTTCCCAATATTGAGAATAAAGCCAGGCATAAGATCAACTTCAGTTCATCAAATTGTTGTCACTTGCATCGGATAAACCGTTTCACCCCAGTAACTATACCACTCATTAACAAGTTTATTCCCAATGGATTCAACTTCAAATGTCAAGGTGTCGTAAACAGCATCATAATACTTGCAAGAAGAGGTAGGATCTCCAATTCCGGTCCAAACATCCAATATGTATTTCCCTTTGGTCAAATGGTGTTGAGGTATCCTCACTTCAAACTCGGCTTCAGTCTTTCCTTCGGGCCATGCAATCTCACCTGAATAAGCCATACCTACTCGTGTTCCACCATTGGCCACATTATCAATCAAGGTCGTGAATTGGAATTTCGACACATTACTATTCCGTCTTACACGAGCAGTGAAAACGACATCCTTTAAACTGTCCAATTTATAAGGGAATTGCCTTTTCAAAGATACAATCTCAATCTCCTTGGTTTGAACATTGACCCGTTTAAATTCGGTAACCTCTGAGACATCGCCTACTTCCGCCAGGTTGGCTGCCATATACTCCGCCACGACATCATCAATTAATCCTCTCGTTTTCACCATGCCTTTTTCCAACAAAACGCCATGCTTGCATAAGTTCTTGATGGATGCCATATTATGGCTCACAAAAAGCACGGTCCTACCTTCACCTTCAGACACCTCTTGCATCTTCCCAATGGCCTTCTTCTGAAACTCGGCGTCGCCCACGGCAAGCACTTCATCCACTACCAAAATCTCAGGATCAAGGTGAGCAGCCACAGCAAAACCGAGACGGACCATCATACCACTAGAATAACGTTTTACAGGCGTATCAATATAGCGTTCGCAACCAGAGAAATTCACGATTTCATCCAGTTTGCGAGTGATCTCTTGTTTTGTCATGCCCAAGATGGCTCCGTTCATGTAAATGTTTTCACGACCCGTCATCTCTTGGTGGAAACCAGTACCCACCTCAAGCAAGGAACCGATTCGGCCTCTTGCCTTGATCGTACCCGTTGTTGGACCTGTCACTCGAGACAAAAGCTTCAACAAGGTACTTTTTCCTGCTCCGTTCTTGCCTATTATGCCTACCACGTCGCCTTGTTCCACCTTGAAATCAATATCCTTCAAAGCCCAAACATATTCACTATCGGCAGCTGTAGAGCGGTCGTTTACCGAACCGATTTTCAAATAGGGGTCTTCCTTGTGCAAGACGGCCGTCTGCCACCAACGGTTCAAGTCGTGGCTGAGGGTCCTGGTCGACACCAATCCCAAGCGGTACTGCTTGCTGATATTATTGAATTCTATTGCTATTGCCATAAAACAAACTTTATTTCTGATGTATTTTTAATACCGGGGCAGCAAATCCCAACAGAAATACGACAAGGTTTCTATGTTTCAAACCAAATCGAGTCCATCGAGTCCAACAGTATTCAGGCTTCCGATATTTGAGCAATGTTTTTCTATTATAATAACCATCAAACCGATCATAAAAAGCCCGCACCTCTGAACGCGACATCAAGCGGGGCAACTTACGAAAAGCTTTCATGATGTTATAACTCCCACCTTCAAGTATTCCTTCGGCATATTGCGTCGTTTTGTCTTCAAGACTTTCATAGAAGTTTAACATCCTAGTGCCAAGCAAAGCATAATCACAAAGATGCTTATAAGACAATGAATGTGTGGTTGATTCCGAATTGTAATAAACAACATATCCAATTTCATCGCAATAGGACATTCTCTTCGCATAAAACAGATGCACATTAACAAAGTCACTATCTTCATAAAGCACATCCTCGACAAAACGATAACCAACTCCATCCAAGAACGATTGTTTAAAAATATAATGCCAAGGCGCAGTACCCCAAAATGCATATTCCGTTTGCAATTCCATTCCAGTAAACACCTTATCCCGATTGTATGGCAGGCTCACCTCCCGGTCTGTATTTCCTTCTTGGTCGACTACAGCGCATCGCATTGCCACCATATCCAAATCCTTTTCCACCGCCATCTGCGCCGCAGCAATCACGCCATTCGCAGATTCGTCATCACTATCAACAAAAGCAATGTATTCTCCTTTTGCTACGGCTATTCCCCTATTTCGAGCAGCTCCTTGTCGGTGGTTTTCAGGCTGACATAGTAAAACAAGATTGGAATGATTGCGAGCATACTCTTTCACCAACTCCACTGTATTATCCGTCGAGCAATCGTCAATTGCAATGACTTCAAAAAGTGATTCTTCAATAGGTAATGCATAAATGCTATCCAAGCAACGTCTAATTGTTGCAGAAGCATTATAGGCAGGAATAATGAACGAAATCAACATGGATAACCATCAATACAAACGACAGCCTTACACCGTATCCATAAAGCTCTTCTGCACCTTGTTGAATATCAAGACGCCAAGAGCCAAAACGACCAGCATGAAGACAAAACTGTAAGCGAGCCAGCCCCATCCGATGAATTCACCCGCACTTAACGCACCATGTTTGAAGGACTCGATGACAGGCGTCACAGGATTGATACACATTATGGTGGTTAGATCCAACCCCAACACCTTCTTACCTGCCACTTGGCTCAAGGGATAAACGATAGGCGTGCCGTACATCCACAGTTGAACCACGAAAGAGAATAGGATCTGCAAGTCACGATACTTGGTTGTCATCGATGAGATGATGATACCGAAACCCAAAGCCAATCCAGCCATCATGAGCACCAACAAGGGGAAGAGCAGGAAGTACCAGTTGGGGCTTGGCGCCATGCCGATACAAGCATAGTAAATATACACTATCACAAACAGCCCAAACTGGATGCCAAAACGCACCAAGTTGCTCGTGACATTGGCGATAGGCATAATCAGTCTAGGAAAATACACCTTACCAAAAATACCAGCGTTCGTAACAAAAGTGTTAGCCGTACGGTTCAAGCAATCCGCAAAATACTGCCACATACAAACACCACCGAGATAGAACAAAGGTTGAGGTACGCCATCGGTAGGAATGCCAGCGATGCCGCCAAACACTACCATATACATTATAACCGTCAAAGCGGGTTGTATCACCCACCACAATGGACCCAAAATGGTTTGCTTATAAGCCACCGTGATGTCACGCTTTACAAACATGACTAATAAGTCACGATAGTCCCAAATCTCTTTTAAATTCACCTCAAAAAGACCATTACGAGGCTTAATAACAGTGGTCCAATTTTCGTTTCCTGACACTTCTTTCATTTCAAAAAAGGGTAAAGCTTCGCGTCTTGACTCACATCAAGAAAGCATAACTATCTATAATTAAACCATTTGTCATGAACATGTGACAAAATGATTCGCATGTAATCTCGACACAAAAATGCCTAAAATTACAAGCTGCAAAAATACGAATATTTTTTTATAAAAAGCAATTAAAAAAGCTGATTTGATATTATTTTATTTGGAGCGTTTGCCTTTAAATACAATATTACCGAGAATCTTCCAAAAATACTTCCAGTCGGTGCGGAACGGATGTTCTAAATAAGCTTCCAAATAACGTCTCTCACTCTCTTGAATCTCATCAAGCGTTTCAGGCATGTCAACATAGAAAGGAGGTAACAAGCCTGGCTTGGTCTTAATCCTAAGTTCTTGTAGTTCTTTACTATACAAACTAAAATACTGTTGACTCAAAGGACGCACTCCCACCAACTTCATTTGTCCTTTCATCATATTGATGACCATGGGAAGCTCATCAAGCCAGGTTTTGCGCAGGAAACGTCCCCACTCGGTTATTCGATAATCGTCAAAAAACTTGCCCCCAATATCCAAGTCGTTGTTCTCGTAGATATAGGTTTGCAAGTACTCCGAATAGGCATACATGGTGCGGAACTTGAACACATTAAAGAGTTTCCCATCTTTACCGTATCTCCTCAGCCGAATCAATGTTCCGTAAGTAGGTTGTTCCTTGCTAGGTTCACGTTTCTTTTGGGCAATGACGACATACCTATCGTGAATATACTGTTCGCTTACCACATCGAAGCCACAATAATACAATCTTCCCAACACCTCAGGCCTTGGAAACACTTTTCTTACCTTCCTGGTGCAAAAATAATAAAATCGACGTGTCAACTTGATTTTCGAGCATACCCTATGCCACAAAAAGTCAAAGAAATAAATGATGTATGCAAAAAATCTAGGGTATCGACTAAATATTTGGGCGCGACGCTTTTGTGCCGTATCGAATGCGCACACAAAATAGCCGTCCTGCTTCAATTTTGCATTTGCACTACGCAAGAACCGATTTAGGTATCGGACAACATTAAGATGGTCCTTGGCTAAAAGAACTTCTACTTCACCATCAGGAAGCGCCCAAGCCTTATCGGCATAATCGTTCAACCATTGTGAGCGCTCCGTACTCCGGGGCGTTTCGGCCATTGAAATCAACTCACGTAACTGTTCGGGAGCATTGTCAAACTCAAACATAGGAGCATGTTGGGTCTCAGTCACGGCAAGATATTCCATTACCTCGTCGTAATTGTCGCGAGCAATCATGTTGCTAATGAATGACCTAATGCCCATGTTTTTCAACAATTTACTTCTTCAAGAACTCACGAACGGCTTCGCAAATCATATCCTGATCCTTTTCCGAAAGATAAGGATGTATCGGCAAAGAGATAACCGTGTCGGCCAACTGGTCGGAAACTGGACAACGGTTGTCGTCCAGATTCAAATTGTTAAATGCGGTCTGACGGTGCATCGGAATGGGATAATATATAGCTGTCGGAATGTCAAGGGCTTTCAAAGCGGCCTGCAATCCCGCTCTAACTTCCTTATTCTCAACTTGAAGCGTATACTGTGCCCAACTGGAATAGAAGCCTTCGGGCACAATAGGTGTCTTAACAACGTCCTTCAGCTTCTCAGTATAGCGTTTCGCCACCTTATTGACATCGATCAACTCATATTCCTTGAAAGCCTTCAGCTTCACCAGCAGAATGGCTGCCTGGATGCTGTCCAAACGAGAGTTCATGCCAATACGGATATTGTCATAACGGTCACTACCTTTACCATGGATATGGTAAGACTCCATCAACTCAGCCCACTCGTCATTGTCCGTAAACACTGCTCCTCCATCGCCATAGCAACCTACAGGCTTGGCAGGGAAGAAAGAGGTCGTAGAGATGTCGCCAAAAGTGCAAGCTTTGCGGTCTCCGATGCGGCCTCCAAAGCCTTGGGCACCGTCTTCAAGGACATAAAGACCATATTTATCAGCCACCTTGCGAATGGCATTGAAATCGGCTGGCAGACCAAACAGGTCAACAGCAATGATAACACGTGGCGTTAGTTTACCGACCTTCAAGGTTTGCTCGATTTTACGTTCGAGGTCAAGCACATCCATGTTAAAGGTCTCCTTGTCGACATCGACGAAAACCGGTGTCGCGCCCTGCATGGCAATCACTTCGGCTGAGGCGAAGAAGGTGAAGCTTGGTACAAACACAGCATCGTTTGGTTTGACATCCCAAGCCTTCAATGCGAGCAGCAAGGCATCTGTGCCACTATTACAGGCCACACAATGCTTCACGCCGACATACTCGGCAAAAGCGGTTTCCATCTCTTTGATTTTCGGCCCCATGACATAGGCACTGGAAGCGACCACATCAAGAATGGCTTTGTCCATTTCGTCCTTCAGAACGTTATATTGTGTTTTTAAATCTCTGAATTGCATTGTCAGTTTAGAGTTTAGTGTTTAGAGTTTAGAGTTGTTGTAGCGAATCCACATACCCTTCCTATTTTATAATAGTTTTATTAAATTGCCGTTTTTTTCTTCATAACACCGGCCGCAATCACATTTCAATGTGGCATCAAGGCGTTTACCACATTCGCAGACCCAGCCGATTTGCCGGGCGGGCACACCCGCCATCAAAGCGTAAGGCTTCACGTCCTTGGTCACCACGGCACCAGCAGCGATGAGAGCACTTTTGCCCACCGTATGGCCACAGACCACGGTACTGTTGGCACCCAATGAAGCACCTTCGCAAATCTTGGTCTTAGCATACACACCATGAACCGGGAAATGCGCCCGCGGTGTGGTCACATTGGTGAATACGCAGCTTGGTCCACAAAACACATTGTCCTCAATCTCTACGCCTTCGTAGATGGAGACATTGTTTTGGACACGCACATGGTTGCCAATCTTCACGTTGTTGCCCACATTTACGTTTTGTCCAAATGAGCAACCTTCACCAATTTGGGCCCCCGACTGGATATGGCAGAAATGCCATATTTTTGTGCCTTTACCAATACTCACGTTGTCGTCAACGTAACTGCTTTCGTGTATGTAATAGTCGTTGTTCATTCAAATTCGTTTTTGATGGCGTTTCAACAAGCTTACGACCTTAACTTTCGCTGGATCTAAGCCCGTCGAAGAATCGCCCTATTATTAAATCCACCCCGAGGCTAGCACATCGGCGATATGTATCACCTTAATGGGCAGTCCTTCCTTCTCAATATATGTTTTTTGATGCATCAGGCAGGTCATATCTGTCGAAACGATATATTCCGCACCTGTATTCATCGCGTTTTTCACCTTATGGCTCGCCATTCCCATGGCCAGCGTCTCATGATTGACTTCCAAAGAGAAATCGGCGCCGCAACACATATCAGTCTGCTTCATCTCCACCAATTCCAATCCCTTTACCTTGGAGAGCAACTGACGCGCTTCCTTGCCAAGCCCCATCCCCCGCAAGGCACTGCAACTGTCATGGAAAGTCACCTTATGGGGAAACTCGGCACCAAAATCATCAAAATGCAATTTGTTGACCAGAAAATCGGTCAACTCATAAATATTGGCCACCATTCGTTTATAGTTCAGATGATTGGCCGTATTGAAAAACAATTGCGGGTAGCGTTTCCTAATGTAATGCACGCAGGCAGCAGAAGGAGCCACCACTGGTCCGTTGTAGGAAAAGTCGTTGAGAAACTTGTCGCCCAACTCTTTGGCTTCCTCCAGAAAACCAGCGTGATAGGCGAAGCGCCCACAACAGGTCTGCTCAGGATTGTAATCCACCTCAACACCAGCTCGTCCCAAGACCTTCATGGTATTAGAGGCCACCATGGGATAGAACTGGTCGATGATACAAGGCACAAACAGCTCAACTTTCATAACTTTCTTTACAAAAAAATCGTGCAAAAGTACGGAATTTCTCTATACCAAGCCCAATAATTCTAAAAAACTGGACAATTTACCGTTTAACTGCCAAAAAAGAGGCATCCTTCCAAAAGCCTGGATAGGATTTTTTCACCACCTCGGGATGGTCAATAAAAGCAGGGCCTACAAGCATAGAAAGGGGTGCCAATGCCATCACGATTCGATGGTCGTTGTGGGCTGAAAAGCGAATCGGGCAGCTACCCAATTTTGCCAATTCCGTTTGCATTGCCTCCACCCTATCCGATTCTTTTAGAGCGAGGTTATCAAGGCCCGTAAAATTAGCTTCAACATTTAATCCAGTGCATATGGCGGCAATTGTAGGATATAGGTCTGGATGTTGAGAGAAATCAAAGCTCAACGGACGCTTCTCAATTGGGATTTTTTTTAAAACAATATCACGCCCGTCAACAAAGGTGCCGACGCCCAGCTGTTGCATCCATTCGGCAATGACAGCATCGCCTTGAAGACTCGCAATCCCCGAGCCTATCGAAGGGGCGCTTAATCCACGCAATCTAATTTCGCACGCTTCGCTGAACGCTGCCATTTCATACCAATAGGAAGCTGCGCTCCAATCAGGTTCGATGGTAAAAGAACGGCTCTGATAAGATATTGGCTCCACTACGAAAGTTCTTCCAACCCGTTTGACCCGAGCGGAAAAATGCTGCATCATCTCTAAAGTCATTTCGAGATACGGCAAGGAGCTGAGATCGCCGAGCATTTCCATTTCGAGGCCTTGAGGCCACATAGGAGCGGCCAACAGCAAAGACGAGGCAAACTGGCTGCTCTGGGTCATGTCGATGGACACTTTGCCGCCTTCAAGAGATTTGCCATGGATTTCCAGTGGAAGAAAGCCTTCTTTTTCAACATATTGTATGTCCGCGCCCAAAGCACGCAATGCCTCTATTAAAGGCGACATTGGGCGTTGCTTCATACGCTCCGAGCCCGTCAGGATCCAGTTACCTTCATGACAAGCCAGATAAGTGGTTAAGAAACGGGCTGCCGTGCCACAGTCAACGATATTGATAACGCAAGGGCTTCCACCTAGGTCATTCCAGCGTTGGCATGTGGACGCGCTGGAATCTACAGGAGGCAGTCCTTGCAGCACTTCCTTTAAAATGCAGGTATCTTTTGAATCCGAAAGATTCTCAAAATCAGGCTCAAACCCGCCGTATGCCGCAATCATCAAAGCGCGATTGCTCTCGCTTTTGCTGGCAGGGAGTGTGATGTCGCAGTACAGATTCATCTTTTTGACACCTTATTAATAATGTACTCCAAGGACACTCTCAGTGTATCTTTAGGAACTTCCACATCCCAAACAGGTTTTCCAACGGCCTCAAGCAAAACGAATTGCAGTTTTTCACCTTTGTTTTTCTTGTCGTGTACAAGATAGGTCATAATAGGCTTAATATCGACTTCAGAAAGCTTGATTTCAGCCTCAGAAAGCAGCATCGGCAATTGGCTTTCAAAATCTTGCAACACTTTTTCATCCAAACCGCACAATTTTATTGAGAGCCACAAAGCTGCAGCCATGCCTAAGGCTATAGCTTCCCCATGAAGCAATGAGAAATTTGTTGTAAGACAATGGCTTTCAATCGCATGGCCGATAGTATGACCAAAGTTTAGTATTTTACGCAAGCCATTCTCCAAAGGGTCTTTTTCAACAATTTCACGCTTGATTTCACCAGCACATCTAATGTAGCTTTGATAATTCTCCAAATTGATTCCTAGGAGATTAGAATCAGCAATAAAGCCGTATTTCAACATCTCTGCCATACCTGAACGGATTTCCCGCTCGGGCAAAGTTTCCAAAAACACTGGATTTATAAGCACCTCTTCCGCCTCGGCAAAGGTGCCGATTTGGTTTTTGGCACCACCGAAATCGATGCCTGTCTTCCCTCCTATTGCAGCATCAACCATGGCAAGCAAAGTCGTCGGAATGTTGATAAACTTGATGCCGCGCTTGTAAGTCGAGGCTGCGAAGCCGCCTAAGTCGGAAACTGTGCCGCCACCGAGGTTGATCAACAAAGCATTGCGGTCAGCGTGATGTTTCATCAGGGTTTTCCAAATCCGTTGGACGGTTTGCAGGTTTTTGTGCTGCTCGCCAGGCTTAATGATGATGTCAACCACCGACTCACAGTGCAGCCAATGGGCTACTTCGGACAGCCAAAACGGGGCTACGTTTTCATCGGTCAGGATGAAGACTTGGGAGGCTTTAGAAAGCATAGATCCCATGCCCCGCTCATCCCCCCGCAGGGATGACATGCTTTCTAAAGCCTCAGGATGCATGTCATTCCAAGGTTGGCCTGTGCGCAGGCGGGAATCTATGCATTCTGAGGCTTGGGTCATATCCATCACTTTTCTCATTCTTCGACCACTTGACAAAGAATCACCCGTTCATCATCCGTCTCACCATGAAGAATCTCCACGCGAATATACTTTTCGGGTAGCAATGGCTCTATCATTTCAGGCCACTCAATGAGGCAGAGGTTGCCGCTATCAAAATAGTTCTCGTAACCGATGTCGTAGGCTTCCTCCAACTTCTTAATACGATAGAAATCAAAATGATAGACCGACTCACCTTCTTCCGTAACGTATTCATTCACGATGGCGAAAGTCGGGCTGTTCACCTCGTCGGTGACACCCATTTTGTGGCACAGATTCTTGATGAGCGTGGTCTTACCTGCACCCATCGAGCCATAGAACGCGATGATGTCGGCTTCGTCGCGCATGGAGAGCAAATATTCAGACACTTCCGAAAGTTGCTCCACGCTGTTAATATGAAACTCTTTGGAATTCATTTCATTGGTATTTGCGCTGCAAAGATAATAATTTTGTCAATTATTGAGATTCCCTTTCAGGAATGGAGTCAAGTAAAAAGCGGCCAGCGGCGGCAGGTAACGCTTACTAATCGTAAACGTCACAAGCCGCCGCGTGGTACATTATTATTGAACTCCATTCCCCGAAGGGGAAACTCACACCCTACTTCGCCGTGAGATGCGTCACCGGAATCAGCATTTCGCTCATGGAGATGCCGCCGTGCTGGAAGGTGTTGCGGTAGTAACTGACGTAATAGTTGTAGTTGTTCGGGTAAGCAAAGAAGTCACTTTCGCCAGCAAAGACGTATGTTGTGCTGAGGTTGACTTTTGGCAGGAATATCTTCTCGGGGTCTTTCACCTCGAAGACTTCCTTCGGGTTGTATTTCAGGTTTTTGCCGTACTTATAGCGCAGGTTGGTGTTCACCTCACGGTCGCCCAAGATGCGGACAGGTTTTTCGACGTAGGTGGAACCGTGGTCGGTGGTAATGATCATGTCGCAGCCCTTCTCGGCGATGAAGCGCATCATGTCAAAGAGGCTGGAATGCTCGAACCACGAGTACATCAGCGAGCGGTAGGCTTCTTCGTCGTCGGCCAATTCGCGAATGATTTCCATCTCCGTGCGGGCATGAGAGAGCATATCCACAAAGTTGTAAACGATGACATTCAGCTTGTTAGGCATCAGGTTGGCCATCTGTTCGTAGAGTTTCTTGCCCGCTTGCAAGTTCAGCACCTTATTATAAGAGTACTTGATGTTCTTGCCGAAACGCTTCAGTTGTTCGCCCAAAAGTTCGCCTTCAAACTGGTTCTTGGTGCCTTCGTCTTCCTCGTCGACCCACCATTTGGGGTAGCGACGGCGGATTTCAAGGGGCATCAATCCGGCAAAGAGAGAATTGCGGGCATATTGCGTTGTCGTTGGCAGGATGCTGTAATAGATGTCGTCAGCCTCCACACGGAAATAGGTCTCAATCAGCGGCTGGATAGCCTTCCATTGGTCGTAGCGCAGGTTATCAATGACGATGAGGAACAAGGGTTTGTCGCTGCCATCGAGGCGGGGAATCACCTTGTCGCGCACTACAGTATGTGACATGACGGGTTTCTCTGACTTGCCTTGGATCCAGTCCACATAGTTGCGTTCAATGTAACGCGTGAATTGCGTGTTGGCTTCCTGTTTTTGATTGGCAAGGATGCCCTTGATGCCATCGTCGGTCGACTTTTGGAGTTCCAACTCCCAGCGCACCAAGTTCTTATAGAGGTCAACCCACTCATCGAAGTTGAGGTTGTTGTTGAGGTCCATGCTAATCTTGCGGAATTCCTGTTGGTAACCCATCGTCGACTTCTCGTCGCGGAGTTTCCTATTCTCGAGGTTGCGTTTCAGCGAAAGCAGGATTTGGTTAGGATTGACGGGTTTAATAAGGTAATCCGCTATATTAGAACCGATTGCATCTTCCATAATGCGTTCCTCCTCACTCTTGGTGATCATCACCACGGGGAGATTAGGATATTCGCGCTTGATGACTTCAAGTGCCTCGATACCAGAAATGCCAGGCATCTGCTCGTCAAGGAAAACGATGTCGAAATGGCGTTGGCGCACGTTGTCGATGGCATCGGAGCCGTTGTTGGCCGTAACTACTTCATAGCCTTTCTGTTCCAGAAACATGATATGGGGCTTCAGGAGATCAATCTCGTCGTCAGCCCAAAGAATTGTGGTTTTGTCCATAGTTTGTGTGTGTTTGGATATGTAACGCGAAAGAGGGCAATTTGTTTTACAGGGAACAACTTTTTTGGGCCGCTTTCAGAAAGCATAGATTCCAGCCATCCCACAATCCCGCGCAGGAATGACATGCTTTCTGAAAGCTGATTAAACGAAAAAAGCATTACCTTTGCGGCAAAATTAGCGGCACATGGCAAGCGCATCCAACAAAAAGAAAATCTTCAACGACCCCATCTATGGCTTCGTCAGCATCCCGGACGAACTGCATTTCGACATCATAGAACACCCTTATTTCCAACGGCTTAGGCGCATCAAACAGGTTAGCATGACCAACTTGGTGTATCCAGGTGCCAACCACACCCGTTTCGCCCACAGCCTCGGCACCATGCACCTTATGCGACGCGCCATTCAACTGCTTCGCGGCAAGGGCTATGAGATTACGGACGAGGAACTTGAGGCCGCTTCATTGGCCATTTTGCTCCACGACAGCGGTCACGGGCCGTTCTCGCACACCTTGGAAAACAGCATCGTGCAGGGCGTTTCGCACGAGGAATTGTCTCTGATGGTGATGCAAAAATTCAACAAGATCCACAATGGGCGACTCGACATGGCCATTCAAATGTTCAAAGGAGAATACGAGAAAGGCTTTCTTACAAAACTCATTTCCAGCCAATTGGACGTAGACAGAATCGATTATCTGAAACGCGACAGTTTCTTCACTGGCGTAGCCGAAGGTAGCGTGAACGCGGAGCGACTGTTGGAGATGATGGAAGTCGTCGGCAACGAACTCGCAATCGAGGCGAAGGGCATCTATTCCGTGGAGAGCTTTTTGGTGGCGCGGCGCATCATGTATTGGCAGGTGTATATGCACAAGGCCGTGTTGAGCGCGGAATACACGCTGATGAAGGTGCTGAAACGCGCCAAAATGCTCAGCCAAGAACGCGACTTGTTTGCCACTCCTGCCCTATCGTTCTTTTTGAAAAACCCAACGCCTTTCGCCGATGGTCAGTATCCCGATTTTGTCATGGACAAGTTCTGCCAGCTGGACGACTACGACGTGATGACTGCCGTGAAAGCCTGGCGCGACGACACTGACCGCGTGCTTTCTGAACTTTGCAAAAGACTTACGGACAGACATTTGTTCAGAATTGAGATGCGCGAAAGTGCATTTGACCCAAACTATATCGAGGAGATTCGGAACAAGATTGCAAAAATGTATGGTTGGTCGCTGGAGGAGGCAGATTTTCTGTTGTTGCAAGGTGTTTCATCCAACCACGCCTATCATCCCAAGAAACCAGCTATCAACATCTTATACAAAGACGGCACGATGAAAGACATCAGCGAGGCTTCCGACCAACTGAATATTTCGGTGCTCTCTCAGCCTGTGGTGAAACATTTTATTTGCTATCCGAAGGAACTGGAGTTGTAGGGAGGTTTTATGCAGATGAGATTCCCGCTGACGCGGGAATGGAGTCAGAAAATAATTGTAGATCGGCGGCTAGCATGAATTATCCTCCGGTAACATGCTCAAGCCGCCGTTGGAAACAGAATGAATTACTCCATTCCCACAGGGAATCTCATAAACCAAACAAGCATTAAGACCTTTGATTCATAGCTTTGGCACGGCGCTTAGAATCCTCCATTACTTCCAAAGCCTGCTGTTGCAAGAACCTTTCTTCCTCCGTTTCAGGTTCAATGGTGATGCCATGCGGCTTGGAATGGTGATTCTCGTCCAAATAGGAGAAAGTGGCGAAGCCGTCGGCGGCGATTTTTTCGGGCTCGCGACTACGGTACATTTTTGTGTAGACCGTCAAAGTGCTTCGACCGACATTCACGACCTTGCTCTCGAAAGTGACGATGTCGCCCGCAAAAATCGGGAATTTGAAATCAATGCCATGGAGTACAAGAAGGACGGTGTCTTTCGTGTCAACATACTGCGCCACAGCGAAATAGGAACTTTCCAGAAAATACTCGGAGCAACGACCTGCGAAGAAAGTCTGGTGATGGTTGAGGTCGGCGAGTTTGATTAATCTTTGGGAACAAGTAGATTTCATTATTGTTGAATTGTTAATTTGTTTAATCGTTGAATTGTTTGGCTGTCAGCCGTCAGCTTACAGCTTGGGTAAATCGGAGCTGATAGCTGACTGCTGATGGCTGATAGCTATATCTTTATTTTCAGTCCATCATAAGCGAGCATCATGCCTTCGGGGAGTTCGCGGTTGACTTCAGCGGCGAGACCCATGCTGTGGCTACAATGCGTGAACCAAGTCTTCTTCGCCCCTACCCTTCGGGAAATCTCAATCGCCTCATCCAAGGTAAGATGCGAATAATGTTTTTTCTTTTGCAGCGCCTCAATAATCAGGTATTCAATGCCTTGCAGCTTATTGATCGCTTCTTCGGAAATCTCGCTCAAGTCGGTTACGTAGGCAAAATTGCCAATGCGGAAGGCATAGCAAGTCAAGGTGAAATGCTTCAGTTTGATAGGAACGATGTGCAAATCGCCAAAGTCAAAGGGCGTTTCATCAAGACGGCGGATATCGTAGGTTGGTGCACCAGGATAAGGATGTTCCTCAAAGGCGTAGGAATACTCTCTTTTGATTTCAGGAAGTGCAGTGTCGGCCACGTAGAGCGTCATGGGATTTTTCTGCATGAAAATAAAAGGACGCAGATCGTCTAAACCGCCAATATGGTCCTTATGTTCATGCGAGATAATCACCGCATCGAGTTTGGTGACGTTTTCGCGCAACATCTGCTGGCGGAAGTCGGGGCCGGCATCGACAGCCACCGTCACTTCGTCGGTCTGAATCAAAATGGAAGTGCGGAGCCGTTTGTCGCGCGGGTCCTTGGATTGGCACACGGGACAAGTGCAGCCAATGACAGGTACGCCTTGCGAAGTTCCACTTCCTAAAACAGTGACAATCATATCTTTAGTTTTCTTCAGGAGCAAAAAAGCCGCTGCAAAAATAATACTGCAAAATTAGCGTTTTTTGAGTAAAAACCGTGTTATCTCATAGAATTTCCCTACATTTGCCGCATGAATTTTTCATCATACCTCAGAAATAGGGCATTAAACAAGGCTTTGGAGCAGTTCCTCAACGAGAAACCGACGGCAAAAATGCCTAACCTTCAAAGGCTTAGCTCCGTTCTCATCATCCTTGACGAGAACGACAAGAGCATTCATAAGAATATCGAAAGCAGCGTAAAAAGCCTTTTCGGTATCGGTCGATGCGGCTTCATCATCCTTTGCAACCAAATGTCGGACACCATCCTGCAAAGCGACCTTTATAGTGAAATCACGCCCAAGGACTTCGGCTTCATGAATGTACTGAAGCCCGATAAGCATGAATTCATCAGAAAGTTGCCTTTCAGCAACATACTCATCAATATGGCAAGCAAAAACGCCGAAATCAGCGACTACCTCTGCACCTTGCCTAAGTCGGACTTCAGGATTTGTTTCCACAAGAGCAAGAACCAAAGCATCTATGACTTGCTCATCGAGAATCCGCGTGCCACCGACCCTGTTTCGAACATTCATGTCCTGCATAATTATTTAAAGGCTTTGTCGGGACCACAATAATTTTACGTAACTTTTGGACACGGGCCCTTCGACGGGCTCAGGGACCCTTAACTTTGTAATCAATAAAACAATGAAAAAAAACATATTCAAAGGCACAGGAATTGCCTTAATCACCCCTTTCAAAACTGACTTCTCCGTTGACGCAGAAGCCTTGACAAAAATCGTCAACCATGTCATCGGCAATGGCGCGGATTTCTTGGTTGTATTAGGTACTACTTCTGAGGCTCCTACCCTTACCGCAGAAGAAAAGAGCTTAGTAATCAACACGATATTAAAAGCCAACAATAGCCGCCTTCCCATTTTACTCGGCATGGGCGGCAACAACACGCAAGCCGTCATTGCAGCCATCAAAGCCCAAAACTTCGAGGGCATCCACGGCATTTTGAGTGTCGTACCTTATTATAACAAGCCCAACCAACGCGGCATGAAGGCCCATTTCGAGGCCATCGCCGATGCCAGCCCTGTGCCCGTCGTGGTCTACAACGTGCCAGGCCGTGTGGGCGTCAACCTGCAAGCCGCCACCTGTGTGGAACTGGCGAAGCATCCTAACATCGTCGCCGTGAAAGAGGCTTCGGGCAATTTGCAGCAAATCATGGAAATCTTGCGCGACAAGCCCAGCAACTTCGATGTGCTTTCGGGCGACGATGGCATCACACAACCTTTGATGGCCCTTGGCGCTCAAGGTGTGATTTCGGTGGCAGCCAACGCCTATACAAAGCCCTTCAGCCACATGATGCATGCCATGAAAGAAGGTCGCACCGAAAAAGCTCTGCGTTTGCATTACGCCATGCTTCGCATGAACCAACTCATCTTTGCCGATGGCAATCCCGCTGGAATCAAGTGTTTGATGAGCCACATGGGCTTGTGCCAGAATGTGTTACGCCTTCCTTTGGTTACTGCGAATGAGAAGGTTGAAGCTGACATTATTGAAGAATGGGAAAAGTTGAAAGCTATTTAGTTGAACATCTGAATTTTAAATCTTAAATTTTGAATTTTGAATTTGCATTAAATCTTGAAATAAAATGAAGTTTTTCCGCTATTTTATCATCCTATTGGCCACTGTGATTAGTGGCAGCATTTTCGCTCAGAAGAGCCAACAAGAACTGAACCAGCTCATGCAAGAGCGCAATGAGTACTATTTTACTTTTACGCTGAATGGCAACGATGACCTGAATGCCATCGCCCATGCCATTTCGGTTGACCGCGTTGAAGGTCAATTGGTTACCGCATACGCCAATAACAAGGAATTTGCCAATTTCCAAAAACTTGGCTATGAGGTGACACTTCAGACACCTCCCTCGCTGATGGAGAAAGTCGCCATGTGGGACGGCAGCAACCGTGCCTCATACGATTGGGACAGCTACCCAACTTATGAAGCATACGAAGACATGATGTTTGAATTTCAAACCAACCACCCTGACAAGTGCGAAATCATTACCCTTGGAACGTTACCTTCTGGACGTAAAATCATGATTGCCCACCTCAACAATGGTTCAGGCGAAGGCAAGCCCAAGTTCCTCTACACTAGCACCATCCATGGCGACGAAACCACAGGCTGGATCCTGATGCTCCGCCTCATCGACTATCTGCTTGAGAATCCAGACGAGCCTGAAGTGCAAACAGTGATGGAGAACATCGACCTTTACATCGCCCCCAACACCAACCCTGACGGCACTTACCATGCTGGCAACAATAACGTGAATGGTGCCACGCGTGAAAATGCCAATGGCGTTGACATGAACCGCAACTATGCCGACCCTCATGGCGGTCCTCATCCCGATGGTTATGAATACCAAACCGAAACCCAATGGTTCATGCAATTTGCCGAAGAGAATGCCTTCGTGATGGGCGCCAACTATCACGGCGGTGCCGAGGTGATGAACTACCCTTGGGACAACACCTACACGCTCCATGCCGACGATGCTTGGTACCAACTCATCAGCCACGAATATGCCGACCTCACCCATGAGGTGAGCCCCAACTATATGAACCAATACAACAACGGTATCATCAACGGCGCACAGTGGTACATGATTGGCGGTGGCCGTCAGGATTATATGAACGGCTATGCCCAGTGTCGCGAACTGACTATCGAATGCTCGAACACGAAGCTGCCGAATCCCAGCCAACTTCCCACCTTCTGGAACATCAACAAAAACTCCATCTTCGCTTTCATGACGCAATGTATTTACGGCATCCACGGCACCGTAACCGATGCTGCCAATGGACAACCTCTCCACGCCACCATTACTATTGCCAATCATGACGACACGTTCTCAATTGTTGAGAGCCATTTGCCTGCGGGCGACTACCATCGCCCCATCAAGGGAGGCATTTATGATGTAACTTACGCTTGCAACGGCTATTACCCCCAGACCTTTACTATAACCATAGCTGACTACGAGACAGTCATCCAAGACGTCCAACTGGAAGCAGGCGAAGGTCTCATTCCCGACTTCAACGCCAACACCACTGATGTCGCCCTCGGCGGCAGTGTCAACTTCAGTGATAACACATGGGGTGCCAACCTCGTCAGCTGGGAATGGACTTTTGAAGGCGGCGAACCTGCCACTTCCAATGAGCAGAATCCTTCAGGCATCATTTATAATGAAATAGGCAACTTCGATGTCACCCTGACTGTCACCAATAGCGAAGGCCAAACGGAGTCCATTACAAAGCACAATTACATTCATGTAAGTGAGATGTATAACATGCAAAACGGTACTGTCACCACCTGCAACGCCCTGTTTTATGATGATGGCGGCCCGAATGGCTATTACCACGATAGAAAAGACTACACCATGACCTTTATGCCTGCCAACCCTGGAGGCGTTTTGGAAGCCGTTTTCGAAGAATTCTCCTTAGAAGACAATTATGACTTCCTTTATATCTATGACGGCGCTTCCACTTCGGCTCCTTCACTGGGTACCTTCACGGGCTTCAACAATCCAGGCACGGTGACAGCCACCAACAGCGAAGGTGCTTTGACCTTCCGCTTCTCCTCCGACTATGCCGTCAATGAACCTGGCTGGAAAGCCACCGTGCATTGCGTTGGTACCTACGACCCGATTGAGTTGGAACTCTCCGCAGACCCTGAAAATATCGAGGAAGGCGAGCCTTGCCAATTAAATGTTGTCGCCACAGGCGGTACAGGTGTCTACACCTACCTTTGGGAGCCTGCCGATGCCATCAACGAAGGCACCATCGACGACCCCACGATTGCCAACCCAATTGTCCGTCCTTTGGGCACACCGGAATCGACCTATAAAGTCACAGTCACAGACAGCGAAGGTAACATGGCCTCCGACGACATCACCATCACGGTCAGTCCCTTATCGATTTCAGAGAACTCTATCAAGCCCATAGTCTACCCTAATCCAAGCCATGGAAACTTCACCATTGAAGGCAAGGCTAGCTATAAACTCTTTAACAGCCTTGGCCAAGTCGTCCTTTCAGGCGTTTGCGAAGGCAAGAGCCAAATCGAAGCACAAAGCTTGCAGCGAGGCATTTATTTCCTCCGCCTCAGCAATGAAAGCGGTAGCAAGGTTGAAAAACTTATCATCGAATAAAACTCAAAATGAGATACTTGCGGCACTTTATCCTGATTCTATCCGTAGCGATATGCGGCAACCTTTTGGCCCAAAACAGCCAAAAAGACTTGGAACAACTCATGCGCAACCATGGGGAGTATTTCTTCACCCTCACGGTTAACCAGCCCTCCGAAATCCAAGCCATCAGCGAGCTATGTTCCGTTGACGGCACTGACGGAAGAACCGTGGTTTGCTTCGCCAATCCTAACCAGTACGACATCCTTGTTGAACTCGGTTATCATCCACAGTTGCAAACGCCGCCTTCGATGCTTGAAGAGCCCATCATGTGGGACGGTAGCCACCGCGAAGCATACGACTGGGACGCTTACCCGACATACGAAGCCTACGAAAGCATGATGCAACAATTTGCCTCTGAGCACCCCGACCGTTGCACCTATTTCGAACTCGGCACTTTGGATAGTGGCCGCAAACTTATGTTTTGCCGCATCAACAACGGGCAGACCGATGGCAAACCCAAGTTCCTTTACACATCGACCATGCACGGCAACGAGACGACCGGCTTCATGCTCATGCTTCGCCTCATTGACGAGCTTTGCACGAGCAATGATGCCCGCATCGTGAACATAGTGAATAATTTGGACATCTTCATCTGCCCCAACACCAACCCTGACGGCACTTATCATGGCGGCAACCAAACGGTTGATGGTGCCCGTCGCGAGAATTCCAACGAAATTGACCTCAACCGTCATTACCCCGACTTCGACAAAGGTCCGCACCCCGACAACAACTGGTGCTATCAGAAGGAGACCCAATGGCTGATGAACCTTGCTCAAGACTACAAGTTCACCATGGCGGCCAATTTCCATACAGGTTCAGAGGTGGTCAATTACCCTTGGGACACCCATCCTTCGCTCCACGCCGACGACGATTGGTGGAAATTGGTATGCCACGAATACGCCGACCAATGCCATGAATGGGACACCAACTATATGAACATGCAGCACCAAGACGCCGAAAACGGCATCATCAATGGTTACCAATGGTACACCATCTCGGGCAGCCGACAAGATTATATGAACTATTACGCTCAATGCCGTGAAGTGACGATTGAGACTTCCAACACTTATGTACCCAACGCTACGACGATGCCCATGTATTGGAACTACAACCATAACAGTTTGTTGAGCTACATGGAGCAGTGCCTCAACGGGATACACGGTACCATCACCGATGCCGAGACGGGCGAGGCGATTGAAGCCACCGTCTTCATTGCGGGACACGACCACCATGGCTCGGAAGTCAGTTCGCATCTGCCTGCGGGCGACTACCACCGTCCCATCAAAGGAGGGACCTACGATGTCACTTATTCTGCATACGGTTATGAGCCTCAAACAATTACCATAAACATCAACGATAATGAAGCCGTTTATCAAGATGTTCAGCTGACACCTACGCCCAACACTCCTTTATTCGCCGACTTTGAGGCTGAAAAAGAGTTGGTTACAGTAGGTTCACCCGTCAGGTTCAACGACCTCAGCAAAGGGTTACGCATCGTCAGTTGGGAATGGCAGTTTGAAGGCGGCACTCCGACCACCTCCAACGAGCGAATTCCTACGGTGTTTTATGATGCTCCAGGATTGTTTGATGTTACGTTAACCGTAACCGATGCCAGTGGACAGACCAACACCATCACTAAAAACGAGCTCATCGATGTGTATCACTCCATGCCCATTCAAGATGGCGACGTGACGCTTTCCGATGGCAAAGGCTTATTCCTTCCTTCGGGTGGCGATTGTGGGCATTACGGCAATAACGAGAGCTTCAAGATGACAGTCAGGCCTGAGAACTACGGTCAAAAAATCCATGTCAACTTCTTGGTTTTCAGAACTCAACCTACAGTTGATGAACTTTCCGTTTATGACGGCCTCTCAACCAGTTCCTCACTCATCGGCCATTTCTCTGGCTTTGAACTTCCCGACAGCATCACCGCCACCAATCCCGATGGCGCGTTGACTTTCACTTTCGTTTCCAGTGAGTATGTCAACTTTTCTGGATGGGTAGCCAAATTGACTTGCACAGGTGGCGAATCAATAAACGAAGATTCTTCCGTAAAGACAAAAGTCTATCCCAACCCTTGCCAGAACAGTTTTACCATCGAGGCTGAGGGCGACATGCATTACAGCCTATACGATTGTCTCGGCCAACGTATAGTTTCAGGCACATTCAAGGAAGAGACCCAAATCAGCACAACCAACTTGCAACCAGGCATCTACTTCCTTCAACTCAATGGAGGACAAAGCTGTTGCGTCGAAAAACTCGTCATCGAAAAATAATAACAGAATCCGCTCGTTAGTAAGGTAAAAATGAGTAATTTTGCAGCCCGATGAAAAATAGACTTTTGATATTGGCAGTTTTGGGCCTTATAGCCTTCACTTCGTGCAACGATTTCAACCGATTGGTGAAAAGCACTGACAACGAAATGAAGTACGAGGTTGCTATGGACTATTATGAACGTGGCGACTACAACCATGCCCTTCAACTTTTCGACCTGCTGCAAGCCTCATTCCGAAACACGCCTAAGGGTGAATCTATTACCTACAAAACTGCTTTGTGCTATTACAAGCAAAACGACTACGAGATTGCAGGATATTACTTCAACAGGTTCACGCAAACCTATCCCTTCTCTAAAGATGCCGAGTTAGCCAATTATATGAACGCATATTGCAGCTATCTACTCTCACCTGAATCGGGATTAGACCAGTCCAACACCCACAGTGCCATCAAACAACTTAACGCTTTCATCGATCGTTATCCTAACAGCGACAGTCTAAATCGTGCCCAAGAGTTGTTGACCGATCTCAACAACAAGTTGGAAGAGAAGGACTACAATGTTTGCCGTCTGTTCTACCGCATGGAAAACTATAGTGCAGCTATCACCTCGTTTGAGAACATGCTGAAAAAATACCCCAACACGACACACCGCGAGGAAATACTCTATGATATGGCTAAGACCTATTACGACTATGCAGAGAACAGCATCGCGGAAAAACAACGTGAGCGTTATGAATCATGCGTCGAGCAATGTAACACTCTGACCTACCTTTACCCTCAGAGCAAATACCTGCAAGACGTGAACGGCATTGCCGCCAAAGCAAGAAAGAAATTAGAAAACATCAAATAACCATGGATTTCAAGAAAATTAAAACCGAAACGACGGTGGTCACCCGTCAGAAAGACCAATTCTACAAAGGCACTGGCAACATTTACGAGACTGTCGCCATCCTTTCCATCAGGGCCAATCAAATTGCCTCTGAGATGAAAGCCGAACTCAACGAGAAGATTGAGTCGTTTGCAGCCGCCACCAACGACAGTTTGGAGGAAGTGTTTGAGAACAAGGAACAGATTGAAATCGCCAAGTTCTACGAGCGTCTGCCCAAGCCTACGCTGATTGCCATTCACGAATTCCTTCACGACCAGATTTACTTCCGCAACCCTGCCAAAGAGAACCAGGAAGCCTTCTGATTTTCCAACACAATAACACAAAAAAGGGAGAAAACATGAAAAGATTCTTTGCCACACTGCTTATCTTCCTCGGCTGCACAATGGGTTTCAGCTCATTGCAGGCGCAGGAGCTACAATGCGACGTACGCGTCAGTTCCAACAAGGTGCAAGGTAGCGACAAAACCATCTACCAGAACCTCCAAACCTCCCTTTATGAATTTATCAACAACACAAAATTCACGGAAATCAACTTCCGGCAGGCGGAAAAGATAGAATGTTCGATGCTCGTCGACGTGACCAGCCGTGAAGGCAACTATTTCTCTGCTGAAATCAATCTGGCATTACGTCGTCCGGTTTACAAGTCGAACTATAGCACCCCGATGTTCAATTACATCGACCGCAAATTCTATTTTGAATACACAGACGGACAGGCATTGGACTTCAACCCAACCACATACATCTCCAATATCACTAGTACCATTGGGTTTTACGTCTACCTCTTCCTAGGCCTTGACTTCGACTCTTTCTCCCCCAATGGCGGCGACCCTTTCTTTGCCATTGCTGAGAACATCGCCAATGCTGCGCCTCAAGAAGCTGGAACAGAAAACGGTTGGAGCTCGACAGACCGCCAAAACCGCTATGCTCTCATCAGCGACATCAACAATGCGACCTACCAGCCTCTACGCCAGTTCATTTACGACTATCACCGTCAAGGCTTGGATATGATGGCAGAGAAGCCTGAGCAAGCCCGTGAATCCATCCTCAATGCCATTGGCAACCTTCAGGCGGTTTACGAACGCAACTCCATGTGCTATTTCCTACAGCTGATCATCGAAAGCAAGCGTGATGAAATCATTCAAATCTTCTCGCAAGGCGATATGAAAGTCAGGACCGAGGCTGCCAATATTATGAAAGCTATTGATCCTTCTCAGACCTCACGTTACGATGCCATGTTGCAGAATAATGGCAAGATATAAGTTTTCACATTATTATGCTCAAGCAACTGCACATCAGCAATTACGCCTTAATTGACGAGTTGAATGTCAGTTTTGAGAGCGGTTTCAATGTCATTACTGGCGAAACAGGGGCGGGTAAGTCCATCTTGCTCGGGGCTTTAGGATTTGCTTTAGGCGACAGGGCTGACACTAACATACTCTACGACAAAGAAAAAAAATGCGTGGTTGAAGCACAGTTTGTGCTGACCAATGCAACTCTAAAACCCTTGTTTGAAGAAAACGACCTCGACTTTGAAACCGAGTGCATCTTCCGTCGCGAACTCAATCCCCAAAAGAAAAGCCGTGCTTTTATCAACGATACACCCGTAGCCTTGCAGACGATGAAAGAGATTGGAAACCAGCTGGTTGACATCCATTCACAACACGACTCTCTCCTACTCACCGATGCAGATTTTCAGTTGAAACTTTTGGACGAGATTGCACAAAACGGTACTATCTTGGCAGAATACCAGACCAAATATGGCCAATACAATGCCTTAAAGCGAAAATTAAACGAACTGAAAGAAATTGCGACCAAAAACACTGCCGAGAACGACTATCTGAAATTCCAATTGGACGAGCTTGACAAAGCTGACTTGAAAGAAGGCGAATATGCCGACATCGAGCAGACCCTCAGCGTGATGGAGAATGCTGAGGAAATCAAGACCCTGCTCGTCACGGCCAACGGACTGATGGACGACTCGGAGAACGCCATCTTGGGGCAAGTTAACGAACTGACCTCCACGCTGCAAAAGATGAAGCATCTGTTGCCCGACACCGAGGAATTGGCCGAACGTGTCGAAAACCTGAAAGTGGAGCTGAAAGACATCGCCTACGACCTACGCCGCAAGGAAGACGAAACCCAATTTGATGAAGGGCAACTGCAAAGCCTTCAAGAACGCTACGACCTACTCAGCCGCTTAATGATGAAACACCATGTCAGTGGTTTTGAGGAGCTCATCACCTTGCGCGACAACCTGAAGGAAAAAGTGAATGCCTTCGAGAACATTGATGAGACTATAGCACAAGCCGAAAGGAATCTGAAAAACAGCGAGAAACAGCTTTCGGTCTTGGCCAAGACCCTGCACGATAAGCGCTGCGAAGCCGCTACAATATTTGGAGAAAAGGTCACGACATTGGTACAGCAGTTGGCCATGCCTTTTGCCCAGTTCCAAGTCAGTGTGGAGCGTCAGGACAGCTTTGGGAGCAAAGGCAGTGACGAAATCCGGTTCCTCTTCTCCGCCAACAAAGGCATCGCCGTTGACGACCTCCGTCGCATGGCCTCGGGCGGCGAATTATCAAGATTGATGCTCTCCATCAAGAGTGCAGTGTCGGAGTACAACTACATCCCCACCCTCATTTTTGACGAAATCGACACGGGCGTTTCGGGCGAAGTGGCTGCCAAAATTGGAGGCATCATGAGACAAATGGGACATTCGCTTCAACTCATCTCTATTACCCACCTGCCCCAAGTGGCCAGTCAAGCAGAGCATCATTATTTCATTTACAAGGACAACAAAGGCGAACGCACGCAATCTCATATTCGCGTTTTACAACGCGAAGATCGCATCACTGAAATCGCCAAGATGCTGAGCAACGACCAAGTGACGCCTGAAGCTTTGAAAGCCGCCGAAGTGCTTTTAAAATAAAAAAATCCACTTCACACAATATTATTCCATTTTTGTTGTTAATACAGCAAACAGCATTATCGTATTATCCTCTAAAGTTCAATCCAATGAAAAAGATTGCATTGATTGCCATCGCCTTTATGGTGGCCATGACGGGCTGCAAGAAAGAGCCCAAGCCTAACGACAACCCAAGAGCTGACATCCAATTGACCAATACCGAGAGACAATTGGTCAGCGACAACAACGACTTCGCCTTCAACCTTTTCCGCAATGCGCAAAACGAGGGGAGCCAAATCATTTCGCCACTGAGCATCACCTACGCTTTGGGAATGCTCAACAATGGAGCTACTGGCCAAACCCAACAAGAAATCAATACCGTGCTTGGTTTTGGTGACGCGGGCACCGATGCCATCAACGACTTCTGCAAAAAGATGCTGTCCCAAGCCCCTACCCTCGACAAAATGACAAAAGTGATGATTGCCAACACCATCTTTGTCAACAGCAGCCTAGGCTATGTACTGAAACCATCTTTTGTCGAGAATGCCAACACCTATTACGATGCCAAGCCCGAATCGCGCGACTTCAAAGACGGGCGCACGCTCGATGCCATCAACCAATGGGCCAGCGACCACACCGAACAAATGATCAAGAAAGCCCTTGAGGAAAACGAATTCGATCCCGAAGCGGTGAGTTATCTGCTCAACGCCATCTATTTCAAAGGAGAATGGAGCATGAAATTCAACAAGAGCGAGACCCAAAACGAGCCTTTCAACAAGGGAGAAAAAGTGCCGATGATGCACCAGGAATGCGAACTTTCTTATACTGACAACGACACATACCAATCACTCAACCTGCCCTACGGTAACGGTGCCTATTACATGACCGTCATGTTGCCTCACGAAGGCAAGACCACTGACGACATCCTCAATCAGTTGAACGGACAAAGCTGGAACAACAACCTCCATCAGATGTACACCCACATCGTCGACGTGAAACTTCCACGTTTCGAGACCAACACGGACTTGAATCTAGTAGAAATCATGTCAAGACTAGGTATGCCGACTGCTTTTGACCCCAACCAAGCCCATTTTGATGATTTCTGCAACGCCCCCACTTATATCGAACTCATGAAACAAGTGGCCAAAATCAAATTGGACGAAGAAGGCACTGAGGCTGCTGCAGTTACGGTAACAGGTATGAACACCACTTCTGTTGAAGAAGAGCCAGAACTGCCTTACGCCGTGTTTCACGCCGATCGTAGCTTTCTCTATGTAATCAGCGAGCAATCGACAGGGGCCATTTTCTTCATTGGAAAATACACAGGAAAATAAGTCCCCAAAACAGCCAAAACATACGAAAAAACGCTGCCAAATCTGGCAGCGTTTTTTTTGGTATAATAGACAAAAATGGTTGGTGAGATATAATGTAAATCACTGACAATAAGACGCATAAAAGCGATATAAAGCAGTTAGATGAAAGCGTTTTCATCTAATTGCTTTTTTTATGCCAAAAACTAGAAGAGAAAGATGCCCCCAATGCGGCTTTTTGGATGTCGTCAAATGGGGCAAACGTGACGGACACCAGAGGTACAAGTGCAAGAACTGCGGTAGCCTTTTCACCTTCAGGCGGAAGGACATCGGCAAGAGTAACCGCTTCGTGTGGTTCGAGTGGTGGATACTTGGCAAGCAGACGCTTGAGCAGATATCCGCACTGAGCGGGTACAGCACGAGGCAATTGTCCCGATGGTTCGACGAGTACCTTGACAACTGTCCCGTCTGGAGAATCAAATTCCACGAGAAGGTCAACCTGCTGATAGACGGCACATGGTTCCCCAACAAGCTTTGCCTCGTGCTGTACCGAAACGAGACTGTCAAGTCCACGCTGTTCTATAGGCTGACCGATGACGAGTGGGAGGATGAGATGGTGGAGGATCTAAGGAACATACAAAGTCTCGGCATCGAGATAGAGAGCGTCACCTCCGACGGTGGAGCCAACATCATCAAGGCGGTGCGCAAAGCGTGCCCAAACGCGACAAGGCAGCGTTGCCTGGCCCACATCCAGCGCGAGTGTCTCACATGGCTTACAAAGCACCCGAAGAGCGAGGCCGGACAATCGCTCAGGAGAATCGTCACGCTCGTCTGCAAGATACAGACACGCAATGATATGCTCTATTGGAAGCAGATGCTCAGCGAATGGCACGACCAACACGTCGGCTACCTCAACGACAAGACCGTCAGCGAGTCATCGCATGCCGAGTGGTTCACCCACAAGATGGTCAGGAAGGCCTATGTGCACATCCGAAGGGCTTTGCCCGACATGTTCCGCTTCCTCGACAACCCGAGAATACCTAAAACCACAAACGCTCTCGAATCCTACTTCGGCCACCTCAAGGAGAACGTCTCGCTCCATAGAGGACTGTCGAAGAAGCATTACCGCAACTATGTCAAATGGTACATCTACTTCAGGGAAAGGGACAACAAAACCAAGAGGATCACGCCAAGCCGACCGAACGAATGACGCTTGGGTTTTTTAAGGCATTGGTGAAAATCCGGCATATCAAAAACAAGTGGGACGGCCTTCTCGACCGCCCCTTTGATATGCTGTGATATCACACGAACCTATCCCTTGGAAGGTTGCTCCCCAGCAGAGCCTTCCTCCGTTTCAGCTCGCACTGCAAAGATACGCCTTTTTGACTTATCTCTGCCTATCATATTTTGTCGTTTCTTGACCTCCGTCACCAACCATTTTTGGCAACATTACCTTTTTTTTCGTATTTCAATGCTAATGAGAACTTGCTCATTCTTCATTACCGACAGCATTCTTCATAATGCCGATCTTCGAACTCTCAATGAAATCAAGGATAAAATCGCGGTCTTCCGAAATAGGAAGGTTTTCGCGGATGTATTGCACCGACTGGGTGACATTCATACCCACGCTGTAGATCACGCGATACACATCTTGGATGGCGTTGATACGTTCACGCGAGAAACCGCGGCGCATCAAGCCAATGGAGTTGACACCAGCATAGCAAACCGGATAGCCAGGACCCGTCTTCACAAACGGCGGAATATCCTTGTTGACCAAGGCACCACCCGATATCATCACGTGAGAGCCAATACGACAGAACTGGCTCACCGCAGCCAACCCTCCAAAGATAGCCCAGTCGTCAACGGTGATATGGCCCGCCAATGTGGCTGCATTGGCCATGATAACATGATCACCAAGGTAGCAGTCGTGCGCTACATGAGTGAAAGCCATAAGCAGGCAGTCCTTGCCGACTAAGGTCTTGCCCGAAGCCGCAGTGCCTTTGTTCACTGTCGCCGACTCACGCACCGTAGTGCCGTCACCGATATAGCAATAGGTGGTTTCACCTTTGTACTTCAAATCTTGTGGAATGGCTGAGATAACCGCTCCAGGAAAAATCTTGCAATTCTTCCCGATGCGTGCACCGTCCATTATAGTGACATTGGGGCCAATCCAAGTGCCGCTGCCGATTTCAACGTCTTCGCCAATCCATGCGAAAGCCTCAATCTTTACATCTTCTGCGATGCGGGCATTAGGATGGATATAGGCTAAAGGCTGGTTCATGTTTAATATAATAAGGTGTGCTTAATCTTTCTTGCAAAAGCAGTGTTGGAGAAATGACCGGGTTTGACAGCGGTCACCTTACCCTTGATGGGACGGCCGACCAAAGTGAGGTCACCAATAACATCCAACAGTTTATGACGAGCAGGTTCATTGTCAAAATACAGCTCTACGTTGTTCAAGATGCCGCATTCTTTTACCGTGACTTTGGGTTTCTTAAAGAAAGCAGCAATATGGTCAAGTTCCTCAGCGGAAACATTGCGGTTAACGAACACGATAGCGTTGGTGAGATCGCCGCCTTTGATCAGGTTACGACTAATAAGGGTTTCCAACTCATGGAGGAAAACAAAGGTACGGCAAGGTGCAATCTCGCTTTCAAAGTCTTTCAAATCATACAGCGAGGCATGTTGCTCGTCAAGTACTCTGGTGTTATATTTCACCTTCACATCGATTTGGAAGGAATCCGCCGGCTCAATCTTCAACTCGATACCCAAAACTTCATTCTTATAGGAAATTGGTTCTTCGATGACGAGATAGTTACGAGGTGCATTCTGCTCAACAATGCCCGCCTTATGGATAGCCTCAACAAAATACTTACCGCTACCATCCATGATGGGTGTCTCCTCCACATCAATGTCAATCAACACATTATCAACACCCATACCACGCAAAGAAGCCAAAACATGCTCAACGGTGTAAATTTTTACGCCACCTTTTCCGAGGGTGGTACCACGGGCTGTATCGATGACATTATCTACATCTGCTTCGATGATAGGTTGGTTTTCAAGGTCAATTCTACGAAAACGAATTCCAGAATTTACGGGAGCCGGATTGAAGGTGAGGGTGCCACACTGACGCGTGTGAAGGCCTGCTCCTTTGACACTGACTCTATTTTTGAGCGTACATTGTTTCTCCATAAAAATATATCAACATTGTGGATAGCTTTCCACAAAAAACGTGCAAAGATAGAAAATATTCTATCACCAGCAAAAAAAAACTCTATTGGGACTATTTTTCAGTTTGACCGCTCTTTAATTCGGCCAATTCTTTTTCAAGTTTTTCAAGCTTTCGGGCCATCTCGTCAATGTGGCGGAAACGTGCATTGGACACCAGATACTGACGTAAAGGTTGTATTGGAGTCCCCATAAATTCCTTGTTTTCCTCCTTGATGCTTCCCATGATACCACTTTGTCCGCCAAACTTCGAACCATCAGCAATATTGATATGACCAACGAAACCCGACTGTCCACCAACCACACAGTTCTTCCCAAGATGTGTTGACCCGCTGACGCCCACCTGAGCCGCCAAAGCAGAGTTTTCTCCCACTTCCACATTGTGGGCAAGATGCACCAAGTTATCAAGTTTCACACCTTTATGGATATGGGTAGAACCCATCGTTGAGCGGTCGATGGTGGTGTTGGCACCAATTTCAACATTGTCGTCAACAACCACGTTACCCACCTGGGGAATTTTCTCGTAATGCCCGTCGGGTTGGGGCGCAAAGCCAAAACCGTCTGCACCAAGCACTGCACCAGCATGAAGAATACAGTTCTTGCCCACAACAGTATTGCGATAGAGCTTCACACCTGGATACAGGACCGTGTTGTCGCCAACAATGCAACCATCACCTACATACACCTGAGGATACAATTTCACATTGTTGCCTATTTTGGCGTTTTCACCAACAAAAGCGAACTCACCCAGATACAGATTCTCTCCGCATTGTGCCGAAGAGGACACGAAAGCCAAAGATGAAACACCTTGTTTATTCTGCGTCATCTGGTCGTAGAAAGCCAACAATTTGGCAAAACAGGCATAAGCATCAGGAACACGAATCAAAGTGGCTTGAATAGGCGCCGTCGCCTCAAAATCATCATTCACGATGACTATGGACGACAGGGTCTCATAAATGTAGTGTGTATATTTCGGATTGGCCAAAAAGCTGATCATGCCAGGTGCACCTTCCTCGATTTTGGCCACATTCCAGACTTCGACATTGGGGTTGCCTTCCACCTTTCCCTCAAGGATTCCGGCGATTTGGGTAGCGGTAAACTTCATTGCTCTGTTGTTTGTAACTGAACGGCAAAAACTACAATTTATTACAGCAAACGCTCAAAATCGCGTTTCAAAATAGCCACGGCCTGCTCCACCATGGGATTGGGCAAAGCCACGAGGCTCTGCGCCAAAATGGACACATCCTCTTCGTCCTTCAGTTGCTCGAAAGTCGTATTTATCTGATTGACCAATTCTTCTTTGGCATTAACAACCGCATTCCATGTGGAATTGGAAACATAAAGTTGTTGAGCCAGGTTATGTTCAAACTCCTCCCGCACATTTTGCAAAAGTTGAAGGTGGAACGTGCCTTTTTCCATGCCTGGCGTGTAGACGCGCTTCACCAACTGGGGCAGTTGTACCCGTTCAAGATAGAGCAGGAAACGCTCGTAAGCTTGCACCTTCAGCGGCATGATGATTTTGAGGGCTTGTACCTTCAGCTCCATTTTACTTCCATTGCGGAGTTCGGCGTCTTTCATCCTAATCAGTCGTGACAAAAGTATTATGGCGGCGACCATCAACAACAGTCCCGTGCCCATCAAAGCAATAATAATCCAGTTGTTCATTTATTGTGAATTTTACCATTTATTTTACGGCAAAAATACGGCTTTTCTTTTAAAAACAATGCCTCTGCACAAGGTTGTGTACAGAGGCATTTTGTTATTCGGTTTGGCCTCAGAAATTCTTCACTCCACGAATGAGTTTTCTATCGTCTTTATTGCCGTTATAACTCTCGTCATTGTGGTACAACTTGCCAGATGAATCCATGCTCCAAGCATCACAGATGTAGTATTCAGTCGACGACCAGTATTCCCAATCTTCATTGCTTGAGAATGGCGATCCTCCAACTGCTGAAAGGCTTTCATCGACCTCGTCAAGATTGGCATAGAGGCGTTTCAACTGACCTATTGCTGGCAAATACCAACCATTTTTAAAGTCAAGGAAGTCAAAAGCCGGAAACGCAACATCGTATCCACCTTCAACGATAACTTTGGTATTAGAATATCCATCAAGGTCGTTCTTAGCCTGAAGAATGTTCTTGCGATTACGCAGAGGAGTGTCTAACCAGTTGGGGCCCCATTGATCTTTGCCGCTGTCATTCAAGGCCACGGCCCAGCCGTGATGTTTTGTGGCATCCACATAGAACACCACACCAACGGCGTTATGTTCTGAAATTACATAATTGGCAGGGCTAACAATGTCACCATCTTCGCAAAGAATGTCGCCCACATGCACTTGAGCCTTCACAAATGGCGCTGCAACTAGAATCAGGAGCGCCGTCATCAAATGTTTTATCATTTTATTGCGCATAATTTCAACTATTTTCCCTTTGGCATTTGCAAATTTTGCACCAAAGTCGTTTCTATTTGGCGACAAAAATAGGAAAAAACATTACACAATGCGAACAAATAAGAAAAAAAACTAAACATATGCCGATCGACCTTCCAATTGCAAGTTGTATTTCGTATAAATCGTCATTACCTTTAAGAAAAGAATAAAATTCAGCATTTCTGCCGACCTTATCGAAAAAAGGCCTACCTTTGCCTTTTCAATTCAATAATTATTATCAACATCTAATCATAAATCATGAGCGAAATCATCCTTTCCAACAGAGTTTTGAACATGGCTGAGTCAGCTACCCTGGCCATGACCAACAAGAGTCGTGAACTGAAAGCCCAAGGCATCGATGTCATCAGCCTAAGCATCGGCGAGCCCGACTTCAACACACCCGAATCGGCCAAGCAAGCCGGTATCGACGCCATCAACGGCAACGACACACACTACCCGCCCGTACCGGGCACGCCTGCACTGCGCAAGGCCATCGCCAACAAGCTGAAACGCGACAATGGCCTCGACTACAAAGAAACAGATGTGCTGGTCTCGAACGGTGCCAAGCAAGCCATCAACAATGTGCTTTTGGCCATCGTCAACGACGGCGACGAGGTCATCATCCCTGCCCCGTTCTGGGTCTCCTACCCCGAGATGGTGAAGTTGGCTGGCGGCGTGCCCGTTATCGTCAAGAGCGACATGGCCCATGACTTCAAAATCACCGCCGAGCAACTTGAAAAGGCCATCACCCCTAAGACCAAAGCCTTGCTCATCAACACACCCTGCAACCCCAGCGGTAGCGTCTTCACCAAAGCTGAACTGACCGCCATTGCAGAAGTGCTGAAAAAGTACCCAAACATCATCATCATCTCTGATGAAATCTACGAGTTCATCCAGTACGAACACAAGCACGAGAGCATGGGACAGTTTGAGTTCCTGAAAGACCGCCTCGTCCTTGTCAACGGCGTGGCCAAGGGTTATGCCATGACGGGTTGGCGTATCGGCTACATTGCTGCTCCGCAAGCCATCGTGAAGGCCACCAACAAGATTCAAGGCCAAATCACCTCTGGTATCTGCACCATCGCGCAAGCCGCTGCCGCCAAGGCCATGGAGCTCAGCCCCGAGAACTCGAAGGAGATCCAAGACATGCTGGCCGCCTTCCGTCACCGCCGCGACACCTTCGTGAAATTACTGAACGAAATCCCTGGTGTGAAGTGCAATACACCTGCCGGTGCCTTCTATGTCTTCCCCGAAATGAAGTCATTCTACGGCAAGACTGACGGTGAGACCACCATCAAGGGCAGCGACGACCTCTGCATGTGGTTGCTCTACAATGCCCATGTGGCTTGCGTGGCTGGTAACGCCTTCGGCAACGACGACTGCATCCGTCTGTCGTACGCCACCAGCGAAGACAAGCTCATCGAAGCCGTGAAGCGCATCAAGGCTGCTCTCACCAAGCTGCATTAAATCAAGTCGGCCCTTCGACGGGCTCAAGGACCTTTGCTGGCAATAGGGCAAGGTCGTTGAGCCTGTCGAAACGCCGGACTCAATTCAACAATTCAACAATCAACGATCAACTTTTATGATCATCCTCTCCACCGAACCCATCCTCCCCATCTTCAACCAAGCCATCGCCGATTACCATAAGTTTGACGATGTAAACCATCCATGTGAAAACCCTTACGAAAAGCTAACCATCGAATGGTATCTTTATAATAAGGTGTGGATCGACACGGTGCAGTGGCATTTGGAAGATCTCATCCGCGACCCGAACATCGACCCTGTAGAAGCCTTGGCTTTGAAGCGCCGCATCGACAAGTCGAACCAAGACAGGACAGACATCGTGGAGATGATTGATGGCTATTATTTGCTTCTGTTCCAACGTGTGGAGCCCCAGCCCAACACCACCCTCAACACAGAGAGCCCCGCTTGGGCCATCGACCGACTTTCGATCCTGCAACTGAAGATCTACCACATGAAAGCCGAGGTGGAGCGCACCGATGTCAGCGATGAGCACAAGGCGAAATGCCAAACAAAGTTGGATGTACTTTTGGAGCAGAACAAAGACCTTTGCACCGCCATTGACCAACTGATGGAGTGCTACAAGAGCGGTGAGAAGGTGATGAAGGTCTATAAGCAGATGAAGATGTACAACGACCCCGCATTGAATCCAGTGCTGTATGGGCAGAAATGAAAAAGCTCCTCGTCATAAGATTCTCCGCCCTAGGCGACATCGCCATGAGTGTGCCCGTTGTCCATGACTTAGCTGTGCAGTACCCCGATTTGGAAATTACCATGCTCAGTCGGGAGATGGCGAGGCCGTTGTTTGAGCGCATGCCCAGCAACGTGCATTTCATCGCTGCCGACTTAAACGAGCAGCACAAAGGTCTGTTTGGTCTCTGTAGGCTTTGGCGTGATGCCCATTTGAGCGACTTCGACTACATCGCTGATTTCCATGACGTGCTGCGCACTTGGTGGCTACGCACCGAGGGATGTCTGCACCGAAAGAAAGTCGCCAAAATCGACAAAGGCCGCAAAGGAAAACGGGCTTTGACGCGACAGAAAAACAAGGTTTTTGTACAGCAGGCCACTTCCTTTGAGCGTTATGCCAAGGTGTTGGAACAGCTAGGTTTTCCAACAAAGCAACAATTCGTAAAGCTCGACTATTCAGCTTTTTGCGAGACGCAAAAAGCAGACAATGAGACTTGGGTCGGCATCGCACCTTTTGCCAAGCATCCCGCCAAGGTTTATCCTTTGGAAAAGATGGAGATAGTCATAAAGGCCTTGAGCGAAAGGGAAAACACACGCGTCTTTCTTTTTGGTGGCGGAGCAGAAGAGAGTCAGGAGATCGAGAGCCTTTGCGCCAAATACAACAACGTGCAGCCTGCCAAAAGCCAGCAAGGTTTACGAGGCGAGCTTGCCCTGATGGGCCAGTTGGATGTGATGCTCAGCATGGATTCCGCCAACATGCATTTGGCCTCGTTGGTGGGCACTCGGGTCGTTTCCATCTGGGGTGGCACTCATCCCTACGCGGGTTTCTTGGGCTGGAACCAAAAAGAAACTGATTGCATTCAATTGGATTTGCCTTGTCGTCCCTGCTCGGTGTATGGTAACAAGCCGTGCCTGCGTGGCGATTATGTCTGCATGACTGACATCACACCAAGCCAAATCATTAAAAAGTTAAGTCCTTATTTGAAATGAGTGTCTCCCCCATTGCCGACATGTTCGACCGCATCTCGCCCAAATACGATGTGCTTAACCATCTGCTTTCCCTTAATATAGATAAGGCATGGAGAAGGAAGACAGCTAAAGCAGTTGCAATGGCTTATCCCTCACGCATCCTTGACCTCGCCACTGGCACTGCAGACTTGGCCATCTTATTAGCAAAACATAATCCACAGGCACACATCATCGGGATGGATATTTCTGAAAAAATGCTGGAAATTGGAAAAAGAAAAGTAGACAAAAAAAATCTTATACACCAAATTGAGTTGCGCACAGGAGATGCTGCTTCACTCCCTTTTGAAGATAACACGTTCGATGCCGTCACGGTGGCATTTGGCGTACGAAACTTTGAGAACTTGGACAAAGGGCTTTCCGAAATCCATCGGGTACTTAAGCCGATGGGACAGGTCTTCATTTTAGAGTTTTCCATGCCTGATAAGTTTCCAATCAAACAAGTTTACAAGTTGTATTTCAAGTACATTCTCCCAAAAATCGGGAAATGGGTCTCCAAAGACTCCTATGCCTACTCCTACCTTCCTGCTTCAGTGGAAAAGTTTCCAAACCCTTGGGATTTTCTTAGGACACTTTCTTTGCACGGATTACGGGAAGGCTCAATACGACTTTTCGGACATGGCATAGCTATACTTTATTCAGTACCAAAAACGTAAGGATTTAACCTTTTTTTCTAATTTTGCCGCCAGTTTTCCGCAATAAAAGCATACATCTCTCGTTTATTTCACATTAAAAAGCAAAGACCTTGAAAAAAACATTGAGAATATTGGCTGTTATGCTGTTGCTCGCTGCAACGGTTGTTCCTGCACAAGCCCAACGCAGAGTCGTACACTATTTGCCAAAGTATGAACAAGAGCCCTATCATTTCGGATTCCTTTTGGCTTTCAATCAGATGAGTTACACCATCAAGACCATTGATGGCTACCAAAACATCCCTCAACCTTCCAACTCCTGGCCCAATGGCAACTATAGCATTCCCAACACTCAACATATTTTCGTGTACAACCTGGAGACCGTGCAAACACCTGGCTTCACTGTAGGCATCATTGGAAGCAAACGTCTAGGTCGTTACTTTGACCTGCGTTTCATTCCTTCATTGAGCTTCAGCGAGCGCCGTCTGCGCTACAATCTCGCCATTGTCGGCAACGATGGCACTATGGACATGAAGGCCTTTACCAAGTCCATAGGCACCACCTTTGTCGAATTTCCGCTTAACATCAAATACCGCTCGAAGCGCTATAACAATATTGGAGCATATGTCTTCGGTGGCATCAACCCGAAACTTGATTTGGCCTCACAAAAGGACAACAAGGAAACCGATGGTTATGGCAATGAATTCATTAATAACCTCGTCACGAAGCGCTTCGACTTTGCTGGAGAACTTGGAGCCGGTTTTGACATCTATAACCAATGGTTCAAGATGGGCATCGAAGTCAAAATGAGCTATGGAATCCTTGACATCGTGAAAAACGACGCTTTCATCTACACTGCTCCCATCGACAAATTGCGCAATAAATTGTTCCAAGTATCGTTTTTGTTCGAATAAAAGCATTCCACAAACAATTATACATCAATAAATTACAAAATATTTGACATTTTTCTTACCTAAATCGTTGTAGGTATCGAAATTTTGTCTAATTTTGCAGCGTCAAAAACGACACGAAGTGGTCTCTTCGTCTAGTCTGGTCAGGACGTCAGGTTTTCATCCTGGTAACTCGGGTTCAAATCCCGGAGAGACTACCAACCAAGCCCGCCAAAACAGCGGGCTTTTTTATTGTCAACTATTCGTGCTATGAACAAACTACAAGTCGTCGTCAGCAACCAATACGACCCTTTCCTCAATCGAGCCGTTGAGCAGTATCTCACCGACAACCAAGAGGAAGGCATTACCACGATGTACCTCTGGAAGAACCAGCAGACCGTTGTCATCGGTTACAACCAAAACCCTTATTCGGAGTGCAATGTCAAGTTGCTCCTCGATGAAGGTGGACACCTCATGCGCCGTGGCACGGGTGGAGGTGCGGTCTACCATGACTTGGGCAACATCAACTTCTCGTTCATCACAGACAAAAGACTTTACGATGTAAGGAAGCAACTTTCCGTCATTCAAGATGCACTCCTCTCCTATGGCTTACAAACCGAGATTTCGGGACGCAACGACCTCACCTGCGAAGGACGCAAATTCAGTGGCAACGCTTTTGCCAAAGGAAAAAGCAACAACCTGCATCATGGCACCATCCTCATCAAGACCGATGGCGCGATGATGCAGCGTTACCTCATCGTCGACAAGGCCAAACTGATGAAAAACGGTGTAAAGAGTGTGGCCAGTCGTGTGGTCAACCTCAGCGAACTCGTGCCAGAATTGACTTCAGAGAACATCAAAAATCCATTGATCTCCTCCTTTGAGAAGGTTTACGGGGGCAAGGCCATCACCCTTGACTTCGACACCTTAATTAATAAACCCGAGGTGCGGGCCATTGAAGCGGAGATTTCGTCGCACGACTTCCTCTTCGGCCGCTGGGAGCAATTCAAGACCACGAAAAAAGCTCGTTTTCCCTGGGGTGGCGTTGAGATTGCATTGCAAGTTGACGAAGCTAACGCTATCATCAAAGATGTTCAAATTGCAACGGATTGTCTTGAGCCTGAGACCATCCAACAGGCCGAACAATTGCTGCAAGACGCCAGCACCAAGTCCACGCCCAAGTACGATTCAGGTAACGAAATCATCCGCGACATCATCCATTTGATCTACGGCTGACCAAAAAAAGCGTACTTTTGCAGTCCAATTTTCAATTACAAATTGTCAATTATCAATTAAATGAAATACTATCTTCTCCCCTTAGGCTGCCAGATGAACTTGAGCGACACGGAACGCGTCCGCACGGTGCTCAACAGCATGGGCTTTGTCCAGACCGAAAATGAAGACGAGGCCACCATCCTCGGCATCATCGCCTGTTCGGTACGCCAGAAAGGCATCGACAAGGTATATGGCCGCATCGAGAAATGGAACGCCATGAAGAACCGCCAGAACGTCATCACCTTCGTGTCGGGTTGCATTTTGCCCGCCGACCGCCTGCGTTTTCTCAAGCTCTTCGACTTGGTCTTCGCCATGAACGAGTTGCCCAACTTCCCCGACATGATCCGGCAATACGGCATCGTTACGCCAGCCTCGTTGCGTTTTGGAGAAGAGATTGAATATCAACCTGTAGTCAAGCCACTGGCACCTCTGTTCCACAAGGACGACAAAATCAATCCGTCGGCCAACATGGACAAGTTTTGGGCCATCACACCGACACAGACTTCTAGTTTTGAGGCCTTCATCCCAATCCAGAACGGCTGTAACAAGTTCTGCACCTACTGCGCCGTACCTTACACTCGAGGCCGCGAGGTGTCGAGACCTTCTGAAGAAATCCTGGCTGAGCTGAAGGGCTTGGTTGAAAAAGGCTACAAGAGCATTACGCTGCTCGGACAAAACGTCAATTCCTACGGCCTTGATAAAAAAGGCGAAGAGATTGACTTTGCCGAACTATTGCGCCGCGTGGGCGAATATGGAAAGGCCAGCGGCAAGGAGTTCTGGGTGTATTACACAGCTCCGCACCCCCGCGACATGAAGGATGATGTCATCGAAGTGATGGCGCAATACGATTGCCTCGGCAAGCAGATCCACATCCCCATCCAGTCGGGCGATGAGAACATGCTGCAACGCATGAACCGCCACCACGACTTGGCCACCTATAGGCATATCATCGAGACAATTCGCGAGAAACTGCCGACAGCAACCATTTTCACCGACATTATCGTGGGCTTTACGCATGAGACCTATGAAGAGTTCGAAAACACACGCAAGGCCATGGAGGAATTCAAATACAACATGGCATTCATTGCGCAGTACAGTGTGCGTCCAGGTGCCGTGGCCTCGGAATGGGACGATGACGTGCCGAAGGAAGTAAAGCGCGAGCGCTACCATCGCCTCACCGAGGAGCTGATGAAGCACAGCCTAGTTTACAACCAAGGCCTCATTGGAAAAACCGTCAAAATGCTGGTAGAGAGCCAAGACCGCAAGAACGGCTACCTCACCGGCCATACGGAAGGGAAGATTGTCATCCGCTTCGCGTCAAGAGACACCAACTTGATTGGGCAGATAGTGAAGGTTAAGGTTACTTCGGCTTCGCCTTTGTCGATTGAGGGGGAGTTGGTTTAGAGTTTAGAGTTTAGAGTTTAGAGTTTAGAGTTTAAAGTTTAGAGTCGATGAAGAGAATTGCGTTCAAGACATTAGGGTGCCGCGTCAATCTCTATGAGACTGATGCCTTGGCTTCGCGTTTCAAGGCGGCGGGATATGAGATTGCCGACAGCGATGCCGACGCAGATGTATTTGTCGTGAATACTTGCACCGTCACCAACACCAGCGACCAGAAATGCCGTCAGGCCATTCACCAGATTCGACGCAAGCACCCTAATGCTTTGATTGCCGTCACTGGCTGTATGGTCAACCACCGCAAAGAAGAGCTACTCCGCTCAGGCATAGCCGACTATGTCATCGACAACGAGCGCAAAGCCGCCCTTTTCGACATCATCGACGAGCATTTCAAGACTGGTCACAGCGACCCTGAGGGCTACGACCGCGACCTGTTCAGCTACCAACCCGCCTTCGACACCTTCCATACGCGCAGCCTCATCAAGATCCACGACGGCTGCAACAACTTCTGCTCCTATTGCATCATCCCCATGGTGCGAGGAAGGGCAACGAGTCGTCCCGCTGAGGACATTTATAATAATGTGCGCGAAGTTGTCTCCCACGGTTTCAAGGAAATCGTGCTGACTGGTGTCAACATGGGTCGTTACCAATACGGAAATACCAATTTCGAGCAACTTGTGGAAAACATTTTGGAAATCGACGGTGACTTCCGTGTGCGCGTCTCCTCCATCGAGCCTGATCAGTTCAGCGACCGTTTTTTGCAACTCTTCCTGCATGAAAAACTTGCGCCCCACATGCACATCTGCCTGCAAAGCGGTTCCGACGACACCTTGAAACGGATGCACCGCTTTTATACCGTCGCTCAGTTCCGCGACATGTGCCTGCGCATCAAGACCTTCCGTCCCGACTTCAACCTCACTACCGACATCATCGTCGGCTTCCCTGGCGAGACAGAACAGACTTTCAAGGAAAGTTGCGACTTTGCGAGAGAAATCGGCTTCAGTCACATCCACACCTTCAAATACTCGGTGCGCACTGGCACGAAGGCTGCCATCATGCCCAACCAAATACCTGAAAGAGTAAAAACGGAGCGCAGTGAGGTAATGCGACAGATTTCGATGGAAAACAAGACCAAGTATTTCGAAATGATGCAGGGCAAAACACAACGCATGCTTATCGAGCGCATCGACAGCAAAGGCATCGCGCGTGGCTATGGCGAAAACTACATTCCCGTCATAGTCAGTGGAAAAGACCTGGAAAAGAATACCTATATTAATATAAGGCTCGGCGAAATCGTCCATCGCGAAAATGAAGAAAAAATGGCTTTTAATGCATTATAAATCAATTTTTTACAAATTTTAATGAAAAAAATTCAAATTATAGGTTGGCAATTCATAGAAAAGTTGTAATTTTGCAGCCCAAAATAAAAGGAACAAAAGCAATAAGGAATAAGAGATATGGCAAATCACAAAGATGCAATTAAGAGAATCCGTCAGACAGAAAAAAGACGCTTGCACAACCGTTACTACGCCAAGAACATGCGTAACGAAGTGAAGAAATTCAGAGCTTTGACCAGCAAGTCGGAAGCCGAGGGTCAACTTTCGAAGTTGTACTCCATCATCGACAAGGTGGCCAAGCGCGGTATCATCCACAAGAACAAAGCCGCCAACCTGAAGTCGAAGCTGTCGAAGTTTACGGCAAAATTGGCATAATTGGAAGTTTTATTCATACATGTTGGTGCCTCTTCTACTCAGTGGAAGAGGCTTTTTTGGTTGAGATAATGCCAAATTGCTTATCTTTACCGCCCGAAACAAAACAATACCGCCATGACCAAGAAAAAATCCATCAAGGAATGGGCTGCTGACGACCAGCCACGCGAAAAAATGATGGCCAAAGGCAAGGCAGCACTCAGCAATGCCGAATTATTGGCCATACTTTTGCGCATCGGCAAAGAAGGCATGTCGGCAGTGGATGTGGCACGCGCACTCCTCGACAGCGTCGACAACAACCTCATCACGCTATCCAACCTCACTATTGACGACCTGACACAGCACCCCGGCATCGGCGAGGCCAAAGCCATCACCATCATGGCAGCCCTCGAGCTCGGCAAACGCCGTCGTGGCGCAGAGGCCAACTTGCCCACCGAAGTGAAAGACTCGAAAGACTCCTTTGAGCGGTTTCTTCCTTATATCGATGACATGAGGCAAGAGCATTTCTTGGTTTTATACCTCAACCAAAGCAACCATGCACTGAAGGTGGAATGCATCAGCAATGGCGGCACCACCCATGTCATTGCTGACCCGAAACTCATCTTCAAAAATGCCTTAAACCTCGGAGCCACTTGCCTTGTCCTAGGGCATAACCATCCTTCGGGCAACCCACGTCCTAGCGAAGACGACCGCCAACTGACGAAAAAGTTGGTAGCCGCAGGCAAACTCTTAGACATCAACGTCATCGACCATATCATCATTGGCAACGAACGCTACTACAGCTTCCGCGACCACGGAGAAATGACCTTTTGAAACAACGCACACCCATGAAACTTGTCACCATCATCGGGGCGCGTCCCCAAATCATCAAAGCAGCAGCATTGAGTCGTGCCATTAGGAACCATTATGCCAACCAAATCCAGGAAGTCATCGTCCACACAGGGCAACACTACGACGACAATATGTCGCAGGTGTTCTTTGACGAGCTGCAAATACCGCGTCCCGCCTACAACCTCCACGTCGGCTCCGCATCCCACGGCGTGCAAACCACTCGCATGACCGAAGGCATTGAAGCCCTATTAATAAAGGAGCAACCCGACTATATCGTGCTCTATGGCGACACCAACTCCACCCTAGCCGGTGCCATTGCAGCCGCCAAAATCCATGTACCCATCGTCCACATAGAAGCGGGACTGCGCTCGTTTAACAAAAGTATGCCTGAAGAAATCAACCGCATCGTGTGCGACCACTGCTCTACCCTGCTCTTCACGCCTACCAAGGCCGGACTGGAGAATCTGAAACGGGAAGGGTTTTCTATCGATGAAGGTGGCCCTTCGACCCTTCGACAGGCTCAGGACTCAGGGACCGCTAAACCTACCATTGACAATCCGAAGGTCTACCACTGCGGCGACATCATGTACGACAACAGTCTGTATTTCGCCGACATTGCAGAGGAAAAAACTGACATCATCAAACGTCTGGCGTTAAGCGACCAGCCCTATATCTTGGCCACCATCCATCGCGACAGCAACACCGACCACCCCGAAAGGCTCAGTGCCATCTTCAGAAGCATCATAAAACTATCCGAGGAATGTCAAGTCGTGCTGCCGTTACATCCAAGGACAGCCAAGCTCTTGAAGACCAACCTCGATGAAAATTTGCAAAAACAAATCTTCAGTTGTCAGAATATCAAACTCATCCCGCCTGTATCGTTTTTGGAGATGATCGCCTTGGAGCGTCATGCCCAACTCATCATGACCGACTCAGGCGGCGTGCAAAAAGAGGCCTATTTCTTCAAAAAGCCTGGCATCATCTTAAGGCCTGAGACTGAATGGGTGGAGATTGTGGAAACAGGCAACGCCATTCTCGCCGATTCTGATGAAATGCGAATCATGCAGGCCTGGCAACACTTCAAGGACAACCCGCCTACCGTGTTCCCAGAGATTTTCGGAGACGGCCATGCAGCTGAGTTCATGTTGGAAAAAATATTACAGGTAAAGCAATAGTCACGCTTCGCGTCACTGCGAGGCCTCATTCCGTGAAAGCAGAAGAAACAGTCCAGACATTTGACTTATTCCCTAGATTGCTTCGTCATACCTCCTCGCAATGACGCAAAGCGAAAGCCAGGTTCAATGCGACGATAGATTAAAAATTTATTTCGCATAATATGTTGTATATTAAGAAAAAAGTCGTATTTTTGCACCCACGATTTCAGAATCGTAGCATTAAACACTAATTATTTAATAATCAATCAATTCAATTATGAATCAGTACGAAACCGTTTTCATTTTAACTCCCGTTTTGTCTGACGAACAGATGAAGGAAGCGGTAAAGAAGTATGAAGATCATCTGACCAACAATGGTGCAGAGATCGTTCATGAAGAGAACTGGGGCATGCGTAAGCTTGCCTATCCTATCCAGAAGAAGTCCACGGGCTTTTACCAACTCATTGAGTACAAGGCCGAGGGTAATGTAATCGCCGATGTCGAAACCGAACTGAAGCGTGACGAGCGCGTTATGCGCTTCCTCACTGTGAAGCTCGACAAGCACGCTATTGCCTACAACGAGAAGAAACGCAAGAAAGCCGAAGCTGCCGCCGAGGAAGCCCAAGCCTAATGTTGAACAATTAAAAACGAAGAAAAATGGCACAAGTGAACAACAACAACGACATCAAATATCTGACTCCCATTGCAGTCGATACCAAGAGAAAGAAATACTGCCGCTTCAAGAAGAACCGCATCAAGTACATCGACTACAAAGATGCCGACTTCTTGCTGAAGTTCGTCAACGAGCAGGGTAAGATCCTGCCCCGCCGCATCACCGGCACTTCAACGAAATACCAGCGCAAGGTTGCCCAAGCCGTCAAGCGTGCCCGCCACCTCGCCCTGATGCCATTCGTAGCAGATTGTTTGAAATAATTTGAAGGAGGACAACACATGGATATCATTCTGAAACAAGACGTCACCAATTTAGGATATAAGAACGACATCGTCACCGTGAAGCCCGGCTACGGCCGCAACTACCTCATCCCGCAGGGCATCGCCATCCTCGCCACCGAGCGCAACCGCAAGATCTTGGCCGAAGAGATGCGCCAACAGGCTCACAAGGAACAAAAGATCAAGGACGAAGCCACCGAGAAAGCCAAGGCTTTGGAAGGCCTGAAGCTGCAAATCCCCGCCAAGGCTGCCGCCACGGGTAAGATTTTCGGCTCGGTCAACACCATCATGATTGCCAACGCCATCAAGGAAGCCACTGGCATCGAAGTGGACCGCAAGCACATCGTCCTCAACGAAGACGCCATTAAGGAAATAGGCGATTACAAAGCCAAGATTAGACTCCACAAGGAAGTGGCTGTCGACATCGACTTCAACGTCTTTGCTGAATAAGAAAAATAAACTTTTTCATGTTTTGGAAAGGCCGTCTCATTTGTGGGACGGCTTTTTTTGTATTTTTGACGCGGGACTGGGATTGGAGTCACTATCACCCTTGCGTCATGGCGGAGGGACATCCGCGACGACGACAAGAGGTGAAAGTGATTTACAAGTGTCAAATATCAAAAAAATAGAACATATATGCTTACCAAAAATACCATAAAGCAAATCGCTTCTCTCAAGCAGCAGAAGTTCCGCAAGGAGCTTGGCCTTTTCGTTGTGGAAGGACGCAAGATGACGGAAGAGTTACTCCACTCCGATTTCGAGATTGTGGGGGTGTATGCCACCGAGGCTTTCCTCTCTGATTATCCAGCCTTCGCTCAAGCCGAAACAGTCACCGAGGTGCAAATGCAGCAAATGAGTGGCCAAGACACACCGCCAGGCATTTTGTCCGTAGTGAAAATTCCACAACAAGGCGAAATCAAGACCACATCTCGACTTATCCTTGCCTTGGATGGCATTGCCAACCCTGGCAACATGGGCACGCTTATCCGCACTGCAGAGTGGTTCGGCATCCATGACATAGTATGCAGCAAAGATTGTGTTGAACTATGGAATCCTAAAGTGGTGCAGGCCACCATGGGTTCGCTGTTTAGGGTCAAAGTTTGGGAGTCCGATTTGGCTATTTATCTCCACCATGCCAAGGACGAAGGCAAGTCCATTTACGGCGCCTTGTTGGATGGTGAAAACCTTTTCCAAATGCAAGCCAAGCCTGAAGGTATCCTTGTCATCGGGAGTGAATCTCACGGCATCAGAGCCGATGTCTTGCCTTGCATCACGCATCCCGTCACTATACCCCGTGTGGGCGACAGCATGACAGAATCGCTCAATGCCGCCGTGGCTGGAGCCATCCTGATGGCTGAAATGACCAAATTTGACTAAAGGCAAGAAATGCTTTGCACTCATCGCAGATAAATCTTTCAAAAATCATTATTATAATCTCTCTAAAAGAAATACAATTATTGAGAGATTTTAAAGAGATTTTGTTCGGATTTCTTGCGAAGCAATCCTAAATAAACACAAAAAAAACCGCCCCCAAAAGGAGCGGTTTTTTCATTCAATCGTAGGATTGATTACTTGGAGATGACAACGCGCTGGACATTGTTGTTGCCATTGTTGTCGTAGATGCTGAAGAAGTAGACACCAGCCTCAACATTCATGTCGATGTTGTTGACCATGTTGTTGAGCTTCACCACGCGGACAAGCTGACCAGCCACATTGTAGATGGCCACGCTGTTCAGGTTCTCGCCTTCGAGGGTGACCTGCGAAGTGGCGGGGTTGGGATAGATGCTGGCAAGTTGGTTGGCAGTCTCCTCAACGCCATCAACACCCACTTTCAAAGTGACAGGAATGTTGAATTCAGGATTTTCAACATCGTTGGTGGTAATGAGCAGGTTGGCATGATATTCTTCTCCGTTGCTCAAACCAACGGTGTTAAATGTCAAAGTGATTTCGTCATCGTTACCACCGAGTATGGAGCCATAATTCTTGTTCATAGAGACCCAGTTACCAGCAATAGGAGTGCCTTCGCAAACGGCATGGAGGCAGAAATTGTAATTGCTATCCCAGATATCATCAACCAATGACCATGAATTGCCATTTCCAACCGACAGATACCTGACACCAGGAACCATTGTACCATTGTCAAACACGACAGGATAGCCACCATCAATCTGTTGGAAACCAGCAGCAACAAACACATCGTAACCAGTCAGCCAAATATCTTCAGCGAAGGTGCCAGTATTCCAGTCATTCTGAACAATTTGGTTTTCAGGAATGATGACTTCGCCAAGAAGTTCACCAGGTACACCAGTAGTACCAGCCTTATAAACACGCAAGTAAAGATCGCCCGTCATACCCAAAATGCCGTTGGAGTCTGTTGCAACGAAATAACTAACACTCTTCAGCTTGGTTCCCATCACTGCTCCGCCATAAGATGCAACAGTGAATTTATTGGCAATCTGAATGAAATTGGCAGTCACAAGACCCGTAAGGTTGGTAGGCTCACCGTTGTCATAGTAAATCTCTTGTTGTTGAGTTCCACCTTCGCCTTGACCGAAATCGACATAACCCGACCAATCGCCGATGGAGGTGCCTTCGTTAGAGATGACGAACGTTTGTGTCGTTACTTCATCTTCATCAAGCTCTTGATAGATAGCATTTGCGCTCACCACCATAGAGGGAGCGCTTTCGCCACCGATTCTCGTGAACTGGATGTTGTCGACATAAAATTGTGAAGTAGCCAAAGGGCCAAAGAAGTTGGCACCAGCGATCACTCTAGTACTTTCGTCACCGAAACTGCCCAAGCTCCATTGCCAAGTGTAAATTTCCTGATCGTTGAAGAACAAAGTGGCTTCATCAATGTCGCAATCGATGTGGACGCGAACGTTCATCCATTCGTCTTCGACGCAAGGCAGGTCGGCCACCAAGGCGCCGCCGGCATGAACCGAACCATGACCCGTGCTGTGCCACATCTCGTTGTTGGTCTCATCAGACTCAGCATTGAAATAGGCTTGCATGGCCCAGTCGGCATTGTCTGAAGCGGGGAATTTGTGAAGGATGTTGAAATAACCATCCTTTCCGGCAGGAGTGTAAACATCAAAACTCAGGTCATAAACGCCAGTCTCATAGTCGCCAAGCAGCAGCACTTGGTCGGTAGCGTTGGTGAAATAGCCAGAGTTATTGCCTTCAGAGGCGTAATCGTTGGAGACAGTACCATCGTTATTACCGCCAGGTTGGTTGGTCCAAGTGGTCCACCAGTCATGGCCAGCGGCAACGGCTTCGGCAGCAATCTTATTGCCTACGGTGTATTCCTCGAAGGATTCACCAATAAGCACTTGGTCCTCTTGCGACGAAACGAAGGAGAAATCGTCAATGTAGAAGACCGATGTGCTAGCATTGGTCGGAGGGTAGAAATCAAGCGCATCCAAGACACGCATACCAGGAGTAGCGGAAGATTCCTGTTCGCTAAAAGCCCACGAGTGGACTTCCGTTCCATCGATTGTCAGAGAAATGGCATCGTTGTCAAGGTCGATGTCAAAGTGAACCGGGAACCATGTGTCGAACGGGAAAGTGAAATCATGATAAGCGTCTGACACATGCAACGCAGTACCCTGTTCAGCAGTGTTGAAGTAAAGGCCGAAAGCCCATTCGCCGTCCTGACCACCAGTGAAATTGTGCTGGATGTTCAGATAGGCATCTTTTCCACTTGGAATGTACATATTCCAATCGAGTGTGTACGAACCAGTCGTTTCATCGTTGAAGTTGTAAACCTGGTCGTTGCCATAGGTGAATTTTACCGAGTTGGTGCCAGAAACCGCTTGTTCATCACTAAACGCAGCGTCTTCATCACTTCCTGGCAGATTACTCCAGGTGGTCCAGGGTTGACCGATTGATTGAGCTACCTTATCACCAACATTATATTGGTCGAAATTGTAGCTTTGAGCGAACATATTGCCACAAACGAAGGCAATCATCGCAACGAGTAAAGATACTTTTTTCATTTTTTTGAACTTTTAGTTAGTATTAAGTGGATTGTTCATTCAAAAAAGCGCGCAAAACGCGCTGCAAATATAACCATTTTTTGTTTGTTGCAAGGGGATTGTGGGATTTTTTAGTTTAGAGTTTAGTGTTGAGAGTTTAGAGTTGAGAGTCAGTAGAGAGTTTAGAGTTGAGAGTAGTTGAGAGGTGAGAGTTTCTCTTGTTGAGAACAAAAAAGGTTATTGTGTTATCAACAGAAATCACTATCTTTGCACCAATCTTGAATCTCGAATTTTGAATTTTTAAATTTTAAATCTTGAATCAAATGCAAATCACCAACAACTACATTGAAGCCAACAAAGACCGTTTCCTTGAGGAACTCTTTGGCTTAATCAGAATCCCTTCCATCAGTTCGGAATCAGCACACAAACCGGATATGATCCGTTGTGCCGAATACTGGCGCGATGCCATCCTGGCTGCTGGCGCCGACAAGGCCGAGGTGATGCCCACCGAGGGCAACCCAATTGTCTATGGCGAGAAAATCATCGACCCGAAACTGCCTACCGTCTTGGTTTACGGTCACTACGACGTGATGCCCGTCGACCCCATCGACCTGTGGCACACCGACCCGTTTGAACCTGTTATCAAAGACGGCAAGATCTGGGCTCGCGGTGCCGACGACGACAAAGGCCAGTCATTTATGCACGCCAAGGCTTTTGAAACCATGGTGAAGACCAACACCCTCCCCTGCAACGTGAAGTTTATGCTCGAAGGCGAAGAGGAAATCGGGTCGGGCAGCCTCTCAAAGTGGGTTGTGGACTACAAAGACCTCGTCAAGGCCGACATTATCCTCGTTTCCGACACCTCGATGATTGGCCCTGATGTGCCGAGCATCACCACGGGTTTGCGTGGTCTCGCCTATTGGGAAATCGAAGTCACTGGTCCCAATGCCGACCTGCACTCTGGCCTTTTCGGTGGCAGCGTGGCTAACCCGCTCAACACCCTCTGCGAGATGATTGCCAAATGCATGGACGAGAACAACCATATCACCATCCCGCACTTCTACGACGACGTCATCGAATGCTCCGCCCGCGAACGCGAACTGCTCAACATGGCTCCCTACAACGAGGAAAACTACAAGAACAGCCTTGGGGTAAAGGCTTTGCGTGGCGAGAAAGGCTACACCAAGATTGAGCGCGTCGGCATCCGTCCCACCTTCGACCTCTGCGGCATGTGGGGTGGTTATACTGGCGAAGGTGCCAAGACCGTGCTGCCTTCAAAAGCATACGCCAAGCTCTCCTGTCGCCTCGTGCCCGACCAAAACAACGAAAAGATTGCCGTATTGGTGAAAGACTACCTTGAGAAGAACGCTCCTGAGTATGTCACCGTGAAAGTCACACCGTTGCATGGCGGTCAGGCATACGGCTGCCCTGTTGACTTGCCTGCCTACAAAGCCGCCGAAGCTGCTTACATGGACACTTACGGCAAACTGCCCATCCCGATGCGTTCGGGCGGCTCGATTCCAATCATCGCCAGATTCGAGGAAGTGTTGGGCATCAAGTCCATCCTCATGGGCTTCGGTCTTGGCGAAGACGCCATCCACTCGCCCAACGAGAACTACCGCCTCGACCACTTCTACAAAGGCATCGAGACGATTATCGCGTTCTATCAGCATTTCGCAAAAGGTGGAGAGATTGCATAAACGTTTGCAACACATTAAAATGAAAAAGGAAGAGTCGACTGGCTCTTCCTTTTTTGCGCATAATACCTTTACTCTACCTATTATTTCGAGAACATCACCTTTTCGCTGTTGAACATTCGAGTCAAGCCCCAGACGGCGATGCCCGTGTAGACCACATTGGCGGCCAAAGTAACGATGACAGGCATCCATTTCATTTCGTGAGCGAAGACGGCAGTCATCACTTGAATGGCGTTGTAGAAGGGAATCAGATAGGCTGTCAGACTCTCGGGTGTGCCGCTCTGGAACATAGGAGTCAAGCCACAGAACATCACCACAAGCATGAATGGCGTAATCATCGTGCCCGCGTTCTTGACATCTTTGGCTAAGGCAGAAAGCAGGCAGACGGCTGAGGCCATGATAAGTACCGAGGACAAGATGATGAGCAACAACACTGTATAGTCAGCACCCGTGTAGTTGAGGCCTAGCTCCACGCCTACCTCGTCGGCTTGTATCATCTTGGGCAATGAAAGCACGATGCCTATGAAACTCGAGATACCGCTCAGCAGCGCGATGCCACTCAACGACACCACTTTGCCTAATGCCAGTTCGTTTCTCTTCAACGGTGTCACCAACAAAGTGGCAATCGTGCCGCGTTCCTTCTCGCCAGCAATGCTGCTTGGTGCAATGGCCATCACACCGCTGAAGAGCATCATGAGGATAAGCATCGGGATGAGTTTGGATAAAATGCTACCCAGCACGTCGTCCTTGTTAGCCTTGTCAAAAGCGACCTCTTCCGAATCGGCGCGATTGATATCAAAACGGTTGCTCAGTTGGTCTTCGTATGCCGAGAGCGAAGCTTCGAGGATGTGGTAGACACGGCTCGATGCGTTATTGGCCGAGTTATAATAGATTTCCACGTTGGGTGCTGCAACGCCACTTTGTGGGTCGTAGATGGCCACCTTTGCATCGAATGCATCAGGGAAGCGCACCAGCACTACATTGAGATCCTTGTTTTCCAATTTGTCGATACCCTCTTGCGAAATCGGCTGTTGTGAAATTGAAACAGCAGGTATGCCATCAAGCAGTGGCGCCATACTCGCTGGCATATTCTCCACGCACAGGGTCACCAACTCATTGGTTCCTTCAGTGGCCATCTTTTTCATACCCATGCCCATAATGCTGTAAATAATGTATATGAGCAAACCTGGCATAATGACCGTAGTGAACAGCATTTGTCGGTCGCCAAAGAATCGGGCAAACTCTTTCTTGATGATGGTCAATGTATTGCTTTTCATTCTTCACCTCCTTTCACTTCTTTGTACATTTCGAAGAAACGGTCTTCCATCGTCATGCCATTGCAAACTTCGTCAAGGGTGCCACAGGCTATCATGCGACCATCGATGATGATGCCTACACGATCACAGAGACGCTCCACCAGACTGAAAATATGCGTACTGAGGATGATGGTCTTGCCTTCATTGCGCAATTCTTGCAAATAATCAGTAACAGTACGGGCCGTCAATACATCAAGGCCGTTGGTAGGCTCATCGAAGATGATGATATCGGGATTGTGTACTAGTGAGATGACTAACGAAAGTTTCTGCTTCATGCCGGTGGAAAGGTTGGCCACCTTCACCTCAGCGAACTTGTTAATGCCAAAACGCTCAAACATCTTGGTTTTGCGTTGGGCAATCACTTCCGGAGAGATACCGTACAACTGCGAGAAAAAGTCGAACAGGTAATTCGGCGTGAAGAAGTCTTCCAGTTTCAATTCCGAAGTCAGGAAACCGATTTTGGCACGCACTTGTTCGGGCTGGTTCACCACACTGAAGCCATCCAATAAGGCATCGCCACTGTCAGGGCGTATCAGGGTGGCCAACATTCGCAAGGTAGTGGTCTTTCCTGCGCCGTTGGGACCCAAGAGACCAAAAATCTCCCCCTTGTTGGCGGTAAACGAAAGGTTATCGACTGCAACGATTTCCTTGCGGTCGGTCCTTTCAATCTGTTGTTGTTTGCGCGAGAGTCGGAAAGTCTTGTTCAGGCCCTCTACGCGTAAAATCTCATTTATAAGACTCATTCCTTTATGATTTGCTTGTATTTCAATCTTGTTACTTCACCAAATTTGCCCAGTTCCTTCTTATCGATTTGCTTTTCGTTGCCCGACATCATGATGACCACGGGGCGGTCTTTAATCATGCGGTTGTAGAAACTCTGAACATCGTCGAAACTGGCATTGCGGATGAGTTCGGTCACCTCGCCACGTGGGTCGTGGTCATAGCCTTTCTTCATCCAATTCTGCACCGTAGCAGGCATATTACGGAAACCGACATATTCACTCGAACGTGATTTCAGCAAGGCTTCTTTGGAAGCGTTGAACTTCTCCATGCGCACCGGCATGTTGACAATCAAGTCCTTAAAGGCGGTCATGCCGTCCAAAGTCTTGTCGGATTGTGTACCGAGGAAGCCAAAGAGCTGACCTGGCTTGCGTTGCAGATAGTCATACCGATAGTTAGCGTAAGCCGTATAACCCAAAGAGCGGAACTCTCTGATCTCCTGAAAAACAATGGAGTACATATCCGTTCCGAAATACTTGCTAAACAGCGAAGCCATCGCCTCGTCTTTGGCGCTCAACTTCTCACCTGGTACATGGAAATAGATATTGCTTTGGCGGAAATTCTTGTTGGAAGCGATAAACACCTGAGGCTCGGTATATTTTTTCTCAACTCGAATCTTCTCCTGTCCCTTAATGGCATTTGGCTTCACCAATTTGTTGTTTTTCAGCATACTCACTAGCATTTCTGGTTGGGTATTGCCACTATACAACACGTAGCCGTCATACTTCAAGGCTTCGGCAACTTCTGCAAGCAATTCCTCTCCGCTTCTCTTTTTCCATTCCTTCAAGGTGGCATGGTTCAAGAAGTTCGACTGGTCGCCATACATGGCATACTCGCGGACCGCCTGTGCCCATGTTGAAGCATCTTCACGTAGTGCGCTGAGGTCGGTTTTTTCGCCATCCACCAAGGTCTTTATGTATTTTTCCTCATTGGAAGGATTCTGCAACTTACTGATGCACAAAGCCATAATTGTGTTAAGGTCTTTCTCGAAACCCGTCATGTGTACTGTAAACTGGTTATCAGAGCTGTAGAAGTCAACCAAGGCACCCAATTTCTGTAATTGAAGCGCATACAATTCAGGCGATTGTGTCTTTGTGCCCTGCATTTGCAGATAAGACACTGCTCGACCCAAGTCGGGATCGTTGGCGGAACCATAGTTGAACACAACTTTCAGGTCAAAGATATCGTTTCGGGGATTGGCCGTCGAGTAGAGTTTGAAGCCATCGTTGACTTCAGTAATCACAACATCCTCGCCAAATTTGACGACTTGAGGTTCCACCTCGGGCACCATTTGTGCCTCGATAGCCTTGGCAAAATCAGACTTGGCCTCAGTATTCTTGGCCTCGATGGGTTTCCAATTGGGTTTGTCGACTTTATCCTTGGCCGGGAAGCCCATCTTGGAGCGCACATCCAAATAGTCGTTGCCGAAATACTTGTTGGCAATGGCCACCACTTCAGCCTTGGTGATATTCTTCAGGCGTTCCGTCTCGGCCAAATAATCCTCGTATGTCTGTCCTGTGGTTTCTAGCTCTAAGAAAAGACTCGACAATCTTCCAAAACTCTCCGTGGCTTTCAAGCGTTCCGTCAGCATACTCATGCGCATGGCCTCGAAGAGGTCGTCACTGAACTCGCCTTTTTTCAGTCGGTCGAGGCAGTCAAAGATGAGATTCTCGGCGCTTTCGTGCGACTGTCCCAACAATTTGGGGATGTAAATCATCACATTGCCACCATAGTCTTCCAAAGAGAGGGGCAGCAAGATGGCAGCCATGATATCACCGTCTTTCATCAGTTTGTCCATCAAACCCGTTTCGCCATTGGCAAAGATGGAGCAAGCGAGGGACAAAGGAAGCATATCAGGATCCGAATTCTTTACGCCAGGGAACACCAATGCACCCATTTTGACGGGCGTCATTCTGACTTCCTTTATTGTCGGGCCGTCAAATTTTGGCAAAGTGTAGGTTGGTTCCTTGGGCAGTTTTCCGCTGCGCCATTTGCCAAACTTCTCGGCCACCATAGGTTCAGTTTCATCAATATCGAAGTCGCCGACAAGGATAAGGGTCATGTTGTTGGCCACATAATACTTGTTATAAAACTCACGCATCTTGCTGGTCTGCGGGTTTTTCAAGTGTTCAGTATAGCCGATAACGGGACGACCGTAAGGATGCTCACCAAAAACCTCTTTGAAGAGATACTCCTGAAAAGCTGCACCGGGGTTATCGCCATACATGTTCTTCTCCTCGTAAACTGTCTCCAGCTCTGACTGGAAAAGACGGAACACGGGGTTGCGGAAACGCTCTACATACACATCCATCCACTTGGAGAGTTGATTCGACGGAAAAGTGTTGAAATACATGGTTTGGTCGTAGGACGTACCCGCATTCAGACCTTTGCCGCCCATTTGAGTTAAGATGACATCCACCTCATTCGGGATGGCGTAGTCTGCCGACTTCTGCGACAAGGCATTGATTTTCTGTTGGATGGCTTGCCTTTCAACCACATTAGAAGTTTCGTGCAAACGGTCATACATCAGGTCGATACTGTCCAGATACACTTTCTCGGCCTCCCAATTGGTCGTACCAATATTATCCGTTCCCTTGAACATAATATGCTCAAAATAGTGCGCCATACCCGTAGCATCTACAGGGTCGTTCTTGCTGCCTACATGGACATAAACGGCACCATAAATTTCGGGCTGCGAATGGTCTTCACACATCACTACCTTCAAGCCATTGTCCAAATGGATGGTTTTGGTTTTCAGGTCGCTCTGCTGGGCAAATGCAAATGTAGTTCCTAATACCAACAGGAACAGAATCAATAGTTTTTTCATTTTGCTTGTTTTTTTATTGTTATTCAATTTCAAACATGTTTTTATACTGTTCAACGATATAGGCATCCACCCAATCGTAATACCGCTGCATTACATTGGCATCCTGTGACTTCCGATAGCGAATTAAGGCTTCCTCGCCAAGTTGCATCACCTCGTTTTCAATCGGGAGGATACGTTGTAAGATGCCCGTCCCCTTTTTGTTCATCAGCATGGAGAGATCACCATAGAACTCCACGTTGCCACGTTCGAGCGAAAATACACGCTCTTTCAGTTTCAAACCCATTTCATTCAATCGTGAATGGCCCGATCCATCATCCGTGACGATGGCAGGCAAACTCCCAGATTTTATAAGTACCAAGGGCATGGCAACGGTAGTCAAAGGCCAGCCCATGATAGTCCAACTGACCGTATTGGGTGGAGACTCGTCGGGTCTGACACCTTGCACCAATACCACAGAAGCCGTAGAATAACGGGCAATGTAGTCATGGAACGAGACGTAGCGTGTATTTTCTTCGGTCTCAGGCATGAAATCATGCATGTCGAGTTTGGTCACACCGTGTTTCAGATAACGTGAAATATGGGTAATCAGATAGTCGTGCTCCAAATTGCCTTCCTTGCAAGCCTCAGCCATAAAATCGGTGATGGCTTGATAGCGTTCCACACCCTGGTCCAACTTATGGTTGCCCGTCGTACCGAAATTGGTGCGCATAAGATAACCATCAGGAGCAACTTTAGGGTCGTTCACATCGAACTTCACATAATCGTAGTTGCCCGTTTCATAATAGGCGCAACCACCTTTGGCGTCAAGCACAGCAAAATTTGAGTTAACCTCACGAGGTTTCTTTACCGTGTCCAACAAACGCTCGAAATCTTCCAACGTAGCACATAATTCCAACGCCTTACGGATAAAGATGCCATCACCGTCGGTGTCGCCGCCATCGCCGTTCATATTATAAGCAGCGGTATTGATGATGCCAAATCCAGCTTCGTTATGACCGCCCCAAACATCATTAGGCTTCGTATCCTCAGCGTTCACAAGGCCAAGATAACGATACCGCTGACCTTGGACTACAATCATCATATTGTGCACACTCTTCGAATCGCGATGCTTGAAAATCATCGGGCGACCGTCCTTGGTGACCCTACCAGAAACAATGACCGAGGTACAAGCCCTGACAGGCTGCACCTCGGTCATCATGACTGCCACCAATGCAAGAGCCAAAACCAGCTTCTTCATGGCAGATCAGTTAGTCTATAACATGCTGATAGTAAGTTCCTTCCTTGAAGTTCTTGATACCATCCTTCAGGAAATTCACAAAAGCATCCTTGTCCAAATCGTATGCACGCGGCTTCATCAACAGGTTGCCGTTGTGGTCCATGAGGCAGTAATACGGTTGGGCATTGGTGCCAAACTTCGAGATTTGGAAGTCAGCATATTTGCGGCCGATGGTCTTCTTTTCCTTGCCATCATAGGTCGAGGTGTACCACTCGTTCTCAGGCAAGGCCGTCTTATCGTCGACATACAAGGCACAGATAACAAAGTCGTGGCGCAGCATGTCTTTCACGCGTGGGTCGCTCCACACGTTGGCTTCCATCTCACGGCAGTTGACGCAGCCGTGACCCGTGAAGTCGATGAAAATCGGCTTGTTGGTAGCTTTTGCGGCGGCCAAGGCTTGATCGTAGTCAAAGTAGCCTTTCAGGTTATGGGCCAAATGGAAGAGGTCGGCATATTTCGGTTCTTCGTTGAACTCACCAACAGCAACAGCTTCCGTCTGACCTTGCGGTGCCACCGCCATATTGGCGAACTTGGCATCCACATAGTCAATCACTTTTTCGCTGTTCTCTTCGATGATACGATTCAAGTCGAAATCGAGGGTTTGCTTGGGCGGCAGATAACCCGAGAGGGCCTTCAACGGAGCGCCCCACATGCCAGGAATCATATAAACCACGAAGGTCAGGTCGATGATGATGAGCACCAGACGAAACACGCCCAACTCCTTGACTTCCTTCTCATCCTTGAAACGGATCTTGCCCATAAGATAGAGGCCAAGCAAGGTAAAGCAGACAATCCAAATGCCAAGGTAAACCTCACGGTCGAGCAGGTGCCAGTGATAAGTTTGGTCGGCCACACTGAGAAACTTGAATCCCAAGGCGACTTCGATGAAACCTAACACAACCTTAACGGAAGTAAGCCAGCCACCGCTCTTAGGCAGACGCTGCAACAGGTTCGGGAAGAACGCAAATAAAGCAAACGGAAGGGCAAAGGCCACGGCGAAAGCAAACATCGTCACGATAGGAGCCCAGAACTCGCCCGAGGTCGACTTGATGAGCACCGTACCCACGATGGGCCCCGTGCAGGCAAACGACACCAAAACCAAAGTCAAAGCCATGAAGAAGATACCGCCGAGGTTTTTGGTGCTTTGCTTGCTGTCGCTCTTGTTCACCATATTGCTGCCTAGTGTGATTTCGAAGGCTCCGAAGAACGAGGCAGCGAAAATCATAAACACGAGGAAGAAAATGATATTTGGCAGCCAGTGTGTAGCCAGCCAGTTGAAGATGTCGGCCGTGACGCTGTTGCCACCCACAAGCCAGGTTACCAGGATGATGATGGCGATAGGCAGGGTGTAAAGCAACACGATGAAAAGGAAATACATAAAGGCCTTGAAACGACCTTGTGCCTTGGTTTCACCCTCACCGTGCATGAAGAACGACACGGTCATAGGAATCATGGGGAACACGCAAGGTGTCAAGATGGCGGCAAAGCCCCAAAGGATGGCTTCGAGAATCATACCCCAGATGTTGGACTTCTTGCCAGCAGTGGTCTCTGGCTCAGCGGCCTCAATCACAGCGGGTTCGCCGTAGGTAAGGTCAACGTCCTCGGTCAAAGAAACACATTGACCATTTTTACAAGCTTGATAGTTGATTTCTCCCGTAATGGGGAAGCCACCGTCTTTCAGTTTGCGGAAGGTCTGGGCAAACGAAGCCGTGCCAGCAAACTGTTTGTACTCCACTTCAAAGATGTCGTCGTAATACATCGGCACATCCGTAAGGTCACGGGCCTCGCCCACAGCCTCAAAAAACTCAGAAGTCTTGATGTCGAACACTGTAGGTAATGGTCCCAAGTCAGGCATCTTGGTGGAATAAATGTGATACTCGGGGTCGATTGTAGCCGTGGCAACAATATCGAACTCATTTTCGTTGAGGTCTTGGATAGCGATAGACCACTTGACGGGGTCAATAATCTGCGCTCTAACCTCCATAGGGACGATGGCGGCGAAGGCCATCAACAGGAAGAGAAATAGTTTCTTCATATAAGTTAATTATTTAATTTTCAGCGAATTAATTAATTGCTTTTTCGATTCTATACAACACTTTACCTTCCCGCTCAATACTCTCAATTAAATCCTCATTTCGAAGCATAGAGTAAAGACTTAGATCAACAAAATATGGCAGATACAAATCATCAATCTTAGCGTCAAGGAGAGCCAATTGAAGACAAGTCAAATTACTGCCTTTCAATGTAATATCAATATCAGAAAAGACCTTATTCGTACCTCTTGCACGTGAACCATAGATAATAGTCTCCTCGACTTCAGGAATCGAAGCCAAAGTATCACGCAAGGCGTTAATCTCATTATCTTTTAGTCCAAACTCCATCATTTTACTCAGATTGGGTGAACAAATCGGCAGATTTATAACTAGACAGATTATTCATTCTTTCATAAAAACGTACAAACGCTTGAAAATAAGCATCTTTTACACGCACTATAACATCAGCAGCTGTATCTTCATCGTAATTATGTGAAGTATCATTTCTGCGTTTTATCATTTCCATCCAAACATCACTATCCTCTATCAGCTTATTTTCGAAAGCCCAACGAACAGCATCCCTTGAGCCCATGATTTCCTTGTCTGTACCTTGGTAATCCGCATAGCTTTTCATCAGTTTCCATGCCAACTCAAAGGTAAACTCAAAACGTTGAATTAAGCCATCAGCCTCAAAATCATTTAATTGCCGAACCTTCATCACATTTATCACCTCTGCCAAACGGCTCAAAGCCTTTCGGTAGCTATTCAGTTTCTGTTCCCATCTCGGCAAAGTGTTTTCCATCTTGTAAGATTTAATCTGCAAAAATAGAAAATTTATCTATCTACCTGAGTCTGTTTGCAAAGAAATATAGTTTTTGTTGAAATCGTAACCTTATATCGCTCATCAATGCGGTAGCCAACCACCCAAAGAATGTCGCCTTCAGCGGAAACCAAGAGCCAGACATTTTGTTTTTGGTATTCCGTAAGCTTCTGATCCACAAAGAAATCACTCAACAACTTGGAGCCTTTCATGCCCAAGGGATGAAAACGGTCGCCGTGTTGCCAATGGCGCAATGTCAAAGGGAACTTCAATTTGTCGAAATCCAATTGAGCTACGTTGAGAGACTTGTCGATGACGAAATCTTCAGTTTTCTCCAATTTTGAAAAACAAAGATGAACTGGAAAAAATACTTCCTTCTCCCCTACTTCAATCTGGATTTCATCATCTGTTTTCGCCTTAATTTCAGAGAGTTGAAGTTCATCTCTACCGATTACTACGCAATGTGTAGGCGAAAAGTATTGGTTTCCAATACCCGTTCCGATGGAATCGTAGATGAAACGGCATTGGTCGGTGTTAAAGCCATAACCTCTTAACCATTCAAACAATAACTGGAATGCTGAATGCTGAATGCTGAATGCTGAATAAGGCAACCTTTGAACATCATCCTTTTGCTCAACAATTTGCGCCAACTTCTCTTTCAACAATGCTCTATAAAGTTCATTCTCAGAAGCAAGATGCTCCAACGACTTATACAATCCTTGCCGTGCTTCAGGATGCAACTCGTCAAAAACCGGCAAAAGCTGATTGCGGATTTTGTTGCGCAGATAAACCGATTCCGCATTGGTATGGTCTTCCCGCCAAACGATATGATTCTCAACGGCATACTTTCGTATTTGTTCTCGCGAAGCCCACAGCAAAGGGCGAATAATCACTCCATTTTGTGGCTTCATGCCTTTCAGTCCGTTGAGGCCTGCGCCGCGCAATAAGTTGATGAAGAAAGTTTCGGCTTGGTCGTCGGCATGGTGTGCCACAGCGATTTTGTCATAACCCAACTGCTGCCTCAACTGCTCAAACCAGGCATAACGCAGATCTCGGGCAGCCATCTCAATGGAAATTCCATGATTAGCCGCATATTTCTCGGTTTCAAAATGCTTCACAAAGCAATGTATTCCACGCTTTTCAGCAAACGTGCGCACAAACCAATCGTCACCGTCCGACTCCTCGCCGCGCAAATGGAAATTGCAATGCGCTGCGACAAACTCCACCTTGGCTTTCAGCAGCAAATCCGCCAAAACCATGGAGTCGATGCCGCCGCTGAGAGCCAGAATGAGTTTATCGCCTTCAGCAATCAAGTGATACCTATTAATATATGCTTGGAATTGATCAATCATGTCAATGCCTTACCACAAATTTTCCCATACCTTTTCCGTCCACCTGAACGAAATACAAACCATCGGGATACCGATTTGTATTGACCCTTACTTTTTGACTATCAGACACAATAGCATCCACCAACTGACCCAATCTGTTGTAAACTTGAATCAAGCCATTAGCCTCAATATTTACAACATCATCAGCTGGATTGGGGTAAATCGCACAACCTTCTTGCTGATTATCAAAGACATCCGAATAGCATTGATACACTTCTATGCCCAAAGGCTCAAAGGCATCAATAATGGTTTGCAAATCATAGATATAAAAGCCCGAATGACCTCCGTCAAGTACGATTTGTCTGTCTGGTGCAATCAAGAAATAATGCGGAGAATAGGAGAAATGATACAAATCCACAAACCTCTGAGCGCCTCCTTCCAGGCCTACCGTAGGATATTCGACACCAAATTCCTCGCACCATCGGAAACACAACTCCTCGGGGTCGGTGGTCACTTCCATATAGAATATGTCTTCATTGTTGCATCCATAACGGTAATAGGATTCCACAATGTATGGCATCACCTCGCGGCACGAAATGCAAGTGAATCCGAAGAAATCAACGAAAACGAACTGACCTCGATCAAGAATGTCAAACAAATGGATTTCGTTTCCATGACAATCAACCAACTCGAAATCCAAGGCTTCGGGACCAACACAAATCGTATCTGAAATGTTCTCAGAGCCATCTTCACAGCGCGAAGCCACAAAGTAACAGTTCTCCTCCGTCGGATGATACGTTACGTTTTCTATGTTTGGCTCAACCGTGTTGGCCTCAAAATGGAAATCCTCTTCCGCATAATTCCGCGAAAACACATGATAATACTGGGCACCTTCAACGCCCTCCCACTCGAGGTCCAATTGTGACGCTGAAAGATGAGCCGTCAAGTTGCTTGGTGCCTCGCACTGACCAAAATTGCAATCGCTTGGCACGATGCCCAAATCCGAAAAGACCTCCTCAAAATGATAGACTATCGGCTCCTGAAATATCTGATGGTCAGGCAAAAACAAAAGAAACTGGTTGTTCCCATAGTCGTAGATGCAATCAGGATATAGGGCATAAAACGAGGCACTTCCCCCATCCATGCCAACCAAAGGGAACTCTACATGGTATTCTTCGGCCCAACTTTGGCACTGTGCATCATCAGCATTGGTCAACAATTCCATGAAAAACACATCCCTGCCATTGCAGCCATACTGATGGTACAAATTGTTCATGGTCAAGGTCTGCCCATAACCGCTAAAATCATTCTGAAAGTGAACCAAGACATATTGCCCACCGTCGAGCAACTCAAACAGATTGTATGTTAAGCCATTACAATCCGTAAAGGTAAAATCCTCAACTTCAGGCGGACACTCGGCCTTCAACTGCCAACCCAATGCTAGAAATACCAATACAAACAACGCCTTTTTCATGTTCAGATAGTATGGATTGCAAAAGTACAAAAACCTCACAATCCGAAAAATAAATCATTTCTTTTTCTTCACCGAAAACCCGAATCCGCCAATCTTCTCGCCGAGGCCGTAATACTTGCCATGGGAATAGGCCAAAGGCTTGGCGTGATTGAGTTGGAACGCACCCGTACCCTTGTCGATGAGCTTTTCCTCCGCATTGACGGCCACCACCTCAGCGATGAACATATCATGCGAGCCTAATTCCTTCACCTCCAACACCTTGCACTCGATGCTCAAAGGTGACTCGGCAATCAAAGGAGCCTTCACGATTTGGGCTGGCTCAGTGTGCAGGTGCATCTGCTTAAACTTGTTGTAGTCGCGGCCCGAGCGCACACCGCACCAATCCGTGGCGGCGGCTAATTCCTCCGTCGTCAGGTTGATGACAAACTCCTTGTTTTTCATGATGAGTTCGTGCGAGTGGCGTTCCTTGCGGACGGAGATGTAGCACATGGGCGGGTCGGAGCAAATCGTGCCCGTCCAGCCGATGGTGATGATATTGTAGTTTTCCTCGCAGTCGCCGCAAGTGACCATCACGGCGGGCAAGGGATAAATCAGGGTTCCGGGTTTGAAGGGGATTTTCATATTGAAAATGCATTAAATGGTCTCAATAAAATGATTGACCGCTTCCATCAATGGGTCAAGATCCTGTTGAACAACCATAAGGACAACTTCACCATCTATGTCAAAATAGCCATGTGCAATATGGTTTCTAATGCCAACGACATCTTCCCAAGGTATTTCCGGACGCTCTGGCAGTAATTTCCCTTCGGTCAAACTATCTATTTGATGGATGCCCTCGCCTATTGCTTCAATCAGCATGCAACTGGCTGCAAGTTTTTGCATTCCGTCAGGCGACAAATAATAATCCTCAGCCGTTTCAACATTGGCATTCCAGTCCTTAAGCTGTCCGATAGCATTTTCAATTTGCTGAAAAATGCCCAGTACCCTGTCTCGTTTACTTAATGACGTAAATTCCATCGCGATTGATTTCTTGTAATAAGTAAGGATTCATATGCTTGTGCATTCTCACCACATCCACCGGACAACCCAAAAGACGCTCAAGAAATCGTTTTAATCGAACCATCAAATAGGCTTGAGGCTCCATTTCCACACACACATCAACATCGCTTCCTTCAATCTGCTCATCTCGCGACACAGACCCAAATAGGCGAAGCGAACGGATTCCGAAGTTTTTCCTTAACTCATCCTCTTGATTTTCAATAAGTTCAATATACTCACTCTTTGTCTTCATATTGCAAAAGTAAACATTTTACTCAATATCAACAAATAATGCAGCAAACAATATTGAAAAATCCCGCCCAAACGAGCGGGATTTTCAGTTTTTAAGGTCGGCCGGTCGAGGCCATTATCTGTCGGCCCTTCGACAGGCTCAGGGACCTTAGATTAGTCGATGGTCCAGGTAGAGCCGCTGTTCAGCAGGTCGTCCATGCACTTGATCTTCGAGTTGGCCTTCTCGTTTTCGATGACTTGGTCAAGGCTGTCGTTGAAGGTCGGGGCTTTCACGTCGCGGATGACGCCGATGGCGACGGGGAAATGAGGCGGCATCATGTGTGCCAGCATCATGTGGATACCCGTGTCCTCGGTGGTCTTGTCGTGGACGAGAATGTCCTTCTCGGTGATGCCGTTCTCGCCAATCTTCACCACTTCAAGTTGGTTGCCATTGAGGCGGATACCCTTGTCGCGGTTCTTACCGAAGATGAGCGGCTGGCCGTGGACGCATTTCACCTGCATGTCGTCGCGGACGTCCTTGCCAGTGATGTTTTCGTGCACGCCGTTCGAGAAAATCATGCAGTTTTGCAGGACTTCGGTCACGGCGATACCATCGTGCTTGTACGACTCCATGAAGATTTCGCTCAGTTCCTTCGGGTTGATGTCCACGCCACGGGCAAAGAAGGTAGCCTTGGCACCGATGGCGAGTTCGCCAGGATTGAACGGGTCTTCGTAAGTACCTTGCGGCGAAGTCTTGGTCTTCGTGCCACGGAAGGTGCAGGGCGAGAACTGACCCTTGGTCATACCGTAGATACGGTTGTTGAACAGGATCAGGTTGATGTCGATGTTACGACGGCAGGCGTGGATGAAGTGGTTGCCACCGATGGCGGTGCAGTCGCCGTCGCCGGTGATCATCCACACGCTGAGGTTCGGGTTGGCCAGCTTCACGCCAGTGGCGGCAGCGGCAGCACGACCGTGGATGCTATGGAAACCATAGGTGTTCATGTAGTAAGGGAAGCGCGAGGAGCAGCCGATGCCGGAAACGACAACGATGTCTTCCTTCTTCTTACCCAACTTCGGGAAAATGTCTTGAACGGCCTTCAAGATGGCGTGGTCACCACAACCGGGGCACCATTTCACCACCTGATCGCTTGCAAAATCCTCTTTGGTCAGCATGACCTCTTGTTCGATATTCTGATTTTCCATAGTCGTATTATTTTAAAAGGTCGTTAAACTTAGCTTCAAGCTCGCCGATGGTGAACGGCAGGCCCATCACCTTATTGAATTGCTCGCACTTGTACTCGGGGAAGTTCATGCGCAGGTACTTGGCAAACTGGCCGCGGTTGATTTCGCAGACCACGATCTTCTTGTGACCTTTCAGCACTTCCTCAGTGTTGCGAGGCAACGGCATGATGTAGTCGAAGTGGGCGTGAGCGATGCTCTTGCCTTCTTCCATCAGACCCTCGACGGCGGTGCGGACGGTACCGAAGGTGCCACCCCAGCTCACCACTAGGAGGTCGGCGTTCTTGTCACCGTAGATTTCCTGCAGCGGGATGTCGTTGGCCACGCGGTTAATCTTCTCCTCACGGAGTTCGGTCATGATCTGGTGGTTTTCAGGATTGGTGGACAGGTTACCCTTGCCGTTTTCCTTTTCCAGACCACCGACGCGGTGACGCAGGCCAGGCGTGCCCGGGATAGCCCATTCGCGGCGGAGCCATTTCTCGTCGCGGCGATAAGGCATGTAGTTCGGGTCGTCAGCTTTGGCCAGCGGAGGCGTGATGCTCGGCAGGTCGGCCATCTTGGGGATGCGGAACACCTCGGAGCCGTTACCCAGTGAACCGTCGCTGAGCATGATGACGGGCGTCATGTGCTCCATGGCGATACGGGCGGCTTCGTAAGCGGTGTAGAAGCAACCGGCAGAGCTGCGGGCAGCGATGACCACGAGCGGAGCGTCACCGTTACGGCCGTAGAGGGCCTGCATCAGGTCGCTCTGTTCCATCTTGGTCGGCAGACCCGTGGAGGGACCGCCACGTTGCACGTCGATGATCACCAGCGGAAGCTCGGTCATCACGGCGAGACCCATGGCTTCGCTCTTCAGCGAGAGGCCAGGACCCGAAGTCGTCGTCACGGCCATGCAGCCTGTGTAGGCAGCGCCGATCGACGACATGATGCCGGCGATTTCGTCTTCAGCCTGGTAGGCCTTGACGTTGAGGTTCTTGTATTTCGTCAACTCGGCAAGGATGTCGGTGGCGGGAGTGATGGGGTACGAACCGAGGAAGAGCGGGCGGCCCGACTTCTCGGAGGCGGCCATCAGGCCCCAAGCGGCGGCGGTGTTGCCGGTGATGTTGCGGTATTTGCCTTTGTCGAGGTCGGCGGCTTCCACACGATAGGTGTTCGTGAAGAGCTCCCAAGTGTCGGCATAGTGGTAACCGGCGTCGAGGACGGTGCGGTTGGCCTTGATCACTTGGTCCTTGCCTTTGAACTTGGTCTCGAAATACTTGTAAACGGTGTCGAGTTCGCGGTTGAACAAGTACATCACGATACCAAGGGCGAACATGTTCTTCGATTTCAGCATCGACTTGTTGTCCATGCCGAAGTCCTTCAGGGCCTCTTTGGTGAGTTCCGAGATGGGAGCTTTCACCACCTGATAGTCGGCGAGGGTGCCGTCGACGGTCGGGTCATCGGCATAGCCAGCCTTCTCGAGGGCCTTTTCGGTCACCGAGTCGGAGTCGAAGATGATGATGGTTCCGGGACGGAGCCAGCGCATGTTAGCCTTGATGGAGGCGGGATTCATGGCCACGAGGACGTCGCAAAGGTCGCCAGTGGTGTGAACGGGTTTGTGTCCAAAGTGCACTTGGAAGCCAGAGACGCCAGCCACGGTGCCTTGCGGTGGGCGGATTTCAGCCGGATAGTCCGGGAAGGTGGCGAAATCGTTTCCGGCAAATGCTGTTGAATCCGAAAAAAGATTTCCGGTAAGTTGCATACCATCGCCCGAGTCTCCGGAGAAGCGGATGACGACGTGTTCAAGGGCTACAACCTTACTTTTTGCTGTCATGATTATTGATTTAAAGATTTAATATTCAAGATTTAAAAATTCCAAGATTAGTTTTCAGCTTTCAGTAATCAGCTTTCAGCCGGTCTAAACCGAGCTGATGGTTGACTGCCAAAGGCTGACAGCTTTTAAATTCGGTGCAAAATTAAGCAATAATAAGGTGCAAAACCAAAGAAAAACGCTTTTTATTTTCCATTTTAGAAGCAAACCTGCATCATGTTAAATATCAACACCTTAACCTTTATTGTTATTTAGACTGAATAAAAATTTCTGATTTGGGCGCATTGGAATGAAAGTTGTAGTATTTTTGCGGCACGAAAATTCAAAACTAACTCAAAATTAAAAACATTATGGCTTACAAAATCACAGACAGCTGCGTTGCTTG